>JBBQJA010000122.1:0-2187 GCA_038325465.1 Hyphomicrobiales bacterium | reverse complement strand
CACCCCGAACTGAACCGGGTCGATCCCAAGCGCGGCGGCCGCAGGAGCGAGGATCGGAACAAGGATCAGCATGGCAGCAAGCGCCTCGATGAAGCACCCGACGGCAAGCAGAAAGATGTTGACCGCCAACAGGAACAGGATCGGATTGCCCAGCACTTCGACCAGAAGGGGCCCCAGTTTCTGCGGTATCCCGCTCAGCGACATGCACCAGCCGAAGGCACCTGCGGCCATGACAAGGCCCATCACAACCCCTGTTGTCTCTGCCGTCTGGCGCAGAAGATCCGGCAGGGAGCGCAGGTCAAATCCCCGGTAGACGAACATGCCAAGGAAAAGCGCATAGCAGGTCGCAACGGCTGCTGCCTCGGTCGGGGTGAAGTATCCGCTGAACATCCCCGCCAACAGGACCACCGGCGTCATCAGCGCCCAGAACGAGTCGCGGAACGCAACCCAGACCTGCGGCATGGTCGGAAATGGCGTGCGCGGAAGGTCGAGTTTGCGGGCGATATAAACCACCATCGCCATCAGCGCAGCCGCCATCAGAAGCCCCGGCAACAGACCGGCCAGAAACAGCCGTCCGATCGAGACATCGGCCGTAACCCCATAAATCACCATCGGAAGCGAAGGCGGAATGATCGGCCCGATGGTCGCGGAAGCGGCAGAAACCGAGGCCGCCAGTGCAGGATCATAGCCGTCATCTTTCATTGCCTTGATCTCGATCGTGCCAAGCGCCCCCGCCTCAGCAACCGCCGACCCGGCCATTCCGGCAAAGATCACGCTTGCGATAATGTTCGCATGGCATAGCCCGCCACGCAGCCAACCGACGACGGCCTTGGCAAAGACGAAGATTCGATCCGTGATCCCCGCCGAGTTCATGATGTTGCCCATCAGAATGAACAACGGCGCCGCGACGATCGGGAACGAATCTACCGATCGCGCAACCTTTTGCGGAATGATTTCGGGCGGCAGGCCACCGAGTACGACAAAGGCGAAAGACGCGATCAGCATCGACGTCAAAAGCGGCACGCCGATCAGGATCGTGATGATCCAGCCCGCACAGATCCAGGTCATCAAAAGCGTCATGGCGCATCCCCATCGCCAAAGCCGACGTGAGGCGCGCCGCGCAGATGCCGCCAGGCACGCACATACCCTTCAAGCGCCATGACCACCCCCGTAAAGAGCAGCGGTACATAAAGAAGTCCCGCAGGGATTGGCATGGTGACCGCCTGCACACCCGCGTTTCGACCCGTCAGCATCAGGCCGTACCAGATGAAGGCGAGCCCGATACTACCGGTGATCGCCTGTATCACCGCCTCGACCGCGCGTTGCGCACGCGAAGGCAGACGGTCCAGAACCAGCCCCACACGGATGTGCGCGTGGTTTCGGGTTGCAAGTGTCCATCCAAGAAAGGACAGCCATACCATCAGAAAGCGCGAAAGCTCGTCACTCCAGACAACCGGCCGGTCAAGGGCGCGCGATACCACCCCTGCCATCACGACCAGCAGCAGCAGCAGCAAAGACGTATTGCAGGCAAAGACAAGCGTGCGGTCGGCCACACGGGTCAAAACATTCATTGCAGACTCCTGAAAGGGCACGGGCCACCTGCAACGGCGGGTGGCCCGGCAAACCGAGTGAGATCAGATACCTTGAATGCGGCCCCAAGTGTCAGCGCCCCAGCGTTCTGCGAACAGGGCCGGAACCGTGTCCAGCACCGGCTTTCGAAAGCTTTCTAGATCGGGTTCGATCACTGTCATGCCTGCGCTGCGCAATGTTTCAACCAGACCTTCCTCTCGCGACAGAATTTCAGCGGTCTGCCAATCCGCTCCGATACGCACGGCGTCGGTGACAAGATCGCGCTCCGCATTGGTCATTTCCTGCCAGATCGCCTCGTTCACCACAATCAGCCGGGGGGTGATGATATGCCCGCTGAGGATCAGGTATTTCTGCACTTCGTGCAGCTTCGCGCTTTCAATCGTCGGCAGCGGGTTTTCCTGCCCGTCAACGGCACCCTGGCTCAGCGCAACATAAAGCTCGTTGAAGTTGATCGGTGTCGGGCGTGCGCCCCAGGCCGTCGCCATTGCCTGAAACACGTCGATGGGCGGGACACGCAGCTTGAACCCGGCCATGTCGGCGGCGCTGTTGATCGCGATTTTGCCGGTCGTGATGTGACGGCGCCCGTTGTAAGTGGCC
>JBBQJA010000121.1:0-2328 GCA_038325465.1 Hyphomicrobiales bacterium | reverse complement strand
GCGACGGGGCGCAGTTCGACATTTGTGTCGGTCGTGACCCACTCACCGGCGGCGATGACGGGGGGTTTTTCCGCAAGCGCGGCGGAATAGGCTGCCATCTGTCGATCGGCATCTGCGTCCCGGGATTGCAGCGCCGCCCGCAATTCGGGCCCCGGAGCCGCTTCATTGCTATGATCTGCCCAGAGGGCTGCAGCCTTTTCCGGCTCTCTGCGTGCGAAGACTTCAAGATCGTCTCTCAGGCCTGCATCCATCCGTTCGATCTCGGATGGACCGTCCTTGCCCCATTCGACCTTGCTCAGGCGTTCGGTCAATGACGTCTCCATTGCATTCAAAAAGCCTGCGCGGAATTCGGCGTCGGGTGCATGCGAGTCTGGCAGCGATTTGAAATACCGCGTCTCACCGCTCTCATGCACTCCGTGGATTTCTGTCCTGGCCATGGTGCGGGCGGTATTGCCGTCAATATGGGCGACTGACGGCCGTTCGGCTGGATCGGCGCGGAAAAACGCCTCGCCCGCTTGACGGGGATCTTCGAATTCCTGCGCAGTCCCCGAGAAGGACAAACGGACCGACAAATACACCTTCGGGCGCTCGGTAGCGGCGCGTTCTGTCTCCGTCCGCTCGGATTTCGGGTGTTCTTTGATCGGATCAATATCGTTTTCCATAGGGGAACCTGCGGGTAGAAAGGTGGAATGTGGGGGGAGGGCGGCAACTGGGTCAGTCGTCCAGTCCGGGGAAATACATCTCCATGATGCCGCGCTGGTCGCCGACGCGACCCATCTGCAGGATCACGTCGATCGAGGTTTGAAGGTAGCGGATGACTTCGGCAAAGCTGAGCTTGGTGCCTTGCGCCATCACCAGAAGCGCCAGCCGGTCCATCGCCTTTCGCGCCGAATGGGCGTGCAGGGTGGTGAAGGACCCGGAATGCCCGGTGTTGATCGCATCGAGGAATGTCGAGGCTTCGGACCCGCGCAATTCGCCCAAGATGATCCGGTCGGGCCGTAGCCGCAGCGTGGCCTGCAAAAGTTTGGCCGCCGAGCGGGGCGAGGCCTCATCGCGTTGCGCAATCAGGCTGACGGTATTTGGCTGGCCGGGCAAAAGTTCGAGCGAATCCTCAATGGTGACGATCCGCTCATCGGGTGCCACCATTTCCAACAACTTGCGGCCAAGTTCGGTCTTGCCGGTCGAGGTTCCGCCCGAGACGATGACATTCAGCCGCTCGGACACGAGTTTGCCAAGGAAGGCATCGACATCGGACCCTTCGGACCCGGCGCGAATATCCGCCACCATGGCGCGGCGCTCTTCTTCGAGGGAGCTTTCCTGCCCCCGCAGGAAATGAAACGTCCGCGCCGCGCGGCGCGTATCGCCCTGTCGCGCTCGAAAAATCCGGATGCCGATCACGGTTCCGCTGGCTACGGCGGGGGATCCCACCACCTGACAGCGCAGCATCAGATCGCCGTAGCGCACGGCGGCAGAAACCAGGGGTGCGCTTTGCGTGAAGGTGTTCGAGGTCGAATTCGCGATCTGCGAGGCGAGATCGCGGACTGACCGTGCGGGGACGGCGGGCAGACCGCTTGGGGTCATATGGATCTGCCCTGCGCGCTCGACCCAGATGCTGCCATCGGCGTTGATCGCAAGTTCCATGACGGCAGGGTCAGAAAGCCCCGCATCGAGCTGCCCGAGATAGGTATCAAGGTAGCTCATCAATAGAACTCGATGTCGGCATCAACTCTGACCATCACGACAGCACCTTGGGTAACGCTGATCGTCGGCGGGATGCGAAGATAATCGGCCATCACGGTGTTGACCGCTTCGCCGAGATCGTTGCCAACATTTTCGGCCGTATCCGAGGCCACCTCGTTACCCGTGTATTTTGCGGCAGCGACGTCCGGGACAGCGCCAATCACAGAGATCAGGGCTGCGGTGCCAAAGCGCTGCAAGAAGTGATTGCGCACGGTTCCCGGCAGGCCGGAGCGTCCGATCCGGTCGGTGCCATAGGCGGCAAGGGTTACCGATTGACCATCGGTGGTGACCAACCGGTCCCAGGCGATCAGCACCCGACGCTGACCGGGGGATACGTCAGACTCGTAGCGCCCAAAGAGACGTGAGCCACGTGGGATCAAGACCCGGCTCATGTCGAACGACCAGACATCATGGCTGACGATGGCCGCGACATTGCCGGCGAGATCGGTGCTGACTGCGGTCTCCAGGGCCGCCTCGATCAGCGTGCCCTGCATCACGGTATTGGCCGGATTGGCAATGACTTCGGCCTGACGAACCTCGGCAGCCTTTGCGCCAGCCCGGCGAAAGGCCTCGTCCCCGGTGGCCACC
>JBBQJA010000120.1:0-2339 GCA_038325465.1 Hyphomicrobiales bacterium | reverse complement strand
TGGTCTACGACACGAGTGGATCCATGCCGTACCAATTTTCTCCCGCCGATCGGGCACGGAGGAATATCGACAGGGATGCGGGGTATCAACCGCAGTGGGTATCCCGATCTGTTCATCTCTCCCAATCGCAAATAGCGGCAGGCTGGCGCTTCGAAAGCTCATCCGTGCGCTTTGCCGTCAGTAAGACATACGGAGGGCCTCACCATCGATGCTATCAAGCATCAATCGATGAGCGCGGACCGTATCAAATCACTTATTCCTATACTGCCGACCGTTCTGCCGAGGATCACGACGACCGAGGAACATCACTGGTTTGTATCGGCGAAGCCTCGGCCCGATTGGTTCGCCATCGTTGGCTTCCTATGCCCGATTAGGTTGAGGACTGAAGAATGAGTTGATTACTGCACCGGCGAGAGTGATCGTCAGGGGAGGTAATTTTCGGCAACGCGGTACAAGACCAATTGGGGCCACCCGGAAAAAATTCGTCGGAGATCGCTCGCGAGCGTCAGCCAGCCTAGCTGCGCTGATGCTTTTGTCAGGGCCGGTCATTCATTGCCTTACTGCCAAATGTTCGGCCCTGATCGACGGCCCACACTGCTCATCCGAGCGTATCGTTGGACTTTACGAAGCCAACGTTTTCACCGGCGCTCCCTAAAATCCCAGAGCGGAATGCCCATCTTGCGTGCCTTGTCAGCCAAGTTGTCCTGGATGCCGGTGCCCGGAAATACGACCAGACCTACTGGCAGAGCTTCGAGCATACGATCGTTGCGTTTGAACGGCGCGGCCTTCTTGTGGCGATTCCAGTCGGGACGGAACGCGACTTGTGGCACGCGGCGTGTATCGGCCCAGCAGGCAGCAGCGCGTTCGGCACCAGTTGGCGTTGCGCCGTGCAGCAGGACCATGTCGGCATGACGCGCATGAACCCGGTCGAGGACATCCCAGATAGCCGAGTGATCGTTGCAGTCGGGGCCACCGGTGAAGGCGATACGGGTGCCTTCGGGCAGCAGCACGCGGGCATTTTCTCGGGCACGCTTGTCGAGAAAGTCGCGGCTGTCGATGATGGCCGAGGTCATAGCCTTGCGGTTGACGCGTGATCCGGATCGCGGCGTCCAGGCCTTGCGGGCGTGGATTCGGAATTGATCGGCGGCGGTTTCGCGGAAGAATTCCATCGTGTCGCGGCGTTCGATGAGGGAGATGCCTTCAACAATCTGGCGTTCGAGTTCGACCGAGCGCACCTCGCTGCCATCCTGTTCGCGCTGGAGCCGTTTCTGCGCCTGTTCATTGTCGTCGAGATCGCGTTCGACCCGTTCGCCGGCGCGGTGGAAGATGTTGACGACATTCCAGAGCAGGTCTTCGAGATCCGGCTCAATGCGGGTGTCGATCAAGGCCGAGACCAGGCCGTCAAACATGTCTGCGACTGCGCCGCCTGCAAGCCGGGCGTCGGGAAGCGGCCTGCCATCGGGTTCGTCTTCGAAGGGCCGATAGCCGTAAAGCTGCATTTCCTGGAGAAGATAGGCGGTTGAGCCGAGTTCGGGGGTGTTGTCTTCAAAGGGAAGATCGTGGGCGCTTGCCATGTTGGTCTCCGTGTCCTGAGCCGCGCCTCTCGCGGCCTTCGTGGCGACGACCGGTGGCAGCGGGCTCGGGCCTGCACCGCGCGGAAACGCGCGGCCGAAGCGCCAGCGGAGGATGGCGAAGCAACGCTATTTTGTTTCGCGATGCAAAGGGCATTTGGAGCAACGCGACCAAGGATATGCCCCGGCGGAAAATAGCCGCAGCGCAGCCATTGCGGTGCCCGTGCCCGCTGCCGCAGTCGCCCCCTCCCGAAGGCCGAGGGCGCGGCGACCTTCAAGGACCGGGAGAGGTGGTCAGGCGCCCCACTGCCCCGGACAATCCCCCACCTACCGGCCAGCTTCGCTCATCGTCTGAGAAATTGCACGGCATCGGCGGCACTGAGCTGCACCCGGATGGCGGACGCCAAGCGCTCCATTCCATAGGCGGTAAGGTCGCTGTTGAAATCGTCGAGTAGGGGTTCAAGCGGCATGACGGCAATGCCCAACGGCTCACAGCGCGCGGCCAAGGTCGACAATGCCGACGTCCCGGCGGGGTCGTCATCGCGCGCGACATATAGGCAGCGCAGGTCGGCGGGAAAGTGGATGGCGGCGAGATGGGCGGCTGAAAGTCCAGCAATCATGGGCATAGATGGCATCACCTGTCGCAACGACAGAATGGTTTCGATGCCTTCACCAGCCACCATGACATGGCCCGCCTGGCCGAACCGGACCCCAGAGCCGAGCAAATGCCCCATGGCGCGCCTTGGACAAGCGATAGCGGCTTTGTCG
>JBBQJA010000119.1:0-3162 GCA_038325465.1 Hyphomicrobiales bacterium | reverse complement strand
CATTCGGTGGCCAGGATCGAGTCCCCTCGGTCGTGACCGTCGATCCACGGCACAAACTCGGCATAGCTTCCTGCACTACAGGTTGTTCAAGAACGTGAGCAACGCGTCGTCAGGCCGGAAAGTCGCAGCAGTGGAGCCAGGCGGGGCTGTCTTGGCCAGCACTTGCCGCTTCAGTTCCAGGTCGGCGTTCAAATAGACGTGGGTCGTCTCGACCGACTCGTGGCCCAGTTACATGGCAATGACGGTCGTGTCGACGCCGGCCTGCAGAAGGTTCATCGCCGCCGTGTGCCTTAGCAAGTGCGGGAAGACGCGCTTGGTGCGCAGCGAAGGACAGCTCTGCCGGGCCAGGTCGACGTGCTTGGCAAGCAGGTATTGGACGCCGTCACTGCTCAGGCGACCGCCTTCGCGGTTGGGGAACGCGGTCTGACCGTCGCCTCGTGTGGGCTCCTCGAGCCACGACCGCAGAACTGCCGCCGTCTGCTGCGTCAACGGCGTGCATCGTTCCTTGCGCCCCTTGCCCACAACGCGCACGTGCGCCCCGGTGCCCAGATGGATGTCGGCGCGCGTGATCCCCGTCAGCTCCGACAGGCGCAAGCCTGACTGAACCGCGAGCAAGATCCAGGCATGATCGCGTCTGCCGGCCCACGTCCCTTGTTCCGGCGCCGCCAGAAGCGCATCGACTTCTTCCCGGCTCAGGTAGCCGATCTGTAGCTGAGTGCAGCGCTTGCTCGGGATCGCCAAGACACGCTGTATTTGTTGCGCGTGCTCCGGCAGCTCGAAGGCGGCGTACCTGAACAAGGATCGGATCGCCGTGAGCCGCAGGTTGCGCGAGCGCGCCGTGATGCCGCGGCTGGTCTCCATGTCGTCGAGACAGGCACTGATCAGCGGCGCATCGATGTCCTGCCAGGCAAGCTTCGAAGGCGCCTTGCCGGTTCTGGCCGTGGCGAACCTCAGCAGCAAGCGGAACGTGTCGCGATACGAGCCCACCGTGTGCGGGCTGGCGTGCCGCTGCTGCATAAGGCGTTGGGTGAAAAACCGCGTGAGCACAGCGGCGAAGCTGGGTGCTGCCATCATGGCCTGTGCTCCCAATGCCGCTCGAGTCGCTCGCGGGCGAGGCCCATAAGTTCGGGGCACGCCGAGAGGTACCAATACGTGTCGCGAGGCTCGGTATGACCGAGGTACGCCGACAACACCGGCAATCTTCGCTGTGCATCCTGACCGTCTCGGTACCACTGCATGATCGTCTTCATTGCGAAACGGTGCCGAAGATCGTGCAGGTGAGGTCGTCGCCCGATGCGCTGAGGGGATACGCCGATACCCTCGAGCAGGTGCTGAAAGGTGTCGATCGATTGATCGTGGCTCAGGGGTGTGCCGCGCTCATTGACGAACACATGATCGGCCGGACGCGCAGGATGAAGCGCCTGTCTGCGCCGCATGTAGTCGGCCAGCACGGCAACCGTGCTGCTGTGCATGGGAACGAGCCGAGACTTCCCGAACTTGGAGGACCGGATCGTGAGGATCGCTTCCTGCAGATCCACATCCTCGAAGGTCAGGGCGATCGCCTCGCCGATGCGAAGACCCGAAACGCTGAGAAGGCCAAACAGGCAGTGAAATGTCCAGCGCCGCAAGCCGCCCACCGGGGGGAGCGCCAAGCTTGCGTGCAGCAGCTGCTCGATGTCGCTGTCGCTGAAGAAGTGGGGCGGTCGTCGAACTCGCGTGGCCGGGATCAGATCGGGCGGTGGAACCTGCGTACGTGTGTCAAATGCGCTGCAGTAGCGAGCAAAGCCGCGTACAAAACCCAGTCGTCTGGCCAGTTGGACGGACTGCACCGACTGCGGCAGTCGCGCCCACGACAACGCGATCTCGTTCGTGATGTGATCGATTCCGGCGGCCTCCAAGTACGAGACGAAGGTCGTCAAACCAGTTCCGTCGGTGCGCAGCTTGAACCCCAAGGCGCGGCGCATGGCGAGGTAGTCTTCCAGCAGTGTGCGCAGCGTGTTCATCGTGCCACCTCCGGCCATGCGAGGCTGAGGGCGCGCAGGGCCGAGAAGTCAACCTTCGCGTAGATCGCCGTGGTCTTCTGGTGCTGGTGCCGCAGCAGGCTGCCGACCTCGGTCAGGCTGGCACCATGGCGCAACATCTCGCAGGCCAACGCATGGCGAAACTGATGGGCGCCATGGTGCGGAGGGCTGGCCCCCGCTCGCGCGATGGCGGCGCCCACGACGGAGCCGATGTTGGTCTGTGAGCCCAGGCCGCCGATTGGTGCAGTGACGCGCAGAAACAGCCGGCGGCAGTCGCTGCGCGGCCGGCCTCGCCGAAGGTATTCCGCGATGGCGCTTCCGACGTCCGCAGGCAAGGGCAGTTCCGAGTGTTGACCGCCCTTGGAGCCGACCACCGTGAGGCACCCACGGTCCCAATCGACGCTGTCAAGGGTGAGGGACACGATCTCACCTGCGCGAAGGCCCAGACGAGCCAACAGCAGCAATATGGCGTAGTCCCTGCGCCCGACAACCGTGTCGCGGCGGCAACCATCCAAGACGGCCCGCAGGTCATCCGGGGCAATGGCCCGTGGGATGGCTGTCATTGACCAGTTCGGGACGGTTGGCACTGCCGCAGCCAAGTCGATCACGACATCACCGCGCAAGCGCAAGTAGCGCAGACACGAGCGCATCGCAATGGTTGCGCACTTCGCTCGTGCTGGGCTCAACCGCGAAGACTGGCGTCTGATGAATCCGACCACATCGCCAGCGCTCAAATCGCCCAGCTCGACGTCGCCGTCCGCGAAGCGCTCCATCAGAAAGTGTTCGGCGAAGGGGGTGTATTGGCGGCGCGTCGCGGGTGACAGCTCCTGAACGTTGAGCAGATGCTCGTCGAACGCGCCAACCACTCGCTGAATCTGCGAGGCCTCGCGCGGCGGGGCCGTCGGCTGCGGATCTACGGCGCCCGATCGCCGCAGGAACACCATGAGCCTGTGCAGCCAAGTCCGATGCCCGGCCCGACTGGATCGGTGGCGCTTCGCCCGCTGCAAGAATCGCTCAACTTGCTCGTCGCACAAAGCTTCAAGGCCGACACCGTTGGCCTTCAACCATTGGCTGAAGCTGGCAACAACGCGAATTTGCGGCGCCCTTGAAGGGTGCTGAAACCCCTGTTCACTCAACTCCC
>JBBQJA010000118.1:0-3227 GCA_038325465.1 Hyphomicrobiales bacterium | reverse complement strand
GAATTCAGATACCTTCTAAAACGCACCCGCAGGGTGAACCGGACTACGGACGAACCCGTAGAAAACCGCAATCAGATCAACGACTTGGCACACTTGGGCTGAAGCTCGCTCACGGATCCAGGATGTCGCAACACAGCGGGCGCGTGGCAGACCGCTGCCACGGTGTTGCCCGCCTCCGCCATCGATTCGATCAACTTGATCGAGTCGGTGTTTTCAGCAAGGTCCCACAGCGGTCCATGGCCGCCTGGGTAGAAAAGCACGTCGATGCCTCGCCCTGAAACCTCGGACAGCTTGGCGGTATGGGCCAACGCTGCCTGGGCCACCGTGTCCTGCTTGAAGCGGCGGGTGGCCTCGGTTTGCGCGTCTGCTTGATCGCTCTTCGGGTCCAGCGGCGGCTGGCCCCCCTTCGGAGAGGCCAATACGACCTCTGCCCCGGCGTCCTTGAATACGTAGTACGGCGCGGCGAATTCTTCCAGCCAGAAACCGGTCTTCTTCCCGGTGTCTCCCAGCTCGTCGTGTGACGTCAAAACCATCAATACCTTCATTGCGTTTCCTTTTCGATTGGAGTCCGCCGCCGGCGTGCCGCCGGCCGCACATGCTTGAACCCGGCGAACGTGCCGGGTTCTGAGGGTGTTCGCAGTCGTTTGGTTCAAGGCGCCAACTGCGTACTGATCACGCCGCCCTTGTTCGCGCCGGTAGGTGCGTTCACGTAGAGCCCGCCCGCCCGCCCGATAGGCTTTGACCTTTTCCGCATTCAGCATGTCACCGGTGGGCGCCGACCAGGCGCCTTTGGAGATCTTGGTCAGTGGAACGATGACCGACCCGGTCACACTCACCTCCACGCGTTGCTGCTCCGGGTCTTCCGGAATGACAGCGGGCACCGGTCCTTCGTCTGGCTCGACAGGCAACGCGTCAGGCGCGTCATCGGGATCCTCCTTGCCGGGTCGGCGGGGTTGGTTGGAATCTTGGGCATCGCTGATTTCCATGGTCACTAGGGTCGTTCGGACGGATGCAAGCGCATCCGTCTCTTCAACGGGGACTTACATAGCGACGCAGGGTCACGCCTGCTGGCCCAACCGGTCGCTGACGGTGGACAGGACATCCCGGCGGCAGCCCAGTTCGATGTGGCTGCTGCCGACTTCAATGTCGTGGGCCAGCCCGTCGCACTTGTCATCGCAGCAGGATGCAAGTCGGTGCAGGTCGTCGGGGCTTGCACGCATCGCCGACGACGTGACCCCTGAGCTGGCGCGCGCAGCGATCGAGTCCGTGACCGTCCTGGGAGCTTTCCAGGCCCCTACCGCCGTGCGGCGGGCCTTGTCCGACCGCATCCAATGATCCCTTTCCCAACCTCACAAAGGAGAAACGCCCCATGAAAGCGCCATTCAACATTCGGGCGCCGTCCTTCGACGCGCAGGCCATCAACGAAACGATCCGCAGTGCGCTGGCTTCCGCGGGGCTCGACACGACGACGGGCCCGATGCTCGGCGTGACCGAGACCATTCGGCGTGCACTGTCTTCGGCGGGAATGCCGACGACGGCGGGTGTCGTGACCGCTGGTGAGCGCGTCATCGATGTCGAGGCTCGCGTCGTCGACGCTCGGGGCGACGCAGGCGTCGAGCCAACCCGGCAGCCTTCGATCGATAGCCCGAAGGTGCCCGGGCCGCAGCTGCGCAGGCCACAGCCGCCCGCCGGCCGCTTCGACGCCTGCGAATACGTCAACCAGGCGGGCAAGCGCGTGTACAAGCTGTATGTGCCCGCACAGGTCGGCGCGTCGCCGCCACCGCTGGTCGTGATGCTTCATGGCTGCACCCAGTCCGCCGACGACTTCGCGGCGGGCACACGGATGAACCGCCTGGCCGACGAGCACGGCTTTCTGGTGGTCTATCCCGAGCAGGCGACCAGCGCGAATCCATCGAAGTGCTGGAACTGGTTCAAGGTACAAGACCAGGTGCGCGACTCCGGAGAGCCTTCACTGATTGCCGGCATCGTGCGCGAGGTGGCCGCGCAGCATGGCGTCGATAGGCGCCGCATCTTTGTGGCGGGGCTGTCTGCCGGCGCAGCGATGGCGGTGATCCTCGGCGAGACCTATCCAGAGTTGTTCGCCGGCGTGGGCGCTCATTCCGGGTTGCCGTACCGCAGTGCACACGACATCCCTTCTGCCATGGCCGCGATGAAGGGAGGCCGCCGCGGGATTGCAAGCCTCAAGGCCGCGCCCCGTGCCGACCTCACACCGCGGAGCAAGATCGCGCAGGCCGTGCCGACCATCATCTTCCACGGCGACCGGGATCACACCGTGCAGCAAGCCAATGGCATCGAAATCGCGAAGCAGGCCAGGAATGCGCATGCGGCAACCGCGGCAAACATGGCCATGCGTGACAGCACAGAGCGCGGTACGTCCCCCGGCGGCAGAAAATTCAGCCGCACGGTACATGCCGACGCAGCGGGGCGGATCAGTGTCGAGGCCTGGACCGTGCATGATGCCGGCCATGCGTGGGCTGGCGGCAGCGCGAGCGGCTCGTACACCGATGCAAGCGGACCCGATGCTTCAGCCGAGATGGTGCGCTTCTTCCTTTCCTTGCCTCGCGCTGGCTCTGCATGAGCCATCAGGGAATACGCGAGCTTGTCGGTTATGCGCTTGCCCGAGCCAGTCATTTCGGGTCAAAAAGAGAGCAGTTGTCCCGTGGGCGAGCGTCTCATCTGGAGGACTACCGGTGTCGTTCCGGGTAGCGCCCGAGCACCTTCACCTTGGAGCGACCATTCAGCCGATAGCGAAGGACCAACGAGGCCTTACCCGCTCGCGGAGCGGTGGCACTTGCGACGAAGAAGGTTAGACCTTCGCCAATCCCGCGGTCCACGGCCCCTGCGGTGAGCATGGCCTTGAGTTGGCGGTCGGTGATCAGTCTTTGCCGGTGGTCATGTCCCGTAGCCTGTTGTGAGGCTGTGGGTTATTTGTCGGATGACTGCGCCGAATGCGCCGCGAACCCCAAAAAACGCACCATCGACCCCACAGGTTGCGCGCGCTACGGTGCGGCGCGCTGGGGTAGCCTGGGACTGCCCGGGGCAAAGTATCCCAACAAGACCACGGGTCAGTGCGTTTTCGGGGATCGCCTGGAACCCCCTGAAAACCTACTCGATGTTCTGCACCTGAAGCGCGAGGTCAGCGCCAAGCTGTTGATTCCAATGGAACTTTGTTCTCATGGTGGTCGCCGAACCCCACGATTTACCCC
>JBBQJA010000117.1:0-3428 GCA_038325465.1 Hyphomicrobiales bacterium | reverse complement strand
ACCGCGTCTGCGAGCATGTGGACCGGGTGCAGGAACGCCTGGGGCGCCAGATGCTGATCGAGAACCCGTCGACCTATCTCGAATTCGAAACCTCGACGATGGACGAAGCGGTCTTCCTGACCGAGGTGACTCGCCGCACCGGTTGTGGCTTGCTGCTGGACGTCAACAACGTTCATGTCTCCTGCACGAATCACAGCCAAAATGCGTTGGCCTATGTGGACAGCCTGCCGCTAGATGCCGTTGGTGAGATCCATCTGGCGGGCTTCGCCACCGACCGCGATGCCGCCGGAGCACCGCTGCTGATTGACAGCCATGGCTCGCCGGTCGATGAAGCGGTCTGGGGCCTGTATGCCGCGGTGCTGGCTCGCGTAGGCCCGACGCCGACCCTTCTCGAACGCGACAACGACGTGCCCACCCTGGCGACGCTGCTCGCCGAGGCCCAGCGAGCCGAGGACCTGATGCCCGCGCCGGCCGAGCCCCAACGCTGTGGCACCTACTGGGGCTGCTCGTGACCCAGGCCGCCTTTGCAGCGGCCCTGCTGGCGCCGGACCTGCCGTGTCCTGCCGGCCTTCGAGCGTGGAATGGCTCGGACCCGGCCGTACGCCTGGCGGTCTACCGCAACAACGTCGTCAGCTCGCTGATCGACGCCGTGGCCGACACGTTTCCTGTCACGCAGGAACTGGTGGGTGAAGAGTTCTTCCGCGCCATGGCCTCCGTGTTCGTGCGCCAGCACCCGCCGCGCTCAAGGGTACTGGCGCACTACGGCAGCGAGTTCGCAGATTTCGTCGATGGCTTCGAGCCTGCATGTGCCGTTCCCTACCTGGCCGATGTCGCCCGACTGGAACGGGCCCGCGTGTTCGCCTATCACGCTGCCGACGCCGATCCTCTGACGGCCGAGATGCTCGGCGTGGCGATGTCCAGCGGCGAAGACCTGGGCGCGCTGCAACTGGTCTGCCATCCATCGACTTCGGTGGTGGTGTCCGGGCACTCGATCGTTTCGCTGTGGGCCGCACACCAGGGTGACGGTGATCTGTCCGCGGTCGATCCTGCACTACCGGAATCCGCGCTGGTGGTCCGTCCCGGGCTGGACGTGCTCGTGCTGCGCCTTGCGCCAGGCGCCGACCGCTTCGTCATCGCCCTTCAAGCCGGCGCGGGACTCGCGGACGCTTCGGCGCTGGCTGCGGGCGAGGCCGCCGATTTCGACCTGCCCGACGCGCTGGCGCTCTTGATGCGGCACGGCGCGCTGACCTCCGTTCAATTTCCCGGGAGTCGTTCTCAATGAACACCGCTGCATCGAGCGCCACGACCGGCGCACACGGACCCTTGTCCAACTCCGAAGGCCTGGCAGGGAGGGTCACCTCACTGGTTTTTTTGTTCGAACGCATCCCGCACAGTCTGATCGCGTTCCTGGCGCGTTTCTCGATCGCTGCGGTGTTTTGGAACTCCGGGCAGACCAAGGTCCAGGGGCTGGGGGTCAACTTCGTCAGCGGCGATTTCGCCTTGGGCTGGCCGCGTCTGTCGGATTCGGCGCTCGCCCTGTTTCAGGATGAGTACAAGCTGCCCTTCGTGCCGCCCGAGTTGGCTGCACCGATGGCGGCGTTCGCCGAGCACTTGTTCCCGCTGCTGCTGCTGTTCGGTCTTGCCACCCGGTTCTCCGCACTGGCCTTGCTGGGCATGACCCTCGTGATCCAGGTCTTCGTCTATCCCGGTGCCTATGCCACGCACGGCACCTGGGCTGCGTTGCTGCTGTATCTGATGGCCCGCGGACCCGGCGTGTTCTCGATCGACCACCTGCTGGCGAAACGCCAGAGGGCAAGCCGCTAGAGCGAAAGCCCCGTCGCAGCCACGCCCATGAATCCTTGCCACTGCAATCTTCTGACAGGCGCAGTGCCTCTCGAATGCCTTCGAACTCGCCCCCCGAGCTCGATGCATGTCCACCCGCTGATGCGTCGGCCGAGGTGATTTCACGTTACCCCTCCTTCATCCCCAGGACACATCCATGAACAACCTCTCCAGCCATCTCTCCAAAGCCCTTGCCTCGGCGGTCGTCACCGCTGCGGCGCTGTCGAGCACGGCCTTCGCCGCCACCTGCGCCGGCGCCAAGTGCGGACCCAAGAATGCGGCCACGGCCGCCTCCGGTGCATGCAGCGCCAAGAAGTGTGGTGCCAAGAAGCACAAGGCCACGGCCAAGTGCGGCGCCTGCAAGGCGAAGTGCGGTGCGAAGTGCGGTGCCAAGTGCGGCGCAGCCAAGGCCAAGTGCGGTGCTTGCGCCGGCAAGAAGTAAGACGTTGATCCACCCTCAAGGAGCATGACCATGTCCAGCCTCTCAGCCACCCTGTCCAAGACCGTGGCTTCCGCAGTCGTGACGGCCGCAGCGCTCAGCGGCTGCGGCATGATGTGCCGCGCATGCAGCAGCCGCAAGTGCGGCGCGCAGGCGACAGCTGCCAAGTGCGGTGCCTGTGGCGCCAAATGCGGCGCCAAGTGCGGCGCGTGCAAGGCCAAATGTGGCGCATGTGGCGCTAAGAAGAAATAGCTCATCACGTTGCCGCACGGCGCAGCCCCGCCCGGACTGCGCCGCACGGCCCACCGGAGGAAAGCCAACGCGTGCCCGCTTCCAGATTACTGCAACGATATTGGCGTAGCCTCAGCGATCGTGAACTGGCCACCACGCTCGACGTGGCGCGCGCTGGGCTGTCGGCGTTTTCGGAAGTGACCCGCGAATCGGGTTCGCTGATCCAGAGTTGGGTCGGCGGCCAAGCGATGGTCGAGTTCGACCACTATCCGGTCGACGACGTGGTCGACATCCGGAACGGCTCGCAGTTCTACTACCACGCACACCGTTCGCATGGCACGGAGCATGGTCATCTGCACCTGTTCTGGCACGCCAGCGCCTCGGGCCGGCGTCGCTATGTCGCGAACCTGTCGCCGCGCTGGGGTCGATCCTCGCCCAGCCATATGCTGGCCATCGGGCTTGACAACCGAGGATTGCCGGTGTCGCTGTTCACAGTGAATCACTGGGTGACCGATGGCCACTGGTTCAACGCCGCGACCACGCTGACAATGGTCGACCGGTTTGTCGTTCGAGACGCCACCGGACACGAAACATCAGCAGCTTGGTTGACGAATTTTGTGCGCTTGTATCGCCCATTGATCGACGATCTGCTGCGGCGCCGCGACCGCCGACTCGCTGACAACAAGTCATCGGAGTCTGCGCTGCAGGACCGCCGGCTCGAGGTGTTGAGCGAACGGGGTCTCGACTGGGCGGCCGATCTCGAGGCGCTGGAACGTTCGTATCAGGGGCGGATGCGGCCGAGGCAACCGTTGCGTGCTTGACCTTGCCAAACTCACGGAGCGAGCGCGCGGCCGGGCCTGTCGGCATGGGCGTGTTCGAACGCCCCGGCGATCAGGCCTGAAGTTGGTGATGGCCA
>JBBQJA010000116.1:0-3574 GCA_038325465.1 Hyphomicrobiales bacterium | reverse complement strand
TTGGCTGCTTTCATAGTGCGGCCGGTGGCGTTCAAATACCGCTCAAAGCGCGATGACCCGCGCTGGCGCACGGCCTGGGACTGGGCGCTTTTTGCCAGCGGTGCCATCCCTGCGTTGTTGTTCGGCGTGGCGGTCGGCAACGTGATCCAAGGCGTGCCGTTCCATTTCACCGACGATCTGCACACCATCTATGAAGGTGCGTGGTATATGAAGTTTATCGGCCTTCTGGACCCGTTCTCGATCCTTGCGGGCGTCGTCTCTCTGGCCATGCTGGTGATGCACGGCAGCGCATGGCTGACGCTGAAGGCGACAGGCGTGGTGCAGACCCGCGCCCGTGCCATCGGGTCGGTTGCCGCTCTTGTCGCTGTCGGGGCCTATGTTCTGGCGGGCGTCTGGATGGCTTTTGGCATCGAAGGCTACCGCATCGTTGGCGATTATGTGACCAATGGTCCGTCAAACCCGCTGCACTTTGAGGTGGAAAAGACCGCAACCTGGCTGACCGCTTATGCGGATCGTCCGTGGATCGTGCTGGCCCCTGTGATGGGCATCCTTGGTGGATTGCTTACCTTCCTTGGCCTGCGGGCGGGGCGCGAGGTGTCGACCCTGCTGTTCTCCAAAATGGCCATCCTTGGGGTCATCTCTTCGGTCGGGCTGACGATGTTCCCCTTTATCATGCCGTCCTCGTCCGATCCGCGATCATCGCTGACGGTGTGGAACGCGTCCTCCTCACACCTCACGCTGTTCATCATGCTGGTGGTCACCGCAATCTTCATGCCGCTGATCCTGATGTACACCGCCTGGGTCTACAAGGTGCTGTGGGGCAAGGTCACCGAGGCCGACGTCACCGGCCATTCTGACAGCGTTTACTAAAGGGGAAACGCAGATGGCCTGTCATATCATCAAGACCGCCACCCTTGCCGCGCAAGCGGTCAGCCCGGGCGCGCGCTTGCCCGAACCGGTGCAGGCGGCCCTTCTGACCGCGCTGGACGATGAACACCACGCCGAGGCGACCTATGCTGCCATCATTGCCCGCCACGGCGATGTCCGGCCATTTTCGCACATTATCAAGGCCGAACGTCGTCACGCTGCCGCCATTGCCACGGTCCTCAAGGCCTATGGCATTGCGGTTCCCCGCAACGGTTATCTTTCGGGCGACCTGCCGCTTGAGCCGGTGGCCGAGACGCTGGGTGCAGCCTGCGCAACCGGTGTCGATGCCGAGGTCAAGAATGTCCGTCTCTACGACGAGGACTTGATCCCGGCCGTCGCCGGCTTCGACGGGATCGTCGCCCTTTTTACCGAGCTGCGTGACAGTTCGCGCGACCGCCACCTTCCCGCGTTCCGTCGCTGCGCCACGCGCGGCGATGGGGTGCCCGACCTTGTTTCACAAGCCCATGGTGGGTGCGGCAAAGGCCGCCACCGGGGCGTCTCGAAAGGACACTGACATGTGGTATTTTGCTTGGCTTCTTGGCCTTCCGCTGGCCGCCATCTTTGCCGCGATGAACGCGATGTGGCTGGAGATGAAAGAAGACGAGAAGATGCTGAATCGCGACGGTCCTCCTCCGTCGCGTGGTCCCCGGGTCTGACCCGCGGGCGCCCGTCGGCAAGGTGGTAGCGTTCCGCCGCCTTGCCGACATCCCATTTGCCATAAAGCGGACTTTGATGATGACCGCCGCCGACACACACCGCGCCGCCACCATACGGCTGGCGCACTATCCGATCACTTTCTTTGCCATCGGCATGGGCATGATGGGCGCGACGCTGGCCATCCGGTCCGCGGAGCATGCGTTTAAGTTGTCGAACGCAGCCTCAACAGCTGCCCTGATCCTGTCGGTTGCGATGCTGGCGGCGGTCGCCTTTGGTTACGCCGCAGGGAGTGGACAAAACATGGGGGCCGTCGTCGGTGATCTGGCCTGTGCTAAGGTAGTCTCTTTGCGAGGGGGGCTGCCGTGGACGTTCGGATTACAATCGAAACGACCTTCGACAACGGGGAAAAGCGCACTCATCAGCTTGAAGGCATTTCTCGACCCTACCGGGTGACCTGTCCAGACGGGATCGGGCTGCGCCTTGAGGATGGGAAGAGGATCGTAGAACAGATTCAGAGGGTAATCCTTTACGACCAGGTCGATCATCTAGCCGGGCCGCTGCGCTATTGCGATTGGCGGCCACAACAATCGGATGTAGCGATACCGCCTTGGGCGCCTTCTATCGCCGGCTTTTCTCGCGGATAGGCAAGCAAAAGGCGGTCACTGCCACCGCCCGCAAAATTGCCGTCCTGTTTTACAATGCCCTGCGGCTTGGCATGACGTATCATGATCTCGGTGCAGCGGCTTATGAGGAGCGCCATCGAACCCGCGTCCTGGCAAACCTCCAACGTCGCGCCAAGACCCTTGGCTTTGCACTGGCCCCACTATCCGTCGCAGAGGCTGTTTCTTAGGAAGGCATCGCAACGTTGGTAAGTTGCGGCGGTTGCACGTCCCCGCAACCAGTCTTTACATGATATTTCAATATGTTACGCGCCGCCCTCCGGGGCGGCGTTTGCGTTTCCAAAACTCGTGGAAGCAAGAGTGCGCGAAGTCTTGCGGAAATATCCTGCGAGGGCTGTGCGCTCACAGGCGACGCACTCGGCTCTTCGCAACGGTCCGGATCGCGTGGACGTGACGGAACTAAACCTGACGTTCGGCAAGCTGCGCTCCTGCTCTGAAAAGTGATAGTGCTCGCTTGTCGTGGTTTTGTCGGCACCTCAAGTCCGCCGCAGCCTCATCGCATTAGTGACCACGATCATGCTGCTTGTGGACATGCCGATGGCGGCCAACCAAGGTGGCACAGCGCCGTATGCCGCCGCGGGCACGGCAATCAGGTTGTAAGCGATCGCCCATACCAGGTTTTGCGCTATAATCCTACGGCTGCGCTCCGCCAAACCCCGCAATTCTGCAAAGGCAGAAAAATCATTCCGTAGTAATACGAAATCGCAGGCCTGTCGGGCCAGATCGGTCGCAGCCCCGAACGAAATCGAGGCATCCGCACCATTCAGCACTGGTGCATCGTTGATCCCGTCGCCCAGCATTACCACTTGCGCGCCGGTCGCTTGACGCGCCCGGACCCAGGCTAGTTTATCTTGTGGCTTGAGCCCCGACAGTGCTTCGGTAATCCCCAGTTCGGCCGCCAGCCGCGCGACTGGGCCAGCCGCATCGCCGCTTAGCAGCGCCACGCGCTTGCCTTCGACTTGAAGGCATGCAACCGCCTCGGCTGCGCCGGCCCGCAGCCGGTCGCGTAGGGCGAAACCCGCCACTGCGCGGGTCTGGTCGGCAAGAAGGATCACCGTCGCGCCATCGTCACCCGCCAGCGCCGCCAGCAAGGCCGTGCCGTCTATCGCCCCGCTGCGCAGGGCAAAGTCCGGTCGGCCAAGGCGATAGGTTACCCCGTCGACTGTGCCTTGCACACCTTCGGCTGGATAGTTGCGCACCGGGCCGTCGGCGGTGCCGCTTTGCCCTGCTCGCGCCGCCGCCAGACACAGCGCGCGGCCCAAGGGCTGCTCTGAGCGCGCTTCGAGCGCTGCAACCAGAACCAGCGCATG
>JBBQJA010000115.1:0-3663 GCA_038325465.1 Hyphomicrobiales bacterium | reverse complement strand
GATACGGCCGCCGTACATCACCGCGATGTCCCGGGCCATGCCGGCGACGACACCAAGATCGTGCGTGATCAAGACCATGCCGATCCCCCGCTCCCGCGCCAGGCCACGCAGCAGGTCGAGGATCTGCGCCTGCACGGTCACGTCAAGCGCAGTCGTTGGCTCATCCGCGATCAGCAGCGCGGGATCGTTGGCAAGCGCCATGGCGATCATGGCCCGCTGGCGCATCCCCCCTGAAAACTCGTGCGGGTATTGCCGGGCGCGTCTTTCCGGCTCCGGGATGGCGACCGAGGCAAGCAGTTCGACCGCGCGGTTCAGTGCGGCGCGCCGGCTGATCCCGCCATCGTGCAGCCGTATCGCTTCGACGATCTGCGCGCCGATAGTCACCACTGGGTTAAATGCGCTGAGGGGATCTTGAAAGATGCAGCCGATGTCACGCCCACGGATGCGCCGGATGTCGCGCGGGGCCATGCCGACCAACTCGCGGCCCTGAAACCGGGCCGACCCTGTCACGGTTGCCTGCGCTGGCAGCAACTGCAACAGCGCCATCATGGCCACCGACTTGCCTGATCCGCTTTCGCCCACTATGCCCAGAACCTCGCCCGCCTCCAGCGTGAACTGGATACCGCGTACGGCCTCCACAGGGCCGTTCGGGCCGGGAAAGGCCGCACGCAGATCGCGGACCTCCAGCAACGGGGCCATTATTGCGCGCCCCGGCGATCAAGGATGTCGCGTAAACCATCCCCCAGAAACGACGTCGCCAAGACCACCGAGAGGATCGATATGCCCGGGCCGAAGGCGATCCACCAGCTGTAGAACTTGGTCGCACCTTCGGAAATCATGCTGCCCCATTCCGGGCTTGGCGGCACTGCACCAAGGCCGATGAAGCTGAGCGAGGCTGCAAGCAGCGCCACCTGCCCGAAATCCATCGTCGCGTTGATCAGTATCGGGGTCCAGCATAGCGGCAAGACATGTATGGCCAGCACGCGTCCTTTGCCTGCGCCGCCCGCAATCGCTGCCTCGACATGCTCGCGCGTGCGGACCTCCAGGACCTGCGCTCGCATCAGCCGCGCGTAGATCGGCCACCATACGATGATCATCGCCAATCCGGCATTCGGCAGTCCAGGTCCAAGCGTCGCGGCAACGGTCATTGCCAAAAGGATCGGCGGGAAGGACAGCGTCACATCCGCCGTGCGCATGATGACCGCATCAAACCAGCCGCCAAAATATCCTGCAATCGCCCCCAGCGCTGACCCTATCACCACAGCCGCGGCAACGACCATGACTGCCACCGGAATCGTGTAAGTCGCGCCATGCAAGGTTCGCGACAACACGTCCCGGCCCAAAGCATCGGTGCCAAGCCAGTGATCACCGCTGGGCGGTTGCAAACGGCGGCCCGCCATCATCAACGGATCGACAAGCGGCCACAATTGCACCGTCACCACGGTCAGGGCCCAGAACGCGAGGATCCCGATCCCGATTTTAGCCGTCAGCGGCAGACGACCGACAGACAGTCTGAAACGTCCCGCAGACGTCGCTTTTGCGATATGACCTGCAACGCTCATCCATCCACCTTGATGCGTGGATTGGCCCAAGCATAGGCGATATCCGTTACCAGGTTGGCCAGCAGGAAGGCTGTCGCGCCCACGATGGTGACGCCACCAATGGCAGGATAATCCAGCGTCCGGGCTGCGGCTACAGCATAAGATCCGATACCGGGCCAGCTAAAAATCGCCTCGGTCAGGACCGCGCCGGTGATGAGATAGGCAAAGGTGAAACCGAGCACGGTGAGCACCGGGATAAGGGCGTTGGGCAGCGCGTGGCTGATCAAAACGACCCGTTCCGACGCGCCCTTGGCGCGGGCGGTACGCACGTAGTCTTGGCCAAGC
This sequence comes from Hyphomicrobiales bacterium, assembly GCA_038325465.1. Taxonomy (GTDB): domain Bacteria; phylum Pseudomonadota; class Alphaproteobacteria; order Rhizobiales; family Rhizobiaceae; genus Hoeflea. The sequence goes on along the minus strand of JBBQJA010000115.1, from coordinate 1,777 downwards.
GATTCGAGGAGGGACGAACGCACCAACCGCGCCACGATTCCAATGACCGACCACCCCAGCACCAGGGCTGGCAGGGCAAGATGGCTGAGCGCTTGAACGAAAAGCGCCCAGTCCCCGGCAAGCAGCGCATCAATCGTATAAAAGCCCGTGACGCCTTCAGGCGGTGTCGTGCGAGCATCCAGCCGTCCGGTGCCGGGTGTCCATTTCAATTGGACTGAAAAGACATAAAGCATGATCAGCCCCGACCAGAATATGGGCAGCGACGATCCCAGAAGGGCAAAACCGCGCGCCGCGTTATCGAACACACTATGACGGAACCGCGCTGAAAGAAGACCAATCCCCATGCCAAACACAGTGCCGACAATCATCGCCGCCGTGACCAGTTCAAGGGTTGCCGGCAACCGGTCTGCAATGTCGCGTGCAACCGGCCTGCGCGTGTTGAACGACGTTCCCATGTCGCCTTGCAGCAAGTTGCGCATGTAGATGACGTAGCGCACCGGCAAAGGCTGATCGAGCCCCCACTGGGCCTTGACCGCGTTCACGACCTCCGGGTTGTTCATCATCCGCTCGGGCACAAGGGCGGAAAGTGGGTCGCCCTTGGTGCTTTGCGACAGGACAAAAGCCACGCTTGCAACACCGAGGAGGAGGAAAGGCACCCCCAAGATGCGACGAAGAATATAGCGCAGCATGACCCCCGTCCCTTACTTGCGCGAGATTTCAGCGATTGGCAGGTTGCAGCAGGCCGAATACCGCACGCCCTGGATATTGGCGCGGTACGCCAGCACAAGGTTCGGGCTGACCACGGGGATGATGACGTTATCTGCCATCATCTCCTTGCCAAGTTCCTCATATTTCGCAGCGGCGGCCTCACCGGATGCGGCAAGCGCCTGCGCGTAAATCTCGCCTTGCTTGGCGTTGATCACCAATTCAGGCGATTTGAACCCGGCGCGGTTGACCCAGGTTGACCCTTCGGTCATCCCAAAATATGCCGCATACTGCCCCGAGCCAAAGTAGTCTGGCGCGTAATAGACCGCCGTCATGTCTGCGCGACCGGCCGCCATGTCTTCGCGCCAGACCGGGTAGGTGACGGGCTTCAAGGTGACGGTAACACCGACCTGCGCGAAATCCTGCTGCAGCTTCTGCATCAACACGTTCAGGTCCACGCCGTAGACATTATCGTTCGGATAGACCGCTTCCATCGCAAAACCGTCCGCGAAACCGGCCTCGGCCAGCATGGCTTTGGACTTTTCGACATCCTGCGATCGCGGTGTCAGGTTAGCTGTACCAGGAAAACCGTTGGGGATCGGTGCTGCGATCTTGCTGCCATTACCGCCAACGGTGAATTCGATCATCCCGTCGTAATCCACCGCGTAGGTCAGCGCCTCGCGCACTTGCGGGGTCAGCTTGTCTTTCATCGCCTCCGATCCGGGCATAAACGCGAAGTAAACAAAGTTGAATGACGGCACGATTTCCGTGACCACATCCGGGTTGTTCATCGATTTCGCCGTGTCGGCATCAATTTGCATGGCGATATCGACCGACCCAGTTTCAAGCGCCTGCGACTGGCTGACAGAATCCTGGATTTGCGTGATGACGACCTCAGAAAACGCGGGCGCCGCACCGTAATAGGCTTCGTTGCGTGCCATGCGCAGCTCGTCCTCGGGGGCGTATTTGCTCAACGTGAACGGACCGCTGCCGACCGAGTTTTCCAAGAACCACCCTTCTGCCCCATCGGCTGTCGCAGCGGTATCATCGCCGACCGCGCCACCAGCCATCG
>JBBQJA010000114.1:0-3897 GCA_038325465.1 Hyphomicrobiales bacterium | reverse complement strand
CCTTCCTCACCATGGATTGCGGCCCGCCGATGTGTTGCGGCCAAGAGACCTCGTGCGTGTGATCCTACCATATATCGACTGATGCCTTTGAAAGCGCTGAGAGCGCGAGATCTGCGCGAAAATCGGCAGTGCGGCGCACCGCAACCAGCGTATCGATTTGTTGGACGATGTCGACAAACGGCAGGATGATGTTGTAGCCATCCCGCCGAGTGTCTTGCGTTCCGAAATCATGGACAAGTATGATCGTGGTTCCTTTGCATGCGAGAAGCGAAGCCAGGATGCAGGCGGCGCGAAATCTGCCGTCGATCAGCACGAGATCCGGTGAAAACTCGATCTTCGACCAGATGTCGGCCCAATAGGAAATCCACGAGATGTGCGGGCCTCCGACAGGTTTGCTCCACGCGCCAACAGCCCCGATCGGTGGGACCGAGAGTGTCAATCGGCCTGCGGCATGGGCCGTATCAATTTCCGCATTGGTGAGAAGTTGTCTGGCCCAGTCTGGATCAGCCTCGACACATGCCAGGGGTCCTTTGCAGCCTCGCACTGCAGCGAGCGTACTGCCGCCGCTCCCGAATTCGAGATACCCCGAAGATCGGGAAATGTAATCGATCAGCATGTTTTCTTCGGGCGGAGACATAAAAACATCCAGTGTGGGTTCGCTCAGCGTAAGCGAAACGCCACGGGAGATGCGCATCCTGCCCTTACCCTTCCATTTCCTGAGACCAAGATGCAACGGTCCTGAGAAGTCTTTCGGAATAGTCAGCTTGATCTCGACTGGATCGCCGGCTTTTGGCTCTTTCAGATACTGGAACCGGCCTGCGACTTTCGACCAATGACCCAACTCATTTTTCTGGGATTGAGTGTCAGTTTCGTATTTGAGCGTCGCTATTGCGCCATTCACCGGGTAAGGCTTGGCGAAATCCGCTTCAAAAAGCACACGATAGTCTTTCCCGGCTTTGACCTTCAGTTCGATCCAGACAGGCGTTTCGGACAAGGAGATAGAGGGCTCACCATGAAACGCGTCACCGGCCACGAGCCGCAACTCAGGCTGTTGATGCGTGGTTTCCAAAGCGCGCTCGGACGCTTTCATGTCGGGCTGAAGGACGAAGAAATGATAATATTTTCCAAGTGTCAACGGTGCCGAATTTTGCAGCGGGACATGGTCCATATCAAGTAACCAGCCTTGACCCAGTTCAGCCGCCATGCGTTCATAGCTCCAGGAATAGGAATATGGCGTTGCCGCACGCAGATCATTGTTTGTACGATGCTTTCGACGTGTGATTTTACCCTCTACACCCAGCCAGGGTTCGTAGAAAATAGCTGCCTTGCGGGCGATCCTTAAAAGATGCTTAAAAGCATCTTCCGGATGGGGAAGATGATCAAGGACAGATACAGTAAAAACCACATCGTAAGCGTTGTCCGGGATTGTAGCCAGATGAAGATCGTCGCCGACTTCACAACCGAGCCCGGCCTGACGGGCCGTCGAAATGGCTCCCGGATTGACATCGATTCCGTTGAGAGAAACTGCCGGGTTGCGGTTTTTGATCGCGAGCAGGTTTTTTCCGGCGTTGCACCCGAATTCGAAGACGGTCTGGGGCGCGTGATCAAGCACGCGGCTGGCCACCACATCGCTCCATGGCTGAGGTTTGGCATATCCGTCTGACGGTATGGAGGCCCAGTATGTTTTGGCGGCCGCCGCCTCGTCATCGGGAAAATCAGACCGGGGCAGCGACTCGAACTCGGGGGGCGTAGCTGGATCAGGCATGATGTGTGGAATTCTCCGTCGATTTGCGCTTCTGATCATCTGGCTTCTGCAAACAAGAATCACCTTTCCACTTTAACCGACGGACGGCCGCAGAGGAACCAGAGTCCGGATGCTGAGGCGGCTCGGGCGTGCCTGCGCCCAATCGCTCATTGCCTTTTTTGATGGGACTGCTAAATCGCGGCCATGACAACCACGCCACTTTCCCATATTCGCAACTTTTCCATCGTCGCCCATATCGACCACGGAAAGTCGACCCTTGCAGACCGGCTGATCCAGACCTGCGGCGGCCTTGCCGACCGCGAGATGAGTGAGCAGGTGCTCGATTCGATGGACATCGAAAAGGAGCGCGGCATCACCATCAAGGCCCAGACCGTCCGGCTCGACTACACGGCCAAAGACGGCGAGACCTACGTCCTCAATCTCATTGACACACCTGGCCACGTCGACTTCGCCTATGAGGTGTCGCGATCGCTGTCAGCCTGTGAAGGCTCGCTGCTGGTGGTGGATGCGAGCCAGGGTGTGGAAGCCCAGACACTCGCCAATGTCTATGCCGCGTTGGACGCCAACCACGAGATCGTGCCGGTGCTCAACAAGATTGATCTTCCGGCCGCAGAACCGGAGCGGATCAAGGCCCAAATCGAGGAAGTCATCGGTCTGGACGCGTCGGAGGCGGTCATGATCTCGGCCAAGACCGGTCTCGGCATTCCCGATGTGCTCGAAGCCATCGTCAAGCGGCTGCCTGCGCCCAAGGGCGGCACCAACAAGGACCCGCTGAAGGCGCTTCTGGTTGACAGTTGGTACGACACCTATCTCGGGGTCATCGTGCTGGTGCGGATTCTCGATGGCGAGATGAAGAAAGGCCAGACCGTTCGCCTGATGGGCACTGGCGCCCGCTACACGATTGAGCGGATCGGCGTCATCACCCCGAAGATGGTGATGGTCGATGCGCTGGGACCCGGCGAAATCGGCTTCATCACCGCCTCCATCAAGGAAGTGGCCGACACGCGCGTGGGCGACACGATCACCGACGACCGCCGCCCGACCGCCCAGGCGATGACCGGTTTCAAACCGGCCCAGCCGGTGGTGTTCTGCGGCCTGTTCCCGGTCGACGCGGCCGATTTTGAGGAACTCCGCGCCGCCATGGGCAAACTGCGCCTCAATGACGCTTCGTTCTCCTACGAGATGGAAACCTCGGCTGCGCTCGGGTTCGGCTTTCGCTGCGGCTTTCTTGGCCTTCTGCATCTGGAAATCATCCAGGAGCGCCTCGAGCGCGAGTTCAACCTCGACCTGATCGCAACCGCGCCATCGGTGGTCTACAAGCTCAACATGACCAACGGCGATGCCATGGAACTGCACAATCCAGCAGACATGCCGGACGTGGTGCGGATCGATTCAATCGAGGAGCCCTGGATCAAGGCCACCATTCTGACCCCGGATGAGTATCTCGGCGCCATCCTCAAGCTCTGCCAGGACCGCCGCGGCTTGCAGTCGGACCTGTCCTACGTCGGCAAGCGTGCCATGGTTACCTACGAGTTGCCACTCAACGAGGTGGTCTTCGACTTCTATGATCGCCTGAAATCGATCTCCAAAGGCTATGCCAGCTTCGACTACCAGATCACCGGTCATCGCGAGGGCGACCTGGTGCGCATGTCGGTGCTGGTCAACGAGGAGCCGGTGGACGCGCTGTCGATGCTGGTGCACCGGTCGGCTGCCGAGAAGCGTGGCCGCGCCATGTGCGAGAAATTGAAAGAACTCATTCCGCGCCACATGTTCAAGATTCCGATCCAGGCGGCCATCGGCGGCAAGGTTGTGGCGCGAGAGACCATCTCGGCAATGCGCAAGGATGTGACGGCCAAATGTTACGGCGGCGACGCCACCCGCAAGCGCAAGCTTCTCGACAAGCAGAAGGCAGGCAAGAAGCGGATGCGCCAGTTCGGCAAGGTCGACATTCCGCAGGAAGCTTTCATCGAAGCCTTGAAGATCAGTGAATAGGAGCATTTGCAGGCCAAGTGCGCAGCACTTTGCCGTAGCAAAATGCGACCACTCGAAAAACCATTTGCAGGCCAAGTGCGCAGCACTTTGCCGTAGCAAAATGCGACCACTCGAAAAACCATTTGCAGGCCAAGTGCGCA
>JBBQJA010000113.1:0-4005 GCA_038325465.1 Hyphomicrobiales bacterium | reverse complement strand
CCATTTCCAGCGCGTCCAAAACCAAATGTCAAACTCATAAAATCCACTAGAATCATAAGCTTACTAGTGGTTTCTCTGATTCCAACATTTGCGCTGGAAGGTGCGGCAACGGGATGCAAATGTTGGAATCAAACCACTAGCCCGGGTCAAGGGCTGCCTGGGTTTCTACGCTGTCGCGCAGACTGGCGTCGAAGGTGCGATGGCGCGCCGGATCGAAAAGCCCGAAGGGCAGGCCGTCTGCATGGCTTCCATCTGCCAGTGCCGGCACGGACAGGATGCGCGGCCCGCGCGTGTTTACGGCAACGATGGCCGCGTTGAGGCCGATCAGGATCGGGCTGATCTCTGGCGCGCCCACGCTTTACCCGCCGCTCGGCGCCGGGCGCGGGTCGGCGTCCGGTGTTGGTTTCGGGTCGGCGGCCGGTGCCGGGTGCTCCGGACGCAAGCTGAGGCAGAAGCGTCCGCCTTCATAGGCGTCGGCCCCGCGGCCGATGGCGTGGATGGCCCGGCGCAGGCGTCCCTGACGGCCGAGCATGGCGTCGCCGATCTCGATCAGGCGGGTATTGGGCGTCACAAACGGAGAAGCCGCGCGCAGACGTTCGGCAAGCAGCATCTCGTCCTGGTCCGGTTCGACCGTGAGCGCGATGATGGCGGCGGCAGCGGGTGAACGGGAAATGCCGAGCCAGCAGTGGACAACGAGTGGTGCCTTTTGGTCCCAGGCGCGCGCAAAGCGGATGACCTGATCGACATGAACCTCCGCCGGCGCCACCAGACCGGGACTGGCCTCGACGATGTCGTTGACGCCGACCTTGAGGTGGCGGGCCGGATCGATGACGGCGGGACGATGAAAATTCTGGTTTTCGGCAAGCAGGCTCACCATGTCGCGGGCGCCGTGCAGTACGGCCGTCTCGGCGATCTGGTTGAGGCGGCAGACCACGAGATAGGACATCCGATCAGCCTTTCACACTTTGGCGGGCCGTTTCGATGGCCTCAAAACGGGCAATGAAGCGGGCTTGAATGGTGCGGGCGGGCAATGGCTCAACGTCGATCATCTCGCGACTGACACCGCGCGGCAGACCGAAGATGCCGCGTGCCTCGATGTCGGAAAAGCCCGCGAGTTCGGTGGCCTCGAAAAACGCAGCGATCCGGTCGGCGCGCTTGATGAGTGCCCGGGTGGTTGCTGGCACGGCAGCCGGAAGGCCGAACCGCAGGTGGATGGCGGCATCAAGCCTTGCTTCCACCGCCCGGTAGTCACCCCCCATGACCGATTTGAACGGCGAGATCATATCGCCGATCACATATTCGGGCGCGTCGTGGAGCAAGGCGAGAAGGCTGAGTTCGGGCGTCACATTTGCGATGCTGCCGATGATGGACTCCACCAGCAGCGAATGCTGCGCCACCGAGAAGGCATGGTCTCCCCTGGTCTGGCCATTCCAGCGCGCCACACGCGCCAGCCCTTGCGCGATGTCGGAAATCTCGACATCGAGCGGTGACGGATCAAGCAGATCCAGTCTTCGCCCGGACAGCATGCGTTGCCAGGCGCGCGGCGCTTTCGGCGCGGCCATCGCTAGGCCTCCTGTTGACCGGCACGCCGCTCGAAGCCGAGATCCGACCAGTCGGGCAGGGCGAGTGCGACCGCCACGCCACCGACCGTCAGCGGCAAGCCGTCGGCGAGCGCCTCGGCAACCCGGTCCGTCCGCACGATCGCCAGGCCTTCCGCGCCCAGAACGCTGCCAAGACTGCCGAGCGTGCGTCCGCCTGCGGTGATGTCGGCACCCGAGGCGGGCAGCGGCTCTGCGGCGCGCACGGTCACCACGCGGCGGCGGGCGGTGCCGCGATGCTGCATGCGCGACACCACTTCCTGGCCCACGAAACAGCCTTTCCGGAAGCCGATGCCACCGCTTTTGTCCATCAGCACATCATGGGGGAAAACATCAGAGAGGGCATAGTCGGCACCCGATTCGGCGATGCCGTGGCGGATGCGCAACTCCGTCCAGGCGTCGAGATCCGCATCGGCGAGGGGCCCGTCGCCATAGAGACGCAAGACACTCGATCCGGCAGGAAAGCGGCTGTCGATGAGAGCATTATTTGCCCCGCCATCGCCCCAGATGGCATGGACGGCAACGGCGTGCATGAGAGTGATGGTGATCTTCGCCCGCAGTCGGTAAAGTGTCAGTCGGCGGATGAAATCGTCAGCATGGGCGGCGCGCAGATCAATCCGGTAACCGCCCTCGGGCGCCAGCGATACCAGGAAATCAAACATGATCTTGCCTTGCGGCGTCAGCAGCGCCGATGGGCCGACCACGCCCGGAAGCAACGCTTCGACATCGCTTGTCACCAGCCCCTGCAGGAATTCGGTCGCAGTTTCACCGCCGACGTAAACGAGCGCGCGATCTTGAAGATGGACAATTGGCACAGCGGACACCCCTCCCGGCGGTTCTCCCAAGAGGTAGTCGGTCAGCCTCGGCTGGGCAACCCCCGCCAGAGGTCGCTGTCATGCTCTTTTGTGACTGCATGTGCGTTTCGTTCAATCGAACCCGATTGAACGCGACATGCTCTACAGCGCCCCGCGTCTTTTCAAACGTGCAAAGGTCGCTGTAGTCTGGCCGGTTCCCGGAATCAAGAGGAGTGCAGCGCCGAGCGATGGCAGCGCCAGCCAAAATCCAGGCACTGGCGTCTTCGTCGTGAACAGCGCAATCGAGCCCAAGACCAGCACGAGGCCTGCGGCGGAGAGGCCCAAGGCGAGCGGCGGACGGGGGCGAGCGGCGAGCGGCGGACGGTGGCGAGCGGCGGACGGGGGCGAGCGGCGGACGGGGGCGAGAGGCGGACGGGGGCGAGCGGCGGACGGGGGCGAGCGGCGCCATGAAATTGCCAAGACCGCGCCGGTTCCGAGTTTGCACATGCGGACGAAGAGAAGAAAGTAGCTCGATTTCGGAAAGGACAGGCGAAGCGCTTCCGCCAATCCGAAAGCGGCCAGCACCGCAATCAATAGAAGAAATACCTGTCGAACGATGGTCAGTTGACGAAACCACGAGCGGCCGAACGTCCTAATTCCGACACGCATTGTCGGCCAGACACAGTAGAATTGCTCTTCGGTCGACAATGACCAAATGTGGAGAAGCGGCTTGATTTCATTCGTGGAGGCAAAGTCGTCGGTCTTCAACTCAAAACGATCTGGTGGTCTGACCGAAACAGATGGTTCTTATCTGTTTCGAAAAGTCAGCCCACTTGCTATTGATCTGGTGGGGCGATTTGTCCTGCCAGACGGGAACTGTCTGACAGGATCGCACCACAAGCTATTGATCTGGTGGGGCGATTTGTCCTGACAGATGGGAACTGTCTGTCAGGATCGCACCACTGGAGATTGCTCGCTGAGAAAATCGAAGCAAGTATTATTGCAGCCACACGCTCACCGTCTTTGGCTGTCATGATCATTTCAGTTGCGACGAGTGTTGCGAGCAGGACGAGCATCAATGCCGGTGCGAGCCGTCTTGCCCGGTGAAGATAAAACTGGGGCAGCGAGAACTCGCCCTTTGCGAGATCGATCAAGATAAGTCGGGTGATCAGATAGCCTGAGAGTACGAAGAAAATGTCGACGCCAAGATAGCCCCCCGGCAGCCAGTCCGGATCAATGAGAAACAACACCACGGCTGCGACCGAAATGCCGCGCAGGCCATCCAGGTCAGGTCGGCGCTGGCCGAATTTTTTATCATCCGTTGAAAATTCTATAATTCAAGCATTCAATTATTGGAATATTCTTGGGAGAAGGACAACAAAAAAACCGATCACCAATTGAGTTGATGAAATCCGGCTTCAGGGTCTGCAATTCATGCATGTCGCGTTCTGTAAAAGGTTGCTGTAGTGGCTTCTATACTCCGAGTCCAGCGGAAGCCGAATTTGATGGCTTGACGGCTGGGCTTGGAACGATTCAGCTATGCCCATGATCCGCACCGGCTTTCTTTCCTCATCAGACCGTATTGAGCTTGAGGCTTGCGTGCGTCGCCAGCG
>JBBQJA010000112.1:0-4254 GCA_038325465.1 Hyphomicrobiales bacterium | reverse complement strand
TTGGCGGTCGCCAGGTGCTGCAGGTGGGGCGCGACAAATTTCACCAGTTAGAGCAATTCCGGCGTTGCCAGAATCGCCGGAATAGCTCTAACCTCTTGTTTTGACGCAATTCTGGATGCGAAAGCGGTGCCACTTTCGCTGGACTTGTTCTAGCTCGTGTATGCTGGACCCCGCCTTCAATCGAGCCTCCTCGCCTTTTTCAGACCCCTCACCTTTTCAGACTTGCGGCTTTGGCTTACGGCGGGGCCGCTTTGGGCAGTTTCTGAACCGGGGTACTTTCGATGCTGCCGTCCGGCTTGAAGGTGATATGGACACCACGCTTCTCCGCACCCTTGCCGACAACGGCCTGCAGTTCCGGGCTGGTGCGCAGCAGCTTCAAGAAGCGTGCCTCGTCAAGCACCAGCAACGTCGATGGGGCGATGGCGCGGACCTCTGCACGGGTGCGCCGCGGGGTCAGGATCTGCATCTGGCCGAACATTTCACCGCGCCCGAGACGCTGGGAGTGGCCGGCTGTCTCGAGTTCGACAGCACCTGAAGCGATGAAGAACATCGAGCGGGCGCTGCTGTCCTTGGCGATGATCCGCTCGCCCGCCGCCACGTACCGGGTCACAAGCGCGTTGCCGAGCTGGTCAAGCGTGGATTTTTCCAGATCGACAAACAACGGGAACAGACGAACCATCTCGGCTTTCTGGACGGTGAGATCGAGCATGGGACGGCCTTCGGCGCGCCGCCTGCGCTGGGCGATGTCCTGCCTCAGCGCCTGGTGCAACTCCGATCCGATCAGGCCGTCCTCGTGCAGGGCTTCATATTCGCCTTCCTCAAGCCGCAACGCGGTGCGGCGGATAAAGCGTCGCTCAAGCTCCTCCGCATAGCCCGGATACTGCAGACGCAGCCCTTCGAGCGCCTGGGAGACCGCACCGACGCGCCGATCGAGCAGTTCGTGCAGCAGTTCGGCGACCCGCGGTCCGTGGATGCGGCGAATGCGGACATTGATGAAGCTGTGCAGGTCGCGCAGGATCAGCCGCTGCAAAAGCAGATTTTCGAAGCGATCGGCGGTCATTCGGCTCAAAGGTCCGGACAGGCCCAGCCGGTTGTGCAGCATCAGGGCAAAGCGCAGGTTGCGGCTGTAACTCAGGCTGCGCCGGCTTGCCTGCTGGTAGCCGGTGCGGCCGCCGGTGCGGGTCATTTCGATCAGATAGTCGGCCTGGAACAGCACCCGGTCCGACAGCCGGGCCGAGATCGCCCGCTCCCGGAAGCGGGAGAGGATCATTTCGCGTTCAGCACCCGCCAGCGTGACAAGACCGAGCGTGATGCGGTCACGATTGAGGATCTCGGTGGTCTTCTCCGCCGCTTCCACCGCCTCATCCAGCCGCTTGCCGAAGCGCTTGGCTTCCGCGCGCACGGTCTCGCGGGTGAGGCCGTAGTTCTCGGTGGCCTTGGCCACCGATTCCCGCACGCTCTGCAGCGCAACCGCAATCACCTGGTCCGACAAGGCGGCGTCGAGCGGTGACAGTCGGTCGAGCCCGAGCCGGCTGATCACCCAGCGCAGCGTCGAGCCTTGGACGATCAGGGTGAAGAGCGTGAAGCCGGTTGCAAGAATACCCACCAGGCGCTTGATCTCGGCGGGCACCAAGGCGTTCTCGGTCACCGCCAGGGCCAGCGCCAGGGTAACAGCGCCGCGCAGTCCGCCCCAGAGTATGGCGATGCGGTAGGGCCGTTCGATGACAGGCGACAGCCGTGTCACCACGAGAAGCGGCATCACCACGAACAGGATGAGGACGCGGGCAAAGGTGGCCGCGGCCACGACGACGGCGATCAATCCGAGATCGGCGGGACGAACCTCGCCCAAAAGGCGGGGGATGAGCAAGGCTGCGAGCACGAAGATGAGCGCGCCGGCCCAGTGGGCGAGCAGATCCCAGACGTCACGCAGGCTGGACCACGAGGCGGGTGACAGCCGTCCCGGCCCGAGAATGTTGAGCGTGATGCCGGATGCGACGACGGCGATGACGCCTGAGGCGCCGACAAGTTGCTCGGCGATCACATAGCTTAGATAGGGCAGCGCGATGGAGACGGAGATCTGCGCAAGTTCATGCCGACTGATCATCGCCATGACGGAGACGGTCAGCCGCGCCATGGCCCAGCCGACCAGCACCCCGCCGGAGATCAGCCAGGGAAAAGTCATCAGGGCCGCGCCGATGTCGGGGTCGGGCACGCCGGTCATCACGAAGGTGATGAACAGGCCGAACAGGGCGATGGCGGCCGCATCGTTGAGCAGGCTTTCACCCTCGATGATGCGGCCAAGCCGCCTCGGCGCAGCGATCGAGCGGAAGATGCCGACCACGGCGGACGGATCGGTTGTCGACACGATGGCGCCGATGAGCAGGCAGGCCATCAGCGGCAGGGCGCTGGCAAAGGCGAGCGCTTGGCCGACAACCAGCGTCGCCACGATCACGGCGAGCACCGAGAGCACGAGGATCGGCACCCAGTCGTCGAGCGCCCGGCGGACGTTGAGCGCCAGCGTGACCTGAAACAGCAGCGTCGGCAGGAAGACGTAGAGAAACACGTTGGCGCGGATCGGTAGGCCCAGAATGGCTTCGGCGACCGGATTGAGCGCATCGGTAAGTTCAGTGCGCAGGAAGAAGACCGCCGTCAGGCCGATGGCGAGGCCGACAACGGCGAGCATGACGCCATAAGGCAGCCGCAGCCGCGCAGCCAGCGGCTCGGCCAGCCCGATGACCAGAAACAGGCCTGCGATGATGGTTGTGGCGACGACGATGTCCATGGACTGCGTTTAAGTGAAATCGACGATGAGGCAAGCGGTAATCGCCTTACAGCACCGCGCATCCGATCGGATGCGTGGATGCCGCTGTAAGACATTGAAAGAATGCATGTCCGTTACCGCACAAATGAATCCATTTGTGCGCGACATGCCTTAGGCCCGCTTGAGGCTGACAAGCTGCCGTGACGTGACATCTATTGTACTAAGCTTTACAGTGCATGAGAATCTAAATATTCTTGCTTCCACAAATCTGTTTTTCCGGAAACCTGTGCACCCTACATTTTCAATAACTCTAGAAGAAATTCAAAAACTTACGGACGTGCAAGCGCGGGAGCTTGTCGCTCGACTCTGCATGTCCGAACTTCGAAAGCAAGGCATCTCCACGGCCGGGGTGAGTTGGGGGGGAGACCAACGAGCAATGGATGGAGGCGTCGACGTCCGCGTTGATGTGATTCCGCCACTCGGAATTGGCGGCTATGTCAAAAAAAATCGCTGCGTCTTTCAGGTTAAGGCGGAGACCTTCAGCGCGTCCAAGATACCAACTGAGATGGCACCCAAAGGTTTCCTCCGCTCTGCCATCACGGACCTGGCTGGAAGCGACGGCGCTTACGTCATTGCTTCGACAAAAGACAAGCTTTCAGACAGTTCCTTGGCCAAGCGTAAGACCGCGATGAAATCCTGTCTCTCCAGTTTTGGTTTGGCTGGCAAAGTCGAGGTCGATTTCTTCGATTGCCGCCGCATTGCCGATTGGGTCGAGCAGCATCCAGCGATGGCAATTTGGGTGAAGGTTGCCTCCGGTCGGCCACTGGTAGGCTGGAAGCCCTACGGACCCTGGGCATATCAAGAACATGACGTAGTTGCCGAGTATCTCATCGACGATCGGGTAAAGGTCTTTATCCCCGATGCTGACGAGGGAAGTGACGTTTCAACCGCCATCAAGCGCCTTCGAACGGATTTGAGCAAAAACGTCTCCCTCAGGATGGTGGGTCTATCCGGTGTCGGGAAAACGAGGCTTGTGCAAGCCCTCTTCGACAATCGTCTGTGCCCCGATCAGCCAGCACTTGATCCAGACAACGTGATCTATGCTGACCTGTCGGACGCTGTCACACCCCAGCCAAGCGTGATGGTTGAGGCTCTCCTTGGGAGGGGTGAAGATTGCGTGGTTGTTGTCGACAACTGCGGTCCGGATGTGCACCAAAGGCTCACGGAAGTTGCAAAACGACCGGGAAGCAAAATTCGGCTTATCACTGTGGAATATGACATCCGAGACGACCTTCCCGAACGGACGGTGTGCTATCGCCTTGAAGGCTCCTCGGATGAAATCATCAAGGAATTGCTTGTCTTATGACTTTTCTCGCTGATTGGGCGAGAATGGAACCGCCGGGAGGGGGTTGCACCTCCCTACCGGCGGCGAGGGTCGGATCGGAGAATTGCTGACCGTCTTACGGGTCGAGCTAGAGTGTGATCGCCCTCGT
>JBBQJA010000111.1:0-4381 GCA_038325465.1 Hyphomicrobiales bacterium | reverse complement strand
TCCGGCGATTACGAGCGGAACGGAAAACATCGATTTTAGGCGCTTGTGGGCTGCCATGCTGCGCCCGATCATCCGCCACTGGCCGATCACCTGGTCGAGCGGTGCAAGGGCCCGCCCCGACAGGATCGAGGCGGCGATGATCATTCCAGCCGAAATTTCGTTCCTGAGCACGAGAAAGGCCCCAAGGGTCAGAATTGCAGATTGCAGCAGCATCCTGAAGGCCCGGCTGAAGGCGGCAAGCCCTTCCGAAGGATCGCCCGCCTTCTGGCCCCCGGCCAGCGTGGTCCGGTGCAGGGTTGTCCAGCGGCGGGTCAGGGCATCCTGCATGCCCATGGCGATCACGGCGTCGCTGCATCTGCGCCCCTGATCGGCGAAACAGCGCTCCATGTTGTCAAGCCCTGCGGCCTGCTGGATCGGGGCCGAGGTGACAGCACGGTTGATCAGTGCCAGCACCGCGGCCACGCCGGCTCCGGCGACAGTCAGCCAGCCCAGCCAGGAATGCACGATGAAGAGGACGGCCAGGAAAAGCGGCACGAACGGCAGATCGAACAGCGCCGTGATTGCCGGCCCTGACAGAAAGCTGCGCACCCCTTCGAGATCGCGCAAGGGCTGGTTATTTCCGTCCTGCCGACTGTCGGACTCGCCTGTACCGATCCATGTGTGGAAGGCCCGTCGGCCCATGTGGTGATCCAGCTGCAGCGCCATCCGCGACAGCAGGCGCACACGTGCGAAATCATAGAAGCCGAGAAACCCGTAAAGGATGACGACGATGGCGAAGAGAGCTACCAGTGTCGGCACGGATCCGCTGGACAGGACACGATCATAGACCTGAAGCATATAGACCGAGCCGGTCAGCATAAGCAGGTTGATGACGGCGCTGAACACCATCACGCCCAAGAATGCGGGCCTCAGCGATGCCAGGATTTGCGAATATGTTCTGTGATCCGCTCCCGGGGGCGCTTCTGGATTTTTCTGCTTCATTCTTCGCCCCTTGGTTGTCCAAACCGGGCACGGTTTGCGGCCGGTCCCAAGTTTTGAAAGGGCAGACTGGTCCGGACAAAAGTCGTAAGTATGGCAGTTGCCTGACCTTATCTTGGCAACTGTCCATTATTTTTCATGCTATTGTAGACAGGCCGTGCCGCCCGCCCTTGAGGCTGCGGGTCTTACCATATCACGACATAGCTCTTGGCCAGGATTACCCGTTCAACCTCGATCCGTGCGCCGGGAAATAGCATCTGCACTTCGCCTTTGGTCATCAGGTTGATCCGTTCAGCATGCATCCGCCGCGCGGCACGGTCCTGCCCCCGGTAGCCGGGGGCGAAGGACAGCAGGCCGGTACGGATGGGTGTTGCGAACCAGTGCATGAACGGCAATCTGAAATGGGGTTCGATCGGAAATTCCCATGCGGGCGTCTGTACCCAGCCATGGGGCGCAACCCGTCGTGCCTCGAGGGCCATGTCGGCCATTGCCGCCCATCCGCCCACATGTTCGATCACGGAGTTGGAGTGATAGAGATCGAAAGCGCCATTGGCCACCCCCTCAAGGTGGCAGGCATCGCCCAGCCGGTCCTCGAACACGTCCTGACGGGCGGTATCACGGCCCAGATCCATGGGGTCGATATTGAGAAGCGTTATGCTTCCAACCCCGTCGAAACCAACATTGTCCCAGTAATCCCGCCGCCCGCCGACATCCAGGATACTGACTGCCCGACCAAGCTGATCAGCGAGCGCGCGGATCCGGCCTGAAAGAATTCTGCCCCGACGCTTCCGGAATTGGCTTTTCGTTCCGTCTGTCATGGTCTGTTCCCGGATTATTCAAAGGAATTTTTTCTGCAACCCGACGAATGCGATGCGGATCCGCTGGGGTTTGGGGGAATCTGGTATGGGGCAGTGATCTTGGGGGACGCGAGGCCGTGTTCCCGGTATCGGATCGCAGGCCGCCGGAGGTCACAGAGCGCAGACCGTGTAATCCGCCGCCCATGGCCGTGCCGACACTATCCCGATCCTGCGGTTGCGCCGTGATCAGCCATATGCCTGCACCGAACATGAAGAACACGAAAGAGTAGATGTTCGTCCAGACATGCACCGTGCAAAGGGTAAAGCTGAGCCCCAGAAAGGTGAAGATCCAGGCCCGCCGTATCTGCGAAAGCATTGCATCGCGTTCCAGATCGCGCCGCATGATGTGGACAATCGGCAAGATGAATCCGATGGTGACGAACAGAAATCCCGGAATGCCGTAGCGCACGGCCATGACCAGCCAGAAGTTGTCCATGCTGCCCGAGTTCATATACCACGGTCGGAACCAATCGTTAAGTCCCAGCCCAAAGATCGGGTTGGCCCAGACGTTCTGCATGCCGTAATCAAATATGATGGACCGCCAGTAGGCTGTATGTGCCGAAAAGGTGGCATAGCTCATGAACACCTGGATCGGGGTACGGTTAGACAGTAAGTCGACGACGATATAGGCCAGCACGAACAACCCGAACAGCAGCCACCAGCGCCATCTCAGGCGATCAAAGACGACAGCCCAGGCGATCAGGCCGAACTGAAGCACCAGTGCCAGAAGTGCGCCGCTGGACAAGGCAAGAAACCCGCAAAATGCAACGATTGCGCTGGACGTAAAGCGCCAGAATGTCGAACTGACCCCGTTCAGCGCCACGAAGGACAGTGAAAAAGTGACCGAACAGAACAACCCCCAGTGGATGGGATGCGAAAAAGAAGCCTGCACACGTTCCATACCCATTCGCCCGGGCGCATTGACGGTTGCCGGCGTTGATACGCCCGGCAGCTTGCGAAGCGCCTCGAGGATCAGAGGTCGGTTGGTGGCAGCCTCGTAAAGGGCAAAGGGCAGCATGCACAGGATGACCAGCGACAGGAATCTGGCCAGCGCCACGAAACTTTCGGGGGTTCGGATATAGGCGCGGCCCACGGCATAGCCGCCCAAAAACTCCATTCCGACCGAACCCACCTGTTCGATGACCTGATCGGGGTTGTTCACTGCCAGCGAGACAGCAGCCCAGAGGACATGCAAGACGAACAGGATGTCGGTGACGAAGATGCGCCCATAGCGGCCCATCAGCAGCTGAACCATCAGCGGCACCGTCATTACCAGCAAAAACAGTCGCAATGCTGACAGGGCCAAGGGTCCGGCCTGAAACCCGATCGGCAGCACCACGGCCAGAACATAGATGATGACGGGCCAAGGCAATCGGGCGCTGGACAGAAGCTTTTCCTGCAAAGGCCGTGCCGGTCTGGCTTGGGTGGCATTCATGAGTTCGGCTATGGCCAAGTTCCACGATCCCTTCTTGACGTGCAAAATCCCGGTTTCACTGTGCAATAAGCGATCTCGCCGAAGATGGCGACCCTTTTAAGGCAGTGCTGGGTTCTCCAAAGGACCAATTGGGTACCCGAACCGCGCAGCGCGCGCCAGATTGTGCAGTCTCCGATCACCACATGCAGAGTAATGCCAAGGTTCATGGCCGAGGATTTTCAAAAACGAAAAATACAATTCCCATTACTAACACTTTCAAGACCATGCGCCAAGCATGCTTAGCCCAGTTGTTTGTGTCACGGCGATCGTTCCCAGCGATGCTGTGGATCTGGCCTGTCTGACCCGTGGGCCTTACTTGATGTGGCAGGCGATCTGCGAGTTAACATGGCAGATGGCAAGACCATAACCTTCACAAACCATGCCGTTAGCCCGCCCACTCAACGAAGTTTCACCAACGTAGGTGCATCGCATCGGTCGGTATTTACCGAGTCGCGGGCTGCTCACCTTGATCGTCACGGCACATTGCAGACTTGGTTGGCGCGTTTCGGAATCGTGCCCCAATGTCGGACCTCGCCCCCCGTTCGCAGCGAGCAAACTCTCCCGAAATCGTCAATTTATCGACATCCTGCCACTCTGCGCTCGGTCTCTCCACCATTCTTGGGGCAAGGCACCGGCCAATCCAATGTAATCCTCGAAAGAGACTGTCACGCGAGAGGCCACCAAACCAATTATGTGATATCTTAATCAGGAGACTGGTTAGGCGCGGTCACCCGGCATTGTGGTCAGTCGGCGTTTGGCCGGTTCCAGCGCCCCGACAACCGGTCAGGATCGGCGCCCGCCAGAAGCTGTGCCATGCGCCCAAACCGATAGTACCGGATTCGTGCCAGTCCAACCAGCGCCAGCGCCCTGTTGCGCGGGCCTGCAATTCGATCGGACGCCGCGATTCTAGGCAGTTCAAGCAGCGGTGAGACGACTATAGCAAGCGTTTTCGCAAACCATTTCATACGCTTGGAGAAATCACCCCGAACACCTGAAAAATCATGTGCCATGTGGCGATCCCATTTCTGGCGCAGATCGGCGAATTCCTTGCGTGCCGGGTGATACACCTTCA
>JBBQJA010000110.1:0-4542 GCA_038325465.1 Hyphomicrobiales bacterium | reverse complement strand
GGCTCGACCGACCACTCGATCCGGATCGATCCATACTCGTTGGAGAAGGCCCCGTACTTGATGGCATTGGTTGCCAACTCGTTAAAAGCGATGCCAAGTGCCAGCGCCGCTTTTGGTGCGAACCGGATGTTCTCGCCGCTGATCTCGACGCGTCCTGACCGTTCGTCAAGCCCGCCAAACGGCTCGAGCGAGTCGTTGAGCACATCCAGAAGACCGGCGCAGCGCCATTTCTCGCGGCTCAGAAGATCGTGCGACCGGGACAGCGCGAACAAACGGCTTTCCACGGCTTTGCGCATCGCCTGCGCGTCGCCGTTCGTGCGCGCCGCCTGCGACACGATCGACTGAACTGTCGCAAGGGTGTTCTTCACGCGATGGCTCAGTTCGTCGATCAACATTCGCGAATGGGCTTGTTCGTCCTTGTAAGAGGTCAGATCGACGAAGGAGGCGAAATGCTGAATAATATCGCCATCATCGTCCCTGACCGGACTGACGAAGAGGGTCGCCCAGAACTTGCTGCCGTCCTTGCGGCGGTAATGGATCTCGAAATCGGCCTCAGACAGCCCTTCGAACGCCTCGCGGATGAGGGCCAGCGCCTCTTCATCGTCAACATGCGCCATGAAGAAGTTGAAGCTCTGGCCCAAAACCTCCTCGCGGGTGTAACCGGTCAGCTCGAGAAAAGCGTCGTTGGCAAAGATGATCGGATTGTCCGCCTCGCAGGCATCCGCGAACACCATCGCCATCCGTGTGGTCTCGGCAGCGACGACAAAAGGCCCAAGGTCGTCTTGGAAATTCTCGACTTTGGCCTCGGCGGACTTCTGATCTTCGGATTTACTGACGATGTTCGGCATGGAATTGAACCTTTCCGAGCATACGGCCGAGGTGATCCCCCAGGTGGAGTGTGGTTCCAGCCCTTTGTCACATGAATTGTCGATCTTTAAATACATCAACGGCTTCTACAATCCGCGTCGCCGACACTCAGCACTGGAATGGAAAAGCCCCGCCGCCTTCGAACGGGAAGTGGCTTAAACGAGCACTTGGGGCGGCACAAAAGCGGGACAGATCCACCGCCGCCGCCGAACAACAAGAGTAGGACAATGACAATCAGAATTGTACTCATAGGAAATACCTCTTAAGTTTTTTGGTGCCTGCAGGATGAAGAACCTGCAACCTCGATGGTGAGCGGATTAACGCGTTCATTCCCAAATCAATCCGTCGGGGCCGCGTCGCCGCGGTTCTGCGCTTAGCGCAGGCCGAAAAAGCCCAGGATGACGAGGGCGATGACCACAAAGCCGACAATGTAGACGATCCGGTTCATTGTATTCCTTTCTGTTCGGAGAGTGGTCAATGGCCACCCGCAGCCCAATCTTAACCCATCGGAATTTTGGGCGAATTGACATGGATCAGTGCGCGGCTCGCCGCAACGCGCGATTCTGCCCCATAGGCATTGGCCCTAGTCGCGAGGCCACGACAAGAGGCAACCAAAACGCATGGAGGCGCAGTCTAGGAAGACTGTGGGATCGTATCATGGTACTGACTTCCGTGGAGGGCCAGACCGACTTGCCGCGCTACTTCGCGCAGGCGTTCCGCATGGCGCAGTCACTGGAAAACGGGCGGCTCGATTTTGTGCTGGACGATGGCCGCACCTTTCGCGCCGAAGGCCGCCGCCCGGGTCCGGTGGCGAAGATAGAGGTGCACAACCCGGACCTTTTCGCACGCCTGATCCGCGAGGGTAATTTGGGCTTGCTGGAAGCCTACATGGACGTCTGGTGGACGACACCGGACCTGCAGGCCTTCATGGACTTGGCCCATGGCCGCAACGACGCGCTTTACGATGGATTTCCTGCCATGGGGCTGGTGCGCGCCTTCGAGAAGCTGCGGCACAAGCTGCGCGGAAATTCCAGGCGGCAGGCGAGAAAGAATATCGCGGCGCATTACGACCTTGGCAACGATTTCTACCGCATTTGGCTGGATGAGACGATGACCTATTCGTCGGCCCTCTTTCACGGCGGGCAGGAGCCGTTGGAAAAGGCACAGCAACAAAAATATGAAAGCCTGGTGGACCAGATGGGCGCGCAGCCCGGTGATCATGTGCTGGAAATCGGCTGCGGCTGGGGCGGCTTCGCGGAATATGCAGCGGCGGAACGTGGTCTGCGCGTGACCGGACTGACGATCTCGCAAGCGCAGCATGACTATGCGGTGGAACGGATCCTGGCCAAAGGGTTGCAGGACCGCGTCGAGATCAAGATGCAGGACTACCGCGACGAACGCGGGCTCTACGACGGCATCGCCAGCATCGAGATGTTCGAGGCAGTCGGCGAGAAATACTGGCCGACCTACTTTCAGGTCGTCCGCGACCGCTTGAAACCGGGCCGCAACGCTACCTTGCAGATTACCACGGTGCAGGACGCGCGCTTCGAGACCTACCGCAAGGGCGTGGATTTTATTCAAAAACACATCTTCCCCGGCGGAATGGTGCCGTCGCCCAGTATGCTGTGCGACGAGGTGCGCCGCGCCGGGTTGCAGGTCCAACACTCGATCGAGTTTGGCAACGGCTACAGCCAGACGCTGCGACGCTGGCATGACAGCTTCAACGGACGCTGGGACGAAATTTCGCGGCTGGGTTTCGACGACCGATTCCGGCGGATGTGGAATCTCTACCTCACCTCTTGCGCCGGGGCGTTCGAGGGCGGTCACTGCGACGTGACCCAGATCACCATCACAAGGCCCGCCGCCTGAACCCTGGCGGAGACGGTGTAAGTCCGGTTCCCCTGTCGCTGTGCAACGCAGATCCGCTCTACACGAGAGGCAGGTCGACAGTAGACACGACATAGTCCGTGAAATCTTGTGATCGCATATTTTTCAATGCCTTAGGAGGCAGAGAAGGTAACAGGGGCAAAACTCCGGGCGTTAGAGTGCGGCGTGTGCGCTGATTGTGCGACCGATTGACTCGGGCGGTTGGGAAGGCATTTTCAAGCTGGCGGTTTTATGGCTCGATCAAGCGATGTCGAAACCACCGTTTTACCCTCTCAATGATCTGCCGAGCGCTGAGCTCAAGGAACTCGTTCTGGAGCTGTTGGGCGAGGTTACGGCGCTGAAGCAGACCGTGGCTGATCAGCGCGAGGAAATCGCGCTGCTGAAGGGCCTCAAGGGTCCGCCGCGCATCAAGCCGAGCAAGCCGAGCGGCATGGAGCAGGCAAGCGCACAGAAAGCTGCCTCGAGCGGCAATCGCCGTGGTCGTGGCAAGAAGACGCTGTCGCGGGTCTCGGCCGAGGATCGTGTCGTGCGGGCCGAGGTTCCCGCCGGGTCCCGTTTCAAGGGCTATGAGGATTTTTTCATCCAGGATCTGGTCATCCGCCCGGCAGTGGTGCGGTTTCGCCGAGAGCGTTGGGTGACACCCGATGGCCGCACTGTCGTAGCGCTGCTCCCGGACGGTATTGATGGCCATTTCGGGCCGGAACTGCGCCGCTTCGTGCTGGCCCAGTTCTTGGCCCAGGTCTTGGCCCAGTATCATCCGGGTCAAGTGACCGTGGCACGTTTGGTCACGCTGCTCGGGGCAATTGGCATCGAGATTTCCAAGCGGCAGGTGGTGCGGCTGCTGATCGATGGCCAGGACAACTTCATTGTTGAGGCGCGTGATGTGCTGCGCGCGGGTCTTGAGACGGCAGCTTCCTGTCGCTGCTCAAAACCTGCGACAAGCTGGGCATCGCGTTCTGGGACTATCTTGGCGCCAGATTGGCCATCGCAGGCGCCAAAGCGGTTCCAGACCTTTCGCAACTTGTCCGGCAACCCTGATCCAAACTCTGAGTGAGCGTCCGACAGAACATGCGCACACAACCGCTGTCCGACAAGCTGGCCGGAAGTGCCCGGAGTTTTGCCCCTGTCACCAGAGAAGGTTAGACGCGGGTCGCGTTCCCTCCGCCGCTTGCCCTTGAGAAACGTTTCTCCCGATCCAGCTGCCGCCGGATTTTTCCGTTGTTTTCGAGGGTTATGCGGGGTGGGCTGCCAGCACCAGCAGGCTACCGATCGTTTGTTCGCGTGTTTTCTGCGCCCGCGCGCTATCGCGCAGCCGGTTTCGCGCCGCGTTGCGCAAATCTCTGTCGGCTTGGGCAGAGGCAAGAGGGAGGAAAGCATGAGTGATCTGCTGTCCCCAGTCCTTCTGTTTTCACTCGGGTATGTGCTTTGCCTGATGACGCCGGGTCCCAACCTCATGATCCTGGCAAGCGTGGCGCTTCAACGCGGGTTTTGGGGGTCACTGCCGATGTGCCACGGTATGACGATCGGGTCGCTTGTGTTGGCCGCCGGCATCTATTGGGTGGCAAGCGCTGTTCCTGCCGTCGATGGCTGGGAACGCGCCGGTCGTGCGGTCGGCGCAATGCTTCTGCTCTACATGGCTTGGCAACTGATCTTCAAAAGCGGCGCGCGCAAATCAACCGCCACGCATCGCACGGACTTCATGGTTGGTTTTGTGACGGCCAGCATCAATCCGATCACGGGGGCTTTTTTCGCCAGCCAGTTCCTTGCCATGCCACTCGTTCCCACGTT
>JBBQJA010000109.1:0-4667 GCA_038325465.1 Hyphomicrobiales bacterium | reverse complement strand
TTTCGGGGCACGCGTGTTCGCCATGCGTTTGCGGCTGTGTCTGGCTGGTTGACGATCCAGTCCCTGAGGGCGTCAAGGCCTGTGCGGAACCATGACTTTTCGCGTCGGCCATGGCGTTTGCGCTGTATGGCCTTCATGCCCATGGTCTTCGTTGCGCACCGGTAGGCCCATGTCATGGCCAGCATGACGACGACGATGAGGCTTGCGAGTTTTTCAGGGTTGACGATGTGGGTGTCTTCGAGATTGAGGCCGCGTGTCTTGGCGTCGCCGAACAGGCACTCGATGCCCCACCGCATTGGGTAGCCGTTGAGAGCCCGCTTCGGGTCGGGGCGATTGGTTGCGACGATCAGCCATTCGCCGCTTGCGAGGCGCTTGGCGGCGAGGCAGACAGCCTCTCGCATGGAGCCGGCCGAGCCGTTGATGCGCCCTTCGCAGATGAGTTGTCCTTGTCGCGCCCGCCTGCGCCGCAGAAGGGTGGCTAACGACCACGTGCGGCCGTCATCGAGGGTGACGGTCATGTCGATCTTCACGCGGATGGCGAAAGGGACATTGTTTTCGTTGAGAAAATTCATCCATTCCACGCCGATGAACTCACGGTCGGCGATGAGGCAGCGGATCGAGGCCGCGTCAAACAGCGCCAGATAGCGCCGCATCAGCGCAATGCGGCTCGCCGTGTCGGAACTGCCTTGATGCGGCAAAAGGGTGAACAGCAGCGGCACGCGAAAGCGCCTTGTGACGATGGCGAGCATCAAGATGTTGATGTCGCGCGATCCGAGCTTCCAGTTGGTGCGGTCGAGCGCCAGGTATTTGGGCCGTTCCAGATTGAGCATGTGCACGACCAACCGCGCCGCAATCGCCTGGTCGAGCCGGACGAACTGGAAGAAGCGCTGCAGGCGCCGGTATTTGGAGGCATGGCGCGCAGGCCCGCACACATGCACCGCCAGATGCGAAAGGTTCACGGTGCGCGATTGAACCAGACCGGCGACCAGTGCGGCAAGCGTCACAAGACGGCTCTTGCCCAGCACGAAATGCAGACCTGACGTGGCGATGAGAACGGAATGAAGCGGTGACATGGCGAAGATCCTTTCGCTGAAGAATCTTCAATTCAACCACATCATCCCGTTCTCACCCTGAC
Source organism: Hyphomicrobiales bacterium (assembly GCA_038325465.1). Taxonomy (GTDB): domain Bacteria; phylum Pseudomonadota; class Alphaproteobacteria; order Rhizobiales; family Rhizobiaceae; genus Hoeflea. Next base: position 3,532 of record JBBQJA010000109.1, on the reverse strand, counting down.
TGTCGTGTACTGTGATGACGCGCGCAAAGGTCGCTGTAACCCTTTGAATGAATGCATGTGCGTTACGTTCAGTCGAACCCGCTTGAACGCGACATGCATTAGAATAATTCTAAACTAGGTCTTGCCTGATACAAGGTCAAGCGATGCTGATGCTTGCAGAAGGTCTGATTGACAAATCGGTCTGGCGGGCGCGACGATGAGGCTTTCAAGGGAGAATGAAAGCCGATGACATCCTTGGATCCGGTGCCGCCGCCCGAAACGCCGACTGATCCGGTTTTCAGGCCCAAGATCGTGACAACGCTTGCCACCTACAACGGGCAGGCGCTGGTGGCTGATCTGGGCGCTGGACTGACGGTCGCCATGGTGGCGCTCCCGCTTGCCATGGCCATCGCCATCGCCTCGGGTGCCGCACCGGGCGCAGGCCTGGTCACCGCAATTGTGGGGGGATTCCTCATTTCTGCGCTTGGCGGCAGCCGGGTGCAGATCGGCGGCCCGACGGGTGCCTTCATAGTCGTGGTCTACAGCGTGATTTCCGATTTCGGCTATGACGGCCTGGTGCTGGCGACGCTGATGGCCGGCGTGATCCTTCTTTGCGCAGGTCTCTTGAAGGCGGGACGGTTGATCCGGCACGTTCCCGAACCTGTGATCAACGGCTTTACCATCGGGATCGCGGTGATCATCGCCGCTAGCCAGATCGCCGATTTCCTCGGCCTGTCAGCGGGCAAGATCCCGGCGGACTTCCTGCCCAAGATGGAAGCGCTCTGGGCGGCGCGCAGGACTTTTTCCTGGGACAGCACCCTGATTGCCCTTTTCACCATGGTATTGATCGTCCTGTTCCGTCGCGCAGCGCCGAAGTTGCCGGGTCTGGTGGTCGCCGTGGCGCTGACTTCGGGCGCCGTGGTTCTGTTTGGTCTGGACGTCGAGACCATCGGCAGTCGGTTTGGCGGTATCCCCTCGGCCATGCCGATGCCGGTCTTGCCGGACATCAGTTTCGACCGTGTGATCGAATTGCTGCCGTCAGCGCTGATCATCGCTTTTCTCGCCGGGGTCGAATCTCTGCTGTCGGCGCTCGTGGCCGACCGCATGGCGGGCACGGCGCACCGCTCCAACACCGAGATCGTGGCCCAAGGCGTCGCCAACATCGCCTCCGCGCTGTTTGCCGGTCTGCCGGTAACCGGCGCCATCGCGCGCACAGCGACCAACATCCGCGCCGGTGCCAGGACGCCGGTAGCAGGCATCGCTCATGCGGTCTTCATGCTTCTGTTCATGCTTCTGGCTTCTGGCCTCGCAAGCCTGCTCGCCTTGCCCGCCCTGGCGGCGGTTCTGGTTCTCACGGCCTGGAACATGGCCGAGCCTCAGCACCTCGTCGAACGGCTGAAAGCGCCGCGCGCCGATATTTTTCTGATGGGCATGACGTTGGTTTTGACGGTTTTCGGTGATCTGACCATTGCCATCGGCGCGGGCGTGGCGGTGGGGTTGATGCTGCGGTTTGTGCGCCGCAAGACTCCCGAGCCAGACTGGCACATGCCGGACAGGTAACCCTTACCGGCGGTTGCCCAGACGTGTCGCAAGCCGTCCGCCAAGGTCGTCGCCCACCGGAATTCGCTCGTCAAACAGCGCGATGATCCGGCTGAGCAGCGGGAATCGCCACGCCTCCGCCGGTTCGACGAGGATTGTTCTCATGCTTCGGCTGCGGGCGGCTTTCAGCATCTGCACCAATTGCATGGTTGCGGTCGCGTCGAGCAGAGAGAGCGCGTGGGTCCAGCCGACAAGGTCCCGCAAGCCTTCCGGCTGCAGGATGAGGGAGCCCGGTCTGAGGGCGTCCCAATCCGTGTCATACCCGTCAAAGCGCGGCGTCAGGCAGTCGACAAACGACGCGAGGTCCTGTGCGAGGGGTGCAGCGGCGATGGCGACGACCACATGGCCGGACGCAGCCTTGCGCAGAATCTGGCTACGGATCGACGTCGACGCTTCGCTGGCCATTGCACCAGTTGGCGCGGCTGCTTGCCTGCCGGACTTGAGCATCTTGAAGTAGCGGGCCTTCGGGACGGCGACTGACACGCTTTGCGGACGCATCGCAGCCCTGATCTCCGCAATCAGCTTGCCCACAGCCAGGAACCTGCGGTTTCTTTGATACAGAACGAAGGCTTGGCCAAGCCGAAAGCTGTGCGATGACCGCAATTGTGCGACGTCATGCAGAAGCCTGGATCTTTCCCGTTCCAGGCTCGAGACATAGGCTGCAATCTGCTCGATTTCACTTTTCTGAACCATGCGTCCGTTCGTTCCCGCCTGCGGCTTCGTCAGCCGACTTTTCGCACCGTCACGTCGTTGTACATCATCGATTGGAATGCGAGATAGACAAATTTCCAATTGTTCTTGATGCAGAATTCATTGACCGCCTTGGCGACACCGCACCGGCTCATCGACATCGGCGACCACGTTGCGTAGTCATTAAAAAACCAGCAGTCCGCCTTCCTTCAGCTTCGGAAGCGAGGCGGTGATATCCCGCAAGACGCCCTCATAGGAGCGATCTCCGTCGATACAGATCCAGTCGAAAGTCCCGTCCGGCATGGCGCTCGTGTTTTCAAACGAATCGCCTTCGTGGATCTCGACCTGACCGGCTTGCAATTCGGTGTCAATATTGGGGGCATGAATCCGGGAAATGTCCAGTTCGAAGATATGCAGCTTCTGCGGCGTGCACCTCGCCAGCATCTCCCGCGCAAAGGCACCGCTGTCGGTGCCTATTTCGGCGATGACGCCGTTCTTGGGCAGCAGATCGATCATATCGTGGCGGTTGCGCACAAGCCGACATGCGTCAAGCAACGCTTGCGGAAGTTCGGGTGCCCGGTCGACGATGAAGACCTTTTCCTTCTTGGCTTCCGTTATCAGACCTGCAAGTTTGCGACGGGCATCCTCCATGTCCTGCATCAGTTTTCGTTGTGTCGGCGTGTTCATTTCAACCTCATACTTCGATATTGGGGAAATCCTGCAATCCTTGACGATTGTAAATTGAATTTGCGCAGCTATACGATGTTGCAACCGTCCCCATAAACCTATCGGTCTGAATATGAAAATCCTTATTTATGCCAGCGTGAACCTCAATCTGGTTGATGGATCATCCGTCTGGGTTGAAAGCCTGGCGGAAACGCTGACAGCCCATTGCGGATGCCAAGTCATCGTGCTCAGCCGCGAATCCTGCGGAGCGACGGGCGTTTCGCCAAGCCTGGCGGCCTTGCCGGGGGTGAAGCTCATGTCCTCTGATGATTTCCCTGTCGTCATGGCGCAGCATCCCAAGCGCGGCGATCCTTTGCCATCGAAAAGATGGTCAAGCAGATTGATGCGCTTGAAAAACTTGATCGCATCATCGTCCGCGACACCGAGACGTCGCTGATCCTGTCGCGGGGGATCGCGCTTCGGAGCCGTCTTTGGGCCTATGTACTTGAGGAACCCTCGCTATTTGACGTCGATCCCGATTCTGAACTGGTCGCCATTGCGACCAATGCGGGGGGGCTTTTCGTGCAGACCGACGCTG
>JBBQJA010000108.1:0-4676 GCA_038325465.1 Hyphomicrobiales bacterium | reverse complement strand
TAGAGCAATTGCAGCGAAAGTGGCACCGCTTTCGCGTCCGGAATTGCGTCAAAACAAGAGGATAGAGCTGTTTCGGCGATTCTGACAACGCCGGAACAGCTCTAATGCACGTCGCGATATCGCACAAATGAATCCATTTGTGCACGACATGCATCAGGGGCCCGGGTGGCTGCGGCATCAGCGCGGAAAACCTGGCAAGGTTTTCAGAAAAGACTGATACGTAGCATACGAGCGGATGGAATTTGACGTTTGGTCCCCATTTTCGGAAAGCGTCCGATACCGAATGTCAAACTCGAAAAATCCACTCGAACAATAAACTTGCGAGTGGTTTTTCTGAGTCCAACATTTGCTCGGGAGCATTCGGCGACGGGATGCAAATGTTGGATAGAAACCACGAGCGGATTGAAGGGCGCCGCGCAATCGGCTGACCGGCGCGCCGGCCCTCCGAACCTACAACTGCTGCGTCGGGGAGACGGGACCATGCCACTGGACTGGGACAAGCTGCGGATCTTCCATGCCGCTGCGGAGGCGGGATCCTTCACCCACGCGGCCGAACGGCTGCATCTGTCGCAATCGGCCATCAGCCGCCAGGTGTCGGCTCTGGAAATGGCGGTGGGGGCCAAGCTGTTTCACCGCCACGCTCGCGGCCTGATCCTTTCCGAGCAGGGTGAGATTCTCTACCAGACCGCCCACGAAGTGCTCCTGAAACTCGAATCGGTGAAGAACCGGCTCACCGAGACCCGCGAAAGGCCGAGCGGAAAGCTCCGCGTGACCACCACGGTCGGCCTGGGCCAGGGCTGGCTCACCGAGAAGGTGCAGGAATTCCAGACCCTGTTTCCCGAGGTGCAGATGCAGCTCATCCTCGACAACGAGGAACTTGATGTCGGCATGCGCCAGGCCGACTGCGCCATCCGGCTGCGCCAGCCCCAGCAGCCAGACCTGATCCAGCGCCGACTGTTCACCGTGCATTTCCACGTCTATGCCTCGCCGTCCTACCTCGCGCGCTACGGCGAGCCCAAATCGATCGAAGACTTCGACAACCATCGGCTCATCACCTTCGGCGAGCCGGCACCTGTTTATCTGCATGACGTAAACTGGCTCGAGCATGCCGGACGGACGCCGGAGAACCCTCGATCTGGCCACCTTCAGATCAACAATCTGCCGGCCATCCGCCGCGCCACGATCAATGGTGCGGGCATTTCACTGCTGCCTGAATACATGGTCAACCGCGACGCCGGCTTGGTGCAGCTGGTGCTCGCTGCCGACATCCCGACCTTCGACACCTATTTCTGCTATCCGGAAGAAATGAAGAACGCGGCCAAGCTCAAGGCCTTTCGCGATTTTCTCATCAGCAAGGCGCGCAACTGGAACTATTGAGCACCCATCGCTGCGGCATCGGGCGGGAAAAGCCGCCCGGTTTTTGGCCAGAATTCCGATCTCATCAGCCAGTCAGACCGAAAAACTGAGAGATTGAGCGCGGAAAAAGATTAAAAAATCAACAGGTGGGTATCAGTATGCACAGACATGCATCAATTGCATGGCTGACATGCACTTTCGTCTATTGCGCATTGCACAAATAAGCATCAAATCATCGACAGCTGATGCACCTTTGGCGGCCTACTCCTCCCAGTGCCGCCGCACGAGCTGTTCCCCTCTGGAGGTTCTTGACCTTCAAACTTGCATGGGCCCGAGAGCGATCTCGCGGCCCATTTTTTTGCCTAAGAAGTCGGCGACCCGAGAGCGATCTCGCGGCCCATTTTTTTGCCTGAGAAGTCGGCGGCCCGAGAGCGATCTAGCGGCCCATTTTTTTGCCTGAGATGTCGGCGGCCCGAGAGCGCATCGGCCCGACGAGACGCCCAATGCACAAGCATTCACTTAAAGGGTCACAGCGACCTCAGCGCAGCGCGGCGCAGAAGCGCTGGATGCGGGCGCACGCGTCCTCAAGTTGGGCTTCGGAGGTTGCGTAGGAGATGCGGAAATTTGGCCCCAGCCCAAAAGCGGAGCCGTGCACCACCGCCACCCCCTCGGCTTCGAGAAGTTCGGAGACGAAATCCTCGTCGGTCTCGATCACCTTGCCCGACGGTGCGGTCTTTCCGATCGTCCCGGCGCAGGACGGATAGACATAGAATGCGCCTTCCGGAACCGGGCATTTTATGCCGGTCGCCTGATTGAGCATGGAGACCACGAGATCACGACGACCGCGGAAGATCTCCTTGTTGGCGGGAATGAACTCCTGCGTGCCGTTGAGCGCTTCCACTGCTGCCCATTGAGCAATCGAACAGGCGCCCGAGGTCTGCTGACCCTGGATCATGTCCATGGCCTTGATCAGGTGCAGCGGACCCGCCGCGTAGCCGATGCGCCAGCCAGTCATGGCGTAGGCCTTCGACACCCCGTTCATGGTCAGCGTGCGGTCGTAAAGCGACGGCTCGATCTGGGCAGGCGTTGAGAAGACAAAGTCGCCATATGTCAGGTGTTCATACATGTCGTCGGTGAGGATCCAGACGTGGGGGTGGCGAACCAGCACCTCGGTCAACGCCTTGACCTCGTCCGCGCTGTAGGCGGCACCCGACGGGTTGGATGGCGAATTGAAGATCAGCCACTTGGTCCTGGATGTAATGGCTGCCTCCAGATCGGCCGCCTGCAGCTTGAAGCCGGCCTCGATGGTGGTGGTCACGAACACCGGCGTGCCACCGCACAAGGCCACCATTTCCGGATAGCTCACCCAGTAAGGCGCCGGAATGATAACCTCGTCGCCCGCGTTCAGCGTCGCCATCAGCGCGTTGAACAGGATCTGCTTGCCGCCAGTGCCGACGATTGTCTGCGCTGCGGTATAGGTCAGCCCGTTCTCCCGCTTGAACTTGGCCGCGATTGCTTCGCGCAGCTCGGGAATGCCTGAAACCGGCGTGTATTTGGTTTCGCCACGGTTGATCGCCGCGATGGCCGCAGCCTTGATGTTGTCGGGCGTGTCAAAATCCGGCTCGCCGGCACCCAGGCTGATGATATCGCGACCCTTGGTCTTGAGTTCGCGTGCTTTCTGGCTGACGGCGATGGTGGCGGACGGCTTTACACGGGAAAGGGCATCGGCGAGAAAGGCCATGACGGGCACTCCGGCTGGGCTGGATGAGATGGCGGCCCTGCGCCTTGCGGGCCGCAGCTTTTCTATGGAGGAAGCTTCGGCCGAACGCAAGATCGCCCGCCCGCCGGTTGCGTTCAACGCGCACCTGTTGGCGTGAAATTAACCGCTGATAAACGGAATGCGATTAAGCTCACCCTGTTGGTCAGTGTGATGCCACAGGAGGCTTGGCATGAAAGCCGGGCGAACAGAACCGAAGTTTCTGGAGGACGAACGAGGGGTCTTCACCGCGTCCTATGGCCCCTATGTGCTTCGTTCCGCCTTTCAGCCGATCTTTCGACAGGATGGCACCGGGCGGCTGACGATCGATGCCTTCGAAGGCCTCATCCGGGCCCAGCTCGGCAGCCAGCAAGTGTCTCCCGGCCATTTCTTCTCCCATGTCGAAAAGCAGGACGGGACCGCCGTCGACATGCTCTGCCGCGATCTTCACGTTCTCAACATGGGCCGGATCGGCCACAAGACCGCTCGCCTGTTCGTCAATTTCAATCCGGCGCTGCTCGGCGTCGACACCGCCATCACCACCGAGATCGAAGGCTTGCTCGCCGTCACCCGCAAGGCGGGTCTCAGACCCGGCCGCATCGTCTGCGAGATCACCGAACAGGCTGGCGGCGACAATGCCACGCTCCGGCAATTCGTCCTGAGCCTGCGCGACAACCTTTTCAGGATCGCCGTCGACGATTTCGGTGCCGAAGGTTCCGACATCAGCCGGATCGATGCGCTCAACCCCGACATCATCAAGTTCGATGCGGCCTGGGTGCGCCGCTTTACCGAGACATCGGCCGGCAAAGGCCTGCTGCGGCTGATGGTGGAGCGTTTTCACCAGCGTGGTATCGTCATCCTCTTCGAAGGCATCGAGGAAGATGCGCAGATCGAGTTCTGCCAGGAGATCGGGGTCAACCTGATGCAGGGCTACGCGCTCGCCCGGCCGCAATTGGCACCCACGGATTTCAACATCCGTTTTCCCGAGACCGCGGCTCCGGCCCGTTCCTTGCACCCCGACGTCGCATCGGCATCGCCCACCCCCCAGCCAGGCGATGGTCTGCACCGGGCGCAGGAAGCCTGGACATTGCCGCAGCGCCGCCAGGTGACCTTCGGGCGTCGGTTCCGCTGAAGCCGCCTTCACGTTCTGTTTACGTTTGACACACATTCGACACTATAACTGTCAGGCCCTGCCACATTGCGGTCCGAAAGCCGTCCCCTTATCTCAAGCATATGTCCCCGGCAACGCTCATCAGCACGGGGAACACCAGATGCTCAAGGAAGACGACTACCTCCGGACCGGCCCGACGCATCAGGCCAAAACCTTCGCCCGGCGCATGGCGCTCGTCGCGCTGGCAGCCTGCCTGATCATGATGGCGGTGCTCGTCAACCGAAGCGGTGCGGCGGATGCGGCCCGCCCTCTGGCGGCCGACACACCTACCTTGACCGAGTTGAAACTTAATGCATGTCGCGCACAAATGAACTCATTTGTGCGATAATGGACATGCATTCATTCAATGTTTTACAGCGTCCTTAGCGCATCCGATCGGATGCGCGGCGATGT
>JBBQJA010000107.1:0-4804 GCA_038325465.1 Hyphomicrobiales bacterium | reverse complement strand
GACATCGACGAGGCGGTTTTCTCGGGCGCGCGGGCGAGCTATCTCGTGACCAAGGTCGGCGGGGTCACCACGGTGGACTGGAACGGGGCCGGCGCAGGCGACGGGACAGACACGCTGACGTCGATCGAGTTCCTCGTCTTTTCCGACCAGACCGTGGATCTGCTGGGATTGTGAACATGCGTCCGGCGCCTGAGCGGGAGCGACCAGAGGTCGGCCAGTCGTGGCGCTGTGCCCGATGGCTCAGACCCGTGACCACACCTTGTGATTTTTGTCACGTCCGGATCAGCCCCGAAATCGTCCGCCTCGCAGTGATGACATCTGCGCGTTTCTTCGCTTTCACTTTGCCGCCCATGGCAACAGGCGCACGTCGAGGGCAGGGGACCGCGATGTGGAGATCGCGGTGGCATCTCGTCGAAAAACCGCTCGAATCCCAACCTTGCCGGTGGGCCCAAGGGTGCCGACTTTTGCTTGAGAGCCTGCGGCCACCGAATGAAAAATGGTGGAGAGAAACCACGAATGCATGTGCATTCATTCAAAGGTCGCTGTAGGCGGCACCCGGTCCGCCGCTCTCGTCCTTACGCGCCTTCAAGCCGAACCACCACGGAGCCTCGCTTGCGCCCGGTATCGGTCCGCGCATGGGCTTCGCGCATCTGCTGAAACGGGAAGACGCTGTCGATCTGCGGCGTGAAGGTGCCTGCTTCCGCCAATCTCGCCAATTCACGCAAAGTCTCGAGGTCACTCACGGCCGGGCCGGAAATCGAACGTTTGGTCCCGGTCTTGCGGACCAGCATGTCGGAAAGCCCACCCGCGATGGCGAGATACCGGCCGCCTTCGGCGAGCACCGGCACTGAGTGCTTGAAACTGCTTGCCGCCACCGTATCGGCGATCACATCCCAGCTTTGCCCCAGCGCACGAAAATCCTCGGTTGTGTAATCAATGATCGCATCGGCACCCAGCGCACTGACGCGTTCGATATTCCCCGTACTCGTGACCGCCGTCACATGCACGCCCATATGTCTGCCCAATTGCACAAGAGCGCTGCCAACCGCGCCCGCAGCACCGATGACCAGCAGGCGCTCACCTTTTTTGAGCACCGCCTTGCGGATGTAGTCGCGCGCTGTCATGCCGCCAAAGCACAAGCTGGCGGCCGCCTCGAAGGAGAGATTTTCAGGCTTCCTGACGATCAGACCATTTTCCGCCATGGTCAGGTATTCGGCGTGGCCGCCCATCCTTGCGTCGGGGAAGGCGATCACGGCGTCACCTGGTCGAAACGCCGAAACCATGGTGCCGACGGCTTCCAGCACGCCCGAAACTTCCGAGCCAAGAACCGGCTGGCGTGGGCCGCGAAAGCCGAAGACCAGTCGCCCGATGGGGCCGAAGCCCGGCGGCAGGCGCATCGCCCGCACCCGCGCGTCCCCGGAAGACACGGTCGTGGCGCGGACACGGATCAGAACTTCGAAAGGCTTGAGACGCGGCATCGCCAGATCTTCAAGTTTCAGAACCTCCGGCCCGCCGTAGCGGCGACAGGTCCAGGCCTTCATGGTGGTGTGAGAAACCATTCGCATTTCCAGACTTACAGTGTAATTTTATCAGGAGAACTGAACTTACGTCGTAAGTTTGTCAAGAGGATTTCGATGGTCAAGGCCGCACGGGAACCCACAAACCGCGCCTCGCAAGGCAAGCTCACGCGCGCACGGATCATTGCCACCGCCGTTGTCTTGGCAGATGAACAGGGCGTGGGGAAACTCTCCATGCGCGGGCTCGGGCGACGATTGCGGGTCGAGGCCATGTCGCTCTATCATCATATAGCCGACAAAGACGCCCTTATCGACGGTATGGTGGATCATGTGGTCGGCGAAATAGCCCTGCCAGCGCTGCAAACGCCTTGGAAGGAGGCGCTGCGTCAACGCGCGCTATCTGCCCACCAAGCACTGACCCGCCATCCCTGGGCCTGCCCTCTGATTGGCCTTCGGCTCAACGTGGGCCCCAACATGCTGGCTCATACCGAGGCTGAGCTTGCACACCTCGTATCAGCCGGTTTCTCCTTTGAAATGGCCGATCACGCAATGAACGCCATCGACAACCACGTTCGCGGCTTCACACTTCACGAACTGAATTTCCCGCTGCACCCGAAAGAATATGCGCAGGCGGCACGGGATTATCTTCCACAGTTACCGCCCGCGACGTATCCCAATCTGCACGCGCTGGCCGAAAAGGTGATGAACGGCAGCTACGACGGCCTCAACGATTTCTCCTTCGGCCTCGATCTTATTCTCGATGGACTGGAGCGGCTGGCTCCTCCCGGCGGCACGATAGCGCCTTCTGGTGGATAACGCTCGACGGAGCGCCTTTTCAAATTCGTGAAATCCACCAGGATCACAAATTTGCGCGTGGTTTTACCGCTGCCAACATTGCCAAGGTGCAGGAGGAAGGCAGGTGCCCAATCGTTGTCTCAGAGACTGGAAAGTGCCGCATCCGCGGCCGACCGCCCGGCATTGTGGGCACCTGCGACGGTGGCGGCGGCGCTGCCGCCCGATGCTTCACCGGCAAAATACAGCGCTCCAGCAAGCGGTTCTGCGTAAATGGTCCTGGCGTTCGCGTGTCCCACATCCACGACCGAGTAGGCGCCGCGCGCCCATGGGTCGTCCATCCAGTTCTTTGTCGCATGGGCAAGAACACGCGATGACACGTCGGTGCCCAGAATTTTCGCAAGCTCTGAAATCGCGTAGTCCACGCGCTCAGGCTCGGGGGCGCGGCCAAGCTCGACGCCTTGCCGCCCGGAGACAAGCAGCGTCGCCACAGGAACGACAGGATCAAAATAGAAGGCGACCGATTGCCCGTTTTGTGCGGCGTCGACATCGAAGGCATAGTTTGGAATGCCGGGCTCCAGACGGTCGAGGCGCAGCCCTATCTTCATGAATTGACCGCACCTCGTGGCATTGATCGCCTCGCGCTTTTCAACAGGAAGGGGCGGGTCGAAGCCGATGACATCTTCCGCAAGCACCGACGTGGGCACTGTCACGATGCAGCGGGCGCCCGTCAGGCTGCCCCAGTCGCCTGATACGATCACGCGGCCGGGAGTGCTCCAGTCAATGCCGGTGACGGCATGGTTGACCTTGACGGGCAGGGCGCGCCCTGCATCTGCCACCAAAAGCCCTATCCCGCCTTCAACGACATAGTCGTCGCCATCTTCAAGCGAATAGGCGTCATGCGCCGACAGACGGTCAGTGTCGGTGGCCATCGAAAGGGCGGTGATCTGGGTCATGACCTTGAGCCATTCGTCGCCATCTTCCAGGGTGGCAACTGCCGCATCATCCCTGAGATCAGACCACCGAAGCTTCCGCTCGAACCGATCATAGGCTTTGCCAATGGCATTCAGGCTTTGATCCTGCGGAATCCGCGTGCCCGAGCGGTGGAACAGGATGCTTTCCGGATTGCTGAGCGTGGCCTTGCGCCCAAGATCTGACGCCATGGCCAGATACGGGTTGTTCGCGCCGCCGTGCAGCCAGTGGGCACCCATGTCAAAGGGCAGCCCCATCGCCGACGTGTCGGTAAAAGCGCGCCCGCCGGTGCGATCACGCGCTTCCAGAACGACAACGCTCCGTCCCAGTGCGATCGCCCTTCGGGCAGCCTCAAGCCCGGCGGCGCCTGCGCCGATTACGACGAGATCGACGTCCGTCAGTCGATTGGCTCTGACAAGTCCGGGAAGGGCAACGGTCCAAGTCAGTCCGATCAAGGCAGCCCGCCGGGTCATCTTGGGGCTCATGGGATCAATTCCTTCGCGAAACAGTCGTCGTGTTTGCAAATATGACAACTGTGTCGTATACGTCAATCGAAATTTGAAAGGGCTCGACGTGACCGAGGAAGAAGAACCAGAAGCGACTTTGACAGCCATCGAGCGCCGACCGCGGGGCGCAGCACGCATCGAGCGTCTGATGGCATCCGCCGAGAGGATCATCGTGGAGCGGGGCGTAGGCGGGTTGCAGCTCAGCCAGGTTGCCAAGCGGGCGCAAACAGCCCAGGGCTCGCTCTATCAATTCTTCGCATCCCGTGACGAGATGCTGATTGCCTTGCACGAGCGGTATGCGGCGCTGCTGGAAGCGGTGGCGTTTCAGGCCGAAACCGACTTTTCCGCCCTTGGTGCCGAAGCCGCACCGGGCGACCTTGTCAGGTTGCTTCTCAACCCGATGGCGGAGTTCTACCTTGAACACCCGGCTTACCAGGAAATCCGGCGCGATGCGACGCGCGGCAACCCCACCAAGACCCGAGAGGACCTGATTGACAATCTGATCGTCTCCGTCATGGGCCGAATGCTCACCCGCCTCGCGCCGCATTTATCCAGCGCGCGACGCCGGCTTGTCAGCAGCGTCATGCTCGATACGGGGGACGCGCTGTTGTCGCGCATGGCCCTCGGCGAGGAAGGGGACAACGCGATCCTCCTGATCGAAGCAGAGCTCATGCTGGAGGCCTATCTGATCAGGGTGACAGAAGTCCCCACCGATTGAGCATCAGCATTTGAGGAGAGCCAACAGGATCGGTCGCGAAGATCGATTATGTCTCCCTTGATGGAAAGCCAAGCACGCGGACGGTCAGGCCGCTGCAGATCGAGTATTGGGGGCGCATCTGGACGCTGAGCGCGTGGTGTGACCTTCGCAGCGACTTCCGGGCTTTCCGGATCGATCACATTGAAGCCTGTGTCGTCACCGGCGCTTTGTTCAAACTCGAAAACGGCAAAACCTACCAGGACTATGTGAGGACCATCCGCCATGACGACACGGATTACGGACGTTCACCGCTTCGTGAC
>JBBQJA010000106.1:0-4890 GCA_038325465.1 Hyphomicrobiales bacterium | reverse complement strand
TATTGGTCGCACCGCCTCAAATGGGAAGATGTCGATGACATGGGCGGCGTCATCCTGCCCCTCAACGACGCACTCGAATTCATCGCAAACGAGGGTATCTTCTGGACTTGGATCTGACCGAAAAACGTACAAAGTCGAGCTTAGGGTTGGACAACCCACTTCCGTTGACCCACCTGGGCCGTGTGTTGTTTCACCTTGATCAGCGGCGCGGCTTCAAATCCAATCGTAAAACGGATGGTGGGGACAATGAGGGCGGTAAGATCAAGGACGGCTCGGCGCGGCTTGATCAGGCGATGCTGGCTGCAGGTGCGCGGACCTATGGCGAGTTTCTGCACAAACGCCGTGCCGCTGCACCCGACCCGCGCCACGTCCCCGCCGTGCGCACTCGGCTGACCCTGCGCCAGAACGTAGATGGTGATAAGCCTGAGCCGGGCTATGATTTCTATCCCGACCGGCACCATCTTGAGGAAGAGTTCCAAAAACTGTGGCTGGCGCAGTTGCTCCACCACCCCGAGTTGACCGAAGATCTTGGTGCGATGCTGTTCGAGACCATCTTTTACCAGCGCCCGCTCGCGCCGGTGAAGGTTGGGCGCTGCTTGTTCAATGCCGAACCCCGCCTGCCAAAATCGCATCCCCTGACCCAGCAAAGGGTGCTTTACGAGACGGTAAACAACCTGAGGATTGCCGCGCCGGGACAAGCAGCGCGTCCGCTTCGGCGGGATGAACGCGACACGATCATCCTTGCGTTGAACAGCAAAGATCCGTTGAAATCGCCGGGCGGCACGAAGATCACCCTCAAGGCGCTGGCAAAGATGCTGAAGCTCCGTGATGGTGAGGGTTTCACCTTGGAATCAACCGCCCGCGACGCTATCACCTGCGATCCGGTGCGCGCCAGCCTTGCCCATCCCGACCGTTTTGGGCCGCACTGGTCGGCGTTGCCCGAGGCGGATCAGGTCATTTTGGTTGACCATCTGCGGAACGATGCCGACCGGGAAGCTTTGGTCGCCTGGATCAGGGAAACTCACGGCTTTGATGCCACCCGTACAGGGGCCGTCGCTGATGCGCCGCTGCCCGAGGGCTACTCCCGTTTGGGCGAAACCGCGACACGAGCGATCCTGGCCGCGCTGAAATCCGACGTGCTGACCTATGACAAGGCGGTTGCGGCCTGTGGGTTGCACCACTCTGACCGACGCACGGGCGAAGTGCTGGAAGCCTTGCCCTATTACGGTGAAACTCTTGATCGCCATGTGATTCCCGGCAGCCAAGACCCCACGCATGATGACATCACCCGCTATGGTCGCATCACCAACCCCACGGTACATATCGGGCTGAACCAACTGCGTCGCTTGATGAACAAGATCATCGAGGTGCATGGCAAGCCCGACCAGATCGTGGTGGAGTTGGCGCGTGAACTGAAGCAAAGCGAGGATCGGAAGCTCGAAGACAGCAAAAAGAACGCGCAGAATCTGCGGGCGGCGCAGTTACGCAGCGAAAAGCTGGGACAGCTTGGTCAGGCTGATACAGGCGCAAACCGCATCATTCTGCGCCTGTGGGAGGAATTGAATCCGAATGACGCGGCGCATCGGTTCTGCCCTTACACCGGGAAGCAGATTTCTGCTGGCATGCTGTTCTCGGGTGAATGCGATGTGGACCATATCCTGCCCTATTCGCGCACCCTTGATGACAGCACATCAAACCGGACCCTGTGCCTGCGCGAGGCCAATCGGGAAAAGCGCAACCAATCGCCGTGGGAGGCTTGGGGTGGCACCGCCAAATGGGCGCAGATCGAAGATAACCTGAAATACCTGCCCGACGCCAAACGCTGGCGCTTTGCCCCCGACGCGATGGCCAAATATGAGGGCGAGCGAGACTTTCTCGACCGCGCCTTGGTCGATACCCAATACCTCTCACGGATCGCCCGCGAATATCTGGATGCGCTGTTCACCGAAGGCGGCCATGTTTGGGTTGTGCCCGGCAGGCTGACCGAGATGCTGCGGCGTCATTGGGGGCTGAACTCTCTCTTGACCGACAAAGACCGTGGAGCGGGCAAGTCGAAGAACCGCCTCGACCACCGCCATCACGCCATCGACGCTGCCGTGATCGGGGCGACCGACCGTGGGCTGATCCAGAAGATCGCCAAACTGTCTGGCCAGAACCGCGAGAACGGTCTGGAAGAGTTCGCGGCCTCGGTTCCCCCACCCTGGGAAACCTTTCGCACTGACATCGGCAGCCAACTTGCCAGCATCATTGTCAGCCACCGCGCCGACCATGGCCGCATTGATCCCGCCGCCCGCGCCAAGGGCCGCGACAGCACCACTGGGCAATTGCACAACGACACGGCTTATGGCCTGACCGGTGAGACCCTGAAAGGCGTGCCACTGGTCGTAACCCGCAAGCCGATCGATAGCCTGACTCCCGCCATGCTGGAGAAAATTCGCGATCCCCAACTTGTGCAGGGGCTTTCGGTTGCGACCAAAGGTAAAGAAGGCAAGGACCTGTCAGCCGCTGTGCGCGCCTTCTCCGATCGACCTGGACCCTATCAGGGTATCCGCCGGGTCCGGATCATTGAGCCGGTAGAAATCATCGGGATCAAGGACCGGGACGGCAAGGTTTACAAAGGCTACAAGGGCGACAGCAACCAATGTTATGAAGTTTGGAAGCTGCCCGACGGTAAATTTCTACCTTGGGTGATCTCTACATTCGACGCTCAACACGGTGATACCGGTCGCCCCCACCCTGCGGCGAAGCGTATCCTGAAGTTACATAAGAACGACATGGTGCGGCTGGACAGCCGCAAGTTTGGACCAGTGACGGCAACCGTGGAAAAGTTCGATGCCAATGGCGGAATCGCTTTGGTTGCTCACAATGAGAGCAACGCCGATCAGCGGTATCGCAAGGAGAAAGACGATGTTTACATTCGCCTTACTGCCACAAGCCTGATGGCATCCGGCGTGCGCCGCGTGATCGTCGATGAAATGGGGCGAGTGAACGATCCCGGCCCGCCCAAACCGGCCCGAAAATAGCCAGATTCACCGCATAGATTAACGAAATATGAAATTTCCGTTGGTGCGGCGCTTTGGACCAGATCATTGACATCAGCCAGGACGGCCGCCACCTGTCGCGCGACCGCGGATTCCTGAAGGTCGAAGAACAGGGCAAGACAATCGGCCTTGTTCCCTTCGATCAGATCGCCGCCGTCCTCGTCCACGCTTACGGCATCACCTGGACCAACTCAGCCTTGGTAGAGCTTGCCGAACGCGGCGTCCCCGTCGTGCTCTGTGCAGCCAACCATCAGCCGCGATCCATGCTTTTGCCCATTGAGGGCCACCACGCCCAAGGCGCTCGGATGCGCGCCCAATGGACCGCATCAGAGCCGCTACGAAAACAGGCGTGGAAGCGCGTGGTCATCGCCAAGATCAAAATGCAGGCTGCAGCTCTTGATGCCATCGGGCAGCCCCACGCGCCACTTGATTACATCGCCAGCAAGGTCCAATCCGGTGATAGCAGCAATGCCGAGGCGCAAGCGGCTCGCACCTACTGGCCCATGTTGTTGGGGGCGAATTTTCGCCGTGACCAAGCCCAACCAGACATCAACGCCTTGCTGAACTACGGCTATACCGTGTTGCGCGCAGCCACCGCCCGCGCGGTCATCGGGGCTGGATTGCATCCCACAATCGGCCTGTTCCATTCCAACCGCAGCAATGCCTTCGCTTTGGCCGATGACCTGATGGAGCCATTCCGCCCCTTGGTCGACCTGACCGCCCGCGCCGTTGCAGCTCAAGCTGGACCAGAAGTGACACCCGCCGCCAAACAGACCCTCGCAGGCCTCATCGCCCTTGATCTGCCTCTGACCGGCGAAACCAGCCCGGTGTCCGTTGCGTTGTCACGCCTGGCAACCTTGCTGGCCCAAAGCTTCGAGGCGCGAGTCGTCATGCTTGCCCTGCCAGAGCCGCCCGCGCCCCTTGTTCTCGCAGGTCTTGGCAGATGAATGCTCCCTCCCCTTTTTTAAGCGGATACAGACTGATGTGGATTTTGGTGATGTTTGACCTTCCCACCGATACCAAACCGCAACGCAAGGCGGCGGGGGACTTTCGAAACTTCCTGCTCGATGAAGGTTTCGAGCGCTGCCAATTCTCGATCTACGCCCGATTCGTCAACGGTAAGGAAGCATTCGACACCCGCGTGCGCTACATCGAGCGCACGTTGCCCGGACAAGGCGACATCCAAATCCTGAACTTCACAGACCGGCAGTATCGAGATATAATTCATTTCTCTGATCAAAGCCGACGAGGGCAGCGAAAAAATCCAGAGCAACTCGTCTTGTTCTGAGGGAATTCGACATGAATTTTCATAGCCGCATACCGACAAAACCTTGCAATAACAGGGTTTTGCCGGGTGAAGGAGTGTAGCGGTTCAAAAATCGGGGTCCAGCCGCAACACGTCGCACCTGTCCGCGCTGGACGCCTGAAGTGTAGCGGTTCAAAAATCGGGGTCCAGCCGCAACACTTCTGAGTTGCGGTGTAAAACCGAGTTGAGTGTAGCGGTTCAAAAATCGGGGTCCAGCCGCAACTAAGGCGTCTTCCTTCTCTTTCTGTTTATAAGTGTAGCGGTTCAAAAATCGGGGTCCAGCCGCAACCTTCAGCCCAAAGCAGCCCCACCCCTAGAGAGGGTAGCGGTTCAAAAAGCGGGGTCCAGCCGCAACCTTTCGGCGGCGGTCTGCCGCGATTTTATAGTGTAGCGGTTCAAAAATCGGGGTCCAGCCGCAACTGCGCGGTGAGCATCAGCTTGCAGCTGCCAAGTGTAGCGGTTCAAAAATCGGGGTCCAGCCGCAACTCTGTGGCGCGCCTATGTGCCGCAGCGGGAAGTGTAGCGGTTCAAAAATCGGGGTCC
>JBBQJA010000105.1:0-5335 GCA_038325465.1 Hyphomicrobiales bacterium | reverse complement strand
AAGCTGGTATCCAGTGCGCGACGGCACGGGGGAGGTCATGGGTTTCGGCGCGGTCGTGGAAGAGATCACTGCGCGCAAGCAAGCGGAAGCGGCGCTGCGGGAGGCCGACGGCCGCAAGGACGAGTTCCTGGCGACATTGGCGCATGAGTTGCGCAACCCACTGGCACCGATCCGCACGGGGGTACACCTGCTGCGCAAAGTGGCAGACCGCAATCCGCGCATCGACGCGCTGGCCGCCATGATGGAGCGGCAAGTCAGTCATATGGTGCGGCTGGTCGATGACTTGCTGGATGTCGGCAGAGTGGCAACGGGCAAGCTGCTCCTCCAAAAGGAAAGCGTGCTTTTGTCCAGCGTGCTCACCGACGCGGTGGAGGCCGCACGCCCACTGGTCAAGGAGCGGGGGCTCGCGCTCACCCTCACGCTGCCGCCCGCACCCATCGAGCTCGATCTGGATCCGGTGCGGATCACGCAGGTCATCAGTAACCTCTTGAACAATGCCGCCAAGTTCACCGATTCAACGGGGCGGATCGGGGTGACCGTCGCGCACCCGCCGAACGAGGTCGTCATCTCCGTGAGCGACACGGGGGTCGGCCTTGCGGCCGAAGACCTGCCTCGCATCTTCGACCTGTTCGCCCAGGTCAATCCATCGCGTGACCACACGCAAGGCGGCCTCGGCATCGGCCTGGCGCTTTCGAAGCGGCTGGCCGAGATGCACGGCGGCACCCTGCACGCCATCAGCGCCGGCGTCGGTCTGGGCTCGGAATTCGTGCTGCGGTTGCCGCTGCTCAGCCAGGCTGCGAGCACCGCCACGCCGAGCCAGGCCGACGACCCCGTCCCGTCTGCGACGTCACGCCGCATCCTCGTCGTCGACGACAGCCGTGACGGCGCCGACATGCTGTCGATGTTGCTGCGCGATGACGGTCACGACCTCCAGGTGGCCTATGACGGGGAGAGCGCCCTGACGGTGGCCGAGGTGTTTCGACCGGAGGTGGTGCTGCTGGACATCGGTCTGCCCATGATGAACGGGTACGAGGTCTGCCGACACTTGCGCGCCAGGACATGGGCCAAAGGCTTGGTGGTGATCGCGCTGACGGGCTGGGGCGCCGAGGAGGATCGGCGTCGGGGTCAGCACGCAGGCATCGACCACTACATGGTGAAGCCGGTGGCGCCAGCCGCGCTGCGACAAATCCTGGCGACGCCAGCCGGCGGCTCGGACGCCAGCAAGTCGGAGCTTCATTCGCCAGCGAAGGGTCGACTGCCGGCTCAAGGATGCGACTAGCCCGGCTCCTGGCGGCAACGCGGGCGCGCTTTACCTCGAACTCGTCGGCCCACTTGGCCAACCGGTGGCGGACCGCATCGAAGCGGCCGCCGCGGCGCAGCAAAACCTGCTGTAGGCGGGCATGGCGCCAGACGGCATCTCGACCGATCTCGCGCCTGAAATGACTTGGCGGCCTGTTCTGTTCGGCCGGCACGAAACCGAGTTCAGCCCCGCCGCGACTGACGCAGCCGGTCGGCGACGAGTTCCAATACCTGCGGGTTCCAACCCATGCCCAAGTGGCTGCCTTGCACTTCGATGTCTTGAGCGCGTGCGCTCTCCCACGCAGATCCCTCATGCTGCCTTGTCGAAGTGCCCGTCGACATCAGGTTTCGACGCTCATCGCAGTTTGTGCCTGCAATTCTTGCTGCCGGTCCCGAAGCTTTCCGCCCAGGCCCATCAGGTCCAGATTCACTGCAGTTCGAGCCTTGGGGAACAGCCAATCGCGTTCTTCTTTCACATGGTGTTCAATGGCAACGTTGAGCTCGGCCACCAGGGTGTCCATGGCCGGATTGGCATTTCCGATCCCGCGTATGTCGCTGATCAGTTCTTTCGCTTCCTGGTGCTCTGAGAGGGCCTCATCCAGCAAGTCCTCAGCTGCAGGGAATGCCGTTCGAAGCGCCGGATAGAAGATTTCCTCTTCGATCTGGGCGTGAACCGTCAGCTCGTCACATATCTTCATCGCCAGCGCGGTGCGCGGGGCTTCGCTTGCATCAGCGTCGGCGGACATGGCCATGCGCGCATAGTCAACGAAGAGATGCTTCACAGCAATGTGGTCTGCGTCGAGCAACTCACAAGCGTCCTTGTCTGCAAATTCAGGCATGTCGATTCCTTCATTGAGTTGTTGGTGGGTCACAGCAATGGCGGGTCCGTCTCGCGGCCGAAATGACGGTGTTTGCGCATGGCCTCCATGAAGGCGTCAAGGGCAGCGCCACCTTCGCCAGCCTCCACCACAATCAGGCCGGTACCGCCTTGCGCCAGGCTCTTGTCCATGCTGATGGGCAGTCCCGCTTTTCTAACCAGATGGCGCGCATCCCCGACGCACAGGATCGGTTTGCAATGGCGGAACTGGTCCCTGATGAACTCCCCCGTGTGCCCGTCCTGAGAGAGAGCGGCAATCGCTTCAGCGCCTTCGGCGAGGATCAATGCGTCGAACAAGAAGCCGGGCTCGTTCTCCATCGAAGCGTCGGCGTCCAGTGCCTCGCCCGAGAGGGTCGGTATCAGGCCGACGTGTGGGCCAACGATGCGGGCGACGACACCCTGCGCCAGCAGCGCGGCCTGAGCCTTCAGGACGAAATCCGCCTCGACGCCCGGCGCCACCAGGATCGCCACCTTGCGGCCTGCCAGTGAGCCGTCGCCTGGGCGATGCAACAGCGAAAGCGCCGGCGACTTCATCACCTCCGGCGTTGCTGTTTCGGTACTCGCCTTCGGCAACGGCTCGGGCATCGTCACCATGCCCAGGCCTTTGGCAACTTTCGATGCCAATGCCTCTGACGCGTTGCGCAGCATCGCCACTGTGCGCTGCCGGATGGCGGGCACAGTCACCTTCGAGAGTTCGAAGCGGAATGCGTTGGCGATATGGTCCTGCTCCACGGGCGACTGGCTCTCATAGAACAAGGTCGCCTGGGTGTAGTGGTCCGCGAACTTCTCGGGCTTTGCGCGCACTTTGCCTTGTTCGTCCTGCGTCGCGATGCTCGCAGCCACGGACACGAAACCCTGGGCCGCTCCCGCCTGGAAAGGGCATCCGCCCGCCAAGGAGTTCGGCTCGTACGCCACCCTTCCGCGCGGGATGGCCTGCCGGTGCAGCCCGTCGCGCTGGTTGTTGTGCACCGGCGCGGTCGGGGCGTTGATCGGGATCTCGTGGAAGTTCGGCCCGCCCAAGCGCGTGATCTGGGTGTCGATGTACGAGTGGATGCGGCCCGCCAGAAGCGGATCGTTGGAGAAATCCAGTCCCGGAACGATGTGTGCCGTGCAAAAAGCCACCTGTTCGGTTTCGGCAAAGAAGTTGTCCGGGTTGCGGTTCAGCACCATGCGTCCCAATGGACGAACAGGGACCATTTCCTCGGGGACCAG
This sequence comes from Hyphomicrobiales bacterium, assembly GCA_038325465.1. Lineage (GTDB taxonomy): Bacteria > Pseudomonadota > Alphaproteobacteria > Rhizobiales > Rhizobiaceae > Hoeflea. Next base: position 1,947 of record JBBQJA010000105.1, on the reverse strand, counting down.
CTTGGTCGCGTCGAGGACGTCGAAACTGAATTGCTCGGCCTCTTCTTCGGTGAAGACTTGCACGCCCAACTCGTATTCTGGATAGGCGCCCGACTCGACGCGTTCCCAGAGGTCGCGGCGGTGGAAATCCGGGTCGGCGCCGGAGATCTTGACCGCTTCATCCCAGACCAGCGAATGCGTGCCTGCCGCTGGCGTCCAGTGAAACTTCACGAATACCGACGTTCCCGCGTCGTTGACCATGCGGAAGGTGTGAACGCCGAAGCCTTGCATGGTGGCGTAGCTGCGCGGGATCGCGCGGTCCGACATCACCCACATCAACATGTGCGTGGATTCCGGCATCAAGGAGACGAAATCCCAGAATGTGTCGTGCGCGCTGGCTGCCTGCGGCATCTGGTGGTGCGGCTCGGGCTTGAGGGCGTGGACCAGATCAGGAAACTTCATCGCATCCTGAATGAAGAACACCGGCATGTTGTTGCCCACCAGGTCCCAGTTGCCTTCGTCGGTGTAGAACTTCACCGCAAAACCACGCACGTCACGCGCTGTGTCTTTCGACCCGCGCTCGCCCGCCACAGTCGAGAAGCGGGTGAAGACGGGCGTGATCTTCCCGGCCTCTTTGAAGGGCGCTGCCTTTGTCAAGTCGGTCGCGGCGTCATAGGATTCAAAGAAGCCGTGCGCTGCCGAGCCGCGGGCGTGGACGATCCGCTCGGGAATCCGCTCATGATCGAAGTGAGTGATTTTTTCGCGCAGGATGAAGTCTTCCAGGAGCGCCGGACCGCGAACGCCGTATTTCAGCGAATTCTGGTTGTCGGCGATCTTGACACCCTGGTTGGTGGTCAGCGCCTGCCCTGAAGAGTCGACGCGTACACGGTCCAGTGGCTCGATGGCGGCATTGACACCCTCGGAAGCGAAAGTGCCCACCTTCTCCGACGTGTTTTCTTCTGACAGCGTGCTGCCAGTAGGAAGGCGAGACTCTGGCGCGACCATTGCGCCGGTCTGCGGGGCCAGCCCGTTGGCAAACCCATGCTCGGCAGCCTTGGTGGGATTGAAGGGCATGCTCGCGGCCAAAGCGGCGGTCTGAGCTGCCTTCGCCACCGTGGCACCGGATGAAGCGGCCGGCGCTGGCTGCGACGGCGTGCTGTCCGTATTGCGAGCCGCCGCTTTGGCGGCGGTTTTTTTGTTCGGTTCCCGGCCCGCGGCCGGCGTCGTGGTTTTTGGCATCGTGTGTCCTGGTTAATGGTCCAAAGGGTCGGGGCTCACTTCAAGGTCTGCGCCGATTCGAGGTGGCGTTTGAGTGCAGGCAGCGTCTTGGCGGCAAAGACCTCGAGCTCGGGTCGTTGGGCTCTTGCATGTCTGTCCTCGTGTCGGTGATGGATGAATTCGCCAGCCATTGGGTCGGCTTGTTGCCGGCAATTGGCAAGCGGAGTGCCCGCAACGAAACATCGGAAGTCTCGATCCAGGCTCGTTTGATTGACCGGCTGCAGGCACGCGCTTTGCCCCAACTTGCCTCATCGCTTTGCCGTTTCGCTTTGTTTCTCTTGCCCATCGAGCGGCCTTGCCCCACTTCTCAGTCAGGAGATCCGTCATGAGCGTTCAACGTACTCAAAGTGGCGCCCCGGCGCCTCGTCGCGCCGAGCCTCTGCAGCCGGACCGGCCTGGCCAGGGCAACACCCAACTCCCCGAAGCGGAGCCATCTGCCGAACATGCTGCGGACGATGCGGCCGACAAGCAGAAGCAGCAGACCAAGGATGCGCTCGAGAACGTACGTGAGGGTTATCGATGAAGACGGGTAAGGGGCGAATGCCTCGCGCCAGACCGGACAGGCCTGGACCGGGAGCTATCGGCTGCTCAATATCGACCCGCAGTTGGCAAGACAGGCTGCCGAGGTCGGCCGGCACCAGTGGACTCCGCTGAATCCCCGCTGGGCCACACCCAACGCAGCGCGGCGAA
>JBBQJA010000104.1:0-5746 GCA_038325465.1 Hyphomicrobiales bacterium | reverse complement strand
GAGATGCGGGTTGAACGGCAGGGAAGCGAAGAAATCGTCATGGTAACGCCGATCGAAATCGTTCGAGAGAACGAATTCGGGCAAGTGGTGCCGCAAAGCACAATCGGCATCGGAATGGCGCGTTCGCAGGCAGGCGAGCGGATTCGGTATGGCCTGATCGAATCGGCAGTGGCAGGGGTGCAGCAAACCGGCGTCGCTATTGATCGCACTGTGACCATGCTCGGAAGCATTGTTACCGGAAACATGTCCTTCCACTCATTGTCAGGCCCAGTGGGGGTCGGAGATGTCTCCCGGCGGATCGTGAATACAGTTATGGATAACCCGCAAATACCGCTGGTTGACCGGCTGGAGCACCTGTTCTGGGTGCTGCTCAGCCTGTGCGCTGCGATCTCGGTGGGGGTCGGTTTCTTCAACCTGTTACCACTGCCAGTGCTGGATGGCGGGCGGGTTGTGTTTCATGCATACGAGGCATTGATAGGCTCAAAAATGCCAAGCCAGATTGAGGCGATGGCGCTGCGTGTGGGAGTGTTGGTCTTGGTGGCCATGGTGATCGTGATCACTTGGGGGGACATTCTCGAAACCGGCGTTTTCGGACGGGGAAGCAGCTGACGCAATTCAGCTCCAGGAACGAAAGAGTATTCGAGAATGCGTAAATTCCTCGCAGCAACAGTTCTCGCGACCAGCGTCTTCGCGCTCGGTACGGGTGGCCAGCTTACAACCGCTCACGCCCAGGAAGATGCCCGCTATGGCGGCACGATCCGCTCGATCGTCGTTGAGGGCAACAAGCGCATCGAAGTGCGGACCGTTCAGTCCTACCTGCTCCTGGAACCCGGGGATGCGTTCGATCCGGACCGCATCGACCTTTCACTCAAGACGCTCTTCGCAACCAACCTCTTCGCCGATGTGTCGATTGATCGGCGCGATGACGATCTCGTGGTCCGCGTCGTCGAAAACCCGATCATCAACCGCGTCATCTTTGAAGGCAACCGCGCGCTCAAGGATGACAAGCTGCGTGAAGAGATCCAGGCGGCTCCGCGCGGTGTGTTTACCGCGGCGCGTGTCCAGGCCGACGTTCAGCGCGTGCTGGAAATGTACCGTCGTTCCGGACGGTTCGCCGCAAAGGTCGAGCCGCAGTACAAGCCGCTGGAGCAGAACCGCGTCGATCTGATCTTCGAAATCACCGAAGGCCCGGTTACCGGCGTGCGCGCCATCAACTTCATCGGCAACAGGGAATACTCGGACTCACGCCTTCGCAGCGAGATCGTCACCCGCCAGTCCCGCCTTTGGCGCTTCTTCAGCTCCAACGATAATTACGATTCCGGCCGCCTGGAATTCGACCGCGAGCAGTTGCGCGAGTTCTATCAGAACAACGGCTATTATGATTTCCGTGTGACATCTGCAGTCGCCGAACTGACGCCTGACCAGAAGGATTTCTACGTCACCTTCACAGTCGACGAAGGCCGCCAGTACGATTTTGGTGTGATCAAGGTGGAAACGGCGCTTGAGAAACTTGACTCGGCAATCCTGCAAGCGGTTGTACCCATCCAGGAGGGAGAGCTTTTCCGCGGGGATCAGATCGAGAGCACGATCGATGCCCTCACATATGCTGCGGGCGTGGCAGGCTATGCCTTTGTCGATATCCGTCCACAGATCAGCGTGAACGAAGAGAGCGGACGCATAGACATAACGTTTGCCATCGATGAAGGCCCCCGTGTCTACATCGACCGGATCAATATCGTCGGTAACACGCAAACACTCGACCGGGTTATCCGGCGCGAGTTGCGCATTGCCGAAGGCGATGCCTTCAACCGGATCCTGCTTGACCGGTCCAGAAACCGCATCAGGGCGCTCGGCTTCTTCAAGGAAGTCGAGATCGTGGAGACGCCTGCTGAAGATCCTGACCGGACAATCGTGGACGTAACGGTCACGGAACAATCGACCGGCGAACTTTCATTTGCAGCGGGCTTCTCCTCCGTCGACTCCTACCTGTTCGACCTCAGTGCGTCACAGCGCAACCTGAGGGGACGCGGCCAGTCGGTTGTCGCCCGCACCTCACTTTCCAGCCGCCAGCAGGTCGTGGACCTCCGCTTTACAGAGCCCCGCTTCCTCGACCGCAACCTGTCGGCAGGCGTTGATCTCTTCGCGACGAGGCAGGATTTCGAAGAGTTTACCGGCTTTACCAGCGAGACGATCGGTGGCGGAATCCGCACGGCTTTCCCGCTCACAGACCGTATGCAGCTCGGGCTCAGCTATCGTCTGCAGGCTGACGATGTGAACATTGCTGATCGCAATATCATCATCGATGGCGCCGGCACACTCGTCCGCGAAACAGTACAGACAGCCGGACAGGCGACACCGGACGATTTTTCGGATGACCGGTTCCGCCTTCCGGAAGCCGGAGATGCTGGCCTCGGCGAGCTCGTCGTGGATTTCTGTGACCCTTTCTATACGCTGCGGGATACGATCTGCCGTTCGGAGCGCAACGATATTTCCAGCATCGTGGGCTACAACTTCTTCTGGGATCAGACCAATGATCCGATTACCCCGACCCGTGGCTTCGATTTCCGGTTCAGCCAGGACGTCGCGGGCTTGGGCGGAGATGTTCGCTACATTCGCACCGAAACTGGAGCGTCCCTGTATCGCGGGATATGGCGCGACGTCATCGCGAGCGCGAAGTTCTCGGGTGGGCTGGTCGTGCCGCTGGATGATGAGCAGGGCGTCCGGATCAACAACCGGTTCTTCCGCGGTGGCAGCACGTTCCGGGGCTTCGACGTGGCAGGTCTCGGCCCAAGGGAGATCGTTCGGGTATTTGACCCGCAAACCGGCGAAGTGGTTCAGACAAGCCGTTTGAACTCGCTTGGCGGGAATGCATACTATCAGGGAACGTTCGAACTGACGGTTCCGAACTTCCTGCCGGAAGAGTATGGCATCAAAAGCGCGCTCTTTGTGGACGTCGGCGCATTGGGAATTCTTGATGAGGTCGACAGGGGTGTGCCCCTCTTCATTGGAAACGCGAGCCAGCTCGGCTTCCCGGGCCTGTCAGCGGTGCGCATTCCCAAAGACGCGGCATCTCTGCGGGCATCTGCCGGTCTCAGCGTGTTCTGGGACTCGCCATTCGGCCCGATCCGGTTCGACTTCTCCCAAATTCTTCGCAAGGAAGAATATGACCGTACCGAGACATTCCGCTTCTCGACATCGACCAACTTCTAATCTCGCAAGCCCCCACGAGGAAACTCCAATGACAAAGATCAAGACACTGCTGGCCACATTCGCTCTGGCCACAACGACCGCGCTGGCCGCAGCCCCTACAGCGTCGGCCCAGGGAACCGTGATCATGGTGATCGACGAACAGCGGATTGTCGGCGAAAGCAAAGCCGGCAAGGACATGTTCACAAAACTCAAGAACATCGAGACCCAGATCAATACCGAGCTGAAACCCACCCGAGACGCCCTGGAGACAGAGCGCGTTGGCCTCGCCACCAAACTTGATGGCAAAACGCGTGAGGCCATCGTCGCCGATGCAGCGCTCGTCAAACAGATCGAAGATTTCCAGAAAAAGACCAATGACTTCGCCCAGAAGCGGACCACTCTTTCTCAGGAGTATGCTGCGACGGAGCAAAAATCCTTCATCGATTTCAACACGGCGCTGGAGCCTGTGTTGATCGAGGTGGTCAAAGAGAAGAACGCTCAGGTCGTCATTTCCAAGAGCCAGGCCGTGTTTACTGCAGATACGGTCGATGCAACGGCAGCCATCGTTGCAAAGCTTGACCAGAAAACACCGACGATCACCGTCGTCCGTCAGCGCGCGCCTGCGCAGTAACATCGGATAATCCCGGTCGTGGCAGTCGATACACGTTTCTATGCGTCATTGGGGGCTTTGACGCTGGAAACGGCAGCTTCGATGACGGGGTCGCAACTCTGCGGGGATCCCAAGGCCCTCGTCACCGGAATTTCGGCGGCGGATCAGGCCAGGAAGGGCGAACTGGCCTTTCTTGAGGGAGACGGGACAGGTCAACCCGCGGTCAGTGCCGAAGCGAATGTCATGGTTGTCAGCGAAGCTGCGCGCGGGCGTGTTCCCGACACCGTGTCTTACCTCGTAGCGAAGCTGCCTCGCCATGCGCACAGCCTGATCGCCAAAGGCCTGTTCCGGCCGCGCCAGCAAATGGCGCAGGACAGGGTTGCAGTCTCCGCTGACGCACGAATTCATCCGGGTGCGGAATTGGGTGCCGGTGTTATCGTCGGGGCCGGCGCCGCCATCGGGGAAGGTACGGTCGTTTGTCCCAATGCCGTGATCGGTCCAGGCGTACAGATTGGACGGAACGGCTTTATCGGGGCTGGTGCGAGCATTCATTGCGCGCTGCTGGGGGATCATGTGACCCTGCTGGCAGGGGCCCGCATTGGCGAAGCCGGCTTCGGCGTAACGCCCGGGCCCCATGGCCTGGAAGACGCTCCACATTTCGGCCGAGTAATCCTGCAGGACCATGTCACCATCGGTGCGAACACCTGTATTGATCGCGGGGTGTTTGCCGACACCATCGTGGGCGAGCGGACCAAGATCGATAATCTTTGCCAGATCGCGCATAATGTCGTGCTGGGGCGGTCGGTGATTGTCGCCGCGTTTGGCGGAATTTCCGGCTCGGTCCGGGTCGGTGACGGATCCATGCTTGGAGGCCGTGTCGGTATTGCAGATCATGTTACATTAGGCGAGGGCGTCAGCCTCGCCGCATCCGCCGGCCTGTTCCGGGACGTCGGCCCGGGTGAAACCTGGGGGGGAACTCCGGCCAAGCCGATCCGCCAGTGGATGCGGGAAGTCGCCTGGTTGAACAAGCAGACCAACGCCAAGAAGCGCGATTGAGCAGTGGCGCAGCCCCTGCTCGGCTGGTAACGGAAATCCATGGTTTCTTCTGTTCATCCTTCTTCCGTCATCGAAGACGGCGCCGTACTGGATGATGGTGTGGTCATCGGGCCCTTCTGCCACGTTGGTTCCAACGCCGAACTGGGAGCAGGAACGCGGCTGATTTCACATGCCAGCGTCATCGGAAACACGCGGGTCGGTGCCGATTGCACCCTGCACCCTCACGCCGTTGTTGGCGGTTTTCCACAAGTGATCGGCCTGGCGGCCCATCCCGGTTCGCGGTTGGAAATCGGCAATGGCTGCGTGTTTCGGGAATACGCGACGGCACATAGCGGCAGCCCCAAGTTCGGTGGGCTGACCCGCGTCGGCACGAACTGCTACATCATGATTGGCGCGCACATCGCGCATGACTGCACGATCGGCAACAATGTCGTGATGGCCAATAACGTCTCGCTTGCAGGACATATCGAGGTTGGCGACAATGTCTGGTTCGGCGGCCTGTCTGCCGTGCACCAGTTCAGCCGCATTGGCCGGAATGCGTTCATCGGTGGCGGCGCAATCGTTGTTGAAGATGTCATTCCGTTCGGATCGGTTGTTGGCAACCACGCAAAGCTTGCGGGGCTCAATACGGTGGGCCTGAAACGCCGGGGCTTTTCAAAAGCAGACCTGCAGGAAATCCGCTCCGCCTACAAAGCTGTGTTCGAAGGAAATGGTCTGTTCAAGGATCGTCTCGAGGCCGCTGTCACGACGTTCGCCGGTCAGCCTTTGGCAATGGAGTTTATCGACTTCATTCTCGAGGGCGGTGACCTGTCCATCTGCAAGCAGGGTTGAGCGCATGCCCGCTCCGCTTGGCCTGATTGCGGGACTTGGCGACCTGCCTGTCGCGATCGC
>JBBQJA010000103.1:0-5821 GCA_038325465.1 Hyphomicrobiales bacterium | reverse complement strand
CACTGGTCTGGGACAGCTACGACGCCATCGTCGAAGCATGCGTCGCTGCCTGGCACTTCCTGATCAACGATCCAGACCGCATCCGATCCATCGGAACACGCGAATGGGCGCGTGTCAGTGTCTGAGCGGATTGGTATAAGCCGACGAGGCTGGAGGTGACCGCTGTGCCCAGCGGCTCGGTGATGGTCCGGCGGACCACAATACGGGCGATGTCCCGCAGGATGGCGTCAGCCATGGGTCACGCCTCCCGGTTCGCTTGGGCGGTCGGGACCCAGAGTGGGCAGTGCGCGCGGCGCTGCCGGCGGCGAGACCCATTCGCATGGCGAGCAACAATTCCGCGGCGGTCCAGCCGGCGGCGCCAATCTCACGGGCGGTCGAGATTGCCGCCGGCATGTCCAGGTCGAGACCCGCCATCCTCACTTTGGCGCAGGTAGTTCCTTCGGCTCACGCTACGGCGCCCTCGACGCTGGTCGGCGCGTGGGCGGCTTAGGGGCATGCGAGGCAGCAGTCGCGATCATCATCGCGCACTGCTGCCATCACTGGAAACGCCTCGTCGAACAGCCCTGGCGCATCATGTCCATCGGACTGCGCGAATGGGCACGTAAGTTCTGATCAACGCGAGTTGGTCTTAGCCAGCACAACGTCGGTGCGATGCTGCGTCATTCGGTGGCACCTCGCCAGGCCTCTCCAGAGGCCCTACGCTACGATCCACATCGTCCTGTCGCACCAGCCGGTTGGTCCATCAGCCAATCGCATAGTGCACGGGGCGCCGTTCGGAAAACTCAGCGAAAGCAAAAGGGGCGGGTCCATTCCACGGAACCAGACCCCTTCCACAAGGCGGAGGACAGGCAGCCATGCCAAATGTGAAAACGAAGTTCCGAAAGCAGAAAGCCGCCAAGGAAGACGCAGTCGCATTCGTGGAACCGCTCAGTTCGTTCGTAGTTGCAGCTGAGACGACGGGCATGCCGATGGTGTTCACCTGCGCCAAGGCATCGAACAACGCAATCATCTTCGCCAATCAGGCTTTTCTGCGGTTGACAGGATATGAACAACAGGAGGTCCTGGGCCGAAGCTTCAGCTTCCTGATGGAGCCTGGCGGTGATGCCGGGGCTCTGACGGAGATCCAAATGGCCTTCGAAGGCACGAGGGATCTCGAAACGATGCTGCGGTGCCGCCGCAAGAACGGCACCAACTTCTGGGTCAGGCTCTTCATAACACCAGGGCGGGACGGCGCTGGAAGTCTCGTGCAGCATGCAGCGTCTTTCGTGGACCTCACCCTGCACAAGGAATCCGAGGAACAGCTTCGCCTACTTCTCCTCGAGTTAAATCACCGCACCCAGAATACCCTTGCGACAGTGATGGCAATTGCAAGGCAGACCCTGCGCGGTATGACTGACGAAGGAACGATCGCCACACTGGACGGGCGCATCCTGGCACTATCCAAAATCCACGGGTTAGTCGGCGCCGAAAACTGGGAAAAGCTGCGGCTTCACGACGTGGTGGACGAAATACTACGTCCTTTTGGCCTGGCCGAGCGGTTTTCTCTCCTGTTCGACGAAATACGCCTTCCACGGGAGGCACTGGTAGCCCTTGCCATGGTGTTCCATGAGCTGGCAGCAAACGCTTTCAAACATGGTGCGCTCTCCAATGCGGCCGGCGGCCGTGTTGCCATTACCAGCCGCCTAGAGGCGGTCCCCGGCGGGCCACAGATGCGGCTTCGCTGGCAGGAAAGAGATGGGCCGCTGGTGTTTTTACCAAAACAGAAGGGCTTTGGCACGCTTCAGATCAATGGGGCGGCAAACCAGCTGAACGGGACGGCCGAGCTAAATTTCGAGCCCGCCGGTCTCGTCTGCGAAATCATCATGCCCGTGTCGGGTGAGCAGAATGGTCTTTTGTCTGGATAGCTGCCCATCAGTAAACGACCCCAAGCTGACCATTCACTAAATTTGGCGGCAGCGCAGAGGAGCCGTTCCATCACTCTACAGCTGACGCACGAGTTGGGGTGATTACAGACTGAATTGCAGCAAGGCTCCCCTGTCCCCGTCGAAACGCACAAACAACTGATACAAAACAATCTATTTCTGGACTGATGCTGATTGAACTCGGTCGAGATAGTCCGACAAATCCTGAACCCATCTGCGTGACGTGCCGAGATCGGCGAGACCAGCGGCAGATTCAAGGCCGGCACCGAAATCCGTGATCATCTGGAAGCCGAAGCCTCCGCCGGATCCGCGCATGTTGTGTGCAAGGATGACGACGGTCTCGAAATCAACCTGATCCAGCGCCGCGTTGATCGCAGTCACATTGTACCGGCAGTTTTCCAGATAGGCAGGGGTACGTTCCACCAGCATCAAAGCCGCGCGCGAAGTCCTGTCCTGCGACGCTTCGGCTTGGTGGGGTGCGGGCTCCGCAACCATCGAATAATCCCTGATCGCCTGGAGCAGGGCGTCCTCTTTGATCGGCTTCGCGAGATAGGCGGTGCATCCCGCCGCCAGGCACGTCTCGCGATCGCCCTTCAGGGCGGAGGCGGTCAATGCGATGATCGGCGTCGGTATCCGGCCGTGGGTCTTTTCCCAGGCCCGCATCGCCCGCGTCGCCGTCAGCCCGTCCATGCCCGGCATCTGACGGTCCATCAGGACGAGGTCGTAGCTGCCGGCCATGAACAGCTGGCAGGCCACGTCGCCGGTCTCGGCGACCGTGACCTGGTAGGGCGTGGATGCGAGATAGGCGAGGGCGATGGTGATATTGTCGGGCGAGTCCTCTGCCATCAGGATTCGAAGCGCCGGCAATGGCAGATCGGGGCTGGCACCACTCGGGGCGGGCACTTGTCGGTCGGCGGCGAGCCAGACCTCGAACGGCACGGAAAAGGCAAACACGCTGCCCTTATCAACGGCGCTCTCTACCCAGATGCGGCCGCCCATCAGTTCGACCAGGCGTTTAGAGATGGTGAGCCCCAACCCCGATCCGCCAAAGCGCCGCGTGGTTGAGGAATCCGCTTGGGTGAAGCGTTCGAAGATCTGCCCCAGCTTTTCCTGCGGAATGCCGATGCCGGTGTCCGACACGGTGAATGTAAGGGCTGTCGGAACCGAGATGTCCAGATGTCGCTCGACCTTCATCGCGACATCGCCAGTCTGCGTAAACTTGATTGCGTTACCGAGCAGGTTGAGAAGCACCTGCCGCAGCCGGGTCGGATCTCCAACCAGGTCATTGCTGACGCCGGGGGCAATCTGGCAGGTCAGGGTAAGCCCTTTTTCATGTGCGCGGGGCGCCACCATCTCGATCACCTTTTCGAGATGGTCGCTCAGCGAGAATCCGGTCCGCTCCAGATCAAGCTGGGAAGCCTCGACCTTGGACAGATCGAGAATGTCATTGATGAGGTTGAGCAGATTGTCGCCCGAACGGCGGAAAATTTGCACGTACTTGTCCTGTTCGGGCGTGAGCGTGGTCTTGGCCAGCAGATCGGAAATGCCCATGATTGCGTTCATTGGCGTGCGGATCTCGTGACTCATGCTCGCCAGGAAATCGGATTTGGTCCGGCTCGCGCTTTCGGCGGCGGCCTTGGCCTGTTGCAGCTCGACTTGCACGCGCTTGCTTTCGGTCACGTCGCGGGCGGCCGCGAATACGCCCTGAAGCTTACGGTTGCGGTCGTAGAAGGTGGTGGCGTTGTAGGAAACCACGGTCTCCTTGCCGTCGCGCGCGCGCGCCGTCAGTTCGTAATCGGTGACCGACTTTTCACTCAGAACCCGCTTGATGCCTGCCTCGGCCCGTGCAGGGTTAGTAAAGCAGTCCTTGAACGGGGCGCCGATCAGTTCATCGCGGGTGGAGCCGGTCAGCGCCTCCATCTGCTTGTTGACGTCGGTGATGATGCCGGCGGGATCGGTGGTCATCAGCGCATCAATATTCGATTCGATCAGCGAGCGCGTGTAGAATTGCTGATCGCGCAGCTTCTGGTCGGATTTCTTTTGTTCTTCTTCGACCAGCTTGCGCGCGGTGTTGTCGGTGCCGATCAGCAGATAGCCGATGATCGTGCCCTGGGCATCGCGCAGCGCCGTGACCGAAACGACCGCTGGAAAGCGCGTGCCGTCCTTGCGGATGTAGGTCAGCTCGTAGATGTCCTCGATCCCGCGCGAGGCCTTGAAGACCAGGGCCTCAAAGCCCGGCGTGATCTGGGTGGCGAGCTCGCCACTGAGCGCTTCGGCCCGCGCGATCAACTCCTGCGGATCCGAGATATCGGCCGGCGTGATCGTGTTCATCACCTCCGCGGCCGTGTAGCCGAGCATGCGTTCGGCACCCACGTTGAAGATCTGGATCACGCCCTTGGCGTCGGTGGCGATGCTTGAGAAGTTGGCACTGTTGAAGATCGCGCTCTGCAATGCGCCCGCCTTGAGCAGCGCCGCCTCAGCTTCCTTGCGCGCGGTGTTGCCGGTGCCGATCAACAGATAGCCGATGATCGCGTCTTGCGCGTCACGCAACGCCGTGACCGAAACGACGGCGGGAAAGCGCGTGCCGTCCTTTCGGATATAGGTCAGTTCGTAAATATCCTCGATCCCGCGCGAGGCCTTGAAGACCAGGGCCTCGAAGCCGGGTGTGATCGGCGTTGCAAGCTCGGCGCTCAATGCCTGCGCTCGTGCGATCAGTTCCTGCGGATCCGAGATATCGGCCGGGGTGATCGTATTCATCACCTCGGCAGCGGTATAGCCGAGCATTCGTTCGGCCCCGACATTGAAGATCTGGATGACGCCCCTGGCGTCTGTTGCGATGCTTGAGAAATTCGCGCTGTTGAAGATCGCGCGCTGCAGCGCGTCCGCCTTGACGATTGATTCCGCCGTCTGGCTATTATCTGGCGCCTCGGCGGGCGGATGGGCCGACCCTTTCTCCGCGTTTGGCATAGACATTTCCGGTCCTAACTCAAAAGTGCGAAGGCGATTTGCGCTTTGTTTTTTTGGATCAATTGAGAAGTTGTCCGACCGAAAATTCGAGTTGCTGCTTCGAATAAGGTTTCTGGAGGAAGCGGCCATCACCGACGAAACGGTCGGTCATGTCGGCGGTCAGCGGACTGCCCGAGGTGTACAACACTCTGAGACCTGGCCGAAGCTTGATTGCATTGTTGGCGACGTCATACCCGCCAAGGGCCAAGGCTTGTAGACGTATGTCTACAAAGAGCGCGTCTATCGGTCCCGATGCGGACAGATGAACCAGCGCTTCTTCCAGGTTGCGGGCGAGCAGCACGTCAAAGCCCAGATCCTCCATGATCAGCCCGGCATTCTGGCGAATGAACGGGTCGTCCTCGACGATGAGAATTTTTGCCATTAGATGGCGACTGGAGTGAAAGACGACATCGTTGCAAAAACCCTTATTTGGCGCACCGCATAATTTCGCCGAAATTCGACGCAGCGCCCGCTGAAGAAGGACGTCAAGCCCCCTGGTGCCTTTGATCTGCGACCGGATCAGCGCCTTTTTGCGGACATACATTTTAAGAAACAGCCCGAGGTTGGTCAGGACCTATACCACGCCATCGAACCGGGCAGGCGCCATCCGTGCTCGCCGCAACGGCACCAGGAGGCTGAAGAGGTCGCTCGGCAGGACATGCGGCGAAGTAGGCGGCAAGCGGCCCAAAGGCACTTGCCTCCTCGCCATTGAATGTCATGGTTACGTATCGCCAAAGGCCGCGCCTTGGGGCTTGACTCGGGCATCCCTATGAAAGGCGGCTGCCGCTGACGGCTGAGCAAGGCAAACTTCTGTCCCCTCTCTTTCATAACGGCCTTCGATGCGCCAGCCCTGTCAAGCGCGATCAATCCTCTGGGTGGGTCCTGCTCTGGGG
>JBBQJA010000102.1:0-5911 GCA_038325465.1 Hyphomicrobiales bacterium | reverse complement strand
GCTGCGCGGTGGCTGCCGCCCGCCAGGGTCCAGCACCCGTATCCGCAACAACGCTTCATCGTCAAACACCCGAGGTGGGAGCCGAGTGCGTTAGCAGCGCACGCTCGGATCTGTCCGGGGGGCGCGGGGTAACCCGCGTCCCTACCGGGATGTGCGTGCACCCCGCGCCGCGTCGGGGTGGCGCCTGCTTCGGTGCTCCGTACTCCACCACGCGCATCGGTACCACGCGAACCGGCGCGAGGGCCGCAGGCGCCTGGCCGTGCACCATGCCGGGCATGCTTCCCGCGCGCGCCTGACGTCGCCACTCGAACAAGAGACTCCGGCTCACGCCATGTCTATCCGAAACCGCCGCCACCGATGCGCCCGGTTGCAACACCGCCTCGACCAGCGCCAGCTTCTGCTCCAGCGTCCAGCCCCGACGACGCGAGACGATGCTGATCACCTTACCCATACGAATGTCCGGCAACGACTTTACCCCAAGGCGTAAGGGCGGCAACCGCAATTCGCTTCGCCCACAGGACAGGGAGCACATGGGAGGCCGCTATTTGATCTCAGCGATCCGTAAGATCAGTGCTTCCAAAAACGGGGATCGGCGCGATCTGCCTGGGCGATTGAGCAGCGCGATATAATCCCTCATGGCCACCAGGGCTGCCTCCATGCCCTCCTGGAAAATAAAGGCCAAGCCATAACCATCCGGCTTCGGTAGTTCCAACTTGTCACACAGCCAGAGCAGCAATTCCCGCGCATATTCCAGGCGCTTTCCGCCATCGCCGATAGCGATGAATTCGCGACCCTTGAATTCCTCCAATCCCATTGAGACGACATCCTTGGGCGACAAATTGTCGAGCGGGATCACCTCATAACGGCCGCCTTCGATATGCCGGAAATCGATGTTTTCCAGATTGCAGAAGGAATCTCTCGCCGTAAGGCTCTTTTCGTGAAACCGGTCCTCGTTCCCGGTCAGCAGATCGAACATGGCCAGCTTGCCGAGATCGCGCAGCGTCCTGCGAGACAGAAGGGTCTTGGGCACGTTTTTCATGGAGCGCATCTTGGCGAGCGAGTCGCCGACGTCGACATGTTCCATCTTAACGCCCAAGCTGCTGTCCAAAAGTCCTGCCCGGAGTTGTTTCAACAGCTCAGCCCCGCCTTCGACCTTGGCACCAAGCCCAAGAAGCTGCTCCAATTCCGTTTGCTTCAGAAATTCGATCTTTGGTAGTCTTTCGAGACAAATCTGAGCCACATCACGGGTCGTTTCGTACCTGCGCGAAAAATCGCTGCCGTGTTCGGTATCAAGCCTTATCTCGAATTTCAGGACCAGGTTTTCACCATTCGTTCCAGTCAGGATGAAGACCAGCTTGTCGCCTATCCGTTCCAGTTTCGCGATGCTGTCCTTAATGATCGGCTTATCGACCGATAATTTAGGCACGAAGCTCACACCATTCTGAATGCCCGCAGCTGCGAATATATCTTTCGCGAGTTCGACCGAAGCCAGAAATCCCAACTTAAATTCTTCCTGTAATTGGACAATGGTTTCATAAACCAGCTTGGCGTCGATCGGGAAGGCCATCTCCGCTTTGCCTAGAACCCTCTCAATGCGGTCGACGATCTCGGCCCGGTCTTCCCACACAAAAAATTCTGGCGGAGCCAATTTGCCGACAAGTGCGAGGATGCCCATCTCCTTCGCTAACGCGGCTTCGGTTGCGAGGCCGGCCGGCTGGCGCGCAGCGAGATCCTTCCAGATCTGACGCGCGTCACGCGACTTCCAGGCTTCGAGCAGATTCGCGAGTTCTTCGTCCCCTGGCTGATCGCCAAACCTTATTTCTCCGTCCGCGGCGGATATCAGCAGAGTCAAAAGTCGATCGTAGCAGTGCACATCACCATTGCTAACAACACCGAACATCTCGGCCATGAATTCGGCGCGCAGCTGAACTTTTTCGGCCGATCCAAGGCCATCAAGTAGCCGGTTCTTTCGCTCCTGGATCCGATCGTACCGCCAGTTCGCCTCACTGCTGTCGATAACGATGCGATAGTCATAATCACGACGGTCGACGATCTTGTCTAATGCTTCGCGTGCAAATTGAAATTCCACACTGTCCACTACTTCAGTAACGAGTTTGATGGTTTCCTTCTGTATGACATGCGCAAAATGATCTTTGGCCTGTCTGTTCTGCTCGGCGATGACGTCTAGCCGCTCAGTGCCATCATGTTCGCTAAGCACTTCGTAGGGGTCTTCATGAACTGTGTGATGTTCGGACATTCGTTGGCTCTCCCGCGTATTATTTGTGTTTATCTTTGAATATAGTTTGATTTTCCATAGTCGCACCGACGATGCGCGTTTTCTCATCCCTTGCAGTTTCATCGATGAATTTGCGGGTGATCCAGGCGATGGTCCCGGAGTGGCTGTTGACCTCAGCCGAGACGGTCACCTCAGCGAAGGCGGTGGCGCCGATTGTCATCGGGTCGGACCATGGGCCCAGATCGGACGGACCCTTGTCGTTACGCAACGAGATAGCGTAGCAGACCGTCTTACCCGATTTCCAATCGCCTTGGGGCACCAGATCGCCATCAGCCAGCGGCTTCACACCAGGCTTTTCCAACGGAGCGGACGGAGGCATCATGCCCTCGGCCTCATTGAGTTTTGTCTTCCATGCGGCAACGATCTGCGAGGGGCGGCGGGTAATGTCCTCGATCATCTTCATGGTCGATGTCCGGCCTTCCTGAAATAGGTTCGCCGCGTCACCGTCGCGCTCGTGCACACCATTTGTGTCTGAGTAGTCAGTCAATGATTGCTTGCCCGTACCGGCATTGAAGTTCCAAGCGCCCGGCCTGTCGGTAATATACATTTTAGTATTCATCGCTCCTCCCAAACCCCAATGTCCCTCTGGTGGCTGGCGGTACGGTGGGGTCAGTTGGCTAAGTCGCTCATTGACGATCCGTTCGATCTGGATAGAAACCATTTCGCAAAAACCAGTAAATTTAGTCGCAGCGTCACCCAACATATGGATGCGCAACTCACGGTAGACGCGCTTCCATTCAGAAGAATAGGAAAAGAACATATCGTCATCGATGCCTTGGACAGCAAAGGCGCGACAAGCGATGATCTGCATTTCCAGCTTGCGTCCTGTCATGTAAAGTGTGACGCCGGACACGTACAACGGCAGCAAGTCTTGGCAGCCTGGAAGATCTCTCTTCGACAGATAGTTGTCGTAGATATGGGTGAGACGATTATGTACCATATCAAATCCATGGCCCCCATAAAGCCACTCGTGCAGGTCGTCGAAATAACGGGCATCGTGTGTCACCGCTGATACAGGGGACTGCATAGCCGAAGTTTTTGCACTGAGGTTCATGGCAAAGTCGCTGAAATCAGAAGAATAGTTCTCGATCTGGAGCTGCCGCTCAAACTCTTTGATCCCGTCTGCTAGGTCTTTCCATGGATTCGCGTGCTCGTCGCTTGTACCCATGAACATCCTGAAGATTGAGAGGCCGAGTGTCGCTACCGCGCCCCATGGCGGCGGCAGGGCCCAGGACACGCTGAGTGACAAATCCGTGATGGTGGTCAGAACGTCGTTGACGCTGGCCTGGGCTTGGCTGTGAAGAAGCGCCGCCTTTGGCTCAGGCGCCACTTCGCGTGCAATCGCCGCCAGCAGAGCAAGCGCGTCGAAATTTCCAAGCACGATCTGGAGCACGCCGGCCTGACCCTTGCGCACCCAAATGAGCGACGGCCCCCGGCCCGAGGGATGTTCGATTTCGACCCAGCTGATCCAGGTTTTGACGGGCGGATCATGAGCGATAACAAAGGTGACGCCCATGAATGCGTTCAGCCCTTCAATCCGCCGCAAAACCTCGCGCCGCACGGTTTCGGGCACCCGGTCCAGGAGCGCGCTTTGCGGTGGCACTTCGAACAGCGGCAAACCGGCTGCAGCGCAGGCCTGGAGGGCAGGGCCAATGCCCGCTTCGAGCCGGGGCGCGACAGCGTTCAGCATATCGGCCACATAGGCCGCACCGGACATGCCGTCGCGAGGAAGCACGCGGATCTCGCTGGGGTGTTGGTGGATGAACAGAACGTCCTGCGCCACGTCTCAAGTCTCCTTGTATTTGGGATCGAAGCCGAGGCGAGCGAAGACAAGCCGCAGCACGCCGGCCATGATCTTCGTCGGCACCGGGTCACTGTTGTACTTTTCGGCTGCCGCGGCTTCGTAAAGTCGGGCCGCCTTCTCATTGCTCGTGATAACACTACCCGCCGCGATCCAAGCATCGGAGAACCGGTCGATCAGTTTGAGCTTGTCAGCTATCGAATCCCACAAGAACGGCGTTAAAAGCGGTGTCATCTTGATCACCAAGTCCATGAAATAGATGTGATCCCCAACTGACAGCGATTTATCTGTGCGCACCCGGACTGCGAGATTTTGGAAGAATTCTTCTGGGGTTTTGGACGCCCATTTGGCGTACATCGTTTCGAGGATTGCCAGCGTTTCTGCGGGAATGTCCATTAGGTCCGGGTCCTTCGACGGATCCTTCCCTTTCGATTTCTCCAGGAAATACCGGACCAGCATGAAGATGCCCGCCCCGAGCGATCCCAACCCAACGGCCGCGGCCATGCAACGTTCTGCCGTCGACCATGTACTTTCTGGTGCGCTCCTGGCGTCACGTTCCTTCTTGGCGTCAGCAAGAAGTTCATCCAGTAAATTATTGCGTTCCTTGTCCTTGGCCGAGACCTCCTCGGCATAGTTTTCCCCGCCAATCTCGGTCTCGCGGCTCAGATCCGTCAGAAACTCACTGCGCTCCATGCGTTCGGCGATCGCGGCACTTCCAGTGGTCAGCTTTCCGACCATTTGGTGGATCCGGTTCCGCTGCTCGGGGTCATCGCGCATGACGTCATCGAAAGCACGGTCCAGCTCCCGATTCCGCTCCTCCTCACTTTCCGTATGGTCGATGTGATACTCGTTCCGGCTTGGGGATGCGTGATTTTTGCCGCTCAAGTTTTTGTCCCATCTATCCGATGTATATCTATGCACAAACATTTGCACAGATTCTTGGCAGTTGCACAGCCCTGAAAAACTCGACCCGGATCAGGCAGCGACGGCGGGAAGCAGGACGGCAGCTACCCCCGTCTTATTCACCAGGTGTTGGGATATTGTTTGGCGGATGCGGCGTAGCGGCTGATTGCGTTTACGGATTAACCCGGAAAATTCATCAGGGCTGGCGGGCATGGCGCAACCCGTCGATTGGCCATAGGATTCGGCTGCGAACCCAGAACCCTGCCGTTTCCGGACACCATGCCCGCCGACATCGACGTTACGCTGCCCCTGCCAGGCCTGTCACCAGTCGCCGGCAAGCCGATCATCACCCGCTTCGACGGCGGGTCCCTCTCCTCCGCTGGCAACGTACTGGCGTTGTGCGAGATCGAAACCCCCACAGGGCTGGCAAAGCTTCTCGCCGCCTGCGTCGCCGATCCTCGCTCGCCAGAGTGTGTCGTCCACAGCGTGGCTGATACCCTGCTCTTCCAAATGCTGATGATCGCCGCCGGCTGCGAGGACGCGAACGACGCTGCAAAGCTCGACAGGTCCCACGACACTTCCGCGGCGAGCTGCCCATGCCACGCCGTTGGTACAGACGCGCCACAGGCAACGTGTCGTCCTTTTTCGTCGATGTCAGTTTAACTTCGGACAATGCGGCTACCGTTCTCTTGTTGTGCATGGGGCCGGGGCCCCAAAAGCGCGGCGACCGCCGGAGACGCTGCACGAGGGGCAGTTCGAGGGCGTTGGTGGGGATGGCGGCGAACCCGTTTGGAGCCCACCAGGCTGGCCGTCATAGGGCCGGCCGAAAGGGATGGAGCGTGCCCAGCATTTTATTACGGCTGGGCACGCGCACTCCCTTGCATCGTCGGCGGGTCAGGTCACGGCGCCCG
>JBBQJA010000101.1:0-6088 GCA_038325465.1 Hyphomicrobiales bacterium | reverse complement strand
GGCCTTGTCGCGCTGGCCGAGTTTGATCTGAGCTATCTTGATCAGGATGGGCCGCTATTTCGACGGTGACAGTTAGCTGAAACACAAACGGCCCATCTGCGGGTCAGTGGCCTGCAAGCTGACAAACGATGACGCCACCCCGGCACATTGCGCCGGGGTGACCATTTTCGCTCAGACAAGCGCGTGAGCAGCCGCATCAAGTTCCCGAATGCACTCGCCGTCATTCTTGGCGGTGTGGGCCTTTTCAGCGGCCTGGTAATGCTTGAGGGCTGCGTCCTTCTTGGGTCCCGAGGGGGCCTTGTCCCAAGCGGCTTTCACGGTCTTCATCTTGTCTTCGGCCGCAGAGGTTTTGCCTTGCGGTGCCATCGGAGGGGTCTGTGCCATTGGTGTATTCCTTCTGAATACGTCGCCAAACTCGTGAAGCCCAAAAACCATGAAATGCGCTGAGGGATAGCACCATTTTGATTGGGCTTCACAGAACTTAGCAACAACGGTGGGTGATCGGAAATTCGACCCCCACGCCTCATCATCGGCGGAAGCTGAGGCCCCCAAGTTGATCCAAGTTGGCCGAGACAGTGAAGGATCGAAATGGTAGGGCGAAGAGGTTGGATTCCGCCGAAGGCCGCGCACGCGGCGCTCATTCGCATCGCCTCCCGATGTTCGCCAAACTGCTTGGGCCAGAAAAGTCACAAGACAAACTTGATTTGTATCAGTGCGAACCGAGAGAGAATCGCGGAAGCATTGCGAAGCCATCAAGCAGATGGCAGTCAGATTTCCGCAGGAGGGAAAACGCCATGGACAAAGACCGTGTGATCGGTTCCGCCAAGGTCGTGAAGGGCAAAGCCAAGGTCGCGCTCGGCAAGGCGATTGGCGATGCAAAACTGCAGTCCGAGGGCCAGGCCGACAAGGTCGAAGGCAAGATTCAGAATGCTGTCGGCGGCATCAAGGACGCAATCCGCGAGGCCTAAGGTGGGCGTTCGCTGAGCGCATCTGCAAAAGACGTGTAAGTGTCATGCGCTAACGCCGCTTGGCCATGTGCGGTGCCGCCCTGCGGCTTTGAATACCCAATAAGGAGCCAGCCGTGAACCGAAACTCTCTTCTCATCTTGATCGGTATCCTATTGGTTGTCGCGGTAGGGGCAAGTTACCTTTACTATCAGGAACGCCAGAGCGGTATCGACATCCAAATTGACGAGCAAGGCATTAAAATCGACGGCAATTAAACAGTACCCAATACTCCGGAGGTTCCATAACTAGGCGTCCGCGAGGTTGGCAAACCCCATCAAAGGAGATCCGAATGTCACTTGGCACGATTCTGATCATCGTTCTTATCATCGCCCTTCTGGGCGGATTCAGCGGACGCTTCGGCGGCTATGGCTACGGTTTTGGCAATGGCGGGGTGGGTGTGCTTGGCACGATCCTGATCATCATTGTCATCCTCGTGCTGCTGGGGCGCATTTGACTCTGATGGTGTCGCCAAGTTCGTCATGACGACCACGAACTGTTGCGCAACTCTGCCTCAGTCATCAAAAGACGGCACTTGGTTGAGCAGGGAACGGTAGAACGGCGTGCGCCAATGAAAAGCGGAATGATCGACACATTGTGAATGTTGTCGATCCCCCACACCGTCATCCAGACCAATACGTGAAGCGTTTCATGATAGGCTACAAATTTGCGTCGGCGCGGATTGATCAGGCGGTCTTGTCTTGCGCGCCCAATCGCGGCTCAGAAATCTCGCGAGTTTGGGTAATGACCTGTGTCAATGTGCGACCGCTTGCCGTGGTGCAGAATACGTATGTTGGTGCGACAACATAAATCTCTGAAGTAGTTCACATATCAAAAGGAGATCAGAAATGGCAGACTATGAAGCAGAAGTCCGGGCAGAGATGGCCGAAATCAAGAGCACCCTTGCAGCTCTGACCAAGTCCTTGGTCGATTACGGAAAGGCACGTGTCGACGGAGTGCAGGATCAGGCCTCTGACTGGTCGGATGAAGTGCTCGCCGAGTCGCGCCGTGCCACTAAAAAACTGGCCAAGCAGGTGTCCCGGCTTGAAAAGAATATGGAGACAACGGTGCGCGAACACCCTCTCCAGTGGTTCCTCGGCGCGTTGGGAATCGGGTTGGTGGTTGCGATGCTGGTCCAGAAAAGCCGCGACTGAGACCCCCATGCGAAACCGCTTAAGTGACCTGACCGCGCCCCTGACCACTGGCGTGTCCGAACGGCTGCACGATGTGGTCGGCAATGCGGCAATCCTTGGGTTTGTCGCATTGCTTGCACTGACGGCTTGGGCCGCCTGCATTGCCGGGATCGTTGTCGTGTTGACCCCTCTCTGGGGCTTGGCGCTGGCACTCTTTTCAGTCGGCCTGCTGGTTATTATCTTTGCAATTGTGCTGTTGGCTGTCTTGCGATGGCGGACTCGCCTGCAAAAGGCGCGCACTGAAATTCGGCAGGCTGACAACCGTCGCAAAAGCCGGGCAGCCATTCTTGCGGTATTGCCTGGCCTTGTCCGCAACCGTCCCGGTGCGCTGCTCATAGGTTCAGGCCTTGTGATTGGGGCGATGATTGTCGCCGCACTGCAGCCGGAAGACCCAGGTTGAGTGCCGGAACCGCAGGCGCGCTTTCTCTAAGCCGGTATACACAAGCGTTACCAAAAGTAGCGGGTGAAACTGACTAAGGTGGCTTCCGATGCCGAGAAACAGAGTACTGCAGCGATCATTTGCATGATCGAGTTAGGAACATGCCGGTGTCCCGGAAACCAAAACCCAAGTCCATCGTCACGCCCCCGATGCCAGATGCCGACCCCATTGTACCCACGGTGGATACGGGCGCCTTGCCGTCCGCGCTTGCGCCGCAGCACGTCGACCACCCGCATCAGAACCTTGATCAAAGCGCGCGTGCGGCTGTCGCCCGCCTGAGCGGTGGCGTCTCGTCGCATGCCTTTCTTCAGGCTTGGACCGATTGGGCGTTTCACTTCAGCCATTCGCCGGGGCGGCAGATGGAGCTTTTTGAGCGTGCGCAGGTGAATGCGCTGAAGCTGGCCGCCTATGCGACCGGTACGGATGCCGCGACCTCGCCGCCTTTTGCGCCCAAAAGTTTCGATCACCGGTTCGAGCATCCGGCCTGGCAGCAATTCCCCTTCCGTGGCTGGCAGCAGGGTTTTCTGGCCGTGCAAGACTGGTGGGATCACGCGACGGATACACTTCGTGGTCTGGAACAGCAGCATGCGGATCGCACCCGGTACATGGCGCGACAGGCGCTGGATCTGATCTCGCCGGCGAACTTTCCTTTAACCAACCCCGAGATCCTTGCAGCAACGGCGCGTGAGGGCGGGCGCAACCTGATAGAAGGGGCTATGCATCTGGCGCAGGATTTCATCCAGACCTTGACCCAGCGCCGTGACCCGCCGCCCGAAGGGTATCGGCTGGGCCAGGAACTCGCCTGCACGCCCGGCAAGGTGGTGTTTCGCAATGATCTGTTCGAGTTGATCCAATATGGACCGTCAACCTACCAGGTTCAGGCCGAGCCTGTCCTGATCGTTCCGGCCTGGATTATGAAATACTACATACTCGATCTGTCGCCACAAAACTCGATGGTGAAGTATCTGGTCGATCAGGGGTTTACGGTGTTCATGATTTCGTGGACGAACCCCAGCGCCGAACAGGCGGGGCTATCGCTTGAGGATTATCGCAAACGTGGCGTGAGGGCGGCGCTGGACGCTGTCACTACCATCCAGCCCGACCGCCGCATCCATGCGGCTGGCTACTGTCTGGGCGGCACCATTCTGGCCATCGCAGCCGCCACGATGGCGCGGGATGGCGATGACCGGCTGGCCTCGGTCACGCTGATGGCCGCACAGGTGGATTTCGTCGAGGCGGGAGAGCTGCTGCTGTTCCTCGATGAAAGTCAGGTCGCATTTATCGAAGACATGATGTGGGATCAGGGCTATCTCGACCGCCCGCAGATGGCGCGCACTTTTGCTGCGATCCGGGCCGAGGATCTGATCTACAGCCGGGCCGTGCGCCGTTATTTTCTGGGTGAGGCGGACCTTCCGACCGACATCGGGGTCTGGAACGCCGACTCAACACGGATGCCTGCGCGGATGCATTCGGAATACCTGCGCGGGCTGTTTCTGGAGAATCGGCTGACTGCCGGGCGCTTTGCCGTCGAAGGTCGGGTAATCGCGTTGAAAGACATTGACGCGCCGATGTTTGTGGTTGCGACCGAGAACGACCACATCGCGCCTTGGAAATCGGTCTACAAGGTGCAGCTGTTTACGGACAACGATCTGACATTCGCGCTGGTCAAGGGCGGCCACAATGGAGGCATTGTCAGTGAGCCGGGCCATGCGGGGCGGCACTACCGCCTGTCGCACCGCGCGGCGGGCGGGCATTATGTCGGGCCAGACGGCTGGCCGGAAAAGCACGCTCCCGTTGCGGGGTCGTGGTGGCTGGAATGGTCCGGATGGCTTGCCCTGCACAGCAGCGCGACTGTCCAGCCGCCTGGGTTTGGCGCGCCGGATCGGGGGTTGTCACCGCTTCAGGACGCCCCCGGCACCTATGTTCATCAACTTTGATCCGCCCCTGACTATCCAAAGGTCTGAAAAGGAAACCACCGATGTCCCATCCCCGCTTGACGTTCCATGGTGCGGCACGCGCCGTAACGGGGTCATGCTTCCGGCTTGAGACGGCGCAGGGCCAGGTGCTGGTCGACTGCGGAATGTTTCAGGGACCCAAGACCGAGAAAGAGCTGAACTACCGCCCCTTTCCGTTTGACCCGCAAAAGATCGACGCGGTGATCCTGAGCCATGCCCATATCGACCACTGCGGCCTGTTGCCGAAATTGTCGCTGCACGGTTTTGCGGGGCAGATCCACGCAACATCGGCCACCGCTGATCTGTGCGGCGTGATGCTCCCGGATTCGGCCCATATCCAGGAAATCGAGGTCGAGCAGTTCAACCGCCGTGCCATGCATCGCCACCGCGCTGAGGTAGAACCGATCTACACCATGGCAGATGCCACCGCCTGCCTGAAGCAGTTTCACCCCGAACCGATCGGACAGTGGTTTTCGGTTTTGCCCGATCTGCGCGCGCGGCTCTGGAATGCGGGGCATCTTCTTGGATCGGCTTCGGTCGAGGTCGAGATAACGGACACTGAAGGCGAAGTCATAAGGTTGATGTTCTCTGCCGATATCGGCCCAGATTACAAGCTGCTGCAATCTGATCCCGAAGGCCCAAGCGGGGTCGACTATCTGATCTGCGAATCCACTTACGGCGACCGCGACCGCATCGACGCCAGCGCGGATCGTCGCCGAGCGCTGCTGGCCGACGAAGTCCGGGCCGCGACGAACCCAGATGGTGCCTTGCTGATCCCGTCCTTCGCCGTCGAGCGGGCGCAGGAACTGATCAGCGATCTGGCGCAACTGATGGATGAGGGTGCGCTGCCTGTCATCCCGATTTACGTCGATAGTCCGATGGCCACCAAGGCCACTGACGTCTTTGCACAGCATGCAAGTGAGTTGGAGAATGGTGCTACCCTGATGCACGGCCTGCGGTCGCGCCAGTTGCATTTTACCGAGACCCGCGAGCAAAGCATGGCCCTTGATCAGGTGCAGGGCTTTCACATCGTCATCGCAGCATCTGGGATGTGCGACGCGGGCCGCATCCGACATCGGCTGAAAAACTGGATCTGGCGGGAGCAGGCGACGGTTCTTTTCACCGGCTTTCAGGCCGAGGGCACTCTGGGACGCATCTTGCAGAATGGCGCGCGCAATATCCGGATTCAGGGTGAAGAGTTTCAGGTTCACGCCCGGATCAGGTCGCTCGATCTGTATTCGGGCCATGCCGACGCGACCGAACTTGTCCAATGGATCAAGGAAAGGTTGCCTCTGACCCACGACCTGTTTCTGGTTCACGGCGAGGCGGCGGCAATTGACGCCTTGGCCGCGAGGTTGGAGGGTGTCGTCGATCCGTCCCACATCCAGCGCCCGGTCCTTGACGAAAGCTTTGAGTTGACGGCGCAGGGGTTGCGCCGGTTGTCCATTTCCACACCGCCACGGCTGGCACCGGAAAAGGTCGCGCGGCTGGATTGGC
>JBBQJA010000100.1:0-6121 GCA_038325465.1 Hyphomicrobiales bacterium | reverse complement strand
CACGACCGTTCTTTCATTCCTGCCGATGATCCTTCTCCCCGGGCCGGCCGGCGACTTCGTCGGATCCATCGCCACCGCAGTCGTGGTCATGCTGGTCTGGTCGTTCCTGGTGGCAGTGGCGGTAACCCCGGCCATGGCGGGATGGGTCTGAAGGCTCCAGATACCGCACCGCGCCCAGACCATCGGCGCTGACGCGGGCGTTTCGGGCAAGCCTCACTTGGGCGGCTCGCCGCAGAACAGGGCGTTCCTAAAGACAGCTCACACCCAGTCGGTAAAGACCGCAAGCATGATGACAAGCCAGATCGGAACCCCGATCAGCCAAAGACCAAGAGCACGCATGTGATGTCTCCTTCTGTTGCGGTGCTTCAATTTGGTATCAAACGCGCTTTTCAACGGAAAAGTTCCGTCTCGGTCCTGAAGCACGGGGCACCATGCGGCTTCACCAGGTGAACGGCGCGATTGTCCGGCGTTCGCCCAACGTGAAGGCGTCGGCGACCAGCGTCATGGGTCTGAGATCCATGTCGATGCGCCGGGCCGCCACCAAGACGGCAAAGTGCGCATAAAGGCGGGGATATTCGCCCTTGAGCGGTCCATCATCCTGATCACCCGGGTCGGCCGCATCGACGTCCAACCGGGCACCGCCATCAAACAGTGTCAAATTTCCTTGCTCGGTCTCGACACGGATGGTCCAGGTCTGCTCGCCTTCCTGACGCCAGTCGAACACCGCCGTGCCCGTGCCCGCACCTTTGAAGGCAAGATCGAGCGTGACTGCGATCGGGGTCTGGCGGTTGGCCGGGACCTCAAGCACCGCCGCCGTGACCCGGACCGGGTCCGGCACGATCTCGGTGAGGATCGACAGCGCATTGATGCCGGGATCAAAAACCCCCAATCCACCCGGCTCGAAGATCCAGTCCTGACCCGGGTGCCAGCGTCGCACATCCTCTTTCCAGGTGATAAAGACCTTTCGGATGGTCTTGTTGGCAAGCCAGGTTCGGGCCGCCACAACCTTGTCCGCTTCACGCGAATGCCAGGTGGCGTGGAGCGACACCCCTGAAGCCCGCGCCATTGCTGCCAACGCGTGGCATTCGGCGAGCGTTGCGCCGGGCGGCTTTTCGAGCATGACATGGCGTCCCGCATCCAGAGCCGCCTGCGCAATTGCAAAGCGCGGAGCGGGCGGCACGCAGATTGACACGGCTTCGATGTCGGGCCGCGTAGCAAGCATGTCGCCGATGGTGGCAAACGCCTCCACGCCTGCAACCGAAGCCGAGCGTGACACGGTCGCCGAGAGGCTCCAGCTCTCCGATGCCGCAATAGCCGGTATATGCTGGTCGACGGCGATCTTGCCAATTCCCACAAGTGCGATCTTCATTGGTGCCAATCCCCGCCCACAGCCACTCGGTGGCATCCTTTGAGAACATCCGAGCCCGGCGTGCGTCGCAGTTGCTCGCTCAAGCCGTTTTTCTTTGGATTTGGCTATTCATCGGTTCCAGTTGGCGCCGCAGGTGCTGCACCGAAGCCCGGCATTCGCACGCCCCGTCTTCAAGTCCCTTTCGGTCAAGAATCTTCACCGAGCCGCGCGAATATTTGATCAACCCTTCCTTCTGTGCCGCCACTGCAATGCGCGTGATCGCAGTCCGCGACACGCCAAGCATGACCGCCAGAAACTCTTGCCTCAACGGCATGTCCATCAGGCCGCCCGACCTGTCCTGACACTCAAGCAGCCATCGCTTGAACCGCTCCTGCACCGTGTGCAGCCCGTGGCACGCGATGGCTTGACGGCTTTCCGCCTGTAGCAATTCCACCTGGTTGTGGACCGCCTTGCGCATCTCTGTGCTGGATTCAAAGGCCTTGCGGTATACGGTCGCAGGAATGCGGTAGGCCTTTCCCGGTATCTGCACGATCACCCTGCTGTATATCGTGCCACTTCCCAGCGCCTCGATAAAGCCGACACCCCCTTCGCGGCCGACAATCGCGGTTTCCAGCGCGGTGCCCGACACCATCACGGTAATGAGCGACAGCAGGCCGATTTCCGGAAGATAGACCCATTTGACGGTATCCTCCATCTCGTAGAGGGTTTCGGCAATGCGAAGGTTAACCAGTTCGAGATGTGGCTTGAGAGGGTTTAGGTCGTTCTTGGATAACGATCGGATAAGTGCGTTTGTGGGGGTAAAGTCGGGCATGGTTTGAAGATACTCTTTCCCGGCCATTTTTCTGCATTCTTTTTCGCAAATGAGTGTGCTCCTGCGCTTATGTGCGCGAAGTGACAGACCGGGGTGTTGCGTTCATGGCAGGAGGGCGCGTAAAGGCGCGGTATCCAGGAGAGATTTTAGAATGCCACCATTTCGACTGAGCGTGGATCAACACCGGCGCATTTATCTTTGCGCGAAGTGATCGAACGCATCGACGATATCGACGCGCTCACAGGGTTGGCAACGCGACGACGGCTGACTGAGCGGCTCACGGAGCGCCTGGAGGCAAGGTCATCTGCGGGCCAGCTTCCCGCGCTCGTCGTGCTCGATCTGGACCGTTTCAAATCAGTCAACGACGGTCTCGGCCCCCTCATCGGTGACACACTCCTGCGTCGCGTGGCCGACCGCCTGCGCACTGTGGTCCCCGACAAAACCTTCCTGGCCCGAATGAGCGGAGACGGATTTGCGGCCTTGCTCAATGAAGGCAGCGTGGCGGCTGATACGGCCGCGCAAATTCAGGACGTCATAAGCCGACCTTACGTGATTGGTGGCCATGCCATCACGTTGGGTGCAAGCCTGGGGATCGCGCACGCTGATCTGGAACACAACGATGCACTGAGCATTCTCCACGCCGCGGATGTGGCCCTGCATCAGGCACAAAGTGGCGGCCGCAGCAGGATCCGTCAGTTCGAGCCGGTGATGAAAGAAAACGCTCTGTTCAGACTGGGTCTTGAGAATGACTTTCGTGCCGCCGTCACGCTGCAGCAGATTGAACTGCGCCGGGCGATGGAAAGTCAACATTTCCAGGTGCATTACCAACCGCAGGTGTCGCTTGCCGATGGACACGTGACGGGCATGGAAGCCCTGGTGCGCTGGCACCACCCCGAACGCGGAATGGTGCCGCCCAGTCTTTTCATCCCCCTCGCAGAGGAGATCGGACTTATCGATCTGATTGGCGAGTGGGTGCTTCGGACTGCCTGCCGCGATGCGCTGACGTGGCCGGTGCCAAGAAACGGTGTCCCTTTGCGTGTGGCGGTCAACGTGTCTCCGCTGCAATTGCGCGATGGCGGCGCGTTGCTCCATGCTATCGAGCGCGCGCTCAATGAGAGCGGCCTTCCCGTCGAACGGCTTGAAATCGAACTGACCGAGACGGCGCTGGCGGTCGACGATTTCGGCGCGACACTTGCCGCGATCCGCAATCTCGGTGCCGATCTGGCGCTCGACGATTTCGGCGCGGGTTATTCGTCGCTGAGCCGATTGCATCGCCTCCCGTTTACGCGGTTGAAGATCGATCGGTCTTTCGTGGCTGACCTGGCCGTTGGCGAGGGTCAGACAGGAGACGAGCGCGGGCAGCAGGCCGGAGAATGGATGATCAGGGCAATCGCCTCGCTTGGCCTTGGGCTTGGGCGAGACACTGTCATTGAGGGCGTCGAGACGCCGCACCAGCGCGAAATCGCTCGGTTGGCTGGCTGCACCGAAATGCAGGGATATCTCGTCAGCCGACCAGTTCCGGCGGCCTCGGTCGCCGATCTGCTGAAACGGTTGGACCAGCGGGAGCATTGAAAAGGATGACATCCGTGGAGACCCACCTGCACACGCTCGCCTATTTCAGTCGGCACGCCATCGACAACTGCAATTCTGATGTCTCGGTCGAAATCGCCGATATCTTGGAGGTCGCGCGGCGTAAAAACCGTGCGATGGGGGTTACCGGCGCGCTGATTTACAGCAACAACTATTGGGCCCAGGTGCTGGAAGGGCCGCTCGACGCGGTCGAAAATGTATTTGAGAGTATCCTGCGTGATCGCCGCCATCGTGATGTGACGGTTCTTCATTTTAAGCCGCAGGCAACCCGCAGCTTTGCTGACTGGTCGATGGCGTTTGCGGGCATATCCAATGGCCCCGCCACCGGCCTCGACATCGACGGCATCCTGGCAAACTCCACTTTTCTCAAAAGCACGGATGTCGGCCAGACGCTGATTGCCATGCTCCTCGACTTGATCGCCAAGCAAGAACGCGATTGCGGGCAAAATTAATCAGCGGCGGGTACCAAAGGGATCAGGAAAATCGGGATGCCGCAGCAACGCATTTTCGGGAATTGACGTGCAATCCGTCTTCGCATTGACTTGGATCAGCGCCGGTGACGACAAAGTCATGGCATTGCTCTACACTCGTCTCCGATGCACGACGCCTGCCTGTGAAAACATTGAAATGAGGAATGGAATCCTGGATGCCAGACCATCCCTATCAAGCACTTGGCCTGACCAAGGCGGCGACTGCGGACGACATCAAGAAGGCCTACCGGAAACTGGCGCGCGCCAGCCATCCGGACCTTCATCCCGATGATTCGGGTGCCGAAGCGCGGTTCAAGAGGATATCTGCCGCCTACGAGCTTTTGAAGGACCCGGAAACCCGCGCCCGCTATGATGCTGGCGAGATTGACGGGCTGGGTGCGGAAATTCCAAAGCGCCAGTACTATCGTGATTTCGCTGATGCTTCCGACACCACTTACCAGCAACAGCGCGGGTTCGGGCGGGATGGAGATCCTGCCGACATCTTTGCCGAGATCCTGCGCAACCGGTCGCGCCCCTCCGGCGGCAGTGATTTCGGTGACCGCGGTTTTTCGGCTTCGGGTCCGGATCTGCGGTATTCACTCGAGACCCCGTTTCTCGATGCCGTGCGCGGTGCCGAGACCCGTATTACCCTGCCGGACGGTCAGGCGCTCACGGTCAAGATCCCGCAAGGCACGGAAGACGGCCAGACCTTGCGGCTGCGTGGCAAAGGCGCGCCGGGTTTTGGCGGCGGACCAGCCGGAGATGCGCTGATTACGGTTTTCGTGCGGCCGCATCCGGTCTTCCGTCGCGAAGGCGACGACATCCTGCTGACCCTGCCGATTACAATTGATGAGGCCATTCTCGGCGGCAAGGTAAAGGCTCCCACCATTGACGGACCGGTTTCATTGACAATTCCGCCCGGAGCAAGTTCTGGCAAGATCTTGCGCCTGCGCGGACGCGGGGTCGCCCGGGCTGGGCAAACGACAAGGGGCGATCAAAAGGTTGAGCTTCAGATCGTTGTTCCGCCCGATCCGGACGAGGGTCTGCGCGACTATCTGACCCAATGGCGCAAGACCCACGCAGTCAATCCGCGGGCCGACCTTTTGTGAAGAGCGCCGACCTTCTGCAAGGAACAAGGGCATGACAGAACAATTCTCCGAGGTCGAAGTCATTTCATCTGTCACACGACTGACCCGCGGTCGGCTTGTCAGCTTCATCGCGAGCGAGTTCGTGCGGCCGGAACGCGGGAGCAACGGCTATGTGTTTCGGCGTGTCGATATCGCGAGGCTGGAACTTCTGTGCGATTTGTCTCTCGAATTTGCTCTGGATGAAACAGCACTCGGCATTGTGATCTCACTTCTTGACCAGTTGCACGACGCCCGGCAGGATCTTGCGACCGTGACGCGCGCGCTCAACGCCTTGCCGGATGATCTGCGGGCTCATCTCACAGCTTCGTTGCAGACCTGAACCCTTGCCGCCACATCGAAAAGGCGCGCCGGTCTGATATCCTGCATGCGCAATCTTTGCCCGACGCTGAACGGCTGGGCCACCCCAAGATTGCAAGCGCTTGTCTCTCACAATGCAAAGCGTTTGCGGTGCGCGCCGGGGCAGTCCTGGCGGAAAGAACCCATTGCCGGATCTGACCTCTGCCAATCGTCGGCAGAGGTCAGATCACCACTTTGCCTGGAAACGGCCTGTTCCTGCGCCATCTGCGGTGAACGCTTGAGGCAGAAACCGGCGCCGTTCCCGATCAGGTCGTCCTCGGCCGTCCGGTATTCTTCGTTGATGAAGATGCCGCCGCCGACCGGGCCGCCTACAGCGCCGCGCGTCTTTTCAGACGCGTGAATGCCGCTGTAACCCTTTGAAGAAATGCATGTCCAT
>JBBQJA010000099.1:0-6139 GCA_038325465.1 Hyphomicrobiales bacterium | reverse complement strand
TCAAGGTCATCGACCTGTTGCTGGGCGCCCTGCACCTTGTCTGAAGGAACTGATATGAACTCCATCATCCGTCCGGTCCTGGTCACGTTTGCGGTGCTCACCGCACTCACTGGTGTCGTCTATCCCCTGGTTGTCACCGGCATCGGCCAAGCCGTTTTTCCCGAACAGGCCGCAGGCAGTTTGATCGTGCGAGACGGCAAGGCTGTGGGTTCATCACTCATCGGCCAGAGCTTCAGCGATCCGAAGTACATCTGGGGTCGACCGTCGGCCACCGGGCCAATGCCCTACAACGCCAGCAATTCAGGCGGTTCGAACCAAGGGCCGCTGAACCCGGCGCTAGCCGATGCAGTCAAGGGCCGCATCGAAGCGCTGCGCGTAGCGGACCCTGGCAATAGGGCGCCCGTGCCGGTGGACTTGGTCACGGCCTCGGGAAGCGGCCTCGATCCGCACATCAGCTCGGCAGCGGCGCAGTACCAGGCAGCACGCGTGGCCAAAGCACGCAGTCTGCCGTTGCCATTGGTGCAGCAACTGATCGACAAGCACACTGAAGCGCGCTTGCTCGGTTTCATTGGCGAGCCGCGAGTCAATGTGCTGCAGCTCAACCTCGCGCTCGACGCGGCCCGCAACTGATCCCCGGGCCTGGCGCCGACGGGCGCTGGGGGACGGCTGTGACAATCCAGGACCGAGATGACCGACGACCAACGCCCGGACCCTGATGCACTGCTGGACCGGATCCGGCAGGATGAACGACGCGAACAGCGGGGCCGACTGCGCATCTACTTCGGATCGTCGGCCGGCGTGGGCAAGACCTACGCCATGCTGGTGGCTGCTCGCAAACTGCTCGGCGAGGGCGTGGATGTCGTGGCCGGTGTCGTCGAGACCCATGGCCGCGGGGAGACCGCGGCGCTGCTCGAAGGCGTGCCGCTGCTGCCGCCGGCCCAGATCGAGTACCGCGGCAAGAGCCTGGTTGAGTTCGACCTCGACGGCGCACTGGCGCGCAAGCCCGGCCTGGTACTGGTCGACGAGCTCGCTCACTCCAATGTGGCGGGATCGCGCCACCCTAAACGATGGCAAGACGTCGAGGAACTGCTGGCAGCCGGCATCGACGTCTACAGCACGCTCAACGTCCAGCACCTCGAGAGCCTGAACGATGTGGTGGGTGGCATCACGGGAATCGTCGTCCACGAGACGCTGCCTGACACCTTCTTCGACCGCGCAGACGAGGTGGTGCTGGTCGACACGCCAGCCGACGAACTGATACAGCGTCTGGCCGCCGGCAAGGTGTATATGCCGGCGCAGGCCGAGCGTGCAGCGAAGAACTTTTTCCGCAAGGGCAACCTGATGGCCTTGCGCGAACTTGCGCTGCGCCGCACGGCGGACAGGGTTGAAGACGATGTGCAGGCGTACCGCATCGACCGCGCGATCACGCCGGTGTGGAAGACCAAGGGTGCGTTGTTGTGCTGCATCGGTCCGCACGAGGGGTCCGAGCATGTGGTGCGCAGCGCGGCGCAGCTCGCACAGCAACTGGCGGTCACCTGGCACGCGGTGTATGTCGAAACGCCGGCACTGCAGCGCCTGGACGACAGTCGGCGCGACGGCATCCTGCAGACCGTCAAGCTGGCCAAGGATCTGGGGGCTAGGACGGCAGTGCTATCCGCACAGAACGTGCCGTTGGCCTTGGTGGAACACGCAAGAGAAAACAATCTGTCGAAGGTAATTCTCGGCCATGGGCTTTCGGCACCCGGATGGCTGCGTTGGTGGCCGCGGCGACCTCTTGCGCAGACTATCGGCACCCTGGCTCCGGATATCGACCGACTCGAAGTCGGGCAGCCGCCGCGTTCGCGGCCAACGATTGCACCGCGGGTGGTTCCTGCAGAGTCGAGCGCGGATGGCGGTGAGCAGATCCAGGGCTACCTGCTCGCTGCGGCTGCGTGTGCCGCCACGACGCTCCTGACGCACGGACTTGTACCCTTCTTCGATCTTGCGAACATCGTGATGGTGTTCCTCTTGTCGGTGGTGGGCGTGGCGGTGTGGCTGGGGCGGGGCCCGGCCGTGCTGGCGGCCTTCGTCAACGTTGCCGCCTTCGACTACTTTTTCGTCGCACCTCAGCTATCCTTCTCCGTGTCCGACGTGCAGTACCTCCTGACCTTTGCCGTGATGCTGGTGGTGGGCCTGGTCACCGGGCAGTTGACCGCTGGCCTGCGCTTCCAGGCGCGAGTCGCAACGCACCGCGAGACCCGCTCGCGCGCACTGTTCGAGGCCGCGCGCGACTTGTCGAATATGCTGACCAACGAACAGGCGATAGAAGTCGCCCAGACCGTCATTGCGCGAGAGTTTCGGGCGCAGGTGGTGGTCTACGTGCTCAACGCCAGCGACCGCCTGAAGGCGCCCGGAACCAGCGCCGCCGGACTGGATTTCGGCACAGCCCAGTGGACGCTCGACCACAACCTGCCGGCAGGCCTCGGCACGGACACGCTGGCCGGCAGCGCCTGGCTGTACCTGCCGCTCAAAGCCACGATGCGCTGCCGCGGCGTGCTGGCGGTGCAGCCCGAAGAGCCTCGGGTTCTGCTCGTACCGGAGCAGCGCCAGCAGCTGGAAACTTTCGCTGCGCTGACAGCCATGGCGCTGGAGCGGGTGCACTACGTTGACGTGGCGCAGAGCGCCACGGTTCAGATGGAGTCAGAGCGCCTGCGCAATTCCCTGCTGTCGGCGCTCTCGCACGATCTGCGCACGCCGCTGGCCGCGCTGGTGGGCATGTCAGAGACGCTGGCTTCCAGTCGTCCCCCGCTGAGCCCTCCGCAGCATGGCCTGGCCACGGCGATCAGCGAAAAATCGCTGCGCATGAGCGACATGGTCACCAACCTCTTGGACATGGCGCGCATCCAGAGCGGTGAGATACGACTGCGTCTGGAATGGCAGTCGATGGAGGAAATTGTTGGCGGCGCCTTGAAATCGGCGCACGGGGCGCTGGGCGCACGATCCCTGAGCGTGCACATCGACCCCGAGGTGCCGCTGGTCGAGTGCGATGCGGTCTTGATCGAGCGTGTGCTCGCCAACCTGCTGGAGAACGCCGGCAAGTACACGCCAGATTCGTCGTCAGTGGAGGTTCTTGTGCGTGCCGTCGGGAAGGAACTCCATGTCAGCGTTCGAGATCACGGTCCCGGTGTCCCGCTGGGCAAGGAGGAACTCATCTTCGAGAAGTTCACCCGCGGAAGCGCTGAGTCAGCTACGCCCGGCATGGGGCTGGGGCTGGCGATCTGCCGCGCTATCGTCGAGGCTCATCACGGTCGGATCTGGGTCGAGCCAACACAGCCGCAGGGAGCAACATTCGTTTTCAGCCTGCCGCTGGGCTCACCGCCTACGATCGATCCGCTCGAAGATGCGCGCGCCGCCGGCACTGTCGGCGGGACCCCATCGGATTTGCCATGAGCACCACGTCACCCATCATCCTGATCCTTGAGGACGAGCGCGAGATCCGGCAGTTCGTGCGCACCGCGCTGGAGTCCGAGGGCTGCCAGGTCTTCGAGGCTGGCACGGTGAAGCAGGGTTTGGTGGCAGCCGCCACCCGCAGACCCGACCTCATCATCGCTGACCTGGGGCTGCCTGACGGCGACGGCGTCGACTTCATCCGCCAGGTGCGAACCTGGACCGGCGTGCCCATCATCGTGCTGTCCGCGCGGACCCATGAAAACGACAAAGTCGCTGCGCTGGACGTGGGCGCCGACGACTTCATCACCAAGCCCTTCGGTGTCAACGAGTTGCTGGCGCGGACGCGCGCGAACCTGCGCCGCATGCGGCTCGGGCAACCAACGCCCGATGCCGTGTTTCGTTTCGGCGATATCGAGATCGACCTCGCAGCCCGCATCGTCAGGAAGGCAGGCACCGAGGTTCATCTCACGCCCATCGAGTATCGCTTGCTCGGTGTGCTGGTGGCGAATGCCGGGCGGGTCATGACCCACCCGCACTTGCTGCGCGAGGTGTGGGGGCCCAGCCATTCCGATAGCACGCACTACCTGCGTGTGTACATGGGCAACCTGCGGCAGAAGCTGGAGGACGACTCGGCCCAACCCCGGTACATCATCACCGAGACGGGAGTCGGCTACCGTCTGCTCGCGGAATAATCCTGGGCGCCCGGCGCGGCAAAGGCGCGCCGTCAAACGATGGTCTGCGTTCACGCCGAGAAAACCTCGAAGCACAGTCGGTCACGGCTCGCCACCGGCCGATCAGAACTGGGCCTTGAGGCTGAGCACCAACGCGTCCTTGCCTAGGAATTTGCTGCTGTTGGCGGCGGCGCCAGGCACATAGAAACCCTTGTCGGCGTTCGTGCCGACCAAAGCCACGCCGAGCGTCAGGCCAGCGCGGAGGTCCTTGCTGACGGTCGCCGAGTAGTCGATGTAAGACGCGGCGCCAAGGTGGCTGACCTGCTGGTGGCCAAGGTGCGACGCCAGCGTGAACCCCGAGCCGAGGTCGAAGCTGCCGTTCAGTTCGAAATAGGTGCTGCCTTTAGTGCTCTGGCCGCTGCCGAAGTTGTAGTTTCCGAACAGGTCGGTCAGCGCATAAGAGACCTTGGCCGTGACCGGCCCATAAGTCAGCGCGCCATACAACTCGGTGGTGTCGGCATTTTTGTACACGCCGCCGGCCGCCGTGCTGGCGAGCTTGTTCCCGACGTAGGCGTACTGCAGCAGGCCAACGTCGTAGGCCAAGTCCTTGGCGATCTCGCCCTTGTAGCCGCCGTAGACATCCAGTTCCACGGACCCCTGGACGCCGTTGTCCTTGACCCAGCGGATCGTTGAAGCCCAGGCGCCCACGTAGAGGCCGCTAGGCGATGTGTAGTCCAGCCCGCCTTGTACAGCCGGCTTGAGGCGCGTCTGCGAGATGCCGCGATAGCGGTAGTCGCTGACAACGCTGGCGTTGAAGGCCAGTGGGTCGTCTGCCGCGAAGGCCTGGCCTTGGGTCAGAGCAGCGAGAGCCAACACGGACAGCGAAAGTGGGACGAGCAGTTTCTTTTTCATGGGATGGATCTCCAGTCAGGGGTGTGATCGGGCTCCGTGCATGCTGCGTTTTTGCAGCACACGCCGGCCCGCGTTTGAGCGGCCGTCAGCGAGACATAGCCGCTTCCTGCAGAACACGGCATGTGGCTTCTTGCTCCAGCGACTCGCGTCCTTCGAACTTGGCCAGCAGATGCGCGAGTAGTCGCCGGCAGACCGCGTTGCCGAGCACCTTGTTTTCGGCACCGCGATCGAGGTAGG
Source organism: Hyphomicrobiales bacterium (assembly GCA_038325465.1). GTDB lineage: Bacteria > Pseudomonadota > Alphaproteobacteria > Rhizobiales > Rhizobiaceae > Hoeflea. Next base: position 890 of record JBBQJA010000099.1, on the reverse strand, counting down.
GGCTGTCCTTGATCTCGATGACGAAGACGCTGGAAATGGTCTGCTTCAAGTCGACGCCATCGAAGCCGTCGCCGATGAGCCGCACCGCGGCAAGGGCGGTGGCCAGCGGGCCAAATCCTTGGCGTGTGAACAGATGCCAGGAGGCGACGTTCTCGACCGGTGTCTCCAGCCGCAGCACGGCGGCGGCGCTGTCACGACTGTGCTTCATGGATTCATCGAGTTGCCGTGAGGCTATGCCGCAGCCGCGCGCCGGCGGGACCACCGCGATCGAGTTCAAGCGCGCCGCGGAACTGAGGGCGCGCTGCAGCAAGACTGCGGCACCCAGCAATGCGGCCGCCGCCTTTGTCTCGCGCGTCACCAGCACGCAGGCCGATCGGCTGTTCACCAGCCTGATCCAACTGCGACGCGAAATGCGGTCACCGTCGAAGACGGCCTGTCCGAGTCGGCTCAAGTCGTGCCTATCAGCAGGCCCGGCGCGTGAGATGCGCAACGGACTTGAATCTGAAAACGGCCGGCGGCGGCTCGGTCGGTGGGTGATCAGCGGGCAGGAAGTGGCGTGCATTTGGATGGTCTGGCAGCGCAGGATGCGTAGCCGGAGTTGTCGATGAACCTTATCCAGTCTCACGAAAAGATGCTGTCAAGACTTGGGGCTGTCGCATCAAGATTCCAGCAAGACACCGGCTCTGCATGTCGATGCAATTGCCTCCTTGTCGTTGTTGTCCAGTAGACGGCGCGCAGGTCGGCATTAGTCGGACCAGATGTCTGCTTACGGGCGATGACTCCAGGCGCCACTACTTCGGCTGTGGGTCGAAAGTCCCAGTTCGCCGCCAGCGGGAGCAGTCGTTGGCTGAGCCTCGTCGCCAAGTGGCTGAACCTCCCGCGGGCCCTGC
>JBBQJA010000098.1:0-6583 GCA_038325465.1 Hyphomicrobiales bacterium | reverse complement strand
CGAGGCCGCCTGAACCGGAACGCCGCACTGCGCGGGCTACAACACTTGGGGCAGCGCGCGTCCGGATGGTTCGTGACCGTGCTTGCAAGAGCCCTCCTGGCGGGCCTGACGCCTTTCATTGCGACGAGCGATTCGCCGAGCCACCCGTCATGGCCTCGCCCATGCGCACGCTGCGCCCTGGCACCCAGTCGGCGTGGAACGGCAGCGCATTTGCAGGGAACAGCATGACCACCGTCGAACCGAGCAGGAAGCGGCCCACTTCGTCGCCCGGGCACAGCACGATGGCCTGATCGTCGTAGCGCCACTCGCGCACCACGCCCGGGCGCGGCGGGTTCACCACGCCATGCCAGACGGTTGCGATGCTGCCGACAATGGTGGCGCCGACCAGGGTCAGCACGAACGGGCCGCGGGCCGACTCGAAGACGCAGACTACGCGTTCGTTGCGCGCGAACAGCCCCGGCACGCCGCGCACCGTTGCCGGATTGACAGAGAACAGGTCGCCCGGAATATGGATCATGCGCATCAGGCGCCCCGCGCAGGGCATGTGAATGCGGTGGTAGTCGCGAGGGCTCAGGTACAGGGTCACGGCCTGGCCGCCGTCGAACAGCGCGGCGAGCCCGGCATCGCCGCCCACCAGTGCGCGGGTGCTGTAGCGGTGGCCCTTGGCCTGAAGGATCTGGTCGCCTTCGATCGGGCCGCACTGGATGACGGCGCCGTCCACCGGGCTGACGCAGTCGGCCTGCGCCAGCGGCCGAGCGCCGGGGCGCAGCGCGCGGGTGAAGAAGTCGTTGAAGCTGGCGTAGCCGGCAGGATCGGGGTTGGCCGCTTCGGCCATGTTCACGCCGTAGCGCGCGATGAACCAGGGGATCACCCATCTCGTCCACCATCGGGTGTGCGAGGCGGCGAATTGACCCGCCAGGACCGTCAGCGCCCGTTTGGGCAAGAGGTACTGCGGCAGGACCGCCAGACGGTCAGTCATCAGGGCCCACCCGGCAGGCCGTGTCGCACCGTTGCGCGCCGGTTGACATGCGTTCTTCCATGGCGGATCAACCCAGCGCGGTGTCCAGCACCTTCATCAGCGCAAGGCCGGCCATCAAGCCCAGCGTCGCCGGGATTGGGTGACCATTGCGGTGGGCTTGCGGAATGACCACCACGTCGCCGGCCAGCGCAACCAGGCTGTAACCTGGTACGCATGCCCGGCCTTGGACGGCAGACGGGGGGTGTCAACATGGACCCATGTGCAGGAAGGACGCCGAGATCAGCAGCTCGGCAGCGAACCACATGCATCAAGTCGTGTTCCGGTGGCCTGGTCTGCCTGCTGGCCGACGCGGTCGAACAGTTGACGCAGGACGCTGCAGAAGCTGCCGCGGCCCTTCTCAGCGACGCCGCTCATGGCCGCGCGCCTCGGCCGCGGCGATGCCGTCCCTCACCACCACCCCGGCCGCCGCCTTGCGCGCAGCGCTGGAAAGCAGGCAGGTGCCTTTGCTGCGAGGCCGCCTGAAGGTTGCGCAAAACACCGAGGATGTCCGAACGCTGGGTGGTGGTGAGCAGCCGTTCATACATCTGGCCATTGGCAATCTCGGCGGCGACGGCCGCTTCGCAGGCGGCCTGCGCGCTGGCGTATCGCGGGGCCCTCCCCGGCCACGTGTTCGCGGGCAGCGGAAGGCCGTAGCGCCCGAACAGGCCGGCCAGCGCCTCCATGTGACGCGCTTCCGCATCGCGGATGTTGGTGAAGGGCCGCAGTTCGCCGAAGTCGGCAATCACCTGGTCGTAGGTCGTCCAGGCGTGGTACTCGTCATCCAGGGCCTCGTGCAGCGCTTGGACCTCTGCGGGTGTCAGCTCGTTCATGTCGCTCTCTTTCGCCGCAGTGAAGTCACGAACCAGCCCGGGCCTGCGTGATTGGCACAACTGACCGCGGGCGCGATGGATCAAGGAAAGATCGGGATATTCGGATCGATCCCCTCGAGCTCGGCTTCCGGATGATGGCCGGTGACCAGGCCCTCGATCTCCTCGACCCGATCACGAGGCACGTCGATCATCATCAGCAACTGGCCCGATTCGATCGCGGCCTGGTACTGCTCGATGCGGCTGTTGGGCAGGCCCACGCCGACCATGCTCGACATCCAGGCGCCGAAGCCTGCGCCGAACAGCGTAAGTCCCAGCGCGGCGCCACCGCCAAGCACCAGCCCGGCAGGTGGAAAAGCGACCGCCACCACGCCGGCCAGCAGGCCGGTCAGCCCGCCGGCGGCTGCGCCTCGCTGCAGGGACGGCACGAGGTCGGAACTCTGCGCAACCCGCGCTGCCGGCAGGTCTTCGAGTGGTGTGTCCTCACGCGCGACAACGTGGATGTGGCGCTCCTCGATGCGCTTGAGGAGCAGTTCATCGACGATGGCCCGCGCCGATGCGACCGTCGGAACGAGAAAGTAGATTCGGCGCATGGTGGACCTCCTGGCTCTTCAACGCTACGAGCAAGCCAGCTTATCGGCAAGCACCCGTTGGTCGCCTTGCGATGCCTCAATGAATGGACCAGCCTTCACCGGGCAAACGGCAGCGTGACAAGAAAGAAGGCGGTACTCACCAGCACGATCAAAGGGCCAGCAGGCAAACCCGTGACTTGGAACAGCACGACGCCGAGAACCGCAGACGCGATACCGATGGCCATCGCGCCGAGCGTGTACTGCCTGAGATTCCTGCCAACGTTTCTTGCTGCCGCCGCGGGGATGGCGACCAATGCCGCTGTCAACAGACCGCCGACCATCTTCACCCCAAGCGCCACGATGATGGCGATCAAGAAGAGGTAGATCAGGTTGTACCGCTCGACGTTGATCCCCTCGGAGGCCGCGAGATCCTCCGAAATGTTGCGGAGGATCAGATTCTTGTAAGTGCACTTCACCGTGGCCACGATGGCGAGTGACGCGACCACCGAAAGCAAGGTGTCACCCACACCTGCCTTCGAGATGTCTCCAACCAGCGCAGCCTCGGCCTGATCGATCGGCAAGAACAAGAAAGCGATCGCCACGCCAGAGGCGAAGACGACGGCTGTCACGGCCTCCATCGGCGGCTTCGTTCTCATCTCGATGAGCCAGATCAGAACGACGCCCAGGATGACGAACGGAAACGCACCTAGAGAGACATCGACGCCCCAAAGCAATGCAAGCGCAATCCCCGGCAGCGTCAGGTGCCCCAAGGGACCTGCCACCAATGCCATCCGGCGGCTCAGCATCAATGAGCCCAAATAAGCAGCGGACCCACCGATGAAAGCTGCAGAAACAAGGCTGAGGAGAAAGGCATTCATTCGCTGCCCGTGCTTGTGCTCGTAAAACTCGACCTCGGTCCCGTACAGACGCTCAAGATTCTCCGGGGTCAGCGTCGACAGCGGAGGACCTTGGCAGATCGGTTGTTTGCTGAGGCACAGCACCATGGTCGAGAGCCGGTGGACCACTGCAAGGTCGTGAGTGACGATCAACATGGCCAGGTTCCGCTCTTGATGGAGTTTGGAGAGCAGGGCATAGACCGTCTCCTCGCCGCCGACATCGACCCCTGTGGTCGGCTCGTCGAACAACAGGACGTCGGGATCGCCAGACAACGCCCAGGCAATGAGGACGCGCTGGAACTGCCCGGAAGAAAGGTCTCCGATCAGCTTCTTTCCCACCGCCTTGCCGAGCCCCACGGTATAGAGTATTTCGTCGACGTCTGGCCCTGCACCTCTCTTCAGCGCGAAGAAGTCCTGAACCGTCAGCGGGATGTCACGGATGTAGGGAAGCCGCTGCGGGACGTACCCGATACGCGTCCCCTTCTTCCATTTGATCGATCCTTCATACGGCAGGACTGCGAGCAGCGCGCGAAGCAACACCGTCTTTCCCGCGCCATTCGGGCCGAGGATCGTGAGGACCTCTCCCCGCGTCACCGTGAAGGACAGTTTCTCGATCGAGAAGGGTCCCGGGCGCGTCGGAGCCGTTGTCGATGACATGAGTGAGCTCGACCATCCCAACTTCTCGGGCATCGACCACCGTGGCATCGTTGAGCACAGGAGCCCCGCCAACCGCCACGGTGACCCGCTCCGGGCCGAGCACTTCGACGACCAAGCGGTCGACCGCAATCTCGCCAGCGTTGTCAGTGAGATAGAGGATGTCCTTCGCCTCGGCCGCCGCAGCGACGAAGCGGGCCCACTCGCCATGAACCGGCTCACCAAGCGTTCCCCTGAGCGCTCGACGAACTTGTTCGTCGGTGATGGCTGAGGCAACCCCCATGTTGATCGCGCTGGCAGCCACCGCAAACTTGGCTGCGGCCAGCAGAGGATCTTCGGCGCGACGTACCAACTCACGGAGCTCGGGCAGAGCATCCATGGTCAGGCGGCTGAAACGCACCTTTGCTTCTCGGTAGGGGTCTTCTACCCCTGTGAGTACGTGCAGCCGGCGATAGATGGCCTGTCCCAAGGCAGGCGGTGGCCGATCGAGGTCGAGCTCGGCCGTCATGCGCAGCATCTCTCGGATGATGTGCTCGTGCACGCCGACATCGTCGGTCACCGTACGGGCCGCATCGAGGCTCTGACGCAGCAAGCACGGCACGCAGTCCAGAGAGGTCTTCATTCAGCCGATCCGGCGTTTTTCTGCAAGGCACTTGCCCATCTGCTTTGCATCCAGAGAACTGTTTTGGGCCGGAACATAACAAGGTCGCGCCGCTTCAGAGTGGCTTGGTTGAAAAGTACCAGTCAGTGGTCTTGTAGCCTTCGCCGGCACGCTGATCCGCAGCTTCGGCGGTCTTTGGCGGCGGCACCATGACGTCTTGGCCAGGCGTCCATCCCTCCGGGGTGGCGACCGCGTTCTTGTCGCTGGTCTGCATCGCCTGCAGCAGGCGAACGAACTCGGCAATCGAGCGGCCGTTGCTCATCGGGTAGTAAACCGTGGCACGTAGAACACCCTTCGGGTCGATGAAGAATGTGCAGCGCACCGCCTGCGTGTCACCGGCACCCGGGTGAATCATCCCGTAGGCGTGGGCCCACCTCCATCTTGATGTCTTCAATGATCGAGAACGGTATCTTGACGCCGAACTTCTCCTGGATGTTTCGCGTCCATGCCAGGTGCGAGAACAGGCTGTCGATCAACAGGCCGAGCAACTCGCAGCTCATCGCTTTGAACGTGTCAGCCGCCTTCGCGAAACCGATGAACTCGGTGGTGCAGACCGGTGTGAGGGCGGTTTGCGGTGCTCGTAAGCATCCGAGACGAGTTGCCCACCGCGTCTGTCGGTCGGTTCGTCGCAAGCGCCGACCGCCCGCCGCCGTGGGCAACTCTGCGCTGCAGACCGCGACGCGCTCGCGGGCGCCAGTCGTTACGTCAGTCGGATCGGTCTTTGGATCGGTCTGCTGCAGCCGATTCGCGCAAGAAACGATTCAGCTTTCGACAAGTGGCATCCAGTGAGGCCTGTTCCGATTCGGTAATGCGCGGCCACATCAGTGGTCCGCTGTTGTCTTGGGTGAGTTGTTGCAGGGCGTCCTTGACGTGCCTCTTGGCGAGCTCATCGTCGTCGTAGCGGCAGCGGATGAGTTCGCCGCCGAGCGTCCAGAGGTTGTCGCGATGCCGTCTGATGGTTGCCTTGGCCAGACGCTGTTCCAGCAGATGGAGCATGAACGGCGTGATCGCCTGAACGATCTGTTGGCCCACGGCGATGCCTGCGGGCTCGACGTGCCAGGATCGGGGCCAGTCGTCGAGGTCCGGGATTGCCTGGCGAAGGCCCTGCGCGAGCTGCGGATCGAGACTGAACGCGCCCCCGGCGCTGCTACGGGAGTCGGCCATGTTGCTCGCCCGGTTGCTCAATGCCTGCCACCACTTTCCTGGCTTCGTCTACGCCGCTGTGCGGCTGATCGAAGCCACCAGCACCATCGATGTCATGGTGCGCCCATGTCGCGGCTCCAAGCCGCACTGCTCGTGCTGCGGCAAAGCCGCGCCCGGATACGACTTGCTGCCCACGCGGCGCTTTGAGTTCATCCCGATCTGGGGCTATGCGGTTATGTTGCTGTATGCCATGCGGCGGGTGCGGTGTCGCGACTGCGGCGTCAAGGTCGAGTCGGTACCCTGGGCCATGGGCAAACACAGTCTGACCAAGGCCTACATGCTGTACCTGGCGCACTGGGCGCGCAAGCTGTCGTGGAAGGAGACGGCGTTGAGCTTCGGCACGACCTGGGATCAGGTCTGCCATGCGGTGGAATACGTTGTGCAGTGGGGACTGGAGCATCGCGAACTTGGCACCCTGCGCGCCATCGGCGTCGACGAGATCCACATCGGACACAGCCACAAGTTCCTCACTCTGGTCTATCAGATCGAGGCTGACTGCGTGCGGCTGCTGTGGGTGGGCAAGGATCGCACCAAGCAAAGCTTCGAGAAGTTCTTCGCCCTCATCGGGCAGGAGACGGCCAGCAAGGTGGAGTTCATCTGCTCAGACATGTGGCGTCCGTACCTGGAGGTCATTGCCAAGCGTTGCCCGCAGGCACTGAACATCCTGGACCGCTTCCACATGGTGGCCAAGCTCAACAAGGCGCTGGACGAGGTGCGCGCTGGCGAAGCCCGCCGCATGGTTCGGGATGGTT
>JBBQJA010000097.1:0-6849 GCA_038325465.1 Hyphomicrobiales bacterium | reverse complement strand
GGAAGGTCCCGCAGGCTGGCGAAGGACTGGGAGAAATCCATCCAGAGTTCAACAGCATGGACCCTCATCGCCCATATCCGCATCCTGATGCGGCGTCTGGCAAGGCATTGCCATGTTTGAAAAACTTTTGAATCGGGCTCTGAAACCGTGGGATAAGTCTGCCTAGGGAAAGGGGAACCCCGTCCATCAGCTGAATTGTGCAACAGAGCCCCTGTGGGCCGTAAGTGTTGGAATTGGAACTTGAGCTTAAGGAGTTCAGGCAAGGACAGAGAATACATGAGGGTCAAACGATCAGCGTAGCTTCCCGATCAGGAGTTGTCACGGAAAACGCCGACGGCGGCAAGCGTGCGAAGAAAGACTTAAATACCTCGATGAACACGCGCAGATATAGTGGTTTGCCAACAGCATACATGTCGACCACGATTAGGGTCGGCGCTGGCAGGTCATCAAGGATCGGCTTGCGGACTATGCCGTGACCGTCAGTCGTCGCACGTCCGATGGGGCGCATGTTGAGTATCGATATGCCAAACCGCGATGCCACGGCCGAGCGCACGGTTTCATAAGACCTTGTGCGGAACCGCACCTCCGGCCGCTTGGCCAAAACATCGAAGAGCGTGAGCAGATAGGTCGAGGTTTGCGGCAGATCCAAGAGCACAAGCGGGCGTGTTGCAAGATCGGCCAGCCAGACTCCGCCTCCCTTTGCCAAGGGATCGTCGGCGGACAGGACCGCATGGGCGGGAACCTTGCAGATCCGCGTGATGCTTTCGCTGCTTACGCGGCCGATGTCATACATGATCGCAACGTCAATCAGGCCCTTGATCAGCCAGTCGTTCAACTGCTCCTGGTCGCCCTCCAGAAGGTTGATCTCTACATCGCCGACCGTATCTGCATAAATGCGCAGCACCTCAGGCATGAACAGGGCACCGAACGGCTCGAAACAGCCGATACGAAGAACTTTGGGAAATCGTTCCGACAGGTTGCCGATCGACCGGCTGAATTCCGTCCCTGCTGCCAGCATCGCCCGCGCGGCTGAGATGAACCTTTCCCCCGCCGGGGTGATCGAGATGCCGCGCGCAGGCTTGCGATCAAAAATCGCGGCCCCCATTTCGGCTTCGGCCAGACCGATTGCGGCCAAGATTGAGGATTGCGAAATGTTGGAACACCGGGACGCGGCCAGGATGCTGCCCTGATCTGCAACTGTGCAGATGTAACGAAGTTGGCGGATCGTCAGGTTCACTTGGCCCTCGATACATTTTGTGGAACAACACTCCGTTCAGAATGCATTTTATAGGCTGTCATAAAAGCTCAATAAATTGAAAAAATACAGTCAAGAAAGCAAGAGCACGCATGTCAGGCGATTCTTCTCCTCTTTCGGATGCGCCGGATGTCTGCGTAATGACGGCAGGACAGTTAACTGCCGCCTATGCGCGCGGCCATCTGTCGCCGGTCGAGGCAGCCGTTGCGGCAATGGACAGGGCAGAAGCGATCAACCCGCTTTATAACGCCTTTACCAATGTTGACCGGGAGGGTGGGATGACGGCGGCTCGTGCGTCCGAGGCGCGCTGGCGCGCTGGTGCACCGTTATCAGCGGTTGACGGCATTCCCACCACGCTGAAGGATATCGTCTGGGTCAAGGATCGCCCGGTCCGCTATGGCAGTGCGACCACGCCCGATGCGCCGATGCAGGCGGATGCGCCAGCGGTAGAGCGTTTGCGCAAGGCGGGTTGCGTGTTCATCGGTCAGACTACCACGCCGGAGTTTGGCTGGAAGGCCGTGACTGACAGTCCAGTCTACGGTATAACCCGCAACCCCTGGAGCCCCGAAAAGACACCGGGTGGATCATCTGGGGGTGCGGCAGTGGCCGCAGCCACCGGTGCCGGGGTGTTCCATCTGGGCACCGATGGAGGTGGATCAATCCGTATTCCGGCGGCTTTTACGGGCATCGCCGGGTTAAAGCCAAGCTTCGGACGGATTCCAGCCTATCCACCAAGCGCGTTCGGGACTGTGGCGCATCTGGGGCCGATGGCGCGCACGGTGGACGATCTGCGGATGATGCTGGCGGAGATGTCAGGCCACGACCCGCGTGACTGGCATCAGGGTGCTGCTGTCCTGCCGCCACTAACGCCGCCACCAGTGGCGATATCAAGGCTGAGGATCGGATATTGGTCGCGCCCGCCCTCGGGGCTGGTGGACCCCGAAGTGGCAGAGCTGGTTGCGGTGGCCCTTCAACGGATCGCGGCAGAGGGGGCAGAGGTTACGCCAGTGGAACTGCCGCAAGAGGAGGATCTGCACGGCCTGTTCCACCTTCACTGGTTTACCGGTGCGGCGGCAAGGCTGGCAAAAGTTCCCGAAGCACTGCGCGCCGGTATTGACCCGGGGTTTCTGGCCATTGCCCGCGCCGGTGCAGAAGTGACGGCGGCGGCCCTCGTGGCCGCACAAGTCCGGCGCGCGGCCTTCGGTGTCGGGATGGACCGCCTTCTGGCCGGGCATGATGTCATCGTCTCGCCCGCCGTTGCAATCCCGGCTTTTGGCGCAGGATGCGAAGTGCCTGAAGGCAGTGGCATGACGCGCTGGACCGAATGGGCCGGCTTCAGCTATCCTGTCAACCTGAGCCAGCAACCGGCCTGTACCATTCCTTGCGGTAATGTCGCATCCGGCCTGCCCGCGGGTCTGCAGATCGTAGGGGCGCGCGGCGAAGATGCCCGCGTACTGGCGATTGCGGCGATGCTGGAGCCGTTTGTAAAATCACCGCCGGGGTAAAGGCACAAGGAAACAACCGCACCACAACAGGGAAACGCAAAAATGATCAACAGACGTGGAATTCTTCAATCCGGCCTTGGCGCAGGCGCTGCAGGTGCGGCCTTTCTGACAGCCGCAAACAGCACCGCGCAGGCGCAGGATACGACACCCATCCCGGTCGGGTCCGCCTTGCCGATGTCGGGCTTCGCAGCCGCCGACGGCATCGAGTTTAAGAACGGGCTCGATCTTGCCGCTGAAGAGATCAATGCCGCAGGTGGAATCCTGGGACGTCCGGTCGAGATATACATCGAGGACACCAAGGAAATGGGCGCCGATCTGGTCAGCCAGTCGATGCAACGATTGATCGACCGGCACGAGGCGCCAGTGATCATCAATGGATACAATCTTGGCACCAACATGATCGAAATGGATGTCGCTGCCGACAACGACATCATCATGATGCACTACAACACCCTGATTTCGCATAATGAAAAGTTCAAGACAGATCCCACCCGCTACTATGGGTCGTTCCAGGGCGATCCGCCCGAATTCTGGTACGGGCCGGGCTGCCTGAACTTCCTGCGCGAACTTGCGACCACAGGGCAATGGTCCGCGCCTAACAAAAAGATCGCCATCATTCCCTCGGCCAACGAATACTCTATCGTCATCGCCAATGCGATCCGTGACCGGGCGGCGGAATACGGCTTTGAGGTGAGCTTGTTCGAAACGGTGCCCTTTCCGACCAACCAGTGGGGGCCGACACTGGCCAAGCTTCGGCAGGATCCGCCCGCCGCGATCATTGTGACGCACTTCCTGCCTCAGGATCTGGCGCAATTCATGGTTCAGTTTCTGGCCCAGCCGACGAACAGCCTTGTCTATATGCAATATGGCCCGTCGCTGCCCGCATTCCGCGAGATCGGGGGCGAGGCTGTCAACGGCGTGGTCTATTCGACGGTGATCGGCTGCCTGCCGGACGAATTCTCGCGGCCCTTCCGCGAATCCTACCGCGCAAAGTTTGGCCCGACCTCGGCTTATATCACCGGCTCGCAAACCTATGACGGCCTGTGGATGTGGGCAATTGCAGCCGCAATCGCAGGCGGACCGGGCGCACCTTTCGACAAGGATCAGGCGACGCGGATCGCCACGATCATGCGGCGCAATGTGTATCGCGGCGTCAACGGCACTTACCGGGCCGACCCCGAGGGGCAGTCGGCTTACTGCTATCCCACGCAGGTGGCCGACCCCTCGCTGGGTATGCCGCATCAGTTCTTGCAGCATCAGGATTACAAGACCGACCCCAAGCTGATCGCGCCGCCGCTTTACGCGACCGATGCCTTTATCGTGCCGCCGTGGATCAAGGCATAAGCTGCCAGAATGGTCGGTTGGCCGGGCATCGTGCCCGGCCCCAATCTGTTGAAAGGACTGCCCCGCCTTGACGACCAGTGAGCCGATCCTGCGATGCGAGAATGTGGTCAAGCGATTTGGCTCGCTTGCGGCGGTTGACGACGTGTCGCTGTCCGTCAGGGCCGGCGAGATTCTAGGCATCGGCGGGCCCAACGGCGCTGGCAAGACCACGTTATTTGATGTGGTGACAGGCATTATTCCTGCAAGCGGCGGACAGGTGCATTTCGGCGCGACCGACATCCTGACGCTGGCTGCCGACCGCATCTGCCATCTGGGGATTGCGCGGACCTTTCAGCTGAACGCAGCTTTCGACAGCATGACCGTGCGCGAAAACGTCGAGATTGCTGCTTTTTTTGGTCGCGGGGCAAGACATTTCGGCTTCCGGCTGGGCCGTGACGTGCGTGCCGCTACCGATGCGGCGCTGGAGTTTGTCGGGTTGGCGGAAAAGGCCACGGAAACGGTTTCGCAACTGCCTGTCCTTGATCGCAAGCTTTTGATGATTGCAGGCGCCATTGCCACGGCACCACGGATGCTGTTCCTGGATGAACCGGTGGGCGGGCTGAATGCGGGCGAAATCGACCAGATCATGGCCATGGTGCTGAAACTTCGCGACCAGGGCCTGACGATCGTGCTGATCGAGCATGTCATGCGGTTTCTGCTGGCGCTGTCGGACCGGGTGATCATCATGCACCATGGCAAGGTGATCTTCGAAGGGTTGCCCGGTCAGGTGGCGGAGGATCAGACAGTGGTAGACACCTATCTGGGCGAAAGCACGCGCAAGCGGTTGAAAACCTTCTTTGACAGCCAGGCTGCTGGCGCATGAATGTTCCGGTTCTTGCCCTGGCGCAGATCGTGTCGGGTTATGACGGCATCAACGTGCTTAAGGGTGTGTCGCTGACGGTGGGCCGGGGCGAACTCGTCGCGGTCGTCGGCCCCAACGGGCACGGAAAATCGACCCTGCTGAAAACGGTCTCGGGCCTTGTTCCGCTGCGTTCGGGTCAGATCCGCATCGACGGAGCGGCAGCGGCAAGCGCGCCGCATCTGGTTGCAGCCAGTGGCGTCGCGCATGTGCCGCAGGGCGACATGCTTTTCGCGCAGATGACGGTGCTGGAAAACCTGCTGATGGGGGCCTACCTCGCCCCCGACCGGGCCGAGACGCAGCGCAGGCTGGACGAGGTTTATGCCCTGTTGCCGAAACTTGCCGACCGACGCGGCCAGATCGCCTCGACCTTGTCGGGGGGCGAGCGGCGCATGGTGGGCATCGGGCGCGGATTGATGATGGGCGGGCGTATCCTGCTGATCGACGAACCTTCACTTGGCCTTGCCCCGCTGATCATCGAACAGGTTTACGACGTGATCGCCGATCTTTGCAAGTCGGGCCGCACCATTCTTCTGGTCGAGGAAAACCTCGCGCGATTGGAGGATCTGGCCGACCAGGTTCACCTTCTGGATGATGGCGAAATCGTCTGGTCGGGCAAGCCTGCCGATCTGATGGCGCGCGAAGAACTTCTTGCAACCTATCTGGGGGGCTGAGGATGCTAGATGTTGCCATGGCCATTCTGGTTGCCGGCCTGACCTCTGGGGCGCTTTACGCGCTGGCGACCATCGGGCTGTCGCTGGTCTGGGGGTCGATGGGGATGCTGAACATGGCACATGCCGCGATGCTGACGCTGGGCGGATATGTGGCCTTCAGCGCGATCACCACGCTTGGCCTGCCGTTGCCGCTGGGCTTTGCGGCGGCGGTTGCGGTCGGGGCGGTCGCGGGGGCCGCACTTTACGCAGGCATCGTGCGCAACCTGCTGCGCAATGACAAACCGGTGTTCGAGGCCAATGTGATGATTGCGACCGTCGGCATCGGCATCGCGCTGGAGAACGCGATCCTGATGGGCTACGGCGGTCAGCCGCTGAAACAGCCGGCCTCTATCATCGGTACTATCCGGATCGGGCCGATGGCCCTGCCCTATCAGAACCTGTTCATCATCGTTGTCGTCATCGTGATGATGATTGCCGTCTCGCTGCTGCTGAACCGCACGCGAATAGGTCGGGCGATCCGGGCCACAGCGCAGAACCGCGATGCGGCGTTGCTGATGGGGGTCGCCGTCAACCGCGTGTATCTGCAGGTGCTGATGCTGTCGGGGGCGCTGGCGGGGGTTTGCGGCATTCTAGTCAGTTCGATGACCCAGCTTTCGCCGCCCCTCGGCAATGATCTGATGCTGAAGGCGTTCATCATGTGCGTGGTGGCGGGTCTGGGCAACCTGCCCGGTGCTGTGGCTGCGGCCTTCGGGTTGGCCCTGCTGGAGGCTTTTGTGCAATATGCGTTCGGCGCGCGATGGGGCTTTCCGTCGCTGCTGTTCGTCGTCATCGCGGTGCTGATCTGGCGTCCCTCGGGCCTGTTCGGCCGCGCTGAAATCCGGAGGATGTGATGCGATGGCGACCTTATTCCCCCAGCTTTCCCGTAGCGCCAAAACCGACCTGTTCATTGCAATCGCGGTGATTGCGGCGGCTGTGGCGTTGCCCTTCCTGATCGACAGCCGCTATGTGATGGGGCAAGTGATACTTGCGCTTTTCTATGCCATCATCGCATCGCAATGGAATCTGCTGTTCGGCTTTTCCGGCATATTCTCGCTGGCGCAAATGGCGATTTTTGCATTCGGCGGATATGCGACGGCGATGATCTGCTTTTACTTCGGCTGGAATGTCTGGGCG
>JBBQJA010000096.1:0-7005 GCA_038325465.1 Hyphomicrobiales bacterium | reverse complement strand
GGAACGGGCGCGGGTAAAGCGATGGTCGATGACCTCAAGCGATTGCCTGGGTTGTCGGACAAGGTGGCCAGCATGATCGCGAGCGATATTGCAATCGGGCTCACTCTTCGCCCACAAGATCCGTAAGCGGATATACTAACCGATGTCTCCGAACTCGTGGCATAATGCCAATAATCACATGAGTTGGTTTGGAGTAGGGCAGGGTACTGTAGCGCAGCCGCCGCAATCACATCGTACGTGCACGTAGGAAGCCCCAGGGCAGGGTACTGCCCCGAAGGGTGCCAAGGCCGCAGAAAAGGCATCCGTGGACAGAGCAAAAGACCGGCCGTTTGTCGAAGCTCAATGCTTCAAGCTGCATTTATTTGCTACCGTCACCTACGCTTAAACGCGCCCTGAACCTCGATCAGCTAGCCCCTGTATTGCGGTCCCCAAACGCCTGGTCTCTTGGTCGCCAATCCCAAGGTCAGGAGACACACAATGAAATCGTTCAAATGCAATTGCGACGAAGCCCATGTTCGACTGGTACTCGGCCTCATCCTGCGCGACGGGCACTGGAGCGAGGGACCGCACGGAAAATTGGTCTACCGAGCGCCATGCGGTATCGTTATCAACTATTGGCCTCGAACGAAGAGTATACACTGCCAAGGGCCGGAGGAAATTGCGTCGGAATTTGATTGGCGGCTTAGGCGGGACTTAGAGGTCGATAGATAACGCGACCACTGGTGTAAATGGAAATCCAACTCGGCGAATTCCTGCCTTCCCCTAAGTTGACGGGGCGCCACCTTAACAATCGCGCTGAAAATTCCCACCAACCTATCCGTCGACGAGAGCGAGCAATGTCGCGCTTCAGGCGAATGCGAAGTTTGCAAAAGTTCGCCTTAGCCCATTCGTCTGTACACAATCATTTCAACCATCAGAGAAATATCGAAGGGAGCGCCAGGTTCAAATCGCTACGTGACGCCGCTCTTCGCGAATGGCGCGAGCTTTTTGTCGCATAACACCTGCTCGCCCGCGAACAACGGCGACGGGTTCGCATGTGTCTGACAGCACCCATGACAGCGGCCATTTCAGTTTTCGTTCGCCGAAGGAGCGCTAAAGATCATTTGTCCTGCTCCCATTATTTCGCCCAACATAGGAGTCTGAACTGCTTTAGTCTCCAATGCCACTTGTCGCCGCACGAAAACTTCCAATTCACTAAGTGTGATTATCCCATCCGGAACGATATCAGCCTGCCCGCCCAAGCCTGAGACCAGCGCACGTGTAAAAAAGCTGATCTGTGCAACATTGTCCACGAATGCCGACTGACCAGCCAAGCCTGCAGTCATGATGTGTGCTCCAGGAACGCCAGCAATAGCTTGTTCCACGAACCCGCTAGTTGCGCCGCCACTTTTTCGAACTATCCCCATACCGACCGAACAGGCGTCTAGAATGACCAGCGCATGCTTAGCTTTCTTGCCTCCCTCTGCTGAGCTCATTGCATATCGAACAAGTTCTTCGATGTCAGAAAGGGCCAAACAGTTTGCCTTTGCCCTGACGTGACTGGGGTCGCAATCACGCGTGGCGAGATATGGATTCTGCCGGTCAGTCCCTGATTCAAAGCCATGCATGGAGAAGTATAGAACGATACGATCTCCCTCCTTCGTTTCTTCAATGAAAGCCTGCAATGCGTTTAGGATCGTTTCCCGGTCAGAGTTCAGTGGGGGACCCGCGAATTCATTAAATCCATTGGCTCGTAGCGCGGCAGTCATAGCAATGACGTCTTTATCGACATGCTCAAGCGGTGCAAACTCTGCGTTCTCATAATACTGGACTGCAGCTAGAAACGCACGACTGCGTCCGTACAGCTCATTGTTCACCCACGCAGGGTTCAGATCGCCCTGCGCTGCATCAACCCGCCCAACCCCTTTTTCACCTTTTGCGGAGATGCGGGAAATGAGTGTTTCGTTGATCGAAAATCCAATTTTGGAAACTTGCGAAACTTCTATCCACTCGTCAGCGTTTTCCTTGTATCGCACCTGCAATCGAAACTCATGATTGCCGCGCATGATGTAATCGAACAGCGCTTTATCCGCCGTGCCCCAAGCGCTCCATTCGTCATCAGGATAAAGATTGTACCGGTACTGAACTTGTAAATCGCTGGTGCTGTCGTTCTTCCTTAGCCGCCAACTGATCTCGAGTGGCGTGTCCGTGATGCCACCTTGAACGTCAACTGCGGCACCCGGCGTTTGTCCATCCACTTTCAGTATCAGTGAAAACGGCAGTGGTTTCGGTTTGAAGTCGTCGGAGACCAGAAATGTGCCTAAAAGAACCACGCCTAGCTGAGCTCTGTTCTCGGACTTCAGCTTTTCGATGTCGGCTTCTGTTCTAAATGCATCCGGCGAGGCAACGACCGGGACTTTATGCGAATATAGGGTGAACGACCCGGCTGTAGGTGGAGCCCGCCACCAAAAGCATTTCGATATGCTATCGCGACTCGTGCGATCATCACCGTTTGAACTTGGGTTGATGACCCCGATCGTTTCCAGCTTGGAGCCGACGATCTCGTTCGTCTGACTTTGAAACCAGAATTGAACAGCTGCCTCCTCAAAATTTGAAGACAAATAAGTGTAATTTTGGCCTCTGAAGCAGATTTCGACCGGCTGTCCAGGAAACACTTCCACCGGAGCCCCAAGGTCGAACGGCGCACCATCAATCTCCAACGGCGCACCATCAATCTCCATGGAACTTATTGAAATGCCGCCCGCCCAGGCATGTTGCGACATTGAGCAGACCAAGATCATCGCCAACAGAAATTGACGAACTTCCAGGCCGTAGGCGCAATAAATCTGTTGGGTCACGAATGGTTGCCCTTTGCGTAGGATTGAAGCGCAGCACTATAGTCACCATGGGCGTACATCATGATAGGTTAGAAGTGAACCGCGCCGGTAATCTGACCTGAGCCCTTCGCGTCCCTCATTCATTTCGAGAGTCTGGCCCTTTCATAGTCCGTTGGTTGAGGCTTGGCGAGCGCGTCGGGAGCGAGGCCCCCAACATGCACGAGCGACCGGCGCGCTGCGGGCGTCAGCCCGCCCAGTGATGAGTGAGGCCGGCGGTGATTATGGAGTTGAGACATGGGCAAGAGAGCTAAGCCTGAAGAGATCATTGCGAAGCTGCGGGAGGTGGAGGTTCGCCTGGCCCGCGGAGAGACAGCCGCTGCGGCAGCACGGGCGGTTGGTGTGACGGAGCAGAGTTACTACCGTTGGCGCAAAGAGTATGGCGGGCCTTCAGGTCGACCAGGCGAAGCGCATGAAGGACCTTGAGAAGGAGAATACGCGCCTGCGCCGGGCCGTCTCCGATCTCACCCTTGATAACCAGATTCTCAAGGAGGTCGCCGAGGGAAAGTTCTGAGCCCCTCCCGCAAGCGCGATGCGGTCGATCATGTGGTGGAAGTGCTTGGTGCGACTGAACGCCGGGCGTGCCGCGTGATCGGCCAGCATCGCCCTTGCCGAGCGGTTCGGCCGATATGGCTACCGCCGGATCACGGCCCTCCTCAGGGATGACGGCTGGCATGTGAACGAGAAGCGGGTTTACCGCATCTGGAGGCGCGAGAGGCTGAAAGTACCGATGAAACAACCAAAACGTGGCCGTCTCTGGCTCAATGATGGCTCATGCGTGCGGCTGAGGCCGGCGCACAAAGGCCATGTCTGGTCCTATGACTTCGTCCAGGATCGCACGCACGATGGAAGAGTATTCCGTATGCTGTGCGTGATCGACGAGCACACACGTGAGTGTCTCGCCATCCGGGTCGAGCGCAAGCTCTCCTCGAGGGACGTTCTCGACACGCTGGGCGAACTGTTCGTTCGTCACGGGGCACCCGAGCACATACGATCCGACAATGGCCCAGAGTTCATTGCAACAGCTCTGCGCCAATGGCTTGAACGGATCGGCGTGAAAACGCTCTACATCGAGCCGGGGTCACCCTGGGAGAACGGCTAATGCGAGAGTTTCAACAGCAAGCTGCGCGACGAGTTGCTGGCGAGGGAAATCTTCTTCGATCTGCGCGAGGCAAAGATCCTGATCGAAGCCTGGCGGCTCCACTACAACACCGCCCGGCCGCACTCGTCCCTGGGCTACAAACCACCCGCCCCAAAAGCCATCTTGCCCGCAGCGTTCATGCCGCCCTACTATGGGGAGGTGGCAGCATGAACGCTGCTGCATTGAAACCGCCGGGCTAACAAATCTGGTGGACCACTGCTGAGGGGCAGGCCACTACTGATCGTCATCCCTTAAAAGCTTTAGGCAGGCGGGGGCGCCGGCCGATTGACTAAGCCCGTCTACGAATTAGCGTAGTTTCACATCGTAGGGGGCAATCCATGTTCAGGCGTCTGTTGCTTGTGTCAGCAATACTCTGTGTTGCGGGTTCGACCCTTCTGGGTGCCTCCGCTCAAGAGCAAGTCTGCCGCCGCGAGGCGGATACGACTGGCTCGAAGATTGTCGGCGGACATGATGCGCGCGCCGATGACTGGCCGGGCATGGCCTCGCTTCAGATCGAGTATCTCTCCGGAGACACGTCTCATTTCTGCGGTGGCACGATGATTACGCCGGACTGGATGCTGACGGCGGCGCACTGCGTCGAGACGAGCCGGGCGACGCAGGGGAACTGGGTCTACCAGGCGCGCGAGGGCGGAGTGCTTGTCGCGAAGGGGCGCCGGATCGTCGCCGTGGCGGGGAAGTCCCGCCTCGATGACATCGCGTCCGAGGACCGCGTTGCTGTCACAGACATAAAGATCCACCCGGACTACCAGCGCGGCGCGGCAGCTCTCGGAAATGACATTGCGTTGGTCAGGCTTGCAACACCCTATCAGGGCGCGCCGGCCAGCCTTTCGCTGCTCGCTGAAACCGATGCCTTCACCGCCTCGGGGGAGGTCGCCGAGGTTGCTGGGTATGGCCTGCTCGATGAGGATCCGAAGCGATTCAGGTTCGGATACGGGCGCATTCCTGGCGGCACGAGCGTCTCTGCGCCGTCGCTGACGCTGCAGGACACGGCGCTCGCCACAGTAAGCACGGTGGAGTGCGTCTCGCGCCTGCGCGCGGCTGTCGCGCGTGAGCCTGCGAACCGGCAGTTCTCCTATTCGGTCACCGCCGCCCAGATCTGCGCGGGCCAGCCCTCAGGCGGGACGGATTCCTGTCAGGGCGACAGCGGCGGGCCGCTGGTCAAGCTCAACCGGAACGGATGTCCCTACCAGATCGGTGTTGTCAGCTGGGGGATCGGCTGCGCTCGGCCGGACACGCCTGGGGTCTATACCCGTGTCTCGGCTTATCGTGCCTGGATCGAATCCGTCACTGGTCCGCTCACCGGCGAGCCGGCCGAACTGCTGCCGTCTACCCAGTCGGGTGTGGTCGAGCTGTTCAGCGCGTTGCGCCGCGAGCTTGGCCCAGATGTGTCGGCGCCAGAAATCGCGCTGCTCGATACGTTGGCGACCCGCACGGACCGGCTGGGGATCGGCCAGCCCGTCCTCATCCGCGTGACGATGCCTATGGCGGGCAAGCTCATTCTCTTTGATTATGATGCCAACGGACTGTTGAGCCAGATCTACCCGACCAAGACGGAGATGCGCCGCACCGATGGCTGGCCGGTCTTTGCCAAGGGACAGGCGATCACCGGACCGGGGGACCTTTTCCGCGGTCAATTCTTTGCGCAGCTGCCAACCGGCCGGCAGGCCTTACTGGCGCTTGTCGTGCCCGAGGAGACGCCGATCCCGGTTGATCCTGATCTTGCCGAAATGACGATCTCCAATCCGGTGGACTATATCCTTAGCGTGCTTCGATCGGTGCTGATTGCGACAGACCCCTCGCGCGGTATCGGGCGATTTGACTCCGCGCCATCGACTGCGCCGGGTAGCCGGGACGCACTGCGCGATCCCGATCGCTTTGCGATCGGCTATCTCGAATATGACGTCGTCGCGCGGTGATGCGTGAGTGGGAACGGATTGAACGGATGAAGGTGAGGTAATGAGACCCCTTCTGGCGGTCCGGCTTCTGGTAATGTGGTTTACTGCAGGCGTCTGTGGGCTTGGCGCCTTCGCCGAGACCCGCCTCGCGTTGGTCATCGACCAAACCGACTACATCTATCCCACGGAGTTGCCGCGTGTGGTTCTGGCGGCGTCCGAGGCGTTGGCCATCGAGACAGCGCTGCAAGACACTGGGTTTACGATCACGCGAAAGTCCAACCTGAAGGGCAAGGACCTTGTCGACGCCCTCGATGGATTCAGGCTGCAGGTCGAGGCGGCGGCCCGGCGTGATGAGACGATCGCGCTCGTCTATTACACAGGACACGGTGCTCAGCACCCCGGGACGCGCGCCTCATTCCTGCTGGGCACGGATGCCCGCCTGCGGGGCGACTCGGACCTCGCGGCCTATGGCGTGGCTATGGAAGACCAGCGCAATGGCTTTGCCGCCACCGGCGCGGCAGCCGTCGTGCTGATCTTTGATGCCTGCCGAAATATTCCCGGCGGGTCCGGCTGGAAGACCGGCACCAAGGGCATTGGCCGTGTCGATGCGGCGACCGACATGCTGATCGCTTACTCGACCAGTCTCGACGATGTTGCAAAGGAGGGCGTCTACGCGCCGATCCTGGCAGAAGAAATCCGCCGCCCGGGGCAATCTGTGGCGGCCCTGTTCGACAGCGTGCAGGTGCGGGTTGCTGAAGCAACGGGACGCGTGCAGCGGCCATGGTATAATTCGCAGCTTTATAACCGCGTCTGCTTCGCGGGGTGCACGGTTTCTACAGCACCGGTTGCTGTTTCGAGCCGTCCGGCTCCGACGCCCCTTCCGCTTGTGTCCTCGTCGCTGCGCGAGGGCGAGACGTTCCGGGACGTGTTCACGTCGGGCAGCGGTCAGGGCCCTGAGATGGTTGTCGTGCCGCGAGGGTCTTTCCAAATGGGCTCGCCAGAGGGCGAGTCGGGCCGTGATGATGATGAGGGCCCGCAGCGAACGGTTCGGATCGATTATCAGCTTGCGGTTGGC
>JBBQJA010000095.1:0-7085 GCA_038325465.1 Hyphomicrobiales bacterium | reverse complement strand
AATGTTTTACAGCGTCCTTCGCGCGTCCGATTGGATGCGCGGCGCTGTAATGCATGTCGCGCACAAATGAACTCATTTGTGCGATAACGGACATGCATTCATTCAATGTTTTACAGCGTCCTTCGCGCATCCGATTGGATGCGCGGCGCTGTAGCGGGGTGTGATCCGGTCCCACATCGTGCATTCTGTGGGGCCTTGCTCCCCAACACATGTCGGGATCAAAGGACCAGGAAAGAATGTCCCGCGAGTTCCGGAGCGTTCGGATTTGACATGTGAGATGGCGCTTGCGGCCAACCGGCTTGAAATGTCAAATTCGCTCCACAAACCGGTGGTACGCCTCCGCATCGGATGCTCTGGACGCGGGCAGAGTCCGGTCGCAGCTTCGCCCTCACCCGATTTTTGCCATGCTCAGGTGCAACTTTCGCGCACCTGACCCCTTTCTGGGCCCGACGAGGGGTTTTCCTGTCGGACATCAATCCCATATTGGTCAAACACCCGGCTCCCACATGCCGACCAAGGAGACACGGCATATGACAATCCTCTCTTTCCGACCCCCCTCTTTCCGACTGCTGTCCGGCCGCCCCGACCTGGGCTCCGTGATCGGACGGCTCACTGCGGCGACATTGCTTGCGCTCATAGCCCCGGTTCTTGCAGCGAACTCCTCCCTTGCCCGCGAAACGGTGCCCACCCGGGACGTGGTCGTCGATGTCGAGAAGATCGCCACCGGGCTCGATCACCCCTGGTCGGTCGAACCGATGCCTGATGGCGGCCTTCTGGTCTCCGAGCGTTCGGGCGCGCTGCGGGTTGTCCGCGACGGAGTTGTGAGCGAACCGGTCGCGGGGATGCCGGAGATTTCGGTGGGCGGACAGGGCGGCCTGCTTGATATTGCGCTGGCGCGCGATTTCGAAGACAGCCGCCTCCTGTTCATGAGCTACAGCGCGCCAGGAGACGGCGGCAGCGGTACGGCGATTGCGCGGGCGGTGCTGTCGGATGACGGCCAAAGCCTCACGGAGGTCAAGGAAATCTTCCGGATGAACCGTTTCACCGAGGATAGGCAGCATTTCGGTTCGCGCATTGCGGTGGCCTTGGACGGGACCCTGTTCTTCACCATCGGTGACCGGGGACAAAGTGAGCGGGCGCAGGATATGGAAGACCACGCCGGAGCGGTGCTGCGCATCAACATCGATGGCTCCATTCCGGCTGACAATCCTCATGCGGCCGACGGCGGAGCTTTGCCCGAGATCTGGTCCAAGGGCCACCGCAATCCGCAAGGGGCCGACATTGATCGGGTGACAGGCCGACTCTATGCGGTCGAACATGGCGCGCGCGGTGGTGACGAAGTCAATCTGCCGGAGCCGGGCAAGAATTATGGCTGGCCGCAGATTTCCTATGGCCGGCACTATTCGGGTGCCGAGATCGGTGTCGGCGCGGCAGCAGATGGCTACGAGCAGCCGGTCTATTACTGGGATCCGTCCATCGCGCCGGGCGGCATGGTGGTCTATCGTGGCTTGATGTTTCCTGAATGGGAGGGCGATCTGCTGGTGGCTGCCCTCAAGTTCCAGATGCTCGTCCGTCTCGATCTCGACCCGGATACCGGCGAGATTCTTGGCGAGGAACGCCTGTTCAAGGGCGACTATGGGCGTATGCGCGATGTCCAGGTGGCGCCAGACGGATCGGTGCTGATGGTGACTGACGAAAGCGACGGCGCGGTGATCCGCATCACCCGCACGCCGCTGGCGTCCGAATGAACGCCACTGCCAACAGCCTTTTGACTGCATGCCTGAACCGGACGGCCACGCCATGCTGAAGACGATGCTGTTTTTTCTGGTCGCCGCCCTTGGGCTCTCGGCCGCCGCCTTCGTGCTCATCGGCCGTGAACGGATCTGGATGATGGTGGCGGGAACTCCTGATCGCGGCCAGTATGATTTCAGCCTCGCCAGCCGCAGCCTGACGCCGAACGATGCGCTCGCCTGCACCGAAGGCCTCTGCGAAAAGCCCGACTTCGTCATTGCGGCGCGGCAAGGCCAGCCCGATCTTGTGCTCAACGATGTCATTGGTGACTTTCTTGCGGGCGATCCACTGGCGCGCCGCCTGGATACCGGTTCCGATCCGCTGAAGGCCCGGTTCGTGACCTATTCGCCGCTGATGCGCTTTCCCGACCTCGTTTCTCTTGAGGCCGTCGCACTGCCGGACGGGATGACCGGGCTGATGGCCTATGTGCGGGCGCAACTGGGCAGCTCCGATATGGGCAAGAATCGCGAGCGGCTCAAGCGGCTGTTTGCCGATTGAAACGGCTAAACTTTGCTTCAAATGCCTTGGCGCCAGGAAGTCTCAATGTAAGGCCAGACTGATACACTTAGAACCTGATACACCTCGAACCTGACACACCCAGAACCTGATACGCCCAGGAAAGGGGTATGAAAGCACCCAAAAGACGGAGGGACTTATGCGTATCGGATCTATGCCCGCAAGCGCCCCCGCAAGCGTTTATGCATCACCGCCGCAAAAGCTGGCAAACGCCGGGGCCGAACCTGTTCGGCTTGATCGGCCCAAAAGCCTTCGGGCGCTGGAGCGAGGTGACGTGGTGCCCTCTTATTCGGCAAAGGATGCAGCCATTGAAACCCAGAACCGGTTGCGGATGCAGTTTCTGATCCAGGCCGTTGCCGCGGCGCCGCAGCACGAAACCGGCGGTCCCTCGCCAAGGCACTCGTCGGCTGAAGACCCCCCGCAGCAAGACAGGCCAACCCACCCAGCGGTCACTGCTTATATGGAAAACGCTGCCTGACCCGGATGTGATGGACATGAAGCCCACTCGTATCAGTGGACCGTCCTTCGTCAGATTGCCGGTCGCATCAGCCGCCCTTCGACTTTTCAAAGGCTGAAATCTCACCGGCCAGATCTTCATATTCCTCGCAGGCGCGTGAACCGCACAGGGTCTCGATTGCCGCCAGCTGGGCCCGGGCACCTTCCAGATCTTTCTTCATCAACAGTGCTTCACCGTAATATTCGCGCACAAGCGTGTATGTCGGATCTATTTCAATGGCTTGGCGATAGTAGCCGATACCGACTTCCAGCCGGCCGGCCTTGCGATGGGCGAAACCGAGGAAATTCAAGATCCGCTTGTCATTGCGATCAGACGCGAGGCTAAGCACGTCGATCGCCTCATCGTAACGGCCGGCGCGGGCCAGATCGCGACCTGCCTCATAGATGCTCTCATCGCCGATCTCGCTCTTTTTCGGCGCGACGCAGGCTTTGCGCTCTTTGTCCCAGACCTCACCCTTCTTGCAGGTTTCAGTCGTTTTGGACTCGCCGGTCTCGCTGTCGCCTGCGGCCCAAGCCGAACCGCCAGGAACGAGGACGGCAACCAGGACACCAAAACCCAATCCGCTCACCAGTCTCAATGTGGACTTGCGCATGTGTCATTTTCCTTTTGCCGGAACGATGATCGCCGCTTACCGATGCCATTTGCCGTCTTTGCATCAGATTTCCTGTGTAAATCTACGCCCGCAACGCGTTTCGTCAATATGGACAGGTAAAACTCCCGGCAATTTTCTAGGCCGAACCGTGGCGGACGGAGGCCCTCGGAGCGCCGCCTTGCGAGGGAGCGGCGCTACGATTTTCAAGGCGCTGTCTTGTGAGCGACTGGCGCGGCTGATACCGGCTTGCCAGTCCCGCAACGCTTGTAGCGCAGTCTTTGTCTCACAGGTTCCTCATGCCGCGCCATTTGGCCAATCTTCTTCTGCTGACTGCCGGCGCGATCTGGGGCATGGGTTTCGTCGCCCAGTCCACAGCCATGGACGACATCGGCCCTTTCCTGTTCATCGGCCTGAGATTTCTCGTGGCCACCTTGGTGGTGGCACCCTTCGCCTTTGTCGAAATGCGCAAGGCGGCCGCGCCGCTGACACGCCATTCGCTCAAGGGCTTCCTCGCCATCGGCGTGGCGTTGTTCTTCGGAATAAGTCTGCAGCAGGTGGGCCTCCTGACCACGTCGGTGACCAATTCGGGGTTCCTGACCGGTCTCTACGTCGTCTTCGTGCCGATCCTGTCGCTTCTCGTGATGCGGACGCGGCCCCATCCGCTGGTCTGGCCTGCCGTCCTGATGACATTCGTCGGCATCTGGTTGTTGGCCGGCGGCCGGGCGATCTCGCTCAACCAGGGTGACTATCTCACGATTGCCTGCGCGGTGCTCTGGGCGGTGCAGGTGATCCTGGTCGGCCGTTTTGGTGCCTCGAGCGGTCGTCCGCTGGCGCTCGCCATGAGCCAGTTTGTCATCACTGCGGCGCTGGCCCTCGGTATCGGGCTGGCCATCGAGCCAGTGGAGGCCACGGCCATTGTGGCCGCCCTGCCCGAAGTGCTGTTCGCAGGCATCTTCGCAAGTGGCATCGCCTTTACCCTCCAGGTGATCGGCCAGCGCTATACGACAGCCCCCCAGGCGGCAATCTTCCTGTCCACCGAGTCGTTGTTTGCGGCGCTGTTTGGCGCTGTCGTGCTGTCGGAACGCATCGCGCCGCTCGGGTATCTTGGCGGGCTGTTGATCTTTCTCGCCATCCTGGTGGCCGAGGTTGGACCGGAACTGCGGCGCCGCCGAGTGGTGTGACGACCTGAACGTGATCCGCGAAAGTTGCATATGGCCGGACAACAACCGCAACGACATTTCGCGCCAGGGTGTCCGGATCGCACAACCACAACGCGTTGGTGCCTATGTGGGAAGATCATTGAACGATTGCAAAAGCTTGCACGGATCGGTTTGCTTCGGACGGTTGGCATGCCGCAACGCCGCAAAGATTCACTTGCCAACCGGGTATGAAACACGCATTATTTTGTCTGTTCGGGCAATTTGCGAACACGGGAAGACCAGAACAATGCGAGCCGAAGTCGCAGACAACCTTCGAGCGGCAGGGAAAACCGGACAAGCTTCGGCAAGTCGATACGGTTACGCCGCCACAATCAGGACCTTTCCAGACATTTCAAAAACTGCCTGCCATAACCCCCGCGCCAATGCGGGATATGACACGACGCGCGCTTGCCGGATTGCCTGGTCGCATCCGGTCGGCAATCAAAGGACCTGACAGCATGGCAGACACTGGCACCGTAAAATTCTTCAACGTCGACAAGGGCTTTGGTTTCATCAAGCCCGACAATGGCGGACCGGACATCTTCGTCCACATCTCCGCAGTACAGGCCTCAGGCCTTTCAGGCCTGAATGAAAACCAGAAGGTGTCCTTTGACACCGAACCAGACCGTCGCGGAAAGGGCCCCAAGGCCGTCAATCTGCGCCTCGCCTGATCCGGCAGGACCGCATGGCCGCATTGCAAACCCGGCGCCACAGCGTCGGGTTTTTCCTGGACGGACGACGCAGACAGGAACCAAAGCCTTAACAATCCGTTCAGGAAGCGTTCAGGTTGGCACCGCTAGGTCTGGTGCCATACCGGTTGATCCGGATCACCGATGACCGGCCCGGATATGGCCAGGGAAAGGGATGACACCATGAAAGCGCTCGCCAGAACCATTGCAATCACCGCACTTGCTGCCGCCACCACGCTCACTTCTTTCGCCACGTCCGCCGAGGCGGGCGACTGGCGCCACCGCGACGGCTTTTACGACCGCCCCGATTACAGCTACAGCGATCGCGATTATCGCTCCTACCGTGACTACCGCGACTACCGTGACTACCGCGACTACCGCCCGCCCGTGGTTGTTCACCGCCGCGACAACAGCGACGCCATTGCGCTTGGCGTCATCGGGCTGGCGGCCGGTGCCATCATCGGTGGGGCCATCGCCGAAAGCCGCAACCAGGGCCGGCAACCCATCTACAGAGCGCAGCCGGTCAACCCCCGCTACTATCCCGCTGCACCGCGCCACGTCGAATATGGCGGCGCAATCGAACCCTGGTCGGACGGCTGGTACCGCTACTGCGCCAACCGCTACCGGTCGTTC
Organism: Hyphomicrobiales bacterium; assembly: GCA_038325465.1. Lineage (GTDB taxonomy): Bacteria > Pseudomonadota > Alphaproteobacteria > Rhizobiales > Rhizobiaceae > Hoeflea. The sequence continues at coordinate 1,148 of JBBQJA010000095.1, read as the reverse complement.
AATGCCTCCACCGGCACCTTCCGGGGTTACGACGGCCGCGACCACTTCTGCGCCGTCAACTGACCTGATCGGCAGGCCTGCAAGGTCAGACGCGCCAGTTCGGATTGAAAGCCACACCGCCCGGAAGGTCCATGGACCGCCGGGCGGACCTCAGCGTCGGCTGCTCTCTCTCAGATCCAGAGGTGGGTACATTGGCCGGGCTTGAAAGGGTCGCGGAAAGGCTTGCAAGCCTGCAGCCAAAGACCCGGATGGACCGTGAGACGGATTGACGAGACCGGGTGAAGACTTGACGCTGCAGGACAGCGCAAACGTGCCGATGATGCACCTGAGATGGGCAAGTTCGAGTGGATCGCGCAAGGGTGGATCGCGCAAGGGTAGTTCGCACAAGGGTAGTTCACGCAAGGGAGGACTGAGACAGGATGCGGGACAAGGACAGGCATAATGCTCTGCGCTTCCTCATCGCCATCCTTCCAGCGGTGGTGGTTGCCTCCGTTGCGCAGGCACAGCTTCAGGACGGTCGGCCGGTCGATCCACGCACCGGCGCGAGCCGCGTCTTCGGCGACGGCGGCTTCGAACAGGGCTATGGTGTCTTCCAACCCGACCGTTTCATCCGCCCGGGCTACCAGCCCTCGGTTCGCTTCCGCCAGAACGACGGGGTGGCAGGCGGTATCGGCGGTGGTTTGAAACCGCCTGTGGGCGCACCGGCTCCGGTTCCACAGCCGCGCGAGCCGGGGCGCTTCGCACCCGGGACGCCTGCCGCCGCCGATGCGCGCACATCCCATACCGAAGCCTGGCTGCGCTTCTGCCGCGCCCGCTACCGCTCCTTCAATCCCGCGACCGGGACATATCGCGGCCATGATGGCCGCGACCGTGCCTGCGTTGCTCCTTAGAGATGTTCCGGCGTGGTCAGAATCGCCGAAACAGCTCTATCCTCTTGTTTTGACGCAATTCCGGACGCGAAAGCGGTGCCACTTTCGCTGCAATTGCTCTAGAGCTGTTCCGGCGTGGTCAGAATCGCCGAAACAGCTCTATCCTCTTGTTTTGACGCAATTCCGGACGCGAAAGCGGTGCCACTTTCGCTGCAATTGCTCTAATGCATGTCGGTTTCAATCGATTTCGATTGAACGGCCCGCACATGCAGTCATCCA
>JBBQJA010000094.1:0-7096 GCA_038325465.1 Hyphomicrobiales bacterium | reverse complement strand
AGTCGCGGCCGAACTCGTAGCATACGAACCGCCGTGGCACGGCGTGCGAAGATGTTCCGAGGTTGGCTTTGAGCCCTTCAGCGACATTCATACATCCGACAGCGAGGCCATGCTGTTTGTCGGTGCAGCAACGCATTCGGCCCAAAGCGGACGTACACGCGACTGAAAGCGAAAGGCAGCGATGCGCGCTTCAGCTTGTCGACCATTCTGCGATGTCGCCATGACATGCCGCTCGTGTGATCCAAGTCGCCGAAAGACGCTCCGGGTTCAGTTCACGACCTTGAAAACTGGCACGAAGGAGGCGGGAGCCAGAGATTCGTCCGTGCCGATAAAGTCAATGTTCTCAAGTGTCAGCGTGACGATCTTTGGCCCGGCGTGCGGAATCGTAAGCTTGCCTTCGATGGCGCGCACGGCAAGTTCTATTGCGAGCCTGCCTTGAAGCACCGCGAAGTCGGTTGGGGCTGCCAGGATGCGCCCGCGCTTGATGCCACGGTAGACACCATGACTGACGTAAGTCGATACGATCCCGATCGTGTCGGTCAGCCCGCGCGCCCTGAGGACGGAAACGGCCGCTTCGGCCATCGGCCCGCTGCCGACCAGATAGTCGATATCCGGAACAGTATCGAGAACGTCCTCGACCAAAAGCACCTGCTGTTCTAGTCCTGTGTCGCCAAAGCGGGTCGCGACGATCTCTGCCGAGCTGTCGGCTATGGCCTCCAGAAACCCGCTTTCGACGAACCGAACCCATCCAGCCCCTTCCGGGCCCGGAAACCAGGCCAGCCGCACGGGCGGGGTACCCTTTGGATGGCGCAAGGCAATGGCGCGGCCCGCTGCGGCCCCCATCTCGCGCCAGGAGACACTTGATTTGGCGGTGACTCCCGCGTCATCCATGTCATTCACGGCTGCAATGACCGGCATTTGCCGGGCTATCTCGATCACGCTTGGGGTCAGGCCCTCATAAGAGACCGGCCCGAGAATCAGCGCGTCCATCTCGCGCTTTCCGCAGGCTTCGACCTGCTCGATCTGCCGGTTCAGGTTCGGATATCCCCCCGCTTCGTACAGGTCGAAGGAGACGCCAAGTCGCCTGGCCTCTTCGACCATGCCGAAATTGACGCTCAGCCAATACGCGTCCTTCAGGTGGGGGTAGATAACGCAAAGCCGCCAGGGCTGCGCCGCGCGATCAAGGGGTTTGTAGGCAAGCGCCAGGGTCGGGCTGTCGTCGTCAAAAGAAACGGTGGGCACCTGCAGGTCCCAGGTTTCGGCACTTGCAAGGGATACGGAATGCGCCACAAGCCCTGCAAGGATGAGAGGCCGAATAACATGCATGTTTTTCTGCGCGCCCTCTGTATTCTGCGATGAAACCATGGGTAGGGTGCCTGAAAGATGCTGCGGAAGTCCAGCCTGTCGCGAGCAAGCCTTGGCCGGATGCTTCTGATGGCATTTCTGGTCATTGCCGGGTTGCCGGCGCTGACCGGTATTCTCGGATGGTTCGAGTTGCAGAAGGTCGCGCGCAACCAGGCCACTGTCGTTGCCGAGTCGATACCTGCCATTTCGGAAGTGCGCGGCTTTACGCAAGAAAGCAGCCGCATCGTGGCGGTCGCACCGGAACTGGCGGCTGTCACGAGCGATGAAGCGCGGCGCGAGCGTGCGGCTTTTCTCTATGCGCAGGTCGATGCTCTGACCGAGCGGCTTGCACGTTACGAAGGCACTGGCAATCTTGCGCCCGCGGGGCTTGAGCAAGCCGAAGGCGATGTGCGGGAAAGTATCGAACGCCTTGACCGCCTCGTACAAAACCGGATCATCGCGACCGAGGCGCAGGCGGCCCGGCTGCAGGCCGGTCTTGCGGCCACGACCGAATTGCTGGAGATCGCGGACACGCTGGTTGCCAATGCCCAGATGGGCACTGCGGCTGCAATCTCGAACCTTTATGATCTGGAGAGCACTGGCCCGAATACAGAGGCGAGGCTCGAGTCACTGGACAAGCTGATTGAGGTCGACCTGTTCCAGCAAGGCATGATGTCCGAGATGCGGTCGCATATCGGCGAAGTCGGGCTGTTGTTGAACCGGATCGCGACGGTGCAAAGCCAGGCCGAGCTATCGCAACTTCAGACAGAGCTTGAGACCCGGACCGACATCGTCACGCGGCGGATCCTGGCGGTGAATGATCCGATCCGCGCCGAACGCGCGCTGTCTTTGTTGCAGATGATCCGGCCAAGTTCAGCCCCTCCGCCGGAAGCTGAAGATATCTTCAACCTGACAAGAGGCATCCTCGATCTGAACCAGTTGATCGCGCTGGCGCAAGGCAAGGTCAGCGGGGCGGTGGGGCGGCTTGACAGCGAAGCGCAGGCTCTGGCCGATCTGATCACCTCACGCGCGGTTCGGGCGGGCGACGGGGCCACAGCCGCCATACGTGCAACCCAGCAGCTTTATGCCTGGGGCTCGGTAGCGGCACTTCTGATCTCGCTGATCGTGGTCTGGTTTTATGTCCGCGGCAACATCACCCGGCGGCTGGACGCGCTTTCCGCCACGCTGACGCGGCTGGCGCACGGCGAAACGGTGGGTCGCATCGTGCCGCACGGTGATGACGAGATCGCAGAGATGGAAGCGGCGGCCGAGGTTTTCCGGCTGCAGGGCATCGAAAACCACGCCCTTGCCGCCGAACGCGATCAGAACCTTGTCGAATTGCAGCGTCACCGGCTTGAGCTTCAGTTGTTGGTAGCCGAGCAGACCAAGCAACTGCGCGGTGAAGTCAGCGCCCATGCCGAAGCGCGTAAAAGGGCAGAGGCAGCCGACCGCGCCAAGTCCGAATTTCTGGCAATGATGAGCCACGAAATTCGAACGCCGATGAATGGCGTTCTGGGCATGCTGCGGAGCCTTGGCCGCGACGGGCTGACAGAGCGTCAGCAACGCCAGTTGCAGGCCGCGCACGCCTCAGGCGAAGGCCTGATGACCATCCTGAACGACATTCTCGACTACTCCAAGATCGAAGCCGGGACTGCAATGCTGACCGAGGTGCCCTTCTCGCCGGGCACGCTCATGCGCGACATTGCCGTGCTGATGACCCCCAGTGCACAGGAAAAAGGCCTGACACTGAATCTGGACCTGCCCGCCGATCTGCCCGCAGTCATCAAGGGCGACATGGGCAAGCTGCGCCAAATCCTGTTCAATCTTGTCTCCAACGCCGTGAAGTTCACGGAACAGGGGCGGATTCAATTGACGGTTTGGGTCACCGGCGACGGCCCGCAATTGACCTTCATCGTCAAGGACACCGGAAAGGGCATTTCCGGAGGCGCGCAGGACCGGGTCTTCGGAGTGTTCGAGCAGGAAGATGCGCAGACTGCCCGGCAATACGGCGGCACAGGGCTGGGGCTGGCGATCTGTAAACGCTTTGCCGATGCGATGGGGGCCAGCCTTAGGGTCCAGAGCGCTGTCGGTCAGGGTACTACCTTCACTCTGATTGCGGCGTTCTCCCCGGCCAGCGCAACCGATTTGCCCGCAGAGCCGCCACCAATGACGGTTCCGGCTTTGCGGCGCAGGTTGCAGGTGTTGGTGGTCGAAGACAATGACATCAACCAGATGGTGATACGGACCTATCTGGAAGACATGGGCCATTCGGCCACTGTGCTGGCGACGGCAGAAGCGGCACTTGCGGTACTGCAGAAGCCTGGTTTCGACGTGATCCTGATGGACGTCAATCTGCCGGGCCTGTCCGGAACCGCTGCAACGCGCATGATCCGGGCACTTGCTGATCGGCGGGTTGCCGACCTGCCGATCATCGGTATCTCGGCCCATGTGCAAGAGGCCGATATTCTAGAGAACCTTGCGGCAGGAATGTCGGCAGTGCTGCCAAAGCCGTTATCGCCAGAAACCTTGCAGACCGCCTTGCGTGCCCATGTTTTACAACGGCACGCCCTGTTTGCGCTGGCGCAGGACATCGGGCCGGACCGCGCAGCGGCTTTGGGGCGGCTGTTTCTGGAGAGCCTGCCCAAAAGTCTGGCCGCACTGGAGGACGCTGCAAAAGCTGCGGACTATGCTGCCCTTTCGCGCGCCGCCCATCTTCTGAAAGGTGCAGCGGGCAACTTTGATCTAGGCCCGCTGGTATCCCGTCTGGACCAGATCGAAGCGCTTGCGGCGTTTGGCGCGTCCGAGGCGCTGTCAATCTGGCTTGAAGATCTGCCAGATGCGATCAACAAGGCCGGGATCGCGGTGGACGCAGCATTGGGCACGCTTGACGCCAGCCTCAGTCAAGCAGCGCAGTGAACACATAGCCTTCACCATGCGAGGTGGTGAAGATGCGTGGCGCCTTGGGGTCATCGCCCAGTTTCGCGCGCAGGCGCTGTATCAGAACGTCGATCGTTCGAGTGTTGGTGCCATCCTGCCGATGCGTGATGGCCGCGATCAACCGGTCCCGGTCCATCACCGTTCCAGGATTAAAGACGAAGACCCGGAGCAGTTCGTATTCGGCCCGGGTCAGGACGATCGGCACGCCGTCTGCAGTGGTGACCTGCCGCGACCCGACATCAAAGGTGAACCCGTTGAAGTGCAGCACCCGGCGCGTGAGCGCCCGCATCGCGGCCGTCCGGCGCAGAAGGTTCTTGACCCTTGCAAGCAGCTCGCGCCGGTTGAAAGGCTTGCAGACATAGTCGTCGGCCCCAAGTTCGAGGCCCACGATGCGGTCGACATCATCGGTCCGGCCCGAAAGCAGGATGATGCCGATTTCCGACCGCGCGCGTTGTTCGCGGGTGATCTCGAGCCCGTCCTTGCCTTGCAGATTTATGTCGGCGATCAGCAGATCCGCCGTGCCCAGGGACAGAATCTTTTCCGCCTTTTCCGCTGTATCGCATTCCGTGACACGGTAGCCAAATGACTCAAGGTAGCTGGCAAGCGCGCTGCGCGTCACCGGCTCGTCCTCGACTATCACGATGTGGGCGGGTCGTGGCGACATCAGGCCCCCTGCGTTGCGCCATATCTGTTAACAATTCTTTACAAAAAATGCGAGTCCGTTCATGGCGCGGGTCTGACGCATTCACAACCCATGCATAGCGTTGAGTCGCAGGGAAGAGCTCAACTTTCCGCAAGACGCTGCGCTTCAGCGTATATCAACAACAGGGAATCTGCCATGAAACTTTCCAGAACCATGCTTGCCAGCGTCGCTGCGATGGCATTGCTAACGCCCACTGCCTGGGCACAGGATTCGACAGATCCAATCATGATTCCGCTGCACAACTGGTCCAGCCAGATCGTGGTCAGCCATGTCGTCGGGGATGTATTCACCTCGATGGGCAACAGCGTGGAATACGTCACGACGGACAGTCAGGCCGTTTATGAATCCATCCGTCTGGGCGACGTCTCGCTTGAGGTGGAGGTGTGGGAAGGCGCGTTTGGTGCCTCGTTCGACGCCGCCGTCGCCAAGGGTGGCATCCATGCCGCCGGCGCGCATAACGCGGTGACGCGTGAAGACTGGTGGTATCCTTCCTGGACCAAGGATGCCTGCCCCGGCTTGCCCGACTGGAAAGCGTTGAATGATTGCTCCGCACTTTTCGTGACGCCGGAATCCGGCGGCAAGGGTCGGTTCCTTGGCGGCCCGGTGGACTGGCTGAAGCACGACCAGGAAAAGGTTGAAGCTTTGGACATGAACTTCGTCGTGGTGAACGCAGGGTCTGCGGCCGCGCTCTGGGCCGAAATCGGCGCAGCCGAGAAGACTAAGACCCCGATCGTGGTGTTCAACTGGACCCCGAACTTTGCCGAAGCCGTCTGGCCCGGTGAATTCGTCGAATTCCCGACATGGGAAGCAGGCTGCAACGAAGACCCGGCTGTGGGCCTGTACCCCGACAAGATCTACGACTGCGGCAACCCTGCGACCGGCTACATGAAGATCGCTGCATGGGACGGCATGAAGGACAAGTGGCCGGCAGCCTACGCGACATTGACGAAGGTCAGCCTGACCAACGCCCAGATCGCGGAAATGGCCAAACTTGTCGACATCGACGGCATGGAGCCTGAAGATGCAGCAACCGCCTGGATGGACGCAAACCCGGATGTCTGGAAGTCCTGGCTGAACTGAGGCCACCAGAACATCGCACAGTGGCCCATCCGGTGGATTGCCGGGTGGGACAGCATGGTTAAAGCGAGGGGGTCAAAGGGTGAGCGAGACTGTCATTTCCTGCCAAAGCGTCAGCAAAGTCTTCGGGCCGGATCCGGTCAGGCATCTGGCAGAAGTGAAGGCGAACCCGCAGGCCTCTCTGGCCGGCTACGTTCACGCAGTCCGCGACGTTGATCTGGACGTTCAACGCGGCGAAATGCTGGTGGTCATGGGCCTTTCCGGCTCGGGCAAATCGACCTTGGTGCGCTGTATGTCACGTCTGGTCGAGATCACGAGGGGCAGTGTCATTGTCGAAGGGCAGGACATTGCCAGCCTGTCCGAAACCGACCTGATCGACCTGCGCCGCCGCAAGATGGGCATGGTGTTTCAGAGCTTTGGCCTGCTGCCACACCGCACAGTGCTGGACAACGTGGCGTTTCCTCTGGAAATGCGCGGCCAGGACCGCAGCACCCGCTACGCAAGCGCGCGCGAGATGCTGGAGCTGGTGGGGCTGGCAGGTCGTGAAGGCTATTTCCCGCGCGAGCTGTCCGGTGGTCAGCAACAGCGCGTCGGCATTGCCCGCTCGCTGGTCGTCAAACCCGACATCTGGTTTCTGGACGAGCCCTTCTCGGCACTGGACCCGCTGATCCGGCGCGAAATGCAGGACGAATTCCTGCGGCTGAAGGGGCTGCTGAAAAAGACCGTCATCTTCATCACCCACGATTTCGACGAGGCCCTGCGTCTGGCCGACCGCATTGCCATCATGAAGGATGGCCGGATCGAGCAATGCGACAGCCCCGATCAGGTCGTGCTGCACCCGGCCACGGAATACGTTGCCCGCTTCACTGCCGAGATTGACCGTGCCCGTGTTGTGCGGGTCGGCAGCCTTGCGCGGCCCCTGGAAGATTCGCCGCAGGGCACCGCCTGGTCGTCCCGCCGCACCATCCGCGATCTGGCGCGCGATCTGGTCGCAGACAGCCGCGCCGTGATTCCGCTGACCGATGCCAGTGGCAC
>JBBQJA010000093.1:0-7486 GCA_038325465.1 Hyphomicrobiales bacterium | reverse complement strand
CGACCAAACCAATGCCGCAAGAGCGACGGCAACGGTAGCGCGGCGCGCGGAATTCGTGCCGGAATCTGCTGAGGTCGTGCGAGCCAGGGGAGGTCAGCGACCACGCCCCTCACCCACGGTTGCCATCGACGGCATAAGGTTCACTCCCAACTGAGCGTGCCTCCGGTCTGGTACTCGGTGACACGGGTCTCGAAGAAGTTCTTTTCCTTCTTCAGGTCGATCATCTCGGCCATCCACGGGAACGGATTGATGGCGCCGTCGAACAGCGCATCGAGACCGATCTGCTGGCACCTGCGGTTAGCGACAAAACGCAGGTATTCCTTGAACATCGGCGCGTTCATGCCGAGCACGCCGCGCGGCATGGTGTCTTCGGCATAGCGATATTCGAGCTCGACGCCGCGTTGCATCAGCGCCCGGATCTCGTCGCGGAACGCGGGGGTCCAGAGGCCGGGATTCTCCATCTTGATGGTGTTGACCAGGTCGACGCCGAAGCTGCAGTGCATCGACTCGTCTCGCAGGATGTACTGGTACTGCTCGGCCGCGCCGGTCATCTTGTTCTGGCGGCCGAGAGCGAGGATCTGCACGAAGCCGACGTAGAAGAACAACCCTTCCATGATGCAGGAGAAGACGATCAGGCTCTTCAGGAGCTGCTGGTCGCTTTCCATGGTGCCGGTCTTGAACTGCGGATCGGTCAGCACCTCGATGAACGGGATCAGGAACTGGTCTTTATCGCGGATCGACTTGATCTCGTGATAGGCGTTGAAGATCTCGGCTTCGTCCAGGCCCAGGCTCTCGACGATGTACTGGTAGGCGTGGGTGTGGATGGCTTCTTCGAAGGCCTGACGCAACAGGAACTGTCGGCATTCGGGCGCGGTGATGTGGCGGTAGCTGCCCAGCACGATGTTGTTCGCGGCCAGCGAATCGGCGGTGACGAAGAAGCCGAGGTTGCGCTTGACGATGCGGCGTTCGTCGTCGGTCAGGCCGTTCGGGTCTTTCCAGGTCGCGATGTCGCGCGACATGTTCACCTCTTGCGGCATCCAGTGGTTGGCGCAGGTGGCGAGGTACTTCTCCCACGCCCACTTGTACTTGAACGGCACCAACTGGTTGACGTCGGTCTGGCCATTGATGATTCGTTTGTCCGCTGCATTCACGCGCCGATGGCTGACCACGGCCTTGTTGGCGACGGCAGCGACCGAAGACGGCGGCGCAACGGACTGCGGATCGGTGGGCGCGCTTGCGGGTGCGTTCTCAGAGACGACCTCGAATGCAGCGCTTGCAGGCTTTGCCGACAGGGGCTCGAACGCCGGCGACGGCAGCGCCGCGCCAGGCTCTTGTTTCGGTGTGCTCTGAACTTCGTCTTCCCAGACCAGCATGTGTGTACTTCCAATTCAATGCGAATTATCGGAGTGTTGTGCACGAACACCAAGCATTGCTTGACATCGCACACCTCTCGTTGTTGCAGCAGCGCATCGACCTTGCTTCATGCAGAGCCGATGCGTGCCATCGGTCTCACGTCAGCGTCACTGGCAGGCCTCGCAATCGGGGTTGTCGATGGAGCAGAACTTGACATCGCTCGCGGGTTCGGAAGGCAGTGCCGAAGCAGCCGAAGGCGCAGCCGCTGCGCCACTGGCTGCCTTACCGAATGAGTTACCGCCATCACCCATCGACACCGCGTTCAGCTTACCTGCGGACACCGTGCTCTTCTCGCTGTAGGTCGCGCTGGTGGTGCGAAGGTAGTAGGTGGTCTTCAGACCGCGCAGCCACGCCAGCTTGTAGGTTTCGTCGAGCTTGCGACCCGAGGCACCGGCCATGTAGATGTTGAGAGACTGCGCCTGGTCGATCCACTTCTGGCGGCGCGAGCCGGCCTCCACCAGCCAAGAAGGCTCGACCTCGAAGGCCGTTGCATACAGACGCTTCAGCTCTTCCGGCACACGGTCGATGGGTCGCAGCGAGCCGTCGAAGTGCTTCAGGTCCATCACCATCACGTCGTCCCACAAGCCGAGCTTCTTCAGGTCGCGCACGAGGTACTCGTTGACGATCGTGAATTCGCCCGACAGGTTGCTCTTCACCGACAGGTTGCCGAAGCTCGGTTCGATGGAGGCGTCGACGCCGATGATGTTGCTGATGGTGGCGGTGGGCGCGATGGCCACGCAGTTGCTGTTGCGCATGCCGTGCTCGGCAATGCGGGCACGCAGCGCGTCCCACTGCAGCGTGACGCTGCTGTCCACTTCCAGGTAGCCACCGCGCGCTTCACGCAGCAGCGCCAGGCTGTCTTGCGGCAGGATGCCGCGGTCCCACAGGCTGCCGCGGTAGCTGCTGTAGCGGCCCCGCTCGGCAGCAAGTTCAGTGCTGGCCCAGTAGGCGTGGTAGCACACCGCTTCCATCGAACGGTCGGCGAACTCCACCGCTTCCGGGCTGGCATAAGGCAGGCGCAGTTCGTACAGGCAATCCTGAAAACCCATGATGCCCAAACCCACCGGGCGGTGACGCAGGTTGCTGTCGCGCGCCTTCTTCACCGCGTAGTAGTTGATGTCGATGCCCCGCCTGCGGTCAAGATCTGATCCGGCATGGCTGCTCCGAGGTCTGCCATGACGCTGTAGCAGCGTGCCTCGATCCGGGCGATGCTTTCCAGCAGACCATGCAGGAACTCTGCATCGTCAGGAGGCCTTGGGCCTAACCGGGGCGCGAGAGTCGGGTCATTGATTGGAAACCGTTCGCCTGCCCGCAAGAGCGGGTAGAAATCCAGAGCGCTTTCGACTGCTGGATCGATGCGAGCTGACACATCCGACAGTTCCTGCACTGTAAACAGGCTGCGCAGGACGCCCCCGCCAGTGTTGGACGCCCCTCCTAGAAGCCAGCCGTCGCCAAGCCGGTGAGCATAAAGCCCCATCTCCGGCGCATCGATGCGGCGGTTAGAAAAGAGCTTCACGGCGAGGGTGGTGCCAAGCGATGTGACTGCCGCACCGGGTGTAGCCGACGCCGAGGCTAGAAAGGCCGCGATGCTGTCGGTTGTCCCAGCGTGGACCATGGCGCTGCGTGACAGCCCGAAACGCTCGGCAATCATGCCATCGACGGGGCCGAAAGGCGCGCCTGGTGGGTGAACCTCAGGCAGGATCGACACGCGCAGGGGCAGGGCCGAAATCCAGTCAGGCCACCGGCCGGTCTCCGGATCGACCCCTGTTTTCAGCGCGTTGTTGCAGTCCGTCAGCCCGCCGCGTCCCATCAGCCTGGCAGCGATGAAATCGGCCTGGTGCATCATAAAAACGCCGCGACTGTCCCGGTCTTCGGCTATGAGGCGCAGCGCGCGGGCAAGGGCCGATCCAGCGCCTCGGGAGACATGGGGGTCTGGTGCGTGGGTCGCAATCAGCGCGGCCTCTTCGACAAACCCGCGCTCGTCATACATCAACGCGCGAGTGACCGGGTTGAGATTGACGTCAGCGAGAACGAGGCTGCCGGAGGTGCCATCGACCCCAATGCGGGCAATATCGCGCAGGTCGTGGCCCGCATGCCTCAAAGTAGTTGATTGCCGGGCAAGGCACTGGCTGACCGCCATCCACCAGCGCTCTGGTTGGCGTTGCGCGTCATGGTCAGCCCCGTAATCCGCATGTGCCATGGCCAGCACGCGACCGTCCTGGTCGATCACCGCCGACCGAACGCCCGAAGTGCCCAGATCGATCCCAAGGGCCAGTGCTTGGGTCATGAGCGAGCAGCGAGCGCTTGTCGGTACTTTTCGGCGTCCCAATCGAGCAGCTCTGCCTCGGCGGCTGCGCCGATGGGTTCGGGCGTCCATGTCTCGGGTAAATGTCGCAGCAGGTCTGACAGGCAGCGCAAGAGAGCGCGTTGTGATGCGGTTGCGCCCGTTCGCAGCGCGATGCCGATCCCCTTCACAAGCACGGCGGGAGGGTGCCCGTCATGGTCGACGGCAGGCAAGGCCGGGCCTAAGAAGACAACGTGATCCGGGTAATACGATCCCGCCACGGCCAGCTTGGCGGAGCGGGCATCGGACGCGATCCAGCTTTCGGGCGCCCATGCGAACCCCTCGGGCGGCACGGCGTCCGGCAAAGGGGCGTCGTCGGTGTGCGATGGAAGCCGCAACCTGTGCTCGACCTCGTTCATCAGCGCTTCGGTGTCCGCCGCGGTTTTTCCGCAAACGATCAGACCATGGCTTTCCAGCATGATGACCTGCGTGTCCTGCTTGATGCGCGCCAGGATCTCGCGCGTCAGGGGCAAGCCCGGCTTGGCATAGGGGACGCTGACGAATGGCAGGTCGGCCAGCTTTTCCAGCGCTGCGGCCCGCCCCTGGATGCTCACGCCATGGGCAAGCGTCGCAATGGAATGGGTATGGGCCACGACCGGCCAGTCCAGAACTGCATGAAATGTCGTCTCTATCGAGGGACGAAGAGTGACGCCTCGGTCCAGCACGGTGGTTTTGCAACTGCCGTCCCCGGCCTGGTCAAGTGCCTCGGTCACGGCGGCGGCACGGTCTATGGCCACGAAGATATCGGTCGTTTCGGCATTGGCCAGCTCAATGCCAGAGGCCTTGATCCACATCACCCCGGCGGCCTTGAGAGAGGTGTTGCCTCCAGGCCCCTGCACCCGCAGCGGGTCTTGCCCAAGTCGGGCAGACAGAGCGCGAAAGGCGGCGAACTCCGGAGGTAAATCAATCATAAATCAGCAAAGCTCCGGCAGGGTGAAGTCTGGAAGCGCCGTGCCTTCTGTCCGAGCCAGCCGCGCGATGACCTTGCCCGGCGGCTCTGTTCCGGTGAAGGCGGCAGCGTGAAGGCCGCCTGCGATGAACAACGCGTCCCATCCAGCGCCTTTGGCACCGGCAATGTCGTGTTCCAGACTGTCGCCAACCATCAAGAGCCTCTCGGGCGGCAAGCCGAGGGCCGCCTCCACTGCGCAAAATACAGGCAGATGAGGCTTGCCGTAGAACTCCACCCGTCCGCCTCGATCCGCATGATCATGGGCCAGCGTTCCGGGGGAGACCACAGTGACGCCCCCTGCGCGCGGAGAGGCGCGGTCGGGGTTGGTGCAGAGCACCGGAATGTCGCGGACCCGCGCGATTGTTGTGAAATCGTGGTACTGCGCGGGATCGGCACCGTCCGGCAAACCCATCAGCAGGATCGCATCCGCCTGTGCCGGATCATCGGTCAGGGCGATGTCCAGCCCTTTTGCCCATGCGGCGCCGTCACCGATGTCGCGCTCGATCGGGCAGAAGCTGCGCGCCTCTACCCGACCCTGGGCCAAGTCCAACCACAAGGCCTCCCCAGAGGTCATGACCACATCGAACAGCTCCGCATCGAACCCCATCGCCGTGATCCGCGCTGCATTCGGCTCGGCCCGTTTGCCGGAATTTGACAGCACCGCCAAGCGCAGACCCGCCCGCTTTAAGTCAGTCAGGCAGGCGATCGCGTTGCAGTAAGGCGCGCTGCCGTCATGTAGCACGCCCCACTGGTCGAGGACGATCGCACCGTATCGGTGCGCAACCTCTTGCAGCGTGTCGATCTGTTGTACCACGCCCTAGTGCTCGGCCATGTCCTTGGGGTTCACGAGGCTTGCAAGATAGGCTTCAGCCTCGGCACGGGTCAGGGCCGGAACAGCCTTGTCGACGGCACCTGAGGGCATGTCCCCGAAGTAGAACTGCAGGCCCGGGATCACTTGACGGCGCTTGCGAATGGGCATCCCCTCGTAGGGAAACACATCGGAGCGCGCATTGGCGACCTTGTCGTGGCAGGGCAGCACGTAGTCCGCGCGCTTGTCCAACTCCTCCACCGATTTCCAGCCCTCGTAACTGTTCACGAATCTTGCCGGCACCCAATAACGCCAGCCTTCGTCGGGGTTGGGCTCCATGTTGCGCTCTTGGAAGATCGCATCGCCTGCAATTACGATGTCGCCTGCGCTGGTGGCGACCGTCACGGCCATGTGGCCGACAGAATGGCCCGGCGTGTGGAACATCGTGATACCGGGCAGAACCTCGCATTCATTCTCGACGGCCTCGAAGACGCAGCCAGCATAAGCGGGCTCGATCCCCAGATAGCCGCTTTCATAGGTGCGGTAGTACAGTGGCAGCGGGTTGTAGGCCATTTCGATCTCGGCCTTGGGCGCGATGTATCGCGCGTTCTTGAACTGCTTCATGTTCTGCACATGGTCCCAATGCAGATGGGTGAAGACGATGGCGTCGATTTCGTCGGGATGGACGCCGAGTTTCTGCTCCAGATGTTCATGCACCTGCAGACAGCCGCGCTTGTCGCATTTGTGGTGATACTTGGTCGCGCGTGCTTCGTCGCACAGGCCCGTGTCGATCAGGATCTTGTGGGTGCCGGTGTCGACGTAGTGGCAATATACCGGGTTCCAGATCTTCTTTCCCGCGGGCCCCTTCCAGAAGATGTAGGTGCCAAGGTCGGCTTCGAGCCAGCCGGTGTTGATCGGGTAGATCTTGGTTTCTTGCACGCCCATCGGGGTCTCCGTCCGCAGTGATTCACATCTGCATGCAAAATGACATTTATGTATACAAACGCAAGCCGAAAAGCCCGCTTTGGTCAATTTGCGGCCAGCGTCGCCCGGAAACTCTCGGCCATATGGGCGCGCATGCCGTTGGAGGCGGCGTCCGAATCCTCCGAGAAGATCAGCGAAATCAACTCCGCATGGCTATGGGCCGAAGCTAGAAGGTCAGCATGCGTCGCGAATTTCTTGGCTCGAAAAGGACCGGTGCGGCGGCGGAACTCGATGGCGATTTCGGCCATGTAGGGGTTCCCGGTTGCGCGGTAGATCGCCAGATGCAGCGTCTCGTTGGCGTGCAGATAGGCGATCCGGTCACCAGCCTCGGCGGCGGCGGTGCAGCCTTCCTGCGCCGCCTCTATCTCCACCCGCGACAGAAGCGTCAGACGCTGGGCCGCGATCCGGGCGCAGGTCGCCTCGATTTCATGCATTGCTTCAAACATTTGCGCCAATTCGGCTCGGGAATATTCGGCCACGCGCACACCGCGCTTCTCGCCTGGGCTGAGCACGCCATGGGCCACCATACGCGTCAGGGCTTCGCGGACGGGCGTTCGCGAGACGCCGAATCGTTCCGTCAGCTTAACCTCGTCGATGCGATCACCGGGCGCCAGAATCCCTGCGGCAATTTCCTCGGTCAGGGTCGTCTCGATTCGCTGAACGGTAGAGCCCCGTTGCGGGGCAGAAGTTTTCTTGCCGTCTGGTGTCATGGGCCTAGGTGCCTGATCCGGGGGTCTGTGCGGGATGCCTAGCAGATAAAGCCGGCCAAGGCAATTTTGGATATTTACAATATAGTTTGTATACAGAATGCTTCTTGCACGGGGAGTGAGGATTCGATGCCGACCATTCGACTGGAAAAGCTGATCAAGCGATATGGGTCGGTTGAAGTGCTGCACGGCATAGACCTGTCGATGGCGGAGCATGAATTCACGGTGCTCGTCGGCCCTTCGGGCTGCGGCAAATCCACGACGCTGCGGATGCTGGCGGG
>JBBQJA010000092.1:0-7525 GCA_038325465.1 Hyphomicrobiales bacterium | reverse complement strand
CCCCGACGGAGGCGCACGGGACGGCGGTGGCAGGGATCATCGGGGCTGCGGCCAACGGCACCGGTGCTGTGGGCGTGGCCTATGACACCAATCTGGTCGGCTATCGCACCGCGACCCCGATCTCTGACGCCTGGCTGATGGAAATCATCGAAGCGATTTCCAGTGCCGCCATCGATGCTTTGGCCGATGTGGCCAATATCAGCCAAGGCGTCGCCAATGATCTAAACAGCGAATTCGGCAATGGTTACAACGCCGCCCGCTTTAACGCGATCGAGGCGTCGATCGCCACCGCAGTTGATGACGGACGCGGCGGTCTGGGCATGACGATTGTCAAATCGGCAGGTAATTCGCAGGCAGGAAACTTCGATGTCAATGCCGATGACTGGACCAATGACACAAGACAGGTCGTGGTGGCCGCCGTCAATCGGGACGGGTTTGTATCGGACTATTCCAGCTATGGTGCGGCGTCTGGCAAGGCATTGCCATGTTTGAAAAACTTTTGAATCGGGTTCTCAGGGCCAAACCGTCTGCCAGAAGTGATCCAGGGGATTGCTTTCAAGGACGGGATCAAGCAACTTCAAACTGCCGCCTGATCACGCCGTCACCAACTTTTGGGCCTAACTCTTTCTTAAAGTCATGAACCTACTAGCTAAAATAATCGGTATCTACATCGTCGCGTGGTTGATTGCCGCAACGGTAGATGTGTGGCCGCGGGATCAGGTCCGCGTTTTTGGAATGTCTCGCCAGACCGACTCAAATACTGGGCAGCTTACAGCTTGGCGGATTGAAGCGCCGCAGGCCTATCGCATTGAAGGACAAATGGTTCTGCGTAATGTAGGTGGTTTGGTGTCGCGATATGAAAATTGCGAAGTCTTCGGACTGGATAATTGGAGATGCTCTTATCAAGATGGTTCTGGCTGGATCACAATGATGGATGGGCGTTATGTACAATTAGAAATAAACAGTGAGATTTTTCCCGGTTACAACTCTTCAACGATAGGTGTTGGCAGGTCTGCCTATCGTGTTTACGAAACAGGGGGAGACCTTTGGGATGGGAATTCGAATAGATGATTGAGGTGCTTCAAAGTTGGGAAGAGATAGGCGAAGCGACAAAGGAACTGCGGCGAAAGAAGCTGCCGAACCACGGTCTTCCCGAAAAGAATTGGGATCTCACCCGACTTGCAGCGCAGATAGACCCGCTGCCGCGGGATGCACTGATCATCGATCTCGGCTGTGGCGGGCTGCATGGACTGCGGTTCCTGAGTGCGATGGGATTCACGCGGCTGATCGGTGTCGACGTGTCGATCACGCTCCTCGATCGGGCCGTGCAAGCGCGCAGGGCGCTGCGTGGCAGGCGGGTGCCTTTCAGGTTGCGGCGCTGCAGCCTGCTCAAAACCCCGTTTGCCGATGGCTGCGCCGATGTAGTGGTGGCGCTTTCCGTGGTGGAGCACGGTGTGGATATACCGGCTTTCCTGGCCGAGGCTTCGCGGTTGCTGCGTCCCGGTGGCGCCCTTTTCGTGTCGACGGATTACTGGCCCGAGCCCGTCGCCAAAGGGCCTGACCTGTTCGGGATGCCCTGGACCGTGCTCGATCGAAAGCAGTTGCACTATCTGATCGACGAGTCGGCCAAGCACGGCTTCCGGCTGGAGCAGAGTGGCCCGGTGCCGGACGTTGCCGATCGGCCCGTGGTGTGGGAGGGTCTGGAATACACGTTCGTGTCGGTGATGTTCCGAAAAGAGGGCGGCCATGACGTCTAGTGCCTGCGGCAATCGCTTTCGACCGTTCTGGGCGGGGCTGATAGCGGCTTTTGCACTGATAGCCTGGCTCGGGAATGCGGGGAGCGTGAGGGCGCAGGAGCCGTTGTTCGGCTTCACAGCCTTTCCCTACGACCTCACCTCCGAGAGCGAGGATCGGGTACACGACATCATCGGGCGCCATGCGAACTTCTTCGCCATCCACATGGACAATTGCCTTCCGTGGGCCGAGGTGATCAAGGGCGAGCCCTATCCCGCGTGGATGGAGGAAAGCTGGGCACAGGTACGGCGGCGCATTCCTGCCGGGCAGACAGTCTATCTGGCGATGACACCGACCCACAACGATCGCGAAACCCTTGCGCCACAATGCGGTGCCAGTGAAGACCGGCCCATACTTCACCCCAGGGGGGTGCGCGGCAAGCCGTTCGACGACCCGGCCGTTGTCGCGGCTTATATCGCCTATCTCCGTCGCAACATCGACATGTTTCGTCCGGCCTATGTCAACATTGGGATCGAGGTCAGCGAAATGTCCCTCCGCGTGCCGGCTGCTTGGCCCGCGTTCGAGAGGCTCTATCTTGCGGCGGTGGCGGCACTGAAGCAGAGCCACCCAGGGGTCAAGGTGGGAATCGAGTTGGGGTTGCAATCGCTGCGCGATCCACGCGTCGCCGAGCAGGTGCGGCCGGCGGTCGAGGCGAGCGACTTCATGTGCCTCAGCTTTTACCCCTATGCCGCCGATGCGGCAGTCAAGCTCTTCGGCGCTCCACCTCTTCCACCACCGCCGATGCAGTGGCTCGAACCTCTCGACTGGGTGCGGTCATATACGACAAAGCCGCTGGCAATGTGCGAAACCGGGCATCCAACGCAGACAGCAGATCTGCCGAACCTGGATGTCACCCTGCCCGGCGACGTGGCAGAACAGCGTGAGTATGTGCGCGATCTCGTCCGCATCGCGCGTCGTGACCGCTATCTGTTCGTCGTCTGGTTCATCACGGTCGATTATGAACGGCTCATGGAAAAACTGCCGGGGGCAGAGGAATGGATGTGGATCTGGGCCTATACCGGGCTTTTCGACTCTAGTCTGAAACCCAAGCCTGCCTTGGAGGAATGGCCCTTACCGTCACGTTAGGATGGGCTCGGCACTGCAGCCGGTAGTCTGGGTGGGCGCGTTTCAGTGAACCGTGTCGAGTTTGCCGGAGGCCGTACATGAGTTATTATGGAATGGCTCTTCAAGGATAGCGAAGTGGCGCTCCTCGGCTTCAGCAGACGGATGTTGCCGATGGGCTTTGGCAGTCGGCGATTGGTGAACCAATCTACCTGCTTCAGCGTCGCGAACTCGATTGCCGCATTCACGTTCATGTTCCGCCACTCCAAAACCAAATGCCCCGGCCCCGAGGCACTTCGTTCGAAAAGCCGAATGTTTCGTTTCGAAGCACGATATGGACCTGTCTGCGAAGGCGCTGGCCGGACAGATCGGCTGCCAGAAACCATTCCTTGCCAAACAGCGCAACCAAAACGTCGTGCATCCGATCAAATTATCAATAGCAGGGACCGCTTTTGCAATGTCGGATGCAGGCGCTGGCTTCACTCGGCGGCTTCGCGTTTGGCACCCGGGCGGCGGGCGAGAAGCTGCTTGAGGAACCGCCCGGTATAGCTGCGGGCGACCTTGACGATGTCTTCGGGCGTGCCCTCTGCCACGATCTCGCCACCGCCGTCGCCACCTTCGGGTCCGAGATCGATCACCCAGTCGGCGGTCTTGATGACTTCCAGATTGTGCTCGATCACCACCACCGAATTGCCTTGGTTGACGAGCTCGTGCAGCACTTCGAGGAGCTTTGCCACATCGTGGAAATGCAGGCCCGTCGTCGGCTCGTCGAGGATGTAGAGCGTTCGTCCGGTGGAGCGCTTTGACAACTCTTTCGCCAGCTTGACCCGTTGGGCCTCACCGCCCGAGAGCGTGTTGGCCTGTTGGCCCACCTTGATATACCCCAGACCCACCTGCTTGAGCGTTTCAAGCTTGTCGCGCACAGCGGGCACTGCGGCAAAGAAATCGACCCCTTCCTCCACCGTCATGTCAAGTACGTCGGCGATCGATTTTCCCTTGAAGGCGACATCAAGGGTTTCGCGGTTGTAGCGCTTGCCGTGGCAGACATCGCAGGTGACATAGACATCGGGCAGGAAATGCATCTCGATCTTGATGACGCCATCGCCCTGGCAGGCTTCGCAACGACCACCCTTGACGTTGAACGAGAAGCGGCCGGGTTGATATCCACGCGCCTTGGATTCGGGAAGGCCTGCGAACCAGTCTCGAATTGGGGTGAAGGCACCCGTATAGGTGGCCGGATTTGACCGCGGCGTGCGGCCGATCGGCGACTGGTCGATGTCGATGACCTTGTCGATATGCTCGAAACCGTCGATGCGGTCGTGCTCGGCCGGATTTTCACGCGCGCCCATGATGCGGCGGGCGGCGGATTTGTACAGCGTTTCGATGAGGAAGGTGGACTTGCCGCCACCCGACACGCCAGTCACCGCAGTGAAGACGCCGAGCGGAATGGAGGCGGAGACATTCTTGAGATTGTTTCCGCGGGCGCCGATGACGCGCAATTCCTTCTTTTTCTTGGGCTTGCGCCGTTCGGCGGGAATGGCGACCTCAAGTTCACCCGACAGATATTTGCCCGTGAGAGACCGCGGGTGGGCCATGATGTCGGCTGGCGAGCCCTGAGCAACCACTTCACCACCATGGATGCCCGCGAAAGGACCGATATCGACCACATAGTCGGCGGTCAGAATCGCGTCCTCGTCATGCTCGACCACGATCACCGTGTTGCCGATGTCGCGCAGGTGCTTGAGCGTATCGAGAAGTCGCGCGTTATCCCGTTGATGCAAACCGATCGAAGGCTCGTCGAGAACGTAGAGAACCCCGGTGAGGCCCGAGCCGATCTGGGAAGCGAGACGGATTCGCTGGCTTTCGCCACCTGACAATGAGCCGGAATTGCGCGACAAGGTGAGATAATCGAGGCCAACGTCGTTGAGAAATTTCAGCCGGTCGCGGATCTCCTTGAGGATACGCACCGCAATTTCGTTCTGCTTGTCGGTAAGGTGGGCGGGCAGGTCCAGCACCCACTGGTTGGCAGCGCTTATCGACAGTTCCGTGACTTCGCCGATATGGCGGCCGCCGATCTTGACCGCAAGCGCCTCGGGCTTGAGCTTGTAACCGTTGCAGGCCGGGCAGGGGGCGGCCGACATGAAGCGCTCGATCTCTTCACGCGCCCAGGCGCTGTCGGTCTCCTTCCAGCGTCGCTCCAGATTGGGGATGATGCCCTCGAAGGTCTTGGCGGTGGTGTAGGAGCGAAGACCATCGTCATACTTGAAGTCGATCTTCACCTCGGTTCCCTGCAGGATCGCCTGTTGCCCCTTGATCGGAAGGTCAGCCCAGCGGTCACCCATCTTGAAGCCGAAATGCTTGCCGAGCGCTTCAAGCGTCTGGGTATAATAAGGAGAGGACGACTTGGCCCAGGGTGCCACCGCACCGTCGCGCAACGTCCGGTGCGGCTCCGGAATGATCAGAGCCTCGTCGATCTTCTGCTGACTGCCGAGGCCGTCGCAGGTCGGGCAGGCACCGTGGGGATTGTTGAAGGAAAACAGCCGCGGCTCTATCTCCGAAATCGTGAACCCCGATACCGGGCAGGCGAACTTTTCCGAGAACAGCAGCCGCTCATGGGTTTCATTCTTGGACTTGTTGGCCGAGCCACCTTCGCTGGTCTCGGCTTCCGGCAAGGGGCGATCGGCGAATTCCGCCACCGCAAGTCCATCGGCAAGCTTGAGGCAAGTCTCCAGACTGTCGGCCAGGCGGGCTGAGATGTCAGGGCGCACAATGACGCGGTCAACGACGATATCAATGTCGTGCTTGTACTTCTTGTCGAGTGCGGGAACGTCGGCGATCTCGTGGTACTGGCCATCAACCTTTACCCGCTGGAACCCCTTTTTCATGAAGTCGGCAAGTTCCTTCCGGTACTCGCCCTTCCGACCACGCACAATCGGGGCGAGGATGTAGAGCCGCGTGCCTTCCTCCTGCGCCATCACGCGGTCCACCATCTGACTTACGGTCTGGCTTTCAATCGGCAAACCGGTGGCGGGCGAATAGGGCACGCCGACCCGGGCAAACATCAGCCGCAGATAGTCGTAGATTTCCGTGACCGTGCCGACCGTCGAACGTGGATTTCGGCTGGTGGTCTTCTGCTCAATGGAAATCGCCGGTGACAGCCCGTCAATCTGATCGACATCAGGCTTCTGCATCATCTCGAGAAACTGCCGCGCATAGGCCGACAGGCTCTCGACATAGCGGCGTTGACCTTCCGCGTAGATCGTGTCGAATGCGAGCGAGGATTTGCCCGAACCCGACAGGCCTGTCATCACGATCAGGCTGTTGCGCGGCAGGTCGAGATCCACGCCCTTGAGATTGTGCTCGCGGGCGCCGCGGATTGAGATGAAGTTGCGTTCGCTCATGGCTGTGCCGCTCTGGGATTGGAAGATGCCTCGGATAGGCCGGCACGCCGGTATTCAGGCAACACTGGAACATAATGGGCGGAGGCGCAAAGTCGAGAGACAGGCACCGCCGATTCACAGCTCCATATCCTACTCCGCTTGCGGGTTCGACTCTCTTGACTCGGTTTACGAGAAACAATAGAACAAAGAAAGAACAAAAAACAGTTGTGGATTGACCACGCTCCAGGCCTTGGGCGGCGGGCGTTCCTGTAGACTGCGCAGCTGATGGACGGGGCGTGCGGCAGCGCGCCTGAACTGTGCTCCCGCGCGCGACGCGGCGGGCCTTATGGGAAAGGTTAGGAACATGGCGGGAAGCGTCAACAAGGTCATCTTGATCGGCAATCTGGGAGCGGACCCCGAGATCCGTCGAACCCAGGACGGGCGACCGATCGCCAATCTTTCGGTTGCGACGTCGGAAAGCTGGCGCGACAAGAATTCGGGCGAACGCCGCGAGAAGACCGAGTGGCACCGGGTGGTGATCTTCAACGAGGGCCTGTGCAAAGTTGCCGAGCAATATTTGAAGAAGGGCGCAAAGGTCTATGTGGAGGGCCAGTTGCAGACCCGGAAATGGACAGATCAGTCTGGCCAGGACAAATATTCGACGGAGGTCGTGCTGCAGGGTTTCAACGGCAATCTGACCATGCTCGACGGACGCGATAGCGGCGGCACCACGGCCGGCGGCGGAAACCGAACAGTGGCACCTTCGGGTGGACCGGACTACGGCGGCGATTATGGCGGCCCATCGACCTCCCCGGGCGGCGAGCGTTCGTCGAGCGGCGGCGCGTCTTCCCGCGATCTCGACGACGACATCCCGTTCTGAGCGCCAAGCCGTCAAGGATGCGCCAGGCTATTACCCATGTCACGCTTGTCGTGCCGGATTATGAAGCAGCGATCAGCTTTTACGTCGGCGTTCTCAATTTCACGCTTGTCGAAGACGTGGCCCGGCCGCAAGAGACCAAGCGTTGGGTGGTGATTGCGCCGCCTGGAGGCTGCGGTGCTTCGCTGGTGCTGGGCCGGGCCTCAACGCCGGCGCAGGAAGCCGCCGTCGGCAATCAGGCCGGTGGCCGGGTGTTCCTTTTTCTCGGGACGGATGCGTTTGAGCGTGACTACGCGGCGATGCAGGCCAAAGGTGTCGCTTTTGTCCGCCCGCCTCAGACCCATGACTATGGCACCGTTGCAGTGTTTTCAGATCCGTTCGGCAATCTGTGGGATCTGGTTGAGTTCGCGCC
>JBBQJA010000091.1:0-7605 GCA_038325465.1 Hyphomicrobiales bacterium | reverse complement strand
CCGTTGCCGCACCTTCCAGCGCAAATGTTGGAATCAGAGAAACCACTAGTAAGCTTATGATTCTAGTGGATTTTATGAGTTTGACATTTGGTTTTGGACACGCTGGAAATGGGTACCAAATGTCAAACCCAATCCACTAGTCGACCACCACATCGACCCGTGCGCGCGTGCTGTTGGGCGTGCCGTCATTCTCGTAGCGCGGAATCTGATAGGTGACCACGAAGCTGTCCGGCCCACGATAGCCGGAATTGGGCGTGTACCGCACGCTCGTGCCCTTCATCAGGTTTCGGCACGCGGACGGGATACTGTTGCCGTTCGACGTGGTCCAGACAAACACCACCTTGCCATGCTTTGGCGGCGTGACGACCTTGCCGTAGATCTTGCCGGTGTTCTCACACGTGCCTTCGATCCAGACCGCGATGAAGCCGATTTCCGTGGTCTTGTTGGCGGGCACCCGCCGTTCGTCCTCAGCCAGAACGGATGTCGCAGCCACCATCGCTACGGCAAACGCCCCGGTTTTCATGAGCCCCATGGCCTGCCGTCTTTGCAACCGAAGGTGATCAGATTACCATCTCAAGGATGTATGTCCAAACCAATTCGCGTACGCATGAGATCTTCCTGCGATTGCGGTCGTCAGGTCAGATCCAATGGAGCCGGTCGCCGGCGATGGCCAGAATCTGGTCCTGGGGGACATCCATCATCGCGGCCTCCTGGCCGGAAATCCTGCCGATGCGGTTGAATATCGCCCGGATGGTGCCGCCATGGGCAACGCAGACCGTGGGCAGGGTGACCGTCTTCAGGAAGGCATCGATCCTCCTGGCCATCATTTCGTAGCTTTCGGCCCTGTCTCCGGGCGGACGAAAATCCCATTTGTCCAGATCGCGATTGCGGATGAGGCCCGGCGTGCACGCTTCCAATTCGGCGAGCGTGGATCCTTCCCAATCGCCGAAGGAGAGCTCGATCAGCAGCGGATCTGTCCGGTAGGCGCCCGGTGCGAGCCCGGCATGTGCCCTGACCAGTTCCATCGTCTCGCGGGTGCGTCCGAGCGGACTGGCCACCCAGTCGAAGAGTTCGGCATCAAACGCCGGAAGTGAGGCGAGGCTGCGTCCGTTCTGTGCGGCCTGGGTCCGGCCCGTGTCGTTGAGCGCGATGTCGCGCGATCCCTGCAGCCGGGCATCGCGGTTGTAGTCCGTCTGGCCGTGTCGAATCACGAACATGGTCAGGTCAGGCATCAATCGAACTCCGATGGAAAACCGGCCGGCAGCCGAATGCACTCTTTACGCTGTTTGAGGACTGCCAGACCAGTGCGCCGAAAAAGCGCCTGGCGGAGCGCGACCTCCCACCCGCACTCATCAGTCCTTGACGACGCTGATGTCGGGCGCATCCACGGCCTTCATTCCGACCGTATGGTAGCCAGAATCGACATGGTGGATCTCGCCGGTCACGCCGCGTGAGAGATCGGAGAGCAGATAGAGCGCGGAATCGCCGACCTGGTCGATGGTCACGGTGCGCTTGAGCGGCGAGTTGTACTCGTTCCATTTCAGGATATAGCGGAAGTCGCCGATACCTGAGGCGGCGAGCGTCTTGATCGGACCAGCAGAAATTGCGTTGACGCGGATGCCGCCACCGCCGAGATCGACGGCGAGGTAGCGCACGCTCGCCTCGAGCGCCGCCTTTGCGACCCCCATGACATTGTAATGCGGCATCACCTTCTCCGCACCATAGTAAGTAAGCGTGAGAATCGATCCGCCGTCCGTCATCAGCGGTTCGGCGCGCTTGGCGACGGCTGTCAGCGAAAAGACCGAAATTTCCATGGTGCGGTTGAAGTTTTCGCGGCTGGTCTCGACATAACGGCCGGTCAGTTCGTCCTTGTCCGAAAAGGCGATGGCGTGAACCACGAAATCAAGTTTGCCCCAGGTTTCTGAAAGCGTGGCGAAGACAGCATCGATGCTGTCGAGATCGGTCACGTCGCAATGCCCGGCAACAACCGCGCCGAGTTCGCGCGCCAGCGGCTCGACCCGCTTTTTCAGCGCCTCACCTTGATAAGTGAGCGCCAGTTCGGCACCGGCTGCGGCGCAGGATTTGGCAATGCCCCAGGCGATCGAGCGGTTGTTGGCGACGCCCATGATGAGGCCGCGCTTGCCTCTCATCAGACCGGAAGTGTCAGCCATGAGTGTCTCCTTGGAATTCTTTGCGGTCGCTATGGCACAGCGTGCCTTTGCTTACAAGCCGCCGATGAGGGGGGGAAAAGGATGAGGCGGACATCGTGAAGGCACCCGGTTTTGACTGTGGGCGACCCCGTGGCTGGCCGTTAGACATACCAGGCCTTCCGGCGTCCGCGCATCTCGTTGATGAGGTCGCCGTCGGGCTTTTCGGACAGCACGATGCGCAGATGGACATGGAGGTCGCCGCGCCCACCGGCAGCACGCGGGCAACCGCGTCCAGGCACGACGAACGGCGTCCGGCCATCAGACCATTCCGGCAGGTCGATCCGGACCTGGCCGTCGGGAAGGACAAGCACCACTTTTCCGCCAAGCACCGCATCGGCGAGATCGACGACATGGTCGGCATGCAGGTCCGCCCCGATGATGCGCAGGCCTCCGGGCGCCCGGTGGCGGACCCGAACACAGCGATCAGGACCCTCCTCTGTCGTCATCTCGATGAGTTCCCCGTCCGCTGTAAGCGCGGGAACCCGGACCGCACCCCGCAGCCCGTCGCCGTACGCGACAGGAACAGAGCCGCCGACGATGGCGGTCGACAGGTCGATCACCACTTCGATCTCGGGTGAAGGGTGTTCGGGTGTTCTTGCCTGACGGGACCCGCGCGCCTTCCAGCGCTCGAACAGGACGTCGAGCGCCGAGAGCGGATCGGGATCGCTTTCGCCAGCGGGTGCCGATGCATTTTCGCCCATCGAGGGTGCATCGTCGACGCGCCGACGGCGTGCTTCCTCACCGAAAATGTGGTCGAGCATGTCTTCGAACCCGGCTTCGGCCGATCCCGCATCGTCCCTGCGCGCCGCGTCTGCCGGAGGGTCTTTGGGAGCCCGTGTCGGCCGGGTGCGCCAGGCTTCTCCGAAGGCTGCAAAGGCGCTCATCGAGAAGCCGCGTTGCGGTTTGGCGGCCTTGCGGCCCCGGGCGTCGATCTGGCCTCGGTCAAAGCGAGAGCGCAACTCCGGGTCGCTGAGCAGATGATAGGCCAGCGCGATGTCAGCAAAGCGGTCGCCCGCCTGCGGATCGTCACGGTTCTGGTCCGGATGCCAGGTTTTCGCCAGGCGCCGGTAGGCGGCTTTGATGTCGTGAGGCCCAGCGTCCTTGCGGACGCCGAGCACCGAATAGGGGCTACGCATGTTACAATCCCGACAGTAAACGGTAACGCAGTTTAGCCACCATTTGCTAACCATCGGTGTATGGCTGCGCGATCGTCGAGGCTGTCGGGATCAGCCCTCGGTTCTGCCGAAACGGTCGATGCGCAAGCCGCCCGACGCGGCGGGGCAGGCGCGACCCTCAAACAGCGCGATTCCGTCGAAGGCGTGCCGGGTGGTGCGGAAATCGCGGCAGCCGCCATCGGCGGCATTGGCGACCGCCGAGATGACGCCGGACGAGCCGGTCGAGGGATTGGACCACGGGAGCGGTTCAGTGAAGGCACCTTCCGACAGCGCGTCGGCGATGGCTGCTTCGTCGGCCAGCATGTTGGCGTCAGCGCTCAGCGGCATGATGGTGGCGGTTGTGACCGGATCGACGCTCAGGGCTGCGAGCGGATCGGTGTGCGCGCATCCTGTCGCCGTCATCGCCAGGAGGGCGAGCAGCAGACCCGCCGCAGGGCGCAAGGTAGCGCGGGCGGGGCGGCGGCTTTGCCTCGCTCTCACTTCCGGCTTGACTGCGTTTGCAACCTGACCCATCTAGCTGTGGCCTTGGATGGCATCGACATGGGGACCAACTATGACAGATACAGGGTTAACGAGTGGTGACTTCACCGAAGCTGGCGAGCCCTACCGGATCTTTGCCGAGTGGATGGACGAGGCAACCCGCTCTGAACCCAACGATCCCAATGCGCTCGCGCTGGCAACCGTGGATGCCGATGGCCTGCCTGATGTCCGGATGGTGCTGCTCAAGGGTCTTGATGAGCGGGGTTTCGTCTTTTACACCAATTTCGAAAGCGCCAAGGGCACCGAAATCCTGGGGTCGATGAAGGCAGCGATGTGCTTTCATTGGAAGACGCTGCGCCGCCAGGTGCGGATCAGGGGTCCGGTTGAGATTGTCAACGAGGCGGAAGCCGACGCATATTACGCGTCCCGCCCGCGTGGCAGCCGCATCGGTGCCTGGGCATCGCGCCAGTCACGCCCGCTTGAAAGCCGTTTCGCGCTCGAAAAGGCGGTCGCCGATTACACCGCCCGCCACGCTGTCGGAGAGATCCCGCGCCCGCCGCACTGGTCGGGCTTCCGGATTTTGCCGCACTCCATCGAATTCTGGCACGACCGGCCCTTCCGCTTGCACGACCGGGTGAGATTCACCCGCGCCGGGGACAGCTCTGTCGCCTGGGACAAGGCGCGGCTTTATCCCTGAAGGCTTTGCCTGACGGCGAAAGGCAGACCCGGGATGCGCCTTGGCATGTGGGTTTGCGATCGATGGCCTGCCCAGAACGCCCGGCCCGGTGGCGACCGCGCGCGGCGGCGATAACTGTCCTGCCGCCTTGAGCCGGGCGAAGATCGCGTCGAGCCTGAACGCCGGAAGACCGGCCTCAGCGGTCTTCAAGGGGCAGCATTTCAAGTTCGCTCTGCGAGCAGATACCTCCGAAAACAGAGAGATGAATTGCTTTGAACGACGGCTCCAAACATTTCGATTTTCACGCCAAAGTCTAATTTTCGGTCCAGGGCATTGTTATGGAGGACAACCGAGTATAACCTACCTTCAACGTAGACGCGGGTGTCGGTCCCGCCAGGTATGGAGAGCGACGATGCCATTCGCGCATATTCCACGAAATCTCGTTCAGACCAGTCCGACCAATTCAGCGCTCGACGGGATTCTGTGGGGCTGGCACTGGGGCGAGACCAACTGGGGGTTTTCCTTCCCGACCGGCAGCGCCGAATTTACTTCGGTCAACCCTGGAAATTCCAACGGCTATCTCGGCTACGACTATGAGAGCGTGACTGGCTTCCAGGCTTTCAATGCCCTGCAGCAATCTCAGATCGTGGCGGCTGTCGAGTCGCTCGAAGGCTTCATTCCCGTTAACTTCAAGGACAGCGCCGTCCTCGGTCAGGATGCTCCCGTCGTCTTCCGCTTCGCCATTGCCGACAGCATCGACTACGGCTACGGGATCAACGGCTTGGGGGAAACCTATGCCGCGCACGGCCCCGGCGGCGGCCGGTCGGCGGAAGCGGCAGTGCCCGATCCGTTCCAGTTGAACTGGCGGGCGGCAGGAGACACCTGGTACATCCGCAACGCCTATGATGCCCCGATACCCGGCAGCTTTGCCAATGCTGCGGGTCTGCTGCACGAGTTTGGCCACGCGCTCGGCCTCAAGCACGGCCATGCCGAGCAGCCAATTTACGTCCAGGCCAACCGGTTCGTCGATGCAAACGGCAATGCCTTCGCCGAACCGACGGTCGGCCGTACGGCGCCGAAGCTGCCCACGCAGTTCGACAGCCAGGAATTCTCGATCATGACCTACAAGTTGTATGTCGGGGATGATCAGACCAGCTTCGATCCGTCAGTCGACATCACGCGGCCCGACTATCCCTGGTCGTGGATGATGCTCGATATCGCGGCGCTGCAATATCTTTACGGAGCCAACTTCGGCGCGGGCTCCAACCCGGGCGATACGGTTTACAGGTTCAACACATCCGGCCAGATGACGACGACGGACACGCGGGATGGCAATCTCACCACGCCCGCCTCTCAGAACGCGCGTATCCTGACGACGATCTGGGATGGCGGCGGCATCGACACATACGATTTTTCCAACTACACGAACAATCAAGTTATCGACCTTCGGCCGGGCGAGTGGTCGAATTTCTCAACCTCGCAACTGGCGCATTTGGGTGTTCAAGTGTTCGCCCGTGGCAATATCGCCAACGCCATGCAGTTCGGCAATGATCTGCGCTCGCGGATCGAGAACGCCAACGGTGGCAGCGGCAATGACGTTCTCATTGGCAATTCGGCCGACAACCGGCTCAATGGCGGTCGCGGCGGCGACAGCATGACCGGGCTCGGCGGCAACGACACCTATATCGTGGACAGTGTTGGCGATATTGTCGTTGAGCTTGCAGGTGGCGGCAATGATACCATCCTGACGACGATCAGCTACACGATGGTCGCGACCAGTGAAATCGAAAACCTGCGCGTCCTGTCCGCAGCCACGACGAACGCCATCAATCTGACGGGCAACAATTTTGTCAACACTATCATCGGCAACAACGGCGCCAACCGCATCGACGGCAAAGGCGGGGCCGACCGGATGTTCGGTTATGGCGGCAACGATGTCTATTTCGTGGAAAGGACCACCGATCAGGTCTTTGAAGGGCTCAATGGCGGTGTCGATGCAATCTATTCCGCAGGCAACTATTCGCTTGCCGCCACATCCCATGTCGAACAGCTCTGGACCACCAACAGCGCCGGCACGGCTGCCATCAACCTGTCCGGCAACGGCTTTGCCAACCAGATTGTCGGCAACAACGGGGCCAATGTGCTCAATGGTGGCGGTGGGGCCGATCTTCTCTACGGCTACAACGGCAACGACACCTATTTTGTCGACAATGCTGGCGACCGTGTGGTCGAGGCGGTCGGCCAGGGCACTGACCGGATTTTTTCCGCTGTGAGTTACACGCTGGGCGCGGGTGTGCATGTCGAACAGCTGTGGACCACCAACAGCGGTGGCACCCAGGCCATCAATTTGACCGGCAATGAATTTGCCAACCAGATCGTGGGCAACAACGGTGCCAATGTACTCAATGGCGGCGGCGGGGCCGATCTTCTCTACGGCTACAATGGCAACGACACCTATTTTGTCGACAACGCAGCCGACCGTGTGGTCGAGGCGGTCGGCCAGGGCACTGACCGGGTCTTCTCGTCCGTCAGTTACACGCTCGGCGTTGGCGTTCATGTCGAGCAGCTCTGGGCGATCTCGAGTGCGGCGACCACGGCGATGAACCTGACCGGCAATGAATTGGCCAACCAGATTGTTGGCAACAATGGCGTTAACCGGATCGCGGGCGGCGGTGGCAACGATGTGCTTTATGGCTATGCTGGCAACGACCGGCTGACGGGCGGGGCAGGGGACGACACGCTCAACGGCGGCGTGGGAACGGACTCTGCGGTGTTCTCTTCCACCCGGGCTGGCTACGTCATCACCAAGTCCGGCGCGACGGCCACCGTCGATTGGACCGGTGCCGGTGCCGGCGATGGAACGGACACGCTCACCGCAATCGAGTTCCTGGTCTTTACCGACCAGACGGTCAATCTTTTGACGTTCTGACCGCTTGTGACGGTGGCAATCTCCTGACGTTTGACTGCGGTCAGGCCGGTTTTGCGGAGATGAGGAGACCGGCAGGGCAGCGTTCGTCCTGATGCCGGATGGACGGGGGTGCGCTGACGCCAGCAGACGTGCCAT
>JBBQJA010000090.1:0-7882 GCA_038325465.1 Hyphomicrobiales bacterium | reverse complement strand
CCCGACACCCAAGTCTGAAGAAGACGAAGCCAGCTCCGAAGAAGACCGTCAGAGACCGTGATCGGAAGAAGACGGATCAGGAAGAAAACGCACGTTCAGAGCGGCGGAAAGACGACACATTCAGACCGGCGCCCGCACTTCAACGCGGCCGGCGCAAGCATCGACGTGATCGAACATTGCTTGGCCCACGTACCGGGCAATCGCGTGCGTGCTGCATACAACCGACACGCCTATCAGGCCGAACGCCGCGACTTGCTCCAGACATGGGCTGACCACGTGGACCAACTTCGCACCAATCTGCCATCCACAGGCGAGTCGCGGTCGACCGCACCTCGAACAGCCAAGGTCGCGACCACAATCCGTCGTTGAATCATGCTTTGGTCTCCTGTGCTCGATGACAGGTTGCGGTGCTGACGACTTTCGACCCGGGGCCGCCATGCAGACCGGGCGCGTTCTCTACCTTTGTGAAGCCATCGCGTCCTCGAATCCACGCGCGCGTTCGCACAGGTCAGAGCCAAACTACGTACCGCAAAGGGAGAGTGAAGGATGGCCCGTCACACAGAACACGACACCAGCAGGATCTATCCGGTGGCGGATGCGTTCCGCGCCAACTGCCTCCTGCATGACGGCTCACTCCTGTTCGAAGGTTCGTCCGTGTGGCGCCCGGAAGCCCTGGAGCAAATCCGTAAAGTATTCGTCGCCAACAACATCAAGGGCGACCAGTCCTTCATCGTCAAGTTCAAGGATCAGGTCGGCAAGGCTGGGCCAGAGGTGGTTCGCCTCGCTGCAGAGGTCCTCTGCGTCTACTTCCTGTTCCCGTCCAACGTGGGTGGCACGCGAAAGCGGCAGGTCGTCAACGAGGTTCTCGGCTGGGCGGGCGACAGCCTGCCTGATTCCCATCCGGTGTCCAGCGCCTTCTCGAACGGCATCGGCAGCGGTGGTCAGGGCTACAACACCCGCCGCCCATTCGAGATTGCCTTCCTGATCGATCTCGTCATCGCATGGAAGAAGTTGCCTCAAGACCGGCAGGCTGCGGTGGCGGCGGACCCCTGGCTCTTTCAGGAATTCGTCGACAGCATCGACGATGCGGAGTCCAAGCAGCTGCGGCACATGCTGCTGTACCTGCTGTTTCCGGACCACTTCGAGCGCATAGCGAGTGGCAACCACAAGCGGAGGATCATCAAGGCGTTCTCCGGGTTGATCGACTCCGAGCCAGAGGACGAAGACCGCGCGATCCTGGCCATCAGGGCCGACCTGGAGAAGTTGTTCCCGAACCAGCGGCTCGACTTCTACTGGTCACCGCTCGTCGAGGCCTGGTACGACGACAGCGAAGGCGCATCTGAGGGCGCGCCGCTGGAGGTCATCCAGCACAAAAAACAGATCGTTCTCTACGGGCCTCCAGGTACCGGCAAGACATTCCGTGCCAAGAAGCTGGCAGAGCGCGTCATCCGATCCGCAGCCTTGAGCCAGATGGGGCCTGCTCGGTACTTCCAGTCTCAGTCCGTCATTGCTGCGGCCATCCAGGACAACGTCCACAGATTACAGCTGCACCCAGCGTACAGCTACGAGGACTTCATCCGGGCGCTTCACATTTCCAACGGCGGGGGCACCGAGTACCGGGCGGGCTACCTGCCTCGGCTCATCGAGGATATCGAGAGGAAGCCTCGCGCGGAGCGGCTTCCTCACGTCCTGATCCTCGACGAGATGAACCGGACCGACTTGAGTCGGATGCTTGGCGAGTGCTTCTCGTTGCTGGAGGACCGCAACCAGACCATTGAACTTCCAGCTCGCGACGGTGATGGGGCTGCGATGAAGCTGCGCATCCCGGACGATCTATTTGTGATCGGCACAATGAATCTGATCGACCAGTCCATCGAGCAGATCGATTTCGCGCTGCGGCGCCGCTTCCTGTGGTTGCTGTGCCCGTTTGATGCCGAGGCTCTGCTTGGTGCCGCGGAAGCCAAGTGGGGGGATCTGAGGTCGGGCCTGGAATGGGATCGCATCGAGCCGGACTTCCGCAAGCTGGCTGCAGCAGCGGCGGCTTTGAACAGGCAGATCCACGACAGCTCGCTGCTCGGCGCGCAATACGAGATCGGGCACACCTATCTGCTCGACGTGGTCGTGTTCTTGCGCAACTTCCTCGGCCCAAAACCGACGCGCAAGCAGAACTACCTCTGGAACAAAAAGGGCGAAGCCCTTGAGCCTGTGGTGCAGGTGTGGAACGTGTCCCTGCGCCCGTTGTTGGAGCAGTATCTGGCGGGTCTCGATGCGACCGCCCGCAACGCGGAGCTTGACCGGCTATCGAAGGTTCTCCTCAAGCCCACGGTGACCGAGTGAGACTCGTCGCGCGCGACTGTTCGCCGCTAGCGCCGCAGCCGACGGCCCCAGAGGCTGCTTGGCTTCGCCGGCTGGCTACCAACGTGCGCGCCACGGATCTCGTTGTTCCAGTTTCCGGCCAACGTGACGAAGACGAGCCGGTCGTTTACTGCGCATGGGACGGCACCTGGTGGGCCGGAAGGTACGTTGGTTCGCTTTCATTCGAGGGACACAGTCTGACCATCGAGCCGCGCTTCGGCCTGGCCACGCTGCGGAACTGGCTGTTCGAGGCAACGTCAGTCGTGTTGACCGACGCACCAGGAAAGCTGCGGGAGGACGAATCCTTTATAGCGCAACTGCTGGCATCCGTCTGGGCTCACGGGTTTGTCGAAGCAGCACGGCACGGGCTGCCCGCACTGCGCCGTGACGTCGCCACGAGGGGCCCGACGATTCGGGGACGGCTCGACGTCTCGGCGTCGCTCCGGTTGATCGCTGCAGGCGGAGGCCAGGTCGTGTCCATACGCTCTGAGCGGTCACTGGTTCACGCTGCATCCGACGCCATCGTGGCCGCCTACGAGGTGCTGCGCCGCTGGCTTGGCGTACCAGACGAGCAATGGATGCCGGCACGCGCGAAGGAACTCATCCCGCAGCTGATGTCCGTCACTGGTGCCCGCCCGCGCGTGCCGACGAGGGCCGAGCTCGACCGGATTCGCTACACGCCGATCACGGCGGGCTTTGCGCCCATCGCGGAACTCTCCCGCCAGATTGCAAACCGCAGAGGTCTTGCCGCCGATGTCGATGCCAGTGGCGAGTCGAAGGGCGTCCTCCTTGACGTGGCCGAGTTGTGGGAGATGTATGTGCTCAGCGTGCTGCGGAAGGCGGCAGCACCGCTGACTGTGACTCACGGCACCCGAGAGAAGGCCGCCACCAAGAAGATGCTTCGCAGCGACGTCACGGGCCAGGGTTTGGGCACGCTGATCCCGGACGCGATCCTGCATGCTGGAGGCCAGGTTCGAGGCGTGGTCGACGCAAAGTACAAGTCGCTGCACCCATCTGCAAGCACACCGAATGGTCCGCAGCGCGAGGATCTGTACCAGATGGCCGCGTACCTCGGTCGGTTCAATCCCGCAGTCGGCAGGGTGTCTTGGGGCGTACTGGCGTACCCGCTGGACCCTGCGCGGCCGTCGATCCCGCAGGCAGAGCAGTTCAGCCCCTGGAGCTTGGATGGCGGCAGGAAGGTCGTCTTCACCTCCCTGCCGCATGTCGCATCCGATGCGGTCGCCAAGCTCCGCGCGCTGATTGCTCCGATGGCACCGGAGCGGTTCGCCAGGCAAGCGCAGGCCTAGCCTCGGGCGCGGGGCGAGCCCCTGCCAGAGTGCCTGTGACCGTCCACTACGCGAGCTTGGCGCCGACCGCTTCGCAGACGCTTTCCACCACAGCCGCCACTTCGTGCAGAAAGGAATTGCGATCCGGCGAGGGGGTGACGTCAGGAATCGGCGCAGCGCGTTCGTAGATGCGTTCGCCGATGATCGAGGCGCGCGCGTAGCTGGACCCGCGCCCGGACTGGTTGAACGCGGACTGCCATTCCGGCATCCGCTCGGCCCGAACGCGGCGGGTGGCGAGGTCCAGGGTCTTGACGGACAGGGCGTTGGCCAGGCCATCAAAGACTTGCTGCTTGTGCGCATCGTCGGTCGGCTCGGCCGGGTCCCACCGGAGTGGGTTCTGCAGCAGCACATACAGCCGATCCTGAAGCTGCTTGCGCAGATCCGCGACAGGTTTTAGGTTGTCGTACTCGTCGCCGAGGCCAGGCGTACTGAGTCGTCTGCTCAATGCCCAGATGCGCTTCCAGTGCTCCTTGCTGACCCCAGGCTTGTAGTCGAGGCCCAAGCGCGGCCACCACGCATCGTGGAAGCTCTCGGCAGCGTTCTTTACGGCCAGGACGAGATTCATGCGGTCGTACACCGGCTGTGCGAGGACGGGCGCCGGCTTTTCCACGATTACATCGATGGCGGCCAACAGGGCCTGCAACTGACCGATGGTCCGCTTCTGGGTCTTCTTCGTGACATCCAGGTCCTCGTCGATTCCGCCGACGAAGAAGCAGGCACCCTTCAGGCGCCCGCGAAGCGCTCGTTCCGCGAACGGGCCCAGTTCCTCGCCGATGGAGGCGAGGACGTTTTCCGCAGAGGCCAGGACGTGCTGCTCCTTGGCCGCTGCGTTGGGCAGGTTGTCACCCTTGACCTCGTCGAAGTGCGTGAACACGAGCAGCAGCTTGCTGGCACTGCCCGACGTGATCATCTCCTTCATGGCCGCAACCGGCGCGGCCTGCATCGGCTGCACAGCGTTGTCGACGAGCACGATGGCATCCGTCGACTCGATGCGCCGTGTCAGCGAGGTCGAGATGGCTGCCACCGACTTCGGCGTGTGGCCCAGGCCTTCACCGTCGAGAAGCACGAGCTTGGGCTGCTGGCCACTGTTCCACGTCGGCAGGAACGCACCGGACACGCGGACTCCGTTCACCAGCGGCGTCAGCAGGCGCCCGAAGCGTGGGGAGTGGTTGCTGGAGAAGCGCGTGACTGTCTTGATGAAGGTCGCACGGTCGTCGGTCTCCCACGACCACGATTGCGGCCAGCCCTGCTTGTTGCGACGTACCGTGCCATCCGTAAGCAGCGAAAAGCGAAGCTCGATCTCGTCCATGAGCTCGTCGCTGATGCGATGGAACTCATCGTCCTCACGAAGCCGGCGATCCAACTCCTCCTCGAACAACTCGTCGACGACCCGCTGATCCTTTTCGTCCGTGGCGCCCAGCTCGGTCTTCAATTGGTCGCCGTGGCGGGCAGCGATGGCGCGCAACGCCGTCAACGTCTTCGTCAGCAGCGCATTAGTGGCGTCGAGATCGATCACACCGTCAGCAGCCGTCTCCTCGGTCGGGTCCGCGGCGGCGTCCTCGTCCTCGTCATCCTCATCGTCGTCGGTGCCGGCCGCCTGAGGTCCGTTGCCAAGCACGTAGTTGAAGCGGAACCGTTGGTTCACATGCATCA
The DNA here is from genome assembly GCA_038325465.1 of Hyphomicrobiales bacterium. GTDB lineage: Bacteria > Pseudomonadota > Alphaproteobacteria > Rhizobiales > Rhizobiaceae > Hoeflea. The sequence goes on along the minus strand of JBBQJA010000090.1, from coordinate 2,528 downwards.
GCAGCTTGCGCAGCACTTCGTCGTCGCCGTCGCCCCGGTAGGCGGACAGCACGGCCTCCGAAATGCACTCGTTCAGGTGCTCGCGAACCTCGTCGATAGGGAAGAAGGTGACCACAGCCTTGTACGGGCCTGGCGCAAGCACGACCTCGGTCTCATGCACCGTGGTCTTCGCCGTCGATGTCGACGGAAAGCGCTCGGTCTCCGGGTCCGTGCCGATCAACTGTCGAAGCAGCGTCGTCTTGCCAGCTCCGGTTGTCCCGAGAAGCAGTGCCCGCCGATAGTCAGAATCCTTGGATGTCGGCAGCGGAATGATCGACTCGCGGATCGCGCCGAAGTCGCTCTGTTCAGGCTCCATGCCGTGATAGAAAATCTCCACGACTCGGCGATGGAATCGCTTTTCAGCCTCCGCCCTGGCGGGCAAGCTCCAGAAGCTCTCCTCTGCCAGTAGCTGGTTGAGTTGATCCTTCAGATCGTTGGCTTCGGCCTCCTCGGGAGTCCCGAGGCCCTGGCGGACCCGCAGCCCCGGCTTGCCAGTGTTCGGGTCGACCCGAACCGGATGGCGGAAGATCACCGCCCATGCACTGCGACCCTGCGACCGGCTCAGGGTCGCCAAAAAACGCTTCTCCATGTCGCACCTCGTTGTTCAACCGTTGTTCCTGGGTGGATCATAGGCAGGCTAATTCGGGCGGTCAAGAATTTTCTGAACAACGCCGGAACAACAGAACGACCGCTCGCGAAGGTCGGTGTCGGCGCATTCCCGACGGCAGGAATGGAGGCTGGCAACGAGCCAACTCATTGCATCGCTCGTCTCGGTGACATGGCGCTAGCGCGGGGCTTCTCAGCAGCCGCCCCGACACTTTTGCGATGAAAGTCATCGCTCGCCAGCCCACCTGCAGCGCCTAGAGTTCTCCTCAGACGCAGCCCAGGAGTCGCCTGATGAGCCAGACGCAGACCGAGTCGAAGCCGCCCGCAGCCGATGTACAGCCCGCCGTGTTCGTCCGCATGGCTGCGGTCGTGCGCATGACCGGACTCGGCCGGTCGACGATCTATCGGCTGATGGCCGAGGACAAGTTCCCGTCCCCAGTGCGACTGGCCAAGCGCGCCGTGGCGTGGCGCCGCATCGACCTCGAGCAGTGGAGCGCCGGCCGCCCTACGGTGTCGCACTGACACTCTCGCCGGGAAAGAACCGCGCGCAAGCGCCTCGGACTACGCCGACATCGACAGCTTCATCACGGCGCCGATCAACAGCATCGCGCCCAACACCTTGCCCCAGCGCCAGGTCGTGAACCAGTAACGGTGGTTGACGCACAGAGCGCGGTGCAGGCGGCCGATTGCCAACAGCAAGGCGAGAGCCGTGACAAACGGGCCGACCAGCCCCGCCGGTCCCGGCACTTGCCGGATTAACAGCACCCACATCAGCGGCCACGCGACCGCATCGACGGCCGCGAGCAACCGCCGGCCGGGCCATTCAGGCGCGTCCGGCCGGGGTTCGCGAGCAACCAGCAGCCACATGACTCCTCCGACTCGAATCGCGTGGGGGGGTTCACAACCCCCCACCCACTACCTCCCCCCCCCCCTAGGCGGGGGGGGTGCCCCCCCCCCCCCCCGCGGCTCGTTCAGCCTGGTGATTGCCGCAGCTGTTCCGGCAGCCAGCGCTTCCCGGCCAGCCGCGATGCCGCTGCAGCCACCAGCGCGTCCTTCTTCATCGCCTCCACGCCGCCACCGGAGAGGTCAGGCCCGACTTCTCTCAACGCCGCGACGATCTGCGCCTTCGCCACGTGGTTCAGGTAGCCCTCTGGGGTCGGCTGCCACCAGTCGGCCATGTCTAGGCCGAGCGCCGCCGCCAGGGCGTTAGCGCTGGCCGATGCCCCCGCGCCCGGCAGCGCGTTCACCGTCAACGCACTGCACAGCGCGAGCAGGTCGATCAGCTCGGCCTGAGACAGGTCGATCAACCACCGGAACCACTCGCCCTGCTGCGCCGGCAGGCGGACACGCCAGGCTTCTTTCGCATGCTGCACAGCCTGCCATGCCCGGCTCGTCTTGAGGTCATCGGCCACGGCCTCCAGGGCATACGCCGACAACTGCGGCGACACCTGCAGCGCCGACGCTTCGCGCGGGTAGTCGGCCCCGAAGGTACGCAGCACGAAGACATGCACCACCGATGCCAGGGCCACCGCAGTGTTCTCCGCCAGCATCGCCTGCAAGGCCATCGTTCGGTGCGCGGCGAGCCGCTTGGCCAGGGCTTCGCGGCAACCCAGCGGTCGGCGTTCCGGTGCTGCCGATGACGACGGCGAGCCCGGGTCGTCGCTGTCCGTGCCGTCTTGGGCGCAGCGATCCACCCCGCCGGTCGAACGCGCACCAGCGGCCACGGCCTTGCGATCCTCGTTGCGCACCAGTCCGCGCATCACCTCGACATCGCCTTCGCGGCTGATGGTGACGATGACGCCCGCGTGGGCCTTCTGCTCTGGCGTCCAGGTCTTGAGCACCTCGTGGATGGCCTTGCGCCGCGCCGCGATGTCCTGTTCTTC
>JBBQJA010000089.1:0-8146 GCA_038325465.1 Hyphomicrobiales bacterium | reverse complement strand
AGAACGCGGTGCCCTCGTTTATGGCCAAAGTGTCCAGTTGCTTGATGATCTTGTCCTTGTGACCGTCGACGATTTTAATCCGCCGGATAGCGATATCGGCGTCTCCATTTTCCGGGAGAATGGCACCCCGGCCGAATAGCAAGAAGGCGCCCGACTGCGCCGCGACGCGTTCGTGACTGTGGCGGCCTAGGACGCAGAGCACCCGATCGATATCGGCTGGGTCGATGACGTCACGAAAATAGGGCTTATCATCCTTGATGAAGTGGAGCAGTTTGATGACCGGTATCGTCTTATTGAAGGCGTCGCGATCAAGACCCGTATTGATCTGCTGTCGGACCTTGTCATCAAGGAGCGCGAGGTTTGCGAGGCAGGCGACGGTGTCGCTATCGTAGTATTTTACTTTGTTGCGCGCGATAGTGAGGCGGATTACCTCCCCGACGTTTTCGGCGCCTGAGCGGCAGGCGAACCAGAGCGCAATCAGCGGGTTGGTGGACGTGTCCAGCATGCGCGTGGGCAGGCCATAGTGCTGCATCCGGCTGAGGCGCTCAAAGGTGGACTTGTCTTCACGAAAGTCGTGTGGACTGGCGATCATGAGGTCCCGGAACTTGCGCGGCTCCGCCATCCGCGCAACATCGGTCCGGAGTGCGAACGGCTGCAGCTTGTATTTATCGGCGTTCGAATGACCTCGGAAGAAGGCAGCCTCGCCGGGCGTTGGCGGGGCCTCGAATACCCACCGAACGAAATCGTCGACGCTCTTGATCCCATCGGTCACTGGCAGCCTCTCGGTGAGCCGTCGATTACGGCCTGCGTCCTCGCACTCAGCGCAAAGGCCGGCGGCATGACCAGCGATTGATTGAGCAAGTCGGAGAAGTGGACCATTCCATAATCCCTGATTTTGATCACGCCGTTCAGCTTGCCGAATGCGCTAGGTTTCGTGTCGTTGAACCAAGCCGGGACATCACGGATCAAGCGATAGTCCGCCTTCTCGATATCATCGAGCCGTTCCATGATCAGATACTTGCCCGTCACGCTAAGGCAGTGGCAACGGCCTAGTATATTTTCTAACTGTGGGTGAGGTTCTGACCCAAGCCAGATCGTCCACTCCAGGAAGTTGCTGTAGTTACGCGGCTGAATTGATTTTTTCACGATGGCGTTCGGGTTGCTTTTTATTCGATACGCATGCCGCGTTGTGCCTGTTGCGAACGGCTCTGCCTCGATCAGCATCTCGATCTCCGCTTCGGACATGAACTTTTCATATTCCAATTTTTTGCCCCGTCGTGCAGTCGAAAGCGAAACCCATACGGCAATGTGAACGCGATTTCGAGCGCGGCAACTGGCTCTCCTTCTACGTCTCAGGCTGGCCGATCGTCTGGTCTCGATCAGGTCACGGTCCCCCGGCCCGTAGATTGTGAAATTTCCGCCGAGTCGGTGTGCCCGACCTTGCTGATCAGGGTAGTCCCGACTGCCGTCGATAGTGTCGGTCTGGCCACTAAGCAGGTCCGTGTCCTAATGACGGCCAATCGGGCACCGGTTTCTTCAGATTGGCCAATGACGAAGTAATGCGCTTCGTCCAAGTTCATCACCGGGCGCACCAGCCGCATAACGTTGGCGAAGGACCAACTGGCCTCGTCCGGAGGCATACCTGCCTCAAAACAGCTTGTTCAGCAGCCCCGGCTCGCTCGCCTTCAGACGCTCCAACATGGTGTTCACGTAGAACATATCGGGCGCCGCAACGGCTGGCAAAACCACCACGATGTAGTCAGGCTGGGCCACGTCTAACGTGAAGGTGACGAGGCCTACGCCGTGGAGGCCGCAGAGGGCCTTTAAACGGTTCATATCGTCACTGCTCGTTGTGTTGGGTACGACAATGTAGCTCTTATGGCAGAACAGGCGGTATGCGACAGCTTGGCCGAATGCGACGACTGGCTGGCCAGGGACTGCCTTGATTTCGGCGGCGACGATCTGCGGCTCGAATTTGAAGATGTCCTGTGCGCGGGGCTTCAGAACCCCGATCACATCGGGCGTGCCCCACTTGCCACCGAAGCTGCTACCGCCAAGCGCAGAAGCGAAGGTGGCCTCATCGTTCTCCTCCAGCCACTCGGCGAAGCTGTCGTAGAAGTCCTGTTCGGTGACTGACTGAGCGCCTTCGGTCTTCACTGGAGTGGAGGCGGCGGCCTCTTCCTCTGCCTTTGCTTCGACGGCCTCGGCGGTAGCGTACTTTTCGAGCTGATAGGTGCCGCGCGCAACGCGGACAACCTGTTGGCTGTCTTGGAAAAGAGAGTGGGTGGCGCCGCGGATCGTGTTGAACGGCGTGTCCGGCGACTCATCTTGTATTGACCGGAGTAGGTCGCTCCACCGTATCCCGCCCGGCTCCTGGTCTAGCAGTTGAATGGCGAGGGCTTTAATTTGTTTCGTCGTGAGCTTCATTCGTTCCCCCTGAGCACGACACCTATGCTTCCACTAATAGTGGCTGTCCAACCGCCAACGCCACGCTACGAATGAACTCATAGAGTCCAGCCGGCTTGCCGATACCACGAAGGCCTAGAGCCACTGCTTTTATCGTACCCCTCGGTATGGTAGAGATCTCAAGCTCTTCGGGGGCGGCACCGGCTGCTGCACCTGCCAAGCTCGGATAGAGAAGCACGGCACGATTGGTGCCAACCGCATGCATGAAGGCCAACATCTCGTAGCGGTCCTGGGCTGAGATCCCTTCAAACCCCCGGTCATGCCTGCCCTTGTATTTGGCATCGACAATAAGGAAGCCGTGATGATCAGTGATCACCGCGTCAGGGAATACTTCTAGAGTAGCCGATTTGGCGCCTTTCACTGCAGTGCCGAACGTGTGACCGATTTGAAGTGCCACACGGTTCGCACCTACTGCCATGATCAGGGCGCGCTCAAGCAGCGCCTCCCACGTCCGCCAAGTGTCGACCGTGAAACCGAATGTCGCGAATGGCCCAAGTGACGGTGAGGTACTCGATCCCCGGGTCAGCTCGAATGCGAGATCATATGCGGACTGCCACGCCGAAAGGCGAGGCGGTAGTGATTTCTGAACGACGCTAGGTCTTGTTCGCGGGCGTCCCCATCGCGCCACCAAGTCCGTGAGGCCAGAAGAAACGGAGGGATCGCGAAGGTGCGGCAGCAATGCCTGGATGCCCGAATGGATTGTGGCCCACCATTCATTGTCCACACTCATTTGATAAATGCGCTGCGCCCAGCCGTCGTCATCTGGGTTCAGCATCGCTTCCGGATCAAGCTCCGATATCGGCTCCCATGAAAGCACTGTCGAGGCTCGGCGCGTCTTAAGGGGCCGCCGACTATTTTGGCCGATTAGCCCTAGGAGAATCCTTCCAACGAGATCTGCCATTGTATTCTTGGAAGTCGTTGCCGCGGAAACTGTGCGGACGAGATCAACATGCCCGTAAACTGTAAACAGCGCCAGAAAGAGCAAGTCTTCCTGCCATTCGTCATTAGGCGCTGCAAACTTCGGTCGGATTTCCAACTCGGCATTGCGGCCGATAGCGACTGTGCCCGCTACTCGCTTAGCGGACACGCCGTAGGCATTGATCTCGATTGGATTGGTGGCGAGCGAATGCTGTGCCTGCAGCCTCTCTCCAGTTTTTCGGAGTTGATGTTCGGCGTCGGCTGGCGAAACGCCGAGGTGAGCGGCCAAGTCGCCGATCAGCGATACCGGCGGGCCATATTCAACCAGTCCAAATGAACGGCTCGCGCTAACCACTGGCCACTTGCCGAAGTACGGCGTATATCGTCGTCGCATCAATTGTCGGTGCTAGAAGCTGCTGCTTCTGGTCGATACCGTAGGGCGTGCTGACAATCTTGTACCCGGCACCGGTTTGGCTCTCATTGAAGACTACGCCGGCACCAATTATGTCACCAAAGAACACCTCTTGGACGTGTGCGGCAATCCGCTTCCACCAGCCTGCAGCCCTGTCCAGCGCGTCAATCACGGTGGTAGGCGGTGAGCTCGGCATCAGGAAAATGCCGTGGCCAATCCGAAAATCTTGACCACGGCCAAGGGCGATGCGTTCGTTGACTCTCTCCCAAGCCTGCACAGAAGCTTCAACCACGTCGCCAGGAGATGCCGGTTCATTTGGTATGTTTCCGCTGGCTCCTAAGGCTTCCCGAACAATGTCGGGCCTTGGCTCCAAGGGTATCGGCTCAAAGCGCCGCAGGAACGCTACGTCGAGCGGTTCAATCGAAACATCCGCTTGGTTCAGTGCTGCAAGGATGTAGAGGTGCGACGATAGCCGCATCTCCACGGTCTGTCCGTTGTCGTCCAATATGTGCAGCGGCCATGTGTTCTTAGTCGGTTGATCGTTAGTATCCAACCGCTTGTCTTGCTCGATGGAAACGATGGCATCGCCGAAGAGCTGAACTGCGGGGCCGCGATTCATTTCGTCGATCACCAGCAGAGCGGCGCCGCCCTGCAAAGCAGCCTCGTTGGCCCGGATTAGTGCGCCTTTGGCGACCTGAAAGCCGCCGGTTCCGCCATTAACTTGCGGGACGAAGGCGGTCGTGAAATCCCGCGCCCGCGTATTAGCTGAGAATGCGATACGCTCGATATGGCGAGCTAAACGATTGGGGCTTGGGAAGCCTATCAATTGCTGTGCGGGCGCGGCTGCCTGAGCTGGAATGGCCACCCTTTGAGCAAGTGCAATCGGCGCTGCTAACTGCGTTTGCTGGACCGCAGGATTGGAAAAGGCATCCGCTACTTCCTGTATCAAATGCGTTTTGCCACAGGAAGGCGGCCCTGAAAGCATAACGTTGTGCTTCGCTGCCAAGGATGCAAGAACCAAGTTGGCTTCGTTCGAAATGGTCACTTGTATTTGATCCATTCGGTTTGGTGCTGGAAATCGATGAACCCTTGGTTTGCTGAGTGCTTCGCTGGCTTAGCAAAAACTTTGCCGAAAAATGTGTTAACGGTTGGATGCCAAAGCTGTCCGGTAAGGTCTTTTTCGCTGAAGAACGTCAGTATGATACTCCCGCTCCCGTCTTCGATTATCAGCAACAAAAACCTTCCTTCGCCTACCGGCGGGTCAAGGTCATACTTGTTGAGCTGAGCGAGTCTCCCTTCACCCACCCGGGCAGTAGTGGGCGGTTCAAAAGTCAATTCGTGCTGTGAAACGGAGCCGTTGCTGTGAGGCACGCTTACAGGAGCGGTATAGAGGGTCTCTGTTGTGCGAACTCCATTCCTGACCCGGCTTTCGGTTTTTCGACCCGGCAGCGTTCGAGCGAAGACGCCATCGAAACGATCGAAAGGCCGGTACCTAAAATCTCGAGCGCCGCCGCCGGAGGGACTATCGTTAGAGGTCGCCGTGAACTTGCGAAGATCGCCCTCCTTGACCTCACGAAAGATGATGCGCCTTACACTATTACCAACCATTTTGCCCCCTGAAGGATGTATTGGTTCCTTATGTCGCAGCGCGAAGCGATTGAACAGTCTTGGATTTCATATCCGCAGACTGCGATGGCCGATATGGGAGTGCGCCAAGGCTTAACGCTTCTTGTGCGCGCTGCGCGTACTTCTGACGCGAGGGCCCCTCGATGACTGAAAGGAGGTAATCTCTGGTCACTGTGGATCGGCGCTCGCCGGACAGCGGTGGCTCGCTTCGGTCAAGGCTCGGGAAGTCGCTCAGCACTAGGGCTGCGTCGACGCCGTCGAGGCCGTAGGCGCGGAAGCAGGCAAGGTCGATGTTACGCCGTAACTCGGCCACAGCCATTACCGTATCATGGCAGCCCGAAGCCGATAAGACGGACACTTGGCGCGCATCCGTCGCCACACCTCGGCCGGGCAGCGTTGAGGGCAATAGCGGCGGCAGTGGCACGCTCCGCAGCAGAAAATAATTTACAGTTGTCGTAAGCACTCGCCGGAGCAGCCAGTCGAACGCGAAGCTGTTCACCATTCCGCACCATAGATGGAGCGCATCCTCGCCGGGCAGATTAGGGAAAGCCACGGTGGGTACCTTATTGCCGCAGGCCACGCCTGCCGGGATGACTGCAGCCATCATTGATCGCTCGTTCGTCTGCCCAGCAATGTCGCAGAAGCCTGCCCTAACCGTATCTGCGCGATCTCGTGCTGCCGGAGGAAGATCCGATCTGGCAATCCAAAACTGTGGCCTAATTGCGGTGGTACCGAGGGGAACGGGTGACCACGTCGCACGGCGGCCACTACCCTCGACATACACCTTCGCGCCGAAGCGAAACTGATGAACCATGCGGCCCTCGATTAGGGGCACCGCGCCGGGATTGGGATAATCCAAGAAAGCGGCCCGCTCACGAGTCATATCGACTTCGCGCACAATGTGAGGGCACCATGGCGACGCTTCGTCGGACCATGATTGCCCGACAAGGGCCATCCGCTGAAAAAGCTCCCACTCCTCACCACAGCGAACTTCAGGGATCGAAAGGTCGGGCCGGATTCGCTCCAGGGTCGGACGATCAATTGTAGAAAGTGGGCCTGCTACGCAACCGCTTGCGTTGCTGCGACCATAGCCAATCCGGACGATCCCCTGTGCGCCAATGCCATGATGAGCAGTCATGGCTACGAACTTAAAGCGGGTGTCGATCTCAAAGAACCGTGACTTGTTGTCGAACACGGTAAAGGAGACTTCGCCGAACCGATTTAGCAGTAGCTCCCGAAGGGAGGTCGTCGATTTGGAACGAATGAGGCCCGCCGGAAGCAGGGCTGCTATGCATGCGTCGCCACTGGCCAGTTCAGCCATCATTTGCGTGAAGGCAGCGAACAAGTCTGTCTCACCCCGACCAGCGAGAGGGTAGCGGGTGATGATGGCATCCGCATATCGCCGCACTCGTGCGCGCTCGTCGTAAAGATTGGCGTCGGCTTTATCCGGATAGGCAGCGCCATAGTGCCTGTCCGAGCCAGCTGCGATTTCGTGCTCGTGTCGTAGAACCTTCAGCTTTTCCCAAGGAGGATTTGCGACAATCGCGCCCAACTCGCCCCCAATCGCGGCGCGCCATTCCGATTGCGGCCGGAGCAAGCTGTCGCCATGGAGCCACCGCGATGACATTTCTGCAATCGCACCGGCGTCGTCGGTTAAGGAGGCGAGGCTTAGCTGCGCACCACGCAGTGCATTGCGAGATTGGTCAGCTGCAATCACCTTTTCTGCGATCCAATGCGCAGCCGATTGTCCAGCTTCACAGGCGATGATGCTGGCTGCAGCCAACAACATCCCGGCACCCGATGCAGGATCTAGAATAGCTGCGCGCCGCACATTCAGTTCCGAAGCCATGCGACCGATCAGGAGAGCGAGTCTGAAATCGGTGTAATGGGCGCCGACAATTCTAGTCTCATGCTTCGAAAGGGGCTCCCGGGCAAGGGCACTCAATGCCAATGCAGGAGGGATCAGGGTCCTCCTAATCTCTGCCACGACCACTTCGGCCAATGCGACTGCTTCGGCGATACTTAAATGAGGCTCAATCTCCAGGCACTTTTTGCGGTAGCCTGCTAAATCGAACCGGCCGATGAGGGCTGCAGCTGCATCAAGAATATCCAAGCGGCGGGCATAATCATCACTTGGAGAACGGCACCGCGACCCGCGCGTGAGAACCTGATCTGCTCCAGCTAACAGCGCGCGCTCCAACGGAGGCGGTGCGCTCATAGTGCGATTTCCTGAAGAAAATGGCCGCCGTCGAGCGCCGACGCGTCAAAATCCATTCGTTCTTCGGTGCGAGTGAAGCTGATGATGTACTCCGTCACGCTACCGCCGTTTGCGCCGGCTGTTCGGTTTGGGCGGTACCGACCGACGCCGTGAACTGCGGTGCATTCGACGGTGCCGCTGCGCTCAAGACCGACACAAAGGTCATCTAAGCCGACATGCCCTTCGCAACTGTATGAGATCAGCACGCGGCGCGAAACAACGCGTTCAACCAACGACAACAGTGCGTCGAGCGCCTTAGCTTTGTAGCAAAATGCAGACGCCTTATCCTTCCATGGCCGCAGGCCGCTTACACCCGCAACTTCCGGTTCATCCCCCACAGCGATTGTCTCGAGGATGTGGTAATAGGACGCATACTGACGCTTTGTGTATGGCGGATCAAGGTAGACCAAGTCGTCTGACGTCGGTCGCAGCTCCGCAACATCGGCCACAGTTGTCACAAGCTCCGT
>JBBQJA010000088.1:0-8272 GCA_038325465.1 Hyphomicrobiales bacterium | reverse complement strand
ATCGCCATCGACGGTCCTGCGGCTGCAGGCAAAGGCACGCTGGCGCGCCGCCTGGCGGCCGAATTCGGCCTTCGCCATCTCGACACCGGGCTTTCCTACCGCGCCACTGCAAAAGCCCTGATCGACGACGGCCTCCCGCTTGATGATGAGGCAGCAGCAGCGGCCGCGGCAGCCCGGATCAATCTTGAGGTGCTCGACCGTGTCGTCCTGTCCGATCACTGGATCGGCGAAGCGGCGTCCAGGGTGGCCATGATGCCCGCAGTGCGTCGCACGCTCGTGGCAGCGCAGCGCAATTTTGCCCTCAGACCGCCCGGTGCCGTGCTTGACGGCCGGGACATCGGAACGGTCGTGTTCCCCGAAGCGTCCGTCAAGCTCTATGTCACCGCCAGCCCCGGCGTCCGGGCGCGGCGGCGGGCCGAAGAGATCGCCGCTCACGGCGGAGAGGCCGATGTGGCCGCGATCCTGGCCGACATCGAGCGGCGCGACGCGCGCGATTCCGGCCGCACTGATTCGCCGCTGATGCCCGCGTCCGATGCGCACTTGCTTGACACCAGCGAAATGGGTATAGAAGCCGCGTTCATGGCCGCTCGCCGTCTGGTGGAAGCTGCCTTGTCCCTTGCAAAGCAGCCAGCGATCCTGCCCCCGCGCCGATAGTCGTCCGCCCGTCGAAGACGGGGCAGGGCAGGCGGGAATTGCCGGTCCGATCAACACCAGCAGGCGCCCGTCCGCGTTGCAAACGCGGTTTCCAGGAGTTTAAATGTCTCAAGCATCCCCAATGACCGAGGACTTTGCCTCGCTTTTCGCCGAATCGCTGGCCACCCATGACCTTGCCGAAGGCTATGTCGTCAAGGGCATCGTCATGGCCATCGAGAAGGACATGGCCATCATCGACGTCGGCCTGAAGGTCGAAGGCCGCGTGCCGCTGAAGGAATTCGGTGCCAAAGCGAAGGACGGCAGCCTCAAGGTCGGCGATGAAGTCGAAGTTTATGTCGAGCGCATCGAGAATGCGCTTGGTGAGGCCATGCTGAGCCGCGAAAAAGCCCGCCGCGAAGAGAGCTGGGGTCGGCTTGAAGTCAAGTTCAACAATGGCGAGCGCGTCGAAGGCGTCATCTTCAACCAGGTCAAGGGCGGGTTCACCGTCGATCTCGACGGTGCCGTGGCTTTCCTGCCGCGCAGCCAGGTCGACATCCGCCCGATCCGCGATGTCTCCCCGCTCATGCACATTCCGCAGCCTTTCGAAATCCTCAAGATGGACAAGCGCCGCGGCAACATCGTCGTCTCGCGCCGCACCGTGCTTGAGGAAAGCCGTGCCGAACAGCGCTCGGAAATCGTCCAGAACCTTGAGGAAGGTCAGACCGTCGAAGGCATGGTCAAGAACATCACCGACTACGGCGCGTTCGTTGATCTCGGCGGCATCGATGGTCTCCTGCACGTGACCGACATGGCTTGGCGGCGCGTCAACCACCCGTCGGAAATCCTGTCGATCGGCCAGACCGTCAAGGTCCAGATCATCCGCATCAACCAGGAAACGCACCGCATCTCGCTCGGCATGAAGCAGCTCGAGAGCGATCCCTGGGATGGCATCGGCGTCAAGTACCCGTCCGGCAAGCGCATCACCGGCACAGTGACCAACATCACCGATTACGGTGCTTTCGTCGAACTGGAGCCAGGCATCGAAGGCCTGATCCACGTCTCCGAAATGTCCTGGACCAAGAAGAACGTGCATCCCGGCAAGATCTTGTCCACGACGCAGGAAGTCGATGTGGTGGTGCTTGAGGTTGACCCCAACAAGCGCCGTATCTCGCTCGGTCTCAAGCAGACGCTCGAGAATCCGTGGGAAGTGTTCGCTCAGAGCCATCCCTCGGGCACCGAAGTGGAAGGCGAAGTCAAGAACAAGACCGAATTCGGTCTGTTCATCGGCTTGGACGGCGATGTCGACGGCATGGTCCACCTCTCCGACCTCGACTGGAATCGTCCGGGCGAGCAGGTCATCGAGGAATTCAACAAGGGCGACATGGTCAAGGCCGTCGTGCTTGATGTGGATGTCGAAAAGGAGCGGATATCGCTTGGCATCAAGCAGCTCGGCAAGGATTCGATCGGTGAAGCTGCCACCTCGGGTGACCTGCGGAAGAACGCTGTCGTCTCGGCTCGCGTGACGGCCGTCAATGACGGCGGCATTGAAGTGATCCTGGTCGATCATGAAGGACTGCAGTCCTTCATCCGCCGCTCGGACCTTTCGCGTGACCGTGACGAGCAGCGCCCCGAGCGCTTCTCGGTCGGCCAGCTCGTCGACGCGCGCGTGACGAACTTCTCGCGCAAGGACCGCAAGGTTGCACTTTCGATCAAGGCGTTGGAAATCGCCGAAGAGAAGGAAGCTGTGGCCCAGTTCGGATCCTCCGATTCGGGTGCTTCGCTCGGCGACATCCTCGGCGCCGCGCTCAAGAAGCAGAACAGCGAAGACTTATAGGCCATTCGCCCGGTCTGAGAACACGAAACCCGCCGGAGTGATCCGGCGGGTTTTTATTGACGGAAGTTACCCGGTCCGCGCCTGCGTCCTGTCAGTTCAGCGCAACGGGATGGCGACCGGGAGCTTTGATGGTGGCTCAACTGTGGGCGAAGATGTCGGCTTCTTCCCAGCCCAGAAGGTCGAGTTTGGCGCGGGTCGGCAGAAAACGGAAGCACGCTTCCGCGTGCGCCAGGCGCCCTTCGCGTACAAGCCGCTCGGTGAGCTTTGCGGTCAGCGCATGCAGATGCAGCACATCGGAAGCCGCATACTCGAGCTGCGCGGCCGACAGGGTCGCAGCCGCCCAGTCCGAGGACTGCTGTTGCTTGGAGAGATCGATGTCGAGCAGTTCCTTGGTGACGTCCTTGAGGCCGTGCCGGTCAGTATAGGTCCTTGAGAGGCGCGAGGCGATTTTCGTGCAAAAGACCGGCTCGCAGGTAATTCCGAAACTGTGGAACAGGACTGCGATGTCGAAGCGGCCATAGTGGAAAAGCTTGCGCCTGGAACTATCGGCAAGCAGGGCGGCTAGCCGCTCGGGACGGGGCTGGTCGGCCACGATCTGCACCACATCGGCAGTGCCGTCGCCGGAAGAGAGTTGGACCACGCAGAGGCGGTCGCGGCGGGGAATGAGGCCGAGGGTCTCGGTGTCGACGGCGATATCGCCTGTGTAGCGCGCAGCTTCGGTTTCCGAGATGTCCATGCGGTGGAAGCGGATTTCGCTCATCAGTCTCAGTCTCCACGCTGGCCTGTCAATCGGGTATCACGCCGCTATAGCTGCAGGCAGGCCCCCCGGCAAGTCCGGTGGTCGGCAAGGGCCCGGACTGGAGCCCGCTTGCGCCAGAACGGCGAACGGCCGGGCTCTCACCCGGCCGCCGTCTTGTCTCCGGGAGGATAAAGCCTCCTGCGCAGTGCCTCAATAGGGGCAGGCGTTGTCGGACATGTAGTCGTGGACGGTAATCGTACCCGCGATAATGTCAGCCTTGGCTTTTTCCACAGCTGCCTTCATGTCGGCGGTGACCAGCGCCGCATTGTTGTCGTCCATCGCGTAGTCAACTCCGCCGTCCTTGAGGCCGAGCACGCTGAAGCCGTAGTCGAAGCTCCCGTTCTTGGCATCCATGAAGGCATTGTAGACAGCGACATCGACGCGCTTGAGCATCGAGGTCAGCACCTTGCCCGGCTGCAGGCCGTTCTGGTTGGAATCAACGCCGATGCCGAGCTTGCCGGCCTTGGCGGCGGCGTCGAGCACGCCGATACCGGTGCCACCGGCAGCTGCGTAGACGACGTCGGAACCCTGGTCGATCTGCGAGTTGGTGATTTCAGCGCCGCGGACCGGATCGTTCCAGGCGTCCGGCGTGGTACCGGTCATGGCTTCAAGCACCTTGGCGTCGGCCTTCGTGGCCATGACACCGCCCTTGTAACCGCAGGCAAATTTGCGGATCAATGGAATGTCCATGCCGCCAATGAAGCTGACCGTGCCGGTCTTGGAGGCAAGGGCCGCCATCACGCCCACCAGATAGGACCCTTCCTGCTCCTTGTAGACCACCGACCGAACATTCGGCTTGTCGACCACCATGTCGATGATGGCAAAATCGATGTCAGGATACTCGGTGGCGACTTTCTCGAGCGCCGCACCCCAGGAGAAGCCGGCCATGACGATGGGGTTGCTGCCGTCGCGGGCGAAGCGGCGAAGAGCCTGCTCGCGCTGTGCGTCGTTGGCGATTTCAAACTCGCGGTATTCGATGCCGGTTTCGGTCTTGAATTTCTCCGCACCGTTGAAGGCGGCTTCATTGAAGGATTTGTCGAATTTGCCACCGAGGTCATAGATAATCGCCGGCTTGATGTCGGCGGCCAAGGCGGTCGCCGACATGGCGGCCATGGCAAGGAAGCTCAAAAGCGTGCGTTTCATGATGTGCAGCCCTGTTTGTTGCTGTTGATATTTATGGGGTCCTCCCGCATGCCCTTGCGGGCTGACCTGCGGATGCTGCCGGCTGCTACGCAACCGGAATGAACCATCCTTGCATGGCTCAAGACAGATTCCAACTTTGATTTCGCCTCGGCCGCTGACAATTTCACAGGACCCGCCGAGACGCCCGGGAAACACCCCTCAGTCGCCGGCGCAGGCGACGCCAGTGCCGCGCAGCCCGCAATATCCACCCGGATTCTTCGCCAGATATTGCTGGTGATAGGTCTCGGCATAGTAGAAATCCGGTGCCATTGCGATTTCGGTGGTGACCTTGGAGGCAAGCCCGGCCGCTTTCAACGCCTGTTGATAGCTGTCGCGCCGTGCAACCGCCTCGGAAAGCTGCGCTTCCGATGAGGCATAGATGGCTGAGCGGTAGGTGGTGCCGATGTCGTTGCCTTGGCGCATGCCCTGGGTGGGATCGTGCTCCTCAAAGAAAATCTTGAGCAGCGCGCCGTAGCTGACAACCGACGGGTCAAAAACCACAAGGACGATTTCGACATGGCCGGTCAGTCCGGTGACGGTTTCCTGGTAGGTCGGATTGAGGGTGGCGCCGCCGGCATACCCGACCGCAGTCACGGCCACGCCCGGCACCTTCCAGAACAGACGCTCAGCGCCCCAGAAACAGCCCATCCCGAAATAGCCGACTTCGAGACCCTCGGACCAGGGTCCCTTGAGCGGTTGACCATTGACGAAATGATGGGTGGCGGTTGCCATCGGCTCAGGCCGACCGGGAAGCGCTTCGCTCGGCTTGGGCATGGCTGTCTTCTTGTTGAACATATCGATCAGGAACATGGCGGACCTCTTGGTGCAGGAAAACTTCAGGCGGCGAAGCGACCGGCAAGCCGCGGCCGCCGGTAGCCGATGAGATGAAAAACAAGCGACAGCGCAAGAAATACGACCGTCGCGGGTTGCAGCAGGACCCATGCAATGAGCGGGTCCCACAGATAGGGATGGATAGAGCGCTCAATCACAGCCTGGGCGGTATCGAGCGTCCTGGGGCTCAATTCAAACCAGGCTGTCCCCAACGGAGACAGTACGACCGCTTCAGACGCCACCGAACGGATCGCGTCGACGACACCGGATATGACGGCGATCACCAGGAAAAACAGGCCGATGAGCCGGGTTACGAAACGCATCTCAAGCCTCCAGGCCGCGCGCTCCATGACCTTGGCCAGCAGTCCTGTACTGACATAAGGCCGGAGGCAGCCCGGTGCAATGGCGACGGCACGCATGACATATCACGCTTCGTCACGATCGCGTCAAATACCGGTTGCCAAGCAGGGCTTCACGGCTATAGTGCCGCCCGAACCGGAACCTGGGTATCGCGACGTGCGCCTCTCGGGTTCAGATTCTTACCGACGCCGGCTTGCCGGTACGGCCCGGATTGACCGCCGGGTCGGCGGGACGCGGACAGGTGGCCGAGTGGTCGAAGGCGCACGCCTGGAAAGTGTGTAGGCGGGGAACCGTCTCGAGGGTTCGAATCCCTCTCTGTCCGCCATTACCATTGATTTCATTGAATAAATCCTGGTTTATTTGGTTTCGCCCAACACAATACCCTTCACAGCCAAAGTGCTTGAGGCTCACAATGATGCCATCGCCGAATGAGGTTCCGCCCTGCCTTCGCGGCTGAGTGCTCCCTCTCGCATTGCTGCGCGCATGTCTGCGCGCGAAACGGTCCCGAAATGAAAAAAGCCCCGCGCTGGGTAGGACTTTCGAGGAGCCATGATGCGAAGGCCTGGTGAATTTTCGAATTTGACATCGGGTACCGGACGCGATCCGATAATGGGGACAGAATATCAAGTTCACTCCACTAGAGCGTTTCCGGCGTTGTCAGAATCGCCGGAGTAGCTCTATCCTCTTGTTTTCTCGCAATTTCGGACGCGAAAGCGGTGCCACTCTCGCTGCAATTGCTTTAGCGCAGTTCTGCAATCCTGTCCCGAACCCAGCGATGCGCGAGGTCCGCGTCACTCCGGGCGTGCCACAATAGCCGGCAGTCGAATGCCAGGGTGTGAAATGGCGGCACGAAACTGCTCAAGGCTTCCGGTCGCGCCAGCGCCTCGGCGGCGCGGGTCGGCAGCGTCAGGATCATGTCCGATGCGGCGATTATGGCGATGGCGGTGGCAAAGTAGGGAATCCACAGGCCGGTCCAGCGCTTGGCGCCAAGTTCGGCAAGGATATGACGGGAATCAATCAAGATCGCCTGACCAACCGTGGTCAGGCGGACTCCACGCGCACCACGGTCGAGAAGGCCGACGCCGAGTTCGTCCTCCAGCGCCGCCGCTGTCCGCGACATGACAGAGATAGGGGTGCCCAGCCGCTTGGCAGCTTGACGGAAGCTTGTCGTCTCGGCCACCGTGACGCGCTTGCGAAAACGCTTTAAGTGCAAAAGCACGACCTCCTCCAGCATGTCTTCTGATCAGTAAGTCCATTCCAGGCCGTGAGGGGCGACTCGGGGACACCGCGCAGGCCTTTTTCGAAATTCATCCTGCTGCAATTTTGAGCCCGGCCACGCCAGCGACGATCGCGAGGGCGGAGGCGACCTTGAGTAAAGTCAGCGGCTCGCCCAAAAGAGCAAAACCCAGCGTCACCGTTCCTAGCGTCCCAATCGCGGTCCAGATGGGATAGGCGACGCTGACGGGCAATGTCTTCATGGCGAGGGTCAAGAACGTTATTCCACCGATCACCGCAATGACCGTGATCGCTGTCGGCAGAGGCTTGGTGAACCCATCGGAGTACTTCATGCTCATGGCGAATGTCACCTCAAAAGCAGCGGCCAAAGCCAGGTAGATCCATGCCATATTCATTGTCTTTTCCGTTCTGTTTCCGTCTGAATGAGGGGTATTTATGGACGATCAGTCATAAAATAGACGCCGAGCATCAAGTGTGCATGCATTACGGTGGCGTCGCGATTTGGCTTAGAAAAGCTGAAAATGCATCGTCGGCAAACTTGGCGATGGATCCTGACCGACCGTGCACCATAAATCCATCGCCCAAGGCGACGGCTTGGCGTGCGAGAACCTGCGGATTGAAATCGGCCCGCACAGCGCCTTCTTCCTGCGCGGTCGTAAACGCTCGTACAAAAGCTTCGACCAATGTCTGGTTTGCGCGGTCAACCGCCTTTTCAGCAACCACCCCGCCGCTCCCAAGCTCAGCCATGGCGTTGACCATTAGACATCCATGTCGAGAAGGATGATTGGCGTCGCGCCCCCAAAGTGCAAACACAGCTTTGACGTTGCCTAGCGCGAAACCTGGCCCGTTCAGGATCGCGGCTACTCCGCCCACCTTGCGATTGGCGTAGTGACCGATCACGCGCTCAAACAGCGCCGCTTTGTCTCCAAACGCGTACCGCAGGCTTTGACGATGCAGTCCGGTGGCCGTCTCCAGAGCTGGGTAGCTGGTCCCAGCGTAGCCGTGAGACCAGAAAACCTGAGTGACCTTCTCAAGTGCGTCAGCCTCATCGAATGATCGTGGGCGACCAAGAATCTTGTCGTCTGAGTTCATGGGTAGATATTATGACCAGTCGTACACAAAGTCAAGGGCTATGCATCCCCCAAAGCCCGCCAGAGCGACCCGATGCCGCTGACACCACGCCGAGCGAAGGGCTATGGCGTCCTCCTAATGCATGTGCGTTTCGTTCAATCGAATCCGATTGAACGCGACATGCATTAGCACTACTTTGGCACTTTTGGTTTGGCGGTTTCAGCGAGGAGCATTTCACAGTGCGGACATCGCAGGGGCGGAGGCCGTGCGAAGAGATCGAGGATGGCTTGCCTGATGGCCGGCATGCTGGGTTGTGGTGGCGGCCC
>JBBQJA010000087.1:0-8483 GCA_038325465.1 Hyphomicrobiales bacterium | reverse complement strand
GGCGATGGTGAAGGGCGCGAACGCCTGCTTGTCGTCGACATGGTCGACTTCGAGCCCGATCATGGTCAGTCGCTCGAGAATGGTATCGAGCGAGGCGTCGGTCTCAAGATGCTCCTTGAGCCAGGAGAGGGTGAGTTTCATCGTATCTGTCCTTGCCGGTGAGATCCCGGCCTGCTGGCGGTGCTTTTGAGGAATGGAGGGTCAGGCGGCCTGTCTCGGATTTTTTGCCCCGGGAGCCTTTCGGCCCAGGAACATGCTCTTGACTGATACGCCTTCGTCAGCCTGCGTCCACCAGATGCCTTCGTACATGAGTTCGATATCGTTCAATGCATTCGCGTCCAGACCCTGCAGAAAAGGATACCACCACATCGGGGTAGAGACCGTGCGGCCGTCAGCAAGCGTTACATGCACTTCATCATGCGTGCACCACGCTCTGGCCGGACACAGATCTTCGGTTTCAAATTCCAAAGAAGTCATTCCACGCCTCTGTCCAATCGTTTCGGTATGCGGCGATGATCGCCAACAATCTTTCGATTTCGCGCTCATTGTAGCCACTGTTTCTCGCCACCGCCACATTCCCCAGCCAGACCTTCAGTGACTTCCCGTCCTTGACAACATGAATATGGGGCGGTTCATCTCGATCCAGGGGTTAGAACCTGAATTTGTATCCATGCCAGATCAGAAGAGTTGGCATCGGCTCACGCACTCAAGCCCGCAAACAGCGTCGGCATGTCGAGCGGGCGGAAGCCATAGTGGTTGAGCCAGCGCACGTCTGCGTCGAAGAAGGCGCGCAGGTCCGGCATCCCGTATTTCAGCATGGCGATGCGGTCGATGCCCATGCCCCAGGCAAAGCCCTGGTACTCATCAGGATCAAGCCCGCAGGCGCGCAGCACGTTCGGATGCACCATGCCGCAGCCAAGGATCTCCATCCAGTCGGTGCCTTCACCAAATTTCACTTCCGCTCCCGACCGGTCGCATTGGATATCGACCTCGAGGCTCGGCTCGGTGAAGGGGAAGAAGGAGGGCCGGAAGCGCATGTTGAGGGAGGAAACCTCGAAGAAGGCCTTGCAGAATTCCTCCAGCACCCATTTCATGTTGGCGACGTTGGCGGTCTTGTCGATCACAAGTCCTTCGACCTGATGAAACATCGGCGAGTGGGTGGCGTCGGAATCCTGCCGGTAGGTCTTGCCCGGAATGACGATGCGGATCGGCGGCTTCTGCGCCTCCATGGTGTGGATCTGCACCGGCGAGGTATGGGTGCGCAGCAACTTGCGCGCGCCGTCCGTGCCGGGATGGAAGAAGAAGGTGTCGTGCATTTCGCGCGCCGGATGGCCTTCGGGGAAATTGAGCGCAGTGAAATTGTAATAGTCGGTCTCGATATCGGGTCCTTCGGCGATGGCGAAGCCCATGTCGGCAAAGATCGCCGTGATTTCGTCGATCACCTGACTGATGGGATGAATACGCCCGCGCTCGGCAGGCGAACTGCGCACCGGCAGTGTGACATCGACGGTCTCGCGCGTCAGCCGCGCCGTGATCGCCTCATCCTTCAGCGCCGCCTTGCGCGAGGCGATGGCGTCGCTGATGCGGGCCTTGAGGCCATTGATGGCAGGCCCGGCGGTCAGCCGATCTTCAGCCGCCATGGCACCGAGCCCCTTGAGGAGTTCGGAAACCGAGCCCTTCTTGCCCAGTGCTGCAACCCGGACACCCTCTATGGTCGCTTCATCACTGGCTTCGGCGATATCGGCGCGAAGGGACGCTTCAAGGGAATGCAAATCACTCATCATCGGTTCCGCTTCAGGTCAGGATCGGGCCGGACTGCCTTGGGCAGGCTCCGACCAGGCGTTTGGCTCTGTGTGTTATCCGAAACCGCTTCAACAAGGAACCGGGGCGAAGGGATGAATCGCCACAGATCTCTCACAAAGCGCCGCTTGCCGCCTTGGCACCTTGGCAACTTGGCGGGAGCGGTCAGCAGGTCGGCCAAACCGGTTTCGGAAACATCCATCTTCGCATCAAATGGAGCTTGCCAAATGGAGCTTGTCTTGTTCCCTCAGCATGAAAAAATCCCGCGTCAGCCTGGCCAGCGCGGGATCCAATATGGTCAAACTGAGGGCCTATGGACGCACTGACTTAGTGGACAGCGCTTTCAAACTCGTTCGGCGACCCGTTCTTGAGGTAGTCGAGCGATTTCTTCGAGGCGGCGACAAGCGCACCGAAGGCTTCCGCTTCATGGATGGCCATGTCGGAAAGAACCTTGCGGTCGACTTCGATGCCAGCCTTGGTGAGGCCGTCGATGAAGCGGCCATAGGTCAGGCCGTGTTCGCGGACAGCGGCGTTGATGCGCTGAATCCAGAGGGCGCGGAAATTCCGCTTGCGGACCTTGCGGTCGCGATAAGCGTATTGCATCGACCGGTCGACAGCGGCCTTTGCAGTCCGGATGGTGTTCTTGCGGCGCCCGTAAAAGCCTTTGGCCTTCTTGAGTACCTTCTTGTGCTTGGCGTGGGCGGCAACGCCGCGTTTTACACGTGCCATGTCATGATCTCCTTCGTGAGAATTGGGTCCCGGCGCGTGTTACAGGCCGTTGGGGAGGAACTTCTTGACGATCTTGGTGTCTGGCACTGAAAGTACCATCGTGCCGCGCGCGTCGCGAATGAACTTGTTGGACCGCTTGATCATGCCGTGGCGTTTGCCGGCCGCAGCCGACTTGATCTTGCCCGTCGCGGTGATCTTGAACCGCTTCTTGGCGGACGATTTCGTCTTCATCTTGGGCATTTCGCTACTCCTTGGAAGGCCTGCATGCGCCTGTGCGGCGTGTCCGGCCTCTTGTCTTGTGTGAGGGTGTCAGCGTGACGTGCGCCGACGAGCGTAAGGAACCGCCTCGGCATGCCCTGCCGGTCGGTTCGAACGCGGTTTCATAGACGAAGCGAAGGAGAAGCGCAACGGGGGCAACGGCACAAAGCACGACCAGCCGCAGTCGGGACACAGCCAAACAAAAAACCGCCGGACCGGCAGGCCCAGCGGCATCAGATCTGCCCTGCGGTGAGCGCTTACTTCGGCGCCAGCACCATCATCATCTGGCGGCCTTCGAGCTTGGGCTCCGCTTCCACCTTGGCCACTTCGAGCGTGTCGTCCTTGACCTTCTGCAGGAGGCGCATACCGAGTTCCATGTGCGCCATTTCGCGGCCGCGGAACCGCAACGTCACCTTGACCTTGTCGCCTTCTTCGAAGAACCGGTTCATCGCCCGCATCTTCACCTGGTAGTCGTGGGTGTCGATGTTGGGCCGCATCTTGATTTCCTTGACCTCGACCGTCTTCTGTTTCTTGCGGGTTTCGGAAGCCTTCTTCTGGGACTGGTACTTCAGTTTGCCAAGATCAACGATCTTGCAAACGGGAATGTCGCCGTTGGCATTGATCTCGACCAGATCCAGCCCGGCTTCCTCCGCCTTGGCCAAAGCCTCGATGGTGGGAACAATCCCCTGGTTGACGCCGTCGGCGTCGATGAGCTGGATCCGGGGCACCCGGATGTCCTGGTTGGAACGGGGGCCGTCGTTCGTTGTCGGCGGCGCTCTGAAGGGTCTGCGAATGGCTTTGCTCTCCTGAAAAACTGTCGGATGCGCGTTCGACATCGCACGATGCTCGAAGGCACTGGGCAATGTCGCCAACGGCGTGTCTGTGTCAATAGCATGATGCTGGGAAAAAACCACCTGGCCTGCGCAACGATGTGCGAATTCTGCAAGAAATGGAAAAACTCAAAGGAGTCCACCCATGTCTGACACCATGTCCGCCCCGGTCCACGCCTCGATTGCCGTGGGAGACGGCGCTGGCCGGCGCGAGATCGCCGTCATTCACCGGCCGCCTGGCGCGGTCAGCGCCCTGCCCGGCCTTGTCTGGCTGGGCGGCTACCGATCCGACATGACGGGTTCGAAAGCCGAGGCCTTGTGCCGGCACGGTGGTGCGAGCGGGCGGCAGGTGATCCGGTTCGACTATTCCGGTCACGGGGGCTCGGGCGGCGCGTTCATGGATGGCACCATCTCGCTCTGGCTTGAAGAAAGTCTGGCGGTCATCCTGGCCTTTTCCCGCAGCCCGCAAATTCTCGTCGGATCTTCGATGGGCGCATGGATCGCTCTGCGAGCCGTCCAGGAGTTGCGAACCCGGGGGCGGGGCGACCTGATCGCCGGTCTCGTCCTCATTGCTCCGGCACCCGATTTCACGATCGAGCTGATGGAGCCCGCGCTGAGCGACGCTGAGCGGACCGCGCTCGCCACGAAGGGTTACTTCGAGGAGCCCACGCCCTATGGCCCCGATCCCAACATCTTCACACGTGCGCTGTTTGAAGACGGCCACCGCAACCGGGTGCTCGACGGTGTGATCGATGTGGGCGCACCGGTCCGGATCATCCAGGGCATGGAAGATCGGGATGTGCCCTGGCGGCACGCGCTCCGGCTGATGGACCATCTGCCATCTGACAATGTCGAGCTCACGCTCATCCGCGATGGCGACCACCGGCTGTCGCGGTCGGCCGATATCGCGCGCATTCTGGCGGCTGTCGACCAGATCTCCCGCCTTCATTGAGCCGCAACCCGGGGTTTGCGTTGCAGGATTGCTTCAGCTGGTAACCATATCCGCAAATGCCTGCAAAGCCGAATTGACTCTCCGGCAATCCCGTTCTTAACTCTTTGTTAACGATATTGGGGCGGCGGAAGGGGAAATCCGGCGATGGCATTGCAACAGGTCACGGTCTTAATGCTGGCGGGAGCGCTGGTCGCGTTGTCTTGCCTGTCGGCCTTTGCCTTTACGGCCGCACCATCGATGGTCACTGGTCGCATCACTTCCCAACCCATCGGCCACTATGAATTCTGCAAGACCAACGGCACCGAGTGCCAGACAGTGACCGATGCCAGCAGCGCACCCCGGGTGACCGACTACGGCTGGGATGTGGTGCGGGAAGTCAATGCGGCCGTCAATTTCTCGGTGATGCCGAAAACCGACCTCGAGCTTTATGGCCGCGAGGAAGTCTGGTCCTATCCGGATGTGGCGGGCGACTGCGAGGACTATGTGCTGCTCAAGCGGCACATGCTCATCGAGCGGGGCTTCTCGGCCGCCGACTTGCTGATCACGGTCGTGCGCAAGCCTGATGGCGAAGGCCATGCGGTGCTCACGCTGCGGACCGCAGACGGGGATTTTGTTTTGGACAATCTCGAAGACGGCATCAAACTTTGGACCGAAACACCCTATCGCTACCTCAAGCGTCAGGCATCGTCCAATTCGGGGCGCTGGGTTACGATCGAGAACAGCGCCGATGTGCTCGTCGGGTCGGTGCGCTGAGGCCACCACCCCCGCCGTTCATGACCAGCGCGTATGACCGGCGCGCCCTTTCAGACGCGCAAACGTCGCTGTAACCCTTTGAATGAATGCACGTGCGTGAGAGAAATTCCAGCGAAAGTGGCACCGCTTTCGCGTCCGGACTTGCGTCAAAACAAGAGGAGAGAGCTATTCCGGCGATTCTGACAACGCCGGAATGGCTCTACAGGCGGAACCAGCTCTGCAGATGCGCCACCGTGCGGCCAATGTCGAATTTCTCGACCGCCTCACGCTTGCGCTCCTCCATGGTGTCAAAAAAGACCGATGGACGGGCCGCAGTGGCGAGAACGGTGTCCGCCATGGCCTCGACAGAGGAAAACGTGTTGTCAGCGCCGTAGACCGACTGCGCGCCCGGCCAGTCGATGACGATCGGCATTGAACCGGAGGCCATGCCCTCGGCCACCGAGGTGTGGCAGCCCTCGGTCTCCGACGTCGACAGGATATAGCCAGATTTCCTGAACCATTCCGCCATGTCCGGACCAGCCTGGTCGAAGAGAACGGAATCGCGGAGCAAGGGGTCTTCTTCAATGCGGGCGAAGGTGGCGGTGAACCGCGCGCGGTCCTGCGGATTGTCCTTCCAGAACCAGTCGAACTCCCAGGGCATGGCAGATCGGATCCTGAGGGAGAAGCGCGGCTCGGTTTCCCGTACCCGGCGCAGAATATCGACCGCGCGATCAAAACGCTTGTGCGAAAAGCCGTTGATGCCAACAAAACCGAGCACATGTTCGGCGCCAGCATGTTTGGGCCGGTTGAACTGCGCGGCATTGCAATATTGGGGCAGCACGGTGATCCTTTCGGCAGGCCAGCCGAATTCCCTCACGCAGATGTCGCGAAAATGATCGCTGACGACAATGACGCCATCAACCGCATCGATTGCGACGGATGCCGGAAATTTCCCGAACGCCTCGAAGCGATGCAGGCGGATGTAGAGCTTCTGGTGAGGGAGCTTGTTGCGCGAGTACCACATCGCGTTGCCGCAGCACCATTCGCAGAAGATGCTGTCCGCCTGCATCAGCAGGTCCATGCTCCGCTCGGCGTTGTGAGACATGGTCGAAGTCCAATGGTCGTAGATGAGGCGTCCCTCCATGCCCAGCAGGTCAAGGGCGGACCTGAGGAACTTCACGTCGTGGGACGCAACGAGAACTTTGGACGGCAGGAGGCGGGATGTGGCGGAGACGGCGTCGAGCCGCAAGGCACGCGTCAGGTTTCGCGCAACTTCGGGAAAAAGGTGACGCCGGGCGACGTCGAGCACCTTCTGGCAGGCCTGTGCGTGGATCTCGGGTTGTGTCGTGACGATGGATGCAGCTGCGACCAGATCGGCCTGCGACGCGGCGAAATAGGGATAGTCTTCTCCAAGCAGGGCGACATAGGACGCGGTGCGGTTGAGGATCGTCGGTATCCCGAGGCTGCCAAACTCCAGGAATTTGGTGGAAATCTCAAGCGAGGCGTCCATTTCTTCGCTGCGCCAGCACAGACCCAGATGATGGCCGACGGATGCTTCCATCGCGCCGGTGCGCGACATGGCTCCGAGCCAGGTGACGCCATCGGTTGCTTCGAACTTGTTCAGGATGCGGGTTCGGAACCCCTGATCGGAGGGCTCGTTGTGCACCTTGTCGCCGATCATCGTGACGCTTGCCTCAATCCCCTCAAGGCGGCACAGCGCGGGAACGTTAAAATAGGGCTCGACATTCCAGAGTTTGGAGTACTTGCCGGAATAGACGAAGCGCACCGGTCCGTCCGGCTGGACCTGCGTGGCGGCTTCGGGCGCGGACTCCATCGGGCGCACCATCGGCGGCAACACCCAGGTGTGGCCGTTTGCCTGCGGGACAACGCTCTCAAGGATGGCGCGCGCAGCGTCGGTCTGCACGAAAAGCCCCCCCGCATTGGTCGCAATGGCGACCAGCTTGGAATCGGGATCGACGTCAAACAGCGAGGGTTCCTCAAGTACATAGGCCCAAAGACGGCTCCGAAGCGCGATCACCCGCGACAGGATCAGCGACGTCTCGGTGTCGCGAACGATGATGCGATCAAGTTTTTCGCGCGCATCAATCTGCTTGACCATCTTTTCGATGGCAAAAGGATCGCCGCGCTTGGGATGCTGCGCCAAGACGACAGGGAAATCATCAGAGGACATGAGCTTCACCCCCGGCAAGGCTGCCAGGCTTGGCGAAACGCCTGTCGCTCCGTAGGATTCGCGGCTGAGCACGATGACCTGACATCCGCAATGGGCTGTCAGCGTTTCCGCCAGGCTTTCAACCCAGACTGATGACCCGTCGACCAGGTTGAGGTTCACACTGGCATAAATAAGGATTTTCATATTCAGACCGATTGGTTTATGGGGACGTTTGCAACATCGTATAGCCGCGCAAATTCAATTGACAATCGTCAAGGATTGCAGAATTTGCCAGAGATCGAAGTATGAGGTTGAAATGAGAACGCCGAAGCAATTAAAACTGACGCAGGACATGGAGGATGCGCGTCGCAAACTCGCAGGTCTCATGGCGGAAGCCAAGAAGGAAAAGGTCTTCATCGTCGACCGGGCACCCGAACTTCCGCAAGCGTTGCTTGACGCATGTCGGCTTGTGCGCAACCGCCACGACATGATTGATCTGCTGCCCAAGAATGGCGTCATCGCCGAAATAGGCACCGACCGCGGCGCCTTTGCGCGGGAGATGCTGGCGAAGTGCACGCCGCAGACGTTGCATATCTTCGAACTGGACATTTCCCGGATTCATGCTCCCAATATTGACACCGAATCGCGGGCCGGTCAGGTCGAGATCCACGAAGGGGATTCGTTTGAAAACATGAGCGCCATGCCGGACGGGACTTTCGACTGGATCTATATCGACGGAGATCACTCCTACGAAGGCGTCCTGCGCGATATCACCGCATCGTTGCCCAAATTGAAGGAGGGCGGACTGCTGGTTTTCAATGACTACGCAACGTGGTCGCCGATGTCGATGAGCCGGTGCGGTGTCGCCAAGGCGGTCAATGAATTCTGCATCAAGAACAATTGGGAATTTGTCTATCTCGCATTCCAATCGATGATGTACAACGACGTGACGGTGCGAAAAGTCGGCTGACGAAGCCGCAGGCGGGAACGAACGGACGCATGGTTCAGAAAA
>JBBQJA010000086.1:0-8645 GCA_038325465.1 Hyphomicrobiales bacterium | reverse complement strand
TCGCACCGCCCATCCCTACACCCGCGGGCTGATCGCCGCGATGCCGAAGCTTGACCGGATCGGCGAGACATTGATCTCCATCGAAGGCACGCCACCGTCGATCTATACACGGCCTGCAGGATGCAGCTTCGCGCCACGCTGTCCGATGGCGCAGGAACAATGCCGCGCAACAGACCCTGCTCTGCGCACGGTTGGAGCCACACAGATCGCCTGCCTGCGGGCCGAAGAAATTTCCTGCGCTCCCGCCGAACCGCGCGTGGTGACAGCATGAAGACCGCCGAAACCGTTCTCGAAGTCCGGAACCTGTCGAAGGACTTTCCCATTGCGTCGAACCTGTTTGGCACGCGACCCGCGCAGATGTTGCGGGCGGTATCCGACGTCAGCTTTCGCGTCGCGGCAGGTGAGACGTTCGGCCTGGTCGGAGAAAGCGGATGCGGAAAATCCACGCTGGGCCGCTGCATCCTGCGCCTGATCGATCCGACGGCGGGGCAGGTTTTGCTGGCTGGCCGCGACATCACCGGCTGTACGTCTGCCCAGATGCGCCCCCTGCGCCGCGATCTGCAGATCGTTTTCCAGGATCCGATGGCGTCGTTGCATCCCGCTATGACTGTGCGTCGTATCCTGTCGGAAGGCATGCGGCTGATTGGACATGACCAGCAGGCCGAGGCCCGCCGCATCGCGGAGCTGTTGGAACTTGTGCAACTTCCGTCAGATATCGCGGGACGATATCCCCATGAACTCTCTGGCGGTCAGCGTCAACGCATTGGCATCGCGCGGGCAATCTCTGTTGAACCTAAAGTAGTTGTGCTCGACGAACCGGTCTCATCGCTGGATGTGTCGATTCAGGCGGGTGTGTTGAACCTGCTGCGCGGGTTGCAGAGCCGGCTGAATATCGCGTTTGTCTTCATCGCGCACGACCTCGGCGTGGTGCGCTATGTCTCGCACCGGATTGGCGTCATGTATCTGGGTCAGATCGTTGAAACGGGACCAGCGGCGGACCTGTTCGACACACCCCAGCATCCCTACACCCAAGCCCTCCTCTCTGCGATTCCGCTGGCCGACCCGATCCGCGAGCGGGCGCGCAAACGCACCGTTCTGCAGGGCGATCTGCCCAGCCCGATGAACCCGCCGTCGGGCTGTCGGTTTCGCACCCGCTGTCCGCGCGCGCGGCCAATCTGCGCATCCGATCCGCCCGTCTTGACAGCCGTCCGCCCTGATCACGCGGTCGCATGTCACTTTCACGGGCCGGAGCCATCGCAAATGACATCCCAACGCAACCCACAGCACGGAGTGAACACATGAACTCGCCCTTTGTTCAAACCAACACCTCAAGAGACCAGATACTACGCAGTCGGGCGGCACAGGTGATCCCGGGCGGAATGTGGGGCCATCAGCGCACCTCGTCACTACCGACCGGGTTTCCACAGTTCTTCGCATCCGGAAAGGGCGCACGGGTCACAGATGTGGACGGGCGCGAATACATTGATTTCATGTGCGCCTGGGGACCCGTAATCCTTGGTCACCAGCATCCGCGGGTCGAGGATGCCGCGACGCGCCAGTCGGCGATGGGCGTGTGTCTTGACGGTCCGACCGAACACGCGGTCGAATTGGCCGAGCGCCTGGTCGATATGGTTGCGCATGCCGATTGGGCGATGTTCCAAAAGAACGGATCAGACGCGGTGACAACCTGCGTGACGCTTGCGCGGGCCCAAACCGGTCGGCGCAAGGTGCTTGTCGCCAAAGGTGCCTATCACGGGGCGGTACCCTGGTGTTCGCCGTCGCTCATGGGTGTCACCAGTGAAGATCGTGCGCACCTGATGCACTTTATCTACAACGACGTTGACAGCTTGCTGGCAGCAGTTGCCGCGGCGGGCGAGGATCTTGCAGCCATTGTCGTTTCGGGCTTTCGCCACGATCTTGGCGTGCCACAGGAACTGCCAACGCAAGTCTTTGCAACTGCGGTCCGCGCAGCCTGCGACACCACAGGTGCCGCGATGGTGGTGGACGACGTGCGCACTGGTTTTCGCTTGAACCTCGGCGGTGCGTGGGAAGGCCTTTCAGTACGCCCGGACCTGAGCGCATTTTCCAAGGCCATCGCCAACGGGCATGCCCTGGCGGCCGTGACCGGCACAGACCGGTTCCGCGAGGCCGCGCAGAACGTCTTCGTAACAGGGTCGTTCTGGTACAGCGGCGCACAGATGGCCGCGGCGGTTGCCACACTGGATGAACTCAAAAAGATTGACGGGCCCGCGTTGATGGACCGCGCCGGCCAGCGTCTGCGTGATGGTCTTGACGAACAGGCGACACGTCACGGCTTTGAATTGTGCCAATCCGGGCCGCCGGTGATGCCCTTGGTCCAATTCGTCGGCGATGACAGCAAAGCATCGCTTGGCGATGCCTTCTGTGGCGAGGCGCTGCGGCGGGGCGTTTATCTGCATCACAAGCACAACATGTTCCTGGGCACCGCCCATACGGACGCAGAGATCGACCGCGCACTCGACGCGACGGATGGTGCTTTTGCGGCGCTGGCGAAATCCCGAAAAGCGGCGGAGGAGACAGCATGACGTCCATCAGAAACGTCAGCCTTTCGGTTTTGGAGGACCGCGCAAAATTCATCCGCAAGGAAACCGTCCGCCTGTCGCGGATCGCGGGCGCGGGCCATTATTCGTCGACATTTTCCTGCGCGGAATTGCTTGCCTCGCTGTATTACGACCAGATGAATATCGAGCCGGGTAATCCTCAATGGAAGGACCGAGACCGATTTGTGATGTCAAAGGGTCATGCCGCAATCGGGCTTTATCCGGTGTTGGCAGACTTGGGATTTTTCGATCCCTCGGAACTCGACACCTACACACGGCTCGGGTCGAAATACGGCGATCACCCGGATATGAAAAAGGTTGCGGGCCTCGATTTCTCCTCCGGATCGCTGGGTCACGGGCTATCTGTTGGCCTGGGTCTGGCACTGGCGGCCCGGATGACCAAGCGCACGTATATGACCTACGTCATGCTCGGCGACGGAGAACTCAGCGAGGGCCAGATCTGGGAGGCCGCAAATTCGGCAGGCCACTTCGGCTTGCAAAATCTGGTCGCACTTGTCGACCGCAACGGGTTGTCCATTGATGGGCACACCGAAGACGTCATGAGCGTCGAACCACTGGGGGACCGTTTCGCGGCCTTCGGGTGGGAGGTACAACGGATCGACGGCCATGACCTGAGTGCCATTCGCGCGGCGTTCAAGGCCTTGCAGCGCAGCGGTCAGGGCAGGCCGCAGGTCATCATTGCGGATACTGTAAAAGGGCGCGGTGTGGCGCGGATGGAAATGTCACTTGATTGGCATGTCGGGAACCTCGTGGGCGAAGATTACGACGCGGTTATGGCCGAGTTGGATGCCGGTCTGCAGCCCTATGAGTCGGAGGCCATGACATGATCAAGGACATGCAGGACGAAAGCGAAATCTTTCGCGGGACAACTTCAGGCAGTACACGGCTGCGCGACGCGCGATCGGTGCGCGGCACGCCCAAATCCGGGATGCCAGCCTTTGTGCTGGGCGAGGAACTGGCAAATATGGCGGACACCGATCCGCGCATCGTGGTGGCAACCGCCGATCTTGCCTCCGCCAACCGCACCAACGATTTTCGAGACCGGCACCCAACACGCTTCGTGAATTTCTCGATTGCCGAGAAAAACATGATAACTGCGGCAGCCGGGATGGCCTCGACTGGTTTGATCCCCTATGTCGCCACCTTCGCCAGTTTCGCCGCCATACTCGGCGCCGAAGCGATCCGCACCGATTGTGCCTATCCGCAGATGAAGGTCCGTATCATCGGCAGCCATTCGGGCATGTCGATGGGCTTTTATGGCAGTTCGCACCACGCGCTCGAGGATCTGGGCATGTTGCGTTGCATGGCTGACCTTACGGTCGTCTGTGCTACCGATGCCAACCACCTGCGCGCGATCTTGCGTGCGTCGGTCGATCACCCGAAGGCCATGTATATCCGGCTGGGTCGGGGTCGCGATCCGGTCGTTTACGATGAGGTGCCCGACATCGCATTCGGCCGCGCTTTGCGTCTGCGCGATGGCGCGGATCTGACGATCATCGCCTGTGGTTCGCAAGTTCGCGCCTCGTTGGACGCAGCCCAGAAACTGGCAACACAGGGGCTGACGGTGCGGGTCGTGGACATGTTTACCCTTGATCGGATCGACACCGCAGAGATCGCCGCAGCTGCGCGCGAGACGAAGGCGATCCTGACGGTTGAGGAACACAACATCACCGGAGGACTTGGATCTGCCGTTGCCGAGGTGTTGCTGGATCTGCCGCGTATGCGGTTCCGAAAGCACGGCGTCCCTGACAAGTATGTTGAAGTCGGGCCCCCTGCAGCGCTTTATGCGCATTACAGACTTGATGCGGCCGGAATAACAGAGGTTGCACTTGAATTGTTGTCAAAATGATCCGGGCCAGAAGCAGCAAAATGGCCATGCTGGTTTTCAGAAATGGCTGACCGGATTTCTCACCGGGAAACGAATTGCATTTGATCAAGGACTTCGGATCTTGTGACGGATCGCTGGCAACGGACACTTGTTTGACCTCCGGAAAATGGGAAAAGGCCGATTTCATCGTCTGACGGCGTGAGGGAGAACCCGATGTCTGACATTGACCACGTCGCGGAAATCGACCGCGTGCTGCGCGGAGACGCGACCGGGCGTGACAAGCTGGTGTCTGACAGTTGGCGCAGGTGCATCGAAACGTATCGGATGGACCCATCGCGCGCCGACCCTGCCCATATCGTCACGGACACCGAACTGCGCGCGCACCGTGAACAATCCGAACGGTTGATCGCCACGGCAAGGTCAGGTCTGCAGGCGCTGTTTCGGCAGGTTGCCGGTCATAATTACGTTCTGCTGCTGGCCAATGCGCAGGGTGTTTGCGTCGACTTCTTCGGTGACCCGCGCTTTGAAGATCAGTTGCGACAGGCGGGCCTGTATCTGGGCTCGAACTGGACCGAAGACCTGGCAGGGACCTGCGGAGTCGGATCTTGCATCGTGACCCGCGAGCCTGTCACGATCCACCAGAGTGACCATTTCGGCCTGGCGCATATTCCATTGTCCTGTACCGCCGCGCCAATCTTCGACACGCTCGGAGAACTTGTTGCTGTGCTTGATATCTCGCTCTTGCGCTCTCCCTCGCCCAAGGCGACGCAAAATCTGGCCATGGGTCTGGTGACTGCATCGGCGCGCCGGGTCGAAATGGCCAATCTGATGGCAATGACGCGGCGCGACTGGGTTTTGCGGTTTTCGACCAGTCCAGAATTTCTGGAGGTAGATCCCGAGGCTGCCGTTGCGCTGGACGGCAGCGGTCGCATCATCGGGATCACCTCGGGCGCTCGCCGCACGCTTGACCCCACGGGGCGTGCACCGCTGATCGGATCGCATGTCGGTGACTGGATGGACCTGGACGTGGACGACCTGCCGGATTTGATGCGCGGGCGTCCAACTGAAGAACGCATTCTGCGGCTCAGGGATGGGCGCGGCATGTTCGGCCACGCCATCGCACCCCAGACCGCACAGATTTCGCCTGCAAGGCGTCGACACTCCACGTCAACGCCGGACCCGTTTGGCAGTTTTGCAGGGCCAGATCCCGTGCTCGACCGCTTGCTGGAAAGGGCGGCGCGGCTGGCGCAGACATCCGTTCCGCTGCTGCTGACCGGAGAAACCGGCACCGGGAAAGAGAAACTGGCCCGTGCAATCCATATCGCCAGTGCGCCGGGGCGCGGATTTCACATGCTGCGATGCGGGGGGCCCGAGACGATCACGCCTCTGCACGAGGCGAGCCCCGGAACGGTGTTACTGCGCGGGGTCGAAAATCTGACTGCCGGCGGGCAATCCGCGCTCTTAACGTTGCTTGATTGCCGCACAGACCTGCGGATCGTGACCACGTGTCTTTGCACGCCCACAGACCTTGGCGACCTGCTGCGGCCTGATCTTTTCTGCCGGCTGGCTGGGGCGACGCTGCCGTTGCCGCCGCTGCGTCATCGCGCCGATCTGGACTGGCTGATTGATCGCGTGCTCCGGCGATGCTGCCCGCAAGACTTGCGATTATCGTCGGCGGCGCGCGCCGATCTCAGGTCCCGACCCTGGCCCGGAAATATCCGGGAACTGGAGCAAGTTCTCACTGTCTCTGCGGCGCTGTGCGAAGGTTGGGTGATCGATCTGACAGATTTGCCCCCAACGCCACAGCAAAGCCACCCTGTGCCGTCCGAATTCGATGTTCTTGAATCACTGCTTCAGGCTTGCGGATGGAACATGTCGCTCGTTGCACGTCGGATGGGCGTCAACCGCTCGACCATCCTGCGACGTATCCGCAAGGCCGGATTGACGCCGCCGGTCTGACGCGCTGCGAGACGCGCAGCTTGTTGCGCGTCGCAACAAGCCTAGCGGCTTTCATCGGTAAACCTGCGCGAACGCGTTCAAACGGGTTGACCGACATCAGAGCGGTTTGCAGACTTTGACCCGGGAGTAAACGTCATGAGCAAAGGGAGGACGACATGCTAGATTCGACAGTGGCCGACCAGACACAGAGTTTTCTGGATGACTTCGGTGCGGCGCTCGAACAGGGGGACATCGAGCGCGCGCGCGAAATGTTTCAGGATGACTGCTATTGGCGCGACCTTGTGACCTTCACCTGGAACCTCAAGACGGTCGAAGGCAAGGACCAGGTCGAGGACATGCTGAAACATCAGCTTGGCACGACAAAACCGTCCGGCTGGAAGGTGGCAGAGGGTGAGGTGCCGACCGAAGACGGTGGTGTGACCACGGCCTGGATCCAGTTCGAAACCGGTGTTGCGCGCGGATACGGCATGATCCGTCTGAAGGAGGGCAAGATCTGGACCCTGCTGACAACCATGGTGGAGCTGAAGGGCCACGAAGAGCCCGCAGGCTTCAACCGGCCGCTGGGGGCCAAGCATGGCGCGGGCAAGAACCGCGAAACATGGGCCGAAGAGCGCGCGCGCGAGCAAGCCGAGCTTGGCTATCAGACCCAGCCGTATTGCGTGATCATCGGGGGCGGACAGGGTGGCATCGCGCTTGGCGCAAGGCTGCGACAGCTTGGGGTGCCGACGATCATCATCGAAAAGAACGCCCGCCCCGGCGATAGCTGGCGCAATCGCTACAAGTCGCTCGCCCTGCATGACCCGGTCTGGTACGATCACTTGCCCTACATCAAATTTCCTGACAACTGGCCCGTGTTCACGCCCAAGGACAAGCTGGGCGACTGGCTCGAGATGTACACCAAGGTGATGGAGCTGAATTACTGGACCCACACTACAGCCAAATCCGCCACGTTTGACGAAGAAAAACAGGAATGGACGGTGGTGGTGGATCGCAATGGCGAAGAGGTCGTTCTGCGGCCAAAGCAACTCGTCATGGCGACCGGCATGTCCGGCAAAAAGCGGATGCCCGATTTTCCCGGGATGGATCTGTTCAAGGGCGTGCAACAGCATTCGTCGGAACATGACGGTCCCGACCAGTGGTCAGGCAAGAAGGTCGTGGTCGTGGGGTCGAACAACTCGGCGCATGATATCTGCGCCGCCCTTTGGGAGCATGACGCCGACGTAACGATGCTTCAGCGGTCGTCGACCAATATCGTCCGGTCAGACTCCTTGATGGAAATCGGGTTGGGAGCGCTTTACTCGGAAACCGCCCTACGCAACGGCGTGACAACCGAAAAAGCAGATCTCATCTTTGCCTCGCTGCCCTACCGCATCCTGCATGAGTTCCAGATCCCAGCATATCAGGCGATGAAGGAACGCGACAACGACTTCTACGAAGGGCTTGAGAAAGCCGGGTTCTGGTTGGACTGGGGCGACGACGGGTCGGGTCTGTTCATGAAGTATCTGCGGCGTGGGTCCGGCTATTATATCGACGTGGGTGCCAGCCAGTTGATTATCGACGGCAAGATCAAGCTGAAACGTGGTCAGGTCAAAGAGCTCGACGAAACCGGTGTGATCCTTGATGACGGCACGCATCTGGACGCCGATCTGGTGGTTTATGCAACGGGTTACAACTCGATGAACGGCTGGGTCGCCGATCTGATGGGACAGGAAACGGCCAACAAACTGGGCAAATGCTGGGGCCTTGGTTCGGCGACGACCAAGGATCCCGGTCCTTGGGAAGGCGAACAGCGCAACATGTGGAAGCCGACGCAGGTGCCAAACCTTTGGATGCATGGCGGTAACTTGCACCAGTCACGCCACTACTCGCAGTTCCTGTCATTGCAGATCAAGGCACGGATGGAAGGGCTTCAAAATCCAGTCTATGGGCTGCAAGACGTCCATCACCTTAGCTAGCCATCAGATCTGCGCCCGGTTTTTTTCCGGGCGCAGGTTTTCGATGGAACGCCGTCCCAATCGCCGCCAAAAGCTTTTATCCTATTGCAGCTGCACAATGACATTGGCACAGTTTGCGGAATATGGAACGATTTTTGTCTTTCTGCGGCGGGTACGTTTATGGAGCTATGCGGGAATTTGGGTGATGGCGTGATTTGAAAGGCGGCGTATCGTGGCAGGTGATCAAGCCAGCCAGAACCTCACGAGGAGCGATACGCCATGAATGAAGATACGACGATCCTGCCTTTTCGCCAATTGGAAAAG
>JBBQJA010000085.1:0-8925 GCA_038325465.1 Hyphomicrobiales bacterium | reverse complement strand
CAATCGACCGGGCCCAGGCAATCGACCGGGCTCAGGCGATCGACCGGGCTCAGGCGATCAACCGGGCCCAGGCAAACGACCGAGCCCAGGCAATCGACCGGGCTCTGCGTCTTCGCGATCGTTGTCGTGGCAACCTGCGTGTAGCGGGCCGTAATCGACAGACTATCATGCCCGGGTAGCACCTGGATGTTGCGGATGTCGACGCCGCTCTCCAGCAGATGGGTGGCGAAGCTGTGCCGGAGCGTGTGCACGCTGACCTTCCTGGTCAGACCTGCCGCCCTGGTCGCGGACCGGCAGGCGGAATGGAGCACCTGCACGTCGACCGGCTTGTCGCCGCGCCCGGGGAACAGCCAGTTCGTCGGGCGCGCCAGGCGCCAGCAGGTCCGCAGGATACCAGGAAGCTGCGGCGAGAGCATGACGGTTCGGTCCTTGGCCCCCTTGACGTGACGAACCTGGATCAGCATGCGACCACTATCGATATCCGCGATCCTCAGGCTGGCTGCTTGCCGAGGCGCGCAACCCTGCGGCACAGGCAGCCGTCAGGGCCGTGCGCGCCTTCAGGGACGGCACCGCCTCGAGGAAACGCACGACCTCATCGGCACTCAGGTTCGTCGGCAGCTTGCGGGGCGTGCGCGCATAGGCAATCCGTTCGGGGATCTATGCCCGGTTCAGCGTCACGCCGTAGAAAAAGCGTACGGCACAAACCGTCTGGTTTGGCGCCGGCCAGGAAATATCCTGCGATACCAGATAGACTTGCAAGGCGCGGACGTCCTCCAGTCCCAGCCGATCCGGCGAACGGTCGCAATACCGGCTGAACTTCGCGACGGCATGGAGACAGGATCGCTGCGTGGCTGGCGACAGGTTGCGAAGCGTCATGTCGTCGATCATGCGGCGGCGCAGCGGGCTTACCGCTGGTGTGGCATCAGCCATGGGATGGTCTCCCGATAAAAGGTTGGTCTTGAGCAACCAAACCTTCCCATCTGGAGGCCATTCCCGCCAACCCCGACACCACTCCCGCGTCAGCGGGTTCGTTCAATCCCAAGAGTCAGGCATTCGGGCCGCTGGTATCAGTCGTACGAGAAATTCGCGTCGATTGCGGTCCGGTGCAAGAACGGCATGCCACGGTCAATCACATCATTTGGTTCGCATTCGACGGGGTGCCAGATTGCCAGGGCCGAGGCAATTGCCGGGTGCACATGGTTCATGCTTTCCAGCGTGGTAATTCCATCAAAGCCGATTTCAACGAGTGCCTTGTAAATTTCGGCCCAGTTCAAGGTACCATTACCCGGTGCCGCACGATTTGATTCCGACAGATGCACATATCCAAGAAACGCGCCGCAATCGCGAAAACCGGACGCGAAAGACCGCTCTTCGATATTCATGTGGTAGGTGTCGAGGTGGATAAAAACATTGTCCGCGTCCGCCGCCTCGCAAAAGGCGCGGCCATCGGCCCCAGTGTTCATAATATGGGTTTCATAGCGGTTGCATGGCTCCACCCCCAGTTTCAGACCATAGGTCTTGGCGCGCGCGGCAGCCTGCGCGATAAAGCGGGTGGTCCCGTCAAATTCGCTTTGGGTGCGCGGTGCTCCCGAGGTTTCGCCGATCGTGCCATAGGTTACCCCGGCCAAAGCAAAGGCCCCCACCCCTGCCGCCACCTTGAATGCAGGTTCAAGGAACGCGAGACCGCTTTCGGGATCTGAGATCACGTTGATGCTTGGCGGCAGGCCCAGCGAGCAGACCGGCGCTATTCCGGTTTCTTCCAGAAACGCGCGGGTTGCGGCCACGTCAATCTCGGCGGGGTCAAGCAGCGGAATTTCCAGCACCCGGACCTTGTGTTCGATCAGCTTGTCCAGCACCGCGCGCATCGCGGGAATGTCCCATTTCGGTGCGACAGCGAACGTATGTAGGCCCAGTTTTGCCATGCGGTGTCTCTATCCTCTTGCTTCATGGGCTGCGGCTTCGGCCATGTCGTCCCCGCCCACGATTGCGGACACGACTTCGGCCATGGTGGTTTGGCTGGTCACAAGGTTGGCAGCGGTGCGACCGTGGCGCAGAACGACGATCCGATCGGTCACCGACAACACGTCATTCAGGCGGTGGGAAATCAGGATCACGCCGATGCCTTCGGCTTTCAACTGGCGGATCAGATCCAACACGCTTTGTACTTCGCGAACGGCCAAAGCGGCGGTCGGCTCGTCCATGATCACGACCTTGGGGTCGAAGGTCAGCGCCCGCGCAATCGCCACCGATTGCTGCTGACCGCCCGAGAATGAGCCTACAGGTCGGTTGATCGCGGGCAATTTCGCGCCAAGCCGGTCGATCATCTTTTGCGCCTCGCGCCGCATCGCGGCCCGGTCAACAAAGCGCATGCCAAGGATCTTGCGTGTCGGCTCGCGCCCAAGAAAGATGTTCGACGCAACGTCTTGCTGCCGCGCAAGGGCCAGATCCTGATAGATCATCTCGATTCCCAATTGCCGCCGATCCCCGGGGGACAGACCGTCGATCGCGCGCCCGTCAAGCGTGATTGACCCGGCATCGGTGGAATAGATGCCGGTCACGATCTTCATCAGCGTCGATTTGCCTGCACCATTGTCACCGATCAGACCCACGACCTCGCCCGCGTCAACGCTGAAATCCACGCCGTGCAGTACACCAACCGGGCCGAAGCTTTTCGTTATGCCGTCGATCTTGAGAAGGGTCATACCCGGCTCTCCTTGCGGACCTGATATTGGTCGATGAACACGGCAAGAACCAGAACGCCGCCAATTGCCATCTGCTGATAATAGCTTTGTACCGCCAACAGGTTCAGGCCGTTTTGCAAGACGCCCATGATCAGCGCTCCTATGATGGTGCCAAGGATGGACCCGCGCCCCCCGAACAGGTTGGTGCCCCCGATGATCGCGGCGGTGATCGCCGTCAGCTCGTAGGCGATGCCCGCAGTCGGATCACCCGAGTTGATGCGCGTTGCAAACAGCAGTCCCGCAAGCCCGGCAAGACCCCCGGACAGGGTGTAAAGCGTCAGGCGATGCCACCCCACGTTGATACCAGACGTCCGCGCCGCCGTTTCACTGTCGCCAAGCGCCAGCGTGTGGCGGCCATAGCGCGTATAGGCAAGGATGATGTGCATGATCACGGCGGTCGCCAGAAAAATGATCACCGGCATGGGAATACCGAACGGTCGGCCCTGGCCCAGATACAGCATGGATGGCGGCAGACCGTAAATCACCCGCCCATCCGAGATGACCAGCGCAAGCCCGCGTGCGATGCCCAACATGCCCAGCGTTACGATAAAGGCAGGCACATAGGCGCGGGTGATCACAAGCCCGTTCACCATTCCCGCCAGTGCACCCGCACCGATGGTCGCCAGCACGGCGATCGGCATCGGTGCGCCCAGCTTCACCGCCACAGCAGCGCCCACCACACCAGAAAGCCCAAGAACAGACCCGAGCGACAGGTCAAGGCCGCCGGAACTCAGCACAAAGGTAGCCGCAATCGCCAGTACACCGATGGTCGATGAGGCAAGGAGGATATTCAGAAAATTACTGACCGACAGAAAGAAAGGCGACAGGATCGCCATGATCACACCCAGCAAGATCAGAACGACAAAGCTTTCGATGCGGATATGCAAACGCTCGGTCGAGGCGGTTTGCAGTCTTGCCCAGGCACCCGGCGTCGGAGCGGGCGGCGGTGCGTTTTGGAGGGTCATGGTGTGATTGGTCCTTCGCCGTTCGGTTGCGGCGCGGGGGTGATGAAAAGGCGGCGGGGCCGGACTGGCCCCGCCACCATCAGCGCGTTACTTCACGAACTCCAACATCGGCTCGGTACCGGCGTCTATCATCTCTTTGGTCAGAACCAGGGTCGGCACGATGACTACCGCTTCAACGGCAGCGCCCTCGACCGCTTTCTTCACGTCTTCAATCGCTTGCTTGCCAACCAGATAGGGCAGTTGTGCGACCGATGCAGTAAGCCGCCCGTCCTTGATCGACGCCACCGCGTCCGAATTGCCGTCAACCCCGATTATAATCACGTCGCCACCCTTGCCGGCGGCAAAAACGCTTTCCACGGCACCAAGAGCCATGCCGTCATTGGCCGCAAAAATGCCCTTAAGATCCGGGTTGCGGGTCAGCACGTCATTGGTGATGTTGGCCGCTTTGCCGCGATCCCAGTCACCGGGAAGCGAGGCGACGATGGTCAGACCGGGCGCAAGCTCGGCCAGCTTTTCGGCAAAGCCCGTCGCGCGCTTTTCACCCGTCACGTTGCCCGAAAGCCCCTCGATCACCAGGATGGGTCCCGTCGCATCGGCGCCCAGTTTGCTGACCATGTATTCCGCACCCTGCGCGCCGGCCTTCACGTTGTCAGAGCCGATGGAAAAGGTAATGGTGATGCCTTCGGATTTCAGGATCGCCGGATCGAGGTTACCGTCAAGATCGACGATCTTGATATTGCTTTCCTGCGCTTTCTTCAGACATGGCAAAAGGTTGGTCGAATTGATGGCAGCCGTGATCATTGCCACGGGTTTGCGCTCCAGCATGGTGTTGCACACGTTAAGCTGGCTTTCGGCGGCCTGATCGCTTTCGACGGCTTGCAGAAAATAACTTACTCCTGCGGCCTTGGCCCCGTCTTCCACGCCTTTGCCCATCGCCCCCCAAAACGGGTTGGCCAGCGTTTTCATCAATACGCCGTATTCGCCTTCGGCATAGGACGGCGCTGCCGCCATAAGCGTGGCGATAGCCGCCGCGCCAAAGGTTCGGCTCATCTGCTTTTTGGACATGGTTTCCTCCCTTTCATTGATCGTGTGTTGTCAGCGGCCGCGCACGATCGGGCGCGGTATCTTTTCGCCAAGGACCGCCGATTGACGGACCTGCAAATCACAGGTTTCAAGGTATTGAACCGAAAAGCCGGTAGATTTGCCTTCGATCCGTGACAGCAAGGTGGCTATGGCACGCGAGGCCATAGTCTCGACAGGCTGCGCCACGGCGGTAATGGACGGCCAGGCGGTCTGCATCCAGTCTACATCGTCAAAACCGACAAGCGCGATATGATCGGGAATGCGAATGCCGTGACGGCGCAATTCCGACAGCACCAGAAGTGTTGAATATTGCGACAGTGAGAACACTGCCGTGGGGCGATCCTCGGGTGATCGACTGTCAAAGTAATCATGGATGGCGCGATGCTGCGTTTCCAAATCATCATCCGACAACAATGTGTCGATCTGCACCTCGGGCATCAAAGCGCGCGCGCGGGTGGAAAATCCGTCAAGGCGGGTGCGCACCGCCTTTGAGATACGTGTCGCACCATGCAGCAGGATGTGGCGGTGCCCTGCAGCCAGGAGAAAATCCGCAACATTGGCCGAGGCTTCGAAATTATCGGCTGTCACCGTGTCAAAGCGGTCATCGGCCGACACGCGGTCAACCAGTACCGCGCACATATCAAGGGTGCGCAGGGCGGCCGCCCCCATGCCGCGTTCCGACCTGACAGGCGCAAGGATGGTGCCAGCCACGCGCCAATCGTTCATACGCGCGACCAGATCGGCCTCGCGCTCTTCGCTTTCGCGCGACGACGCGATGATCGTGGTAAAACCAGCCGCTTCGGACGCACGTTCAAGCCCGGTCGCAAGGGCGCCGAAAAACGGGCTTTGCAGATCGGGCAGGATGGCACCGATGATCCGGCGCTGTTCCAGGCGCAAACCTGCAGCCAGTGGATCCATCCGGTAACCAAGTGATTGCACTGCATCATGCACCCGCAGGCTGTTTTCAGCCTTCACCGAAGCAGAGCCGTGCAGTACCTTTGACACCGTCGCCGCCGATACGCCTGCGGTGCGGGCAACATCGTGGATAGTGGGCCGTTTATGCTTGCTTTCCGTCGCCATACCCACGCCTTTCGCTGTTCAGCCAAGCATCCGAATCTGAAAATAAATCGGTTTACCTTCTGTGTAAATCGTTTTATTTTCCATGTTTGGAGGCATTCATATGACATCTGCTCAAAAACCCCTGGTGATCTGCGCGCCGGAACCGCGCACGCTTGACCTGATATTTCATCCCGACCAATTGGCACGTTTGCGGGCGCGGTATACCTTGATCGAGACGACCGATGACAGGGTAGCGGGTCTGGATGAAACCACTTTGGGGACGACGCGGTATATCCTTGGCCAGCCTCCGCTTTCCAGCGCAACTCTGGCGAAACTGACATCGCTCAAGGCCGTGTTGAATGTGGAATCCAACCTGCTCGACAATATGCCGTATGACGAAGTCTTCAGTCGCGGCATCCATGTCTTGACTGCGGGGGGCGTTTTCGCCGTGCCGGTGGCCGAAATCGGACTTGGGTTTGCGATCGACCTTGCCCGAGGCATCAGCGCGGCGGATGCCGGTTTTCGGGCAGGTCTTGAGGCATGGGGCGGCGATGGAAATGTAAAGGCGCGGCTGCTTACCGGGTCCGAGATCGGGATCATCGGGTTTGGCGATCTGGGCAAGGCGTTGAACCGTTTGCTGTCGGGGTTTCGCGCAAAAGTCCGGGTGTATGACCCCTGGATACCGCCCTCTATTCTTGTGGACAACGGGGTGATCCCGGCCACGCTGAACGAGGTATTGGAACAGTCGGATACGGTCATCGTCGTGGCCTCGGTAACGGCGGAAAACGAAGGTTTCCTCGGCGCCGATGCCTTTGCACGGATGCGGCGTGGTGCTGCGTTTGTCTTGCTCAGTCGCGCCGGGGTGGTGGATTTCGACGCCCTGCTTGATGCGGTCAGCGCCGGTCATATCACCGCCGCAAGCGACGTCTGGCCGCAAGAACCCTTGCCAAAGGATAGTCGCGCCAGAACTATACCGGGTCTGCTGCACTCGGCCCATCGGGCGGGGGCGCTTGATCAGGCGTTCAAGATGATGGGCGATATGGTGCTTGAGGATATGGATCTGATGGACCGCAACCTTCCGCCCATGCGGCTGAAACGTGCCGAGCGCGAAACTGCGCAGCGGATGCGGTCAAAACCAGTTGATATCAACTAGGGCGTGTTGACGTTTGAGGATTCCCAGATCTCGCAATGACTGATTCACTGTTGCCAACATGGGAGGCAACCTTGATCCGCACCACTTTGACCGACGCCCAATGGGCAAGCATCGCACCACACTGTCTTGGCCGTGAATGTGACCCCGGCCGCACAGGATCTAACCCTCGTCTTTTCGTTGAGGCGGTGCTGTGGATTGCACGCACGGGCTGCCCTTGGCGTGATCTTCCCGAAGACTTCGGCAAGTGGAATTCGGTATTCAAGCGGTTTCGCAGGTGGGTAAAGGCAGATGCTTTCTATATTATGTTCAGATCATTAGCCGAAGATAGCGACTTCGAATACACGATGATTGACGGCACCATCGTCAAAGTCCACCGTCACGGTCAGGGCGCAAAAGGGGGACTCAAAGTCAGGCTATCGGGCGATCTCGCGGCGGTGTTACCACCAAAATCATGGCACTGACCGACGCGCTCGGTAACCTGATCGACTTCCGGCTGCTGCCTGGACAGGCTCACGACCTGCGGGGCACGGCGGCGCTCATCGAAGGGCTGTCCTGCGGAAAGCTCCTCGCGGACCGTGCTTTCGACGCGAACTGGCTGCGCGAGATGCTGGCGGAGGCTAAGATTGAGGCAGTCATCCCGCCCAAATCCAACCGCCGTTTCCCTGCCGAGTTTGATTGCGATACCTATAAATGGCGGCATCTGATCGAGAACTTCTTCGGAAAGCTCAAGGAATACCGAGGCATTGCCACCCGATGCTGCAAAACCGACACCAGTTTCAGCGCTTTCATTGCCCTCGCATCAACCGTCATCCGGCTTCGGTGAATGTCAACAGACCCTAGCGTTTCCCACCAGACCGAAGATTCCAATTGAGGACGTGATGTACCAAGTTCGGGGCATAAGACGCGATGACATCTGCCTTTACCTTGGCCCCGCCGACCGTGCTGAACTTCAAGTTCTGCTCACCTACCGCAACACGCCGCGCAAGCTTGTCTGGCGGGTCCAGATCGTGTTGGCGACGGCGGGCGGTCACGGCACCTTTGAGATCATGCGACGCGCCCGCACGTCGGAGCCCACGGTCTTGAGCTGGCAGGGGCGGTATCTTGATAAGAGCGTGGCGGGCCTCAAGCGCGATAAGGCCCGGCCCTCGCGCATACCGCCTTTGCCCATGCGTCGCGTTGACGCTATCAGTGAGAGTCAACA
This sequence comes from Hyphomicrobiales bacterium, assembly GCA_038325465.1. GTDB lineage: Bacteria > Pseudomonadota > Alphaproteobacteria > Rhizobiales > Rhizobiaceae > Hoeflea. The sequence continues at coordinate 723 of JBBQJA010000085.1, read as the reverse complement.
TTCCTGCGGAAGTGTAAAAACCCTGGGCGGCTGATGGCAAATGCGCCAGACTTCGGCTTCCATGGTGACGGGAGGATCGAACAATGGAGTGGCGGATCAAGCTGGAAGCGAAAACCTGTTTTGGTGAAATCAACGAAGTGGAAATTGCCAGCTTGTCGCGCCGCACGGTCTCGGCGACGGATGAGGACATTGGGCGTTCGCTGGCAGAGAGCAAAGCCATCCTGGCCGCGCTGCAGCACGCCATCGTAACCACCCAAGTCGATGAATATGTTGCTTTTGCCCGGGTTTGCAAATCCTGTCTGGCGTTCCTGCCCATTCGTGACCGACGCACCGGAAGCTTCAAACACTATTCGGGACGATAGAAGTCTGCGCACCGAGGATTCGGGTTTGTGCGTGTATCAATCATTTTGGGATGAACAATCTATCCAGGTCAGCGCTGACGGATTTACTCCCGGATCGCTGCACGCCCGAGCTGCGCAGACCATCGGTGAAATAGCGTTCGCCTTGTCGTCGAAGGCGGCTGATCCGATGCGGCAAAACACCAACAAGGGCAGTGGCCGCAAGCCCAAGGCCTTGCAGGAACTCCAACCGGTCCGGCAGGCGGTTCATGTCAGCCGAGTTCTTTCCCACTTCAAATTGTCGAAGCCAGACAAACCGGCTGGCCCGCCCTTCGACATCCTCGGTCAGTAGGGCATCCAGACGATCCTGAATGCCGTCGCCCAG
>JBBQJA010000084.1:0-9011 GCA_038325465.1 Hyphomicrobiales bacterium | reverse complement strand
CAGCTCGGCGCTCGGAACATGAAAGAGCACGGCGTTGGCAAATACGCCGTCGAACTCGGCTGTCGGCAGGTCCAGTGCCAGCAGGTTCTGCTCCCAGACGACGCAGCCGCTGTGCGCGCGCGCCAGGGCCGCAACCTGTGGAGCTCCTTCCAGACCGGTGGCCTTGTGGCCCAGTTCGGCGAAGGTCTTGAGGTCTCGCCCTGGTCCGCAACCCAGGTCCAGGATGCTCAGCGGCGGCGCCCTCTCGATGTGCCGGAGCAGCGTCGCGATGTTTTGGCTGACATCGTGGTAACGGGTGCCTTGCCAATACTCTTCAGCTCGCGTGTTGTAGTGCGCCAGCGTCGAGGCGGACAGGTGGTCGAGTTCTCGGCGAGTCAGCGGCATGGCTGCATGTTGTATCAGGTGCCGGCCACTGCGACCGAAAGAACACCGGCTGGCCGGCTTCGCGCCGCCGACTAGACTGGCTCGCGTTTCCCACACTCAGCCATATGCACTGAACGTGATCGTCGGCACCACCAGCATGTATACGCGGTCGAACTGTCTGACTGAGTCAAGAACCAAGCCCGTTTCCGCGGAGCCAACCCCGACTACCAAAACGGCAAAACGTTTGTCGACGTCGGCATGACCGAACTCGATCCCGACCTGCGTTTCGACCGGAACAAGGTGGGCATCCAGGCCAACCGATTCGTCCTTGAATACGGCTTGCGCTCGGTGCCCTCGCTGTACGAGATCTACCACCCGATGCCTTCCGAGGCTGCCCGCGAGATAGAGGTGGAATTGGCCATCGGGCTGCGTGAGACCGGATATGGCGTTTGGCAAGGCTGACCGGTGAAAGGCCCTACCCGTTACGGTCAGCGGCGGGGATCGATGTCGATGGGCTTCGGTGCCGGCGTCGGTTGGGTCTGCGTTTTTGACGCCACCGTTAAGCTGACGGGCGCAAACTCCTGAACGAATGCCGCGATCGAACGTGCCAGATCGCGGTCGGCCTTCTCAGCCGACGTTGCCAATGCTCGGCCCACTTGCATCCAAGCCTCGACCGCCTCGGCTCGTGTAGTGACCGCCTGCGTGCCTGACTTGGCGGTGGGCCGGCTGGTTCGAAGCCTGCCGTCCTCCCGAGCCTTGATGCGCCACAGCGGCTCGTCGTTTCGGCTGCGGCCTCGCGTCGCCTGCCGAGTCACCTCGGCCTCCACACCCCTTTCGCGCAGCTTCTCGGCGAAGGTCTCCCGCCAGCGGTGCAGGTCGGCCTTGCGCGGGTTCATGCGCTTGCCGTGCTTGGACTCCGCCCGCACGCTGATGTGAACGTGCGGGTTGGCCTGGTGATCGTGCAGCACCATCACGTACTTGTGATCCGCCAACTCGATCTTGGCGAACTCACGGGCGGCGTGATGTACAGCCAGAGGATCAGTGCCGCGCGGCATCGACAGCATGATGTTGAAAGCCTCGCGCGGCTGACCGGGTTTCGCCCCGTCTTCGATCAAGGTGCCGCCGAGACGCCAGTCATCCGCTAATTCGTACAAGGTGTCCGTGCCTCGCATGGTCTCTCCATGCTCGTCCTCGATGTCCAGCCGGCCGTTCTTGCTGATGTAGCGGAAGTGCGCTGCGATGGCCTTCATACCGCGCCCACCACCCGTCACCTTCACCATTACCTGGGGCGCTCTGCGCACCACCGTAGCCTCGATACGCTCGCGAATGGCAGCGGCGCGCTGCCGGGCGGAACCGCCGGCCAGCTTCGGCTGCGGTTTTACTTTGACGACGCGGTTGCCCGGATAGAAGAGCCGGTCGCCCCACTGGATCAGGACGCCATCGATGTTCGGGCCTTGGCTCATGGTGCTGCTCCTAAGGTTCTTGCGGTGGCTGAAGATGAATTCACGCCGGTCCCTCTGCGGGGGCGCAGATCAGCCAGAGCGCGCGTGGCGAGGGCAAGGTGGGCGCGGACATCGGCGCCCACCGTGTTCAGCATCGGGCGGTATTCCTCTGCTGGCCTGTAGGCGCCCTGGCGTAGCAGGTGGGTCAGATGGTTTAGGTTGCGGCTGAAGGTCGATAGCTCGGCGCATGAGGCGACCAGCGTGGCGATGTAGTCGGCGCGACCCGGCGAACCTGTCACTGCGGGTACGCCAGCCACCAGGTCGGCCACGAAGTCGCCGGGGGTCATGCCGGTTTGCCGTGCCGCCTCGGCAGTCTCCATGGCTTGCTCGCGGGTCATGCGAAGCGTCAGCCTCACTCGACCCGCGCTGGAGGCTTTCTGATGCGGGGCTGCAACCGGGCTCTTGCGTTCAGCGGATTCACCCAGCGCCTGCGCCAGGGTAGTCCTAACCCAGACCGAGGGCGAAACGCCGAGGGCTTGAGCTCGTTCGATAAGCGCGGCCTTCAGGCCATGCAAATCCACGCTGATGCGATCACGTGACGAGGGTTCCATACCCGAGCCTCCCTGACATGCCGTGCGTGTCAGACAACGGCGCCACCGCGCCTATCTCTGCACTCACCTACGCATTCAGTATTGGCTCGGATCGAGGCTTCAAGGCCGATGATTCCGAAGCCAGAATCATCGCGGTCCGGGCGAAGCGAAGGCCTCGTGTCAATCGGATTGACAACTCGAGAGGTGGCGCTGGGCCCGGCATTCATGCCGGCAGCGAGACCAGCGAACGAGGACAGGCGGCTGGTACCAGGTCGATGTTGTCAATCGGATTGACAACTCTTGAGGAGCATCAATGACGTCCCCTCCTGATTTCGAAGCCGTCGACCCCAATGTGCCCGGGTCCACTCCGAGAGCTGCACCCTTGCCAGGGCGCACCTGTCAACGTGTGTTCGCTCCCCAAGCGCTTCCGTCTGTGAGGGAAGCCCCTTCAGGTCTTAGCCCTTAGTCGAGACCTTCAGTGAAACTGAGGATGGTTCTGCATCGCGGGCCGGACCTCCTGCTGGAGCATCACTTCTGCCCATACGTTGGTACCGCCGACGTTCGCGAGATGAGACAGAGCCTGGCCCAGCCTGTTAATGAGCGGCAGAGAATTTGAAGCCGCCGCCTCGCGCACCCAGGCGTCTCGGTCGACACCGGGAATGTCATGGCCCAGAAGCTCGGCAATGGCCCAGGTCACGGGCTCGGCGATGCCGTTGCGCATGCAGGACATTTCGCCGCCATCGATGTCGTGGGTGTGGAAGTCTTCCAATTCCTTGCTGGGCTTTCGCAGCATGACCGGACAGGTCCCGATCTCCATCAGGAGCCAAGCAGCGACGCTCCAGAGATCTCCATCTTGATCGCGAATCAGAACGTTCCAGGGCCGCAGCTGCGAGAGGATGAGCCAGCCGTCGAGTCCATCCACCGCGAAGGGAAGCTCGCCCAGGTCAATCCGTTTAGAGTGACGGCCAGTACTGCGCTGCCGAATCGTCGCGGTGCCATCCTCATCGATCTCGAAGTCGATGAGGCCGACCGATGGGATCATTGCAACGAACTTGGATCCCGGACCCATAGCACGACGCCCAGGCGGAAGTGCGAGTAGCGCATTGAGCAGACTCAGCAGGTTGAGCGCGCCCATTTCAGCGAGAGCACGATCGACGGCGTATGCACCGATCGCGTCACCCAAAGGCATATTCGCGCAGCAACCAACCAGCCACTTTGCGGCGTCCTCCGGATTCTTCTGAACCCTGCGTTGCAGCAGTTTTGCCAGCCTCTCGCCGACCGCATGACCGAACAGAGCGGGAACTCGGACCACATAGATGACTTCGCCAGAATGGGACATGGAGGCCTGGATCAAGCCAGCTGCAATTAGGTCACGAACGGCTTCGCGATCCATCCCCTTCTTCATCAGATCGCCGGAGATTGCGAACACGTAGAGGGACGCCAAGCGGTCTCCGTGATGCCGCTGAGTGCCAAGGCCCTCAACGTAGATGCGCGCTAGGCTCGAAAACTCGCCGCTTACATCACCCAAACTGTCGAACCGATCGGCTGCGACGGCGAACATCTCTTTTCCGAGCAGTGGCGGCAGGACTGCCGTCACGCCCTCGGGAAGGTCCTCGAGTCTTTGAGCCACCGCGGCGCGGAGTACCCACGGTGCGCGCAGTTCTGGAGCGTATTGGCTACCGTGAACCAGGCCACCGCCAAGCTCCGCCAAACGACGGCGCGCCCGGGTGAACTCCTCGTCGTCATAGTGCCAAACCTGGACCTGTGAACTGTTGCGGCCCAGCCGCGTCTTCTCGCGGCGATTGGCCGTGAGGGTCAATCGTTCCACTTCGCCCTCGTCCACCGCCAGGACCACATGCAGGCATGTCCCCATCGCTCCGGTCGCGAGTTCGTCCAGTTCAGAAGTCAAGTTGGCGCGAAGTGTGGGCAGGGAGTCAATGCAGAGCACCAGCCTGCGATCAGGCTGACTCGCGACCTGGCGCAGCCACGACCTCGCCTCGTCCGGCGTGGCCGGCCAGCTGAACTGCGTTGCCAAGATATTCGCGAGTCGTCTGAAAATGCCCTCTGAGCACGAGCTGCCATCGAGAAATAGGACATCCCAGCCATCCTGGCCTGCGGTTTCGGCGAGTTCACGTAAGACGGAACTCTTGCCGCACAGCGGCGGTCCAGACACCAGAACAATGCGACGTATCCCCTCTTGCACGATCGTGCGCGCTTGCGCGGTCGCACTTCTCGCCACGAGGAAGTTCTCGACAAAGCGCTCGCTTGATGCCCATGCACCAGTCAATTCGCCAAGCTCGGCTGCGTTGATCGCGGCGATCGCCGCCGGCGCAAGATCGGTACCCAGCAGCTTGTTGATGGCACCCGAGACCGAGGATCGTGCCGCGACGGCAGCATTGGATACACGGCGAGCGAGCTCGGACGCGTCAATGGAAATCCCTTCGATCCGCGCCATGTCATGGGTCTGGAACAGGCGGGTGTCGGACCCGTTAGAGACCACCACCAGGGGAGCCCTGGCGAGCAGTGCATAGGAGGCGCCTTGCGCTGCGTCCTCAGCTGTTAGCGACAGTCCCTCGCGCTTGAGCTCAAGAACAGCCAGTGGGCTCTCACCTTGATAAACCAGAATGTCGGCGCGCCCGTCTACGTAGTTGCGCGTTCCCCCTTCCAGTACCGCGTGCCCGAGGCGCAGCTTGAATCTTCGCTGCGCACGAAGGTCCGTTGTCCCGGGAAAGATGCGTTGGAGGGTCCCAGTGATCCTCGCTTCGAGCTCTGCTTCCGGTGGGGTTGTAGTAGTAGTCGACATCAATTGGCCAAGCGTCCAGTACAGCCGAGTGTATGGATTCCGCTGCCTTCAGCCACGGCTAGCAACCGGGCGCAATCGATCAGTGGTAGTCGTCCTCAAGCTGATGGCGAACGGCAACGACCACCACATCAGTTGCCGACTCGATCTCGACAAGTGCGACGTAGCCCGTTCGCCCAAAGGGGATGATAAGTTCGCGCAGGAATGGGCTCTGTCCGGCCTTGCGGCAGGTGAATGGCGATGTCTTCAGCGTCGCAAAGCCCGCACGGATCGCAGCCACGGCCTGCTCGACCAGCGACAGATCGCCGCCGTCTCGTTCCAGCTCGCGTTCGAGCACAAACTCGAACAGGCGATCGAGGTCGGCTTCAGCCCCGCGGGTCAGTCGAACCTTGAAGGTCACTTGCGGGTGTTGAGAGGCTTCGACAGGCGAGCACGCGCGGCGTCGAGCTTGCGCTGTAGCCCAGCGACGACATCGTCGGCATCGACGTAATCGCCCGTGCGCTTGGCCTCGTCTCGCGAGCGAAGGCCGCGGGCAATGAACTCGGCCTGGACGCGCCGGCGCTCGACGCTGGCGCGAACCGATGCCTCGACGAACTCCGAGAGGCTTTCGCCCTTGGCCAGCACCGATTCAACTTCGGCCCGGAACTCGGGCTCGACACGCACGGAGGGGATGGTCGCGGTTTTCATGGATGAAATGTATCGCAATTGCGCCACACGGTCCAGCGAAGGGGCGGCGCCGCTCATCGTGCCCACCTTGTCAATCCGATTGACAAGCCCATCGCCTACGCCTCACCCCCCGACGAACCCCAGCAGCTTCAGCGAGGCGACGGGTGCCAGACGGCGCGGGCCGCCCGTCAAGGGGCGCACGTACATGCAGCCTGCGTGCTCGGGCACCACCGAGACCACCAATTGGTAGTCATGGCCCTCGAACTCCACGTGGACGCGTTGATCGGACCTCGCCGGGGTTTCGGGCGAGCCTGAGCGCCTGGGGCCATCGAGAGGGTCGCCCGCATGCCCATGCGATCCTGGCGAGTCCTGCACTGGCGCACTCGCCGCAGATTCGTCACCGGGCGCCCTGTCGCAGATGGACGGCTGCACGTTACCAGCCGCGGGCGCCGGCACCGCTGCTGTGCGGCGTTCCAGCGCTGCACGCAACTCCGTCAGCCGGTCACGGGTGATGGTCGGCTGCTGGGCGGCCCAGGCTTCGACGGCTTCTCCATGTTCTCCATGCAGACGCCGCAGGTCATACAGCTCGTTGGTGCCCCGGCACCGGCCCTCGCGGTAGGCCTGCAGCAGCCAGTCCGGCGGCTCGATCAGCGCAGTAGCCAGGGTCACCCACTGGCGGCTCTTGCCGAGCCGCTTGGCGATCTCGGCCTGGTTGTCGCCCAGTGCGATCCGCTTCTGCACGAATAGCGCGAGTTCAAGCGGCCTGAGGCCTTCGCGCTGCTCGTTCTCGATCACCTGGTCGTAGCTATCGGCTGTGGTGTCGATGAAGGCCGGGATCTCAACCATGCCGGCCATCTTCGACGCACGCAATCGGCGCGCGCCGAAGTTGAGCATCCAGCGCCCCGGCGCGTGCAGGTTCGGTCGCACCGAGATGGGCTGCCGCACGCCGCGGCTGCGAATCGTCTCGGCCAGGTCTTCGAGGCGGTTGTCCTCGAACTCGCGGCGCGGCTGCTCAGGATCCTCGTCGATCGACCCGACGGGCAACATCAGCGGCTGCCCGGTGTTTTCCAAGGTCGGCGCATCCAGCGCCGCAAGGTCATCAAGCTGCAGCGGCATGGTTTGCCTCCGCGGCGGTTGTGGGTGATTTGGCCGGAGCCATGACGATGTCGCCGATGCGTTGCAGGCTGGGCTCGATCTCGCGCCAGGCATCCCTTGCCGCAGTCTTCTTCATCTCCCACAGCACGGCACCTTCGGCCTGGGCCTCGGCGATGCACGAACGCCGCGGCATCGAGGCGAAGTCGCCAGGCCCGTCGCCGATGCGGATCATCAGCGGGTGGTACTGCTGGACGACCTGCAGGAAGTTCGCCTTCTGGAACGGCGTCGGCTCCACCAGCGTCGGCAGCAGGCCGATCAGCACCAGCTTGGAGTTCAGCACCGCCTTGATCTTGCGCAGGCCGACACGCTCGTGATTGAGCAGCCCGCTGACGCCGTCCATCGCCTCCTGGTTGAGCTGGATCGGCGACAGCACGAAGTCGGCCGAGGCCAGCGCAGCGATCACGCGGATGTCGGGGTTCGGATTGGTGTCGACCACGCACACGTCGAACTCGCCGTCCACGGCGGCGAGGAAGCTGCGGAAGTTGCGAGCGAAGGGCGTATGCAAGGCCGGCTGCCGCTCCAGCCCGAGCAGCGCCCGGTCGCCCGGCACCAGCACGAAGGGCTGGGCCGGCAGCGCGGGCGCGGTGCCGGTCATCAGCGCATCGGCGCCGAAGGCCGCAGGCGCAGCGCGGCCGGACAGGCGCAGCGGCTTGGTGAAGTTTCCCTGGTGGTCCAGGTCGATGGCCAGCACACGCTGGCCGCGGTGGGCCAGGTGGTGGGCGAGCAGCGTTGCGACGGCACTCTTGCCAACACCGCCCTTCTGGTTGCACAGCACCAGTGTCTTCATCGGGATACCTCCTGCCCATGCGTTCGTCGATGCGGGTGCGAGGCACCGACCCGCCAAGTGGACGCGCCGTGCCGGCGAGCGGTGCCTCGTCTGCCCGGCAGCCGGCCCTCGATGGGCCGCTGCCGGGCCGCGCGAGCCGGCCGAAACGAAGTGCAGGTCGGCGAGCGCGCGTTTGTTGAAGTCGCGCACCGACGCGATTGCGCCAGGCCCATGTTCGGGCCGCCAAAGGGCTGCAGCAGCGATGAATCTCAGCGAAGAATCATCGGCTTCATGATGGCGCGGGATCAGTCGCCTTCAGGCCAGCGCAGGCCCCAGCGGTCGATAACGGCGCGTACGCGGGCGTCACCGTCGGGGATCAGCGTGTGCAGGTCGGCGCGGCCCCAGCGCAGCGCGTCGAGGCAGCACAGCATGTCGTTGCTGATGGCGATGTCGACGGCGCGCAGCTCGAACAGGTCGAGCTGGAACGCTTGGCCGTTGTAGGTCGCGGCCAGGAAGCGCGCGATGCGTGGGATCTGGCCGGAGTCGCGCGTCTCGGCCAACTTCAACAGCCGCGCGAATGCCTGGGCGCCGGCCTGTGTTGCCTGGAGCGACAGCGCATCGCACGCGGCAATCTCGGTGTCGATGGTGTTGTGGCCCATGTGAAGCTCCTCGGGTGCGTGTGGGACAGCCGGCCCGATGGTCGGGCCGGCTGACGGTGCCGGAGGCGATGACTTTCGAGGGAAAGTCATCGCCCACCAGACAGCCCTTCAGCCTTTGAGCTTGCGCATCTCCTCGGCCAGCATCCACAGCGCACGGTTGAGACTCACGCCGCGGTCGATGCTGCCGACCGGGCGGGTCTGCAGCCGGCGCCCCTGGGCGCTGCGGCCAGGCTGGCCACCACGGATCACGTTCTCCTGTACGCGCTGGAAGGTGGTCCACAGGCTGTGCCCGATATCCTCGGGCCGGCGAGCCTCGATCAGCTGCTCGGCCGTCACCGGCGCGTGCCGGTGCCCGCCGGTCTCCTCCACGCCACGCTCACCGAAGCGCAGTGCCAGGGCGGCCGTCGCAAAGGCGATTTTCTCGAGCGGCTGGAGCTGCAGCGCCTTCATCGCCTCGGTGTGCTCGCCCACGGCCTCGAACTCGTCGAGCACGCGGAACGCGCCTTCGATCACTTCGCCCTGGATGTTGCCCTTGTGCGGGATGCGGATGTCGTCCACCACCTCGCCCAC
>JBBQJA010000083.1:0-9501 GCA_038325465.1 Hyphomicrobiales bacterium | reverse complement strand
TAAATAGGAAACCGGAGGAGAAGTCAACCGACATCAAACAGAGGACAGACCGCCATGACCGCACTCTTCGGAGCACATACGGAGCACGACGATCGCATCCACGACCAGGCGCGAGACTGGCTCGGCAAATCGGTCGGTTGCACATTCGGCCGCATGGAATTCATCAAAGGCCGCTATGCCATCGCAATTGTAGGCGACGCGGCGGAGTTCGAAGTCGCCAATCAGTGGTTTACAGGCCTTGTGGAAGCCAGCAGGGTCTCCGCCTGCCCCTGCATCTATCGAGATGTTGCGCAAGGATGCGCACTTCAGACTGCTGCGGCGGCGACACAGCTGCTTCGCCGCACGCTGCTGAGGCAACGCGAACCATTGATGGAGCGCGCGCATTTCAGCCAGAGCCTGCGGCTCGCCTGCCCTGTTACGGGAATGCGGGTGGACTTCGGTGACTTTGATCTTGTCGGGTTCTACCCCCAGGCTGGCAACGAGGCCGACCCTCTCTATTACCCCTCCAACCATGCGCCGTTCGTGTCCATCAACCAAGCCTCCGATCTGTACGGGTTTGCGGTCTATGTGCGCGACATGATGGACCGGGCAGGCCTGGCCATGGGCTCGCGCGGCTGCGATGCCGATCAGCTGGCGGCACTTCTCGACAAGACGCGGGCGGCCTGGAACGACATGGCCGCTCGAACCATCAGCCATTTCGGCCGCAACACCAATCCCGAACGGCTGTGTCCGGCCCATCTGTCAGACGACGGGCGCTATTACGTCACGCCCCATGATGAGGCCGAGTTCGGAGAGACGGCCAAACGTCGCCATATCAGCGAAATGCCGGGGATCTATCTTGAGCGGATGATCGACGAATGGCACCGGCATTTCGCGGAAGGAATTTGCCCGCACCTCAGGCACGTGGTCCGGCCTGCAATCTGCCCGGATACGATCAGCGCGCCGCAAAGTGCGATGCGCCCGTAACCGTGAGGAGGCAACAAAGCCCGGCCTTCGCGTCCGCAAGCCTTGCAGACACGTGCACAAAGAGGCCGTGGACAAAGGACAATACGCTCAGTTGAGGGTGGTGACCGGACAGATGTCCTGCGGGCAGGCCCGTTCGTCACAAAGACGGCAGATCCGCAGCGCCTCAGCCTCGTCACGCGGGGCATTGCCAAGCATGCGCGCAAAGGCGTCCTCAAGGCGCAATTGCTCTTCCTTGGTGAGGACGGACAGAAACTCCGACAGCGCGGCAGTGCGGCTGACGAGAATGCGCTCCATCAGCGCAGTGCCTTCGTCTGTCAGCTTCAGGGCCACTTCCCGCCCGTCTCTGCCGTCGGCCTTCAGCACGAGCCCGCGCAAGGCCAGCTTGCTGACCACCCGTGTCGTGGCGGAATGCGAAAGACCCAGCGCCTTGGACAGCATCAGGATGGTAAGATTGGGAACGGTGCCGATCTGGACCACGGCGGCTGCGGCTTCTCCGCCAAATTCGGCCAGCCGCTCGTTTGCTGCACCGAGCCTGTCGGTGACGGCTGTGGCAAGAGCACCAAGGAAATTCTGCAATCGGGCTTCGGACATGAAACAAGCTCTTTCACTTCACAACATTCATATGTATCACGCATACATGTAAAAGTCCAGAAAGTCCACTCATTCAAGCCCTGTCGCCGAGTCTTGAAAAAGGTCACCCAGTTGCGGCCATTCAGGCAGGGTTGCGGCGTTTGAGCAGGACCGCGGCGACGACACCGGCCAAGGCCAGCGCGAGGCCATACCAGGTGATGGCATATTGCAGGTGGGTGTTGGGAAGGTCGATGATCGTGACCCCGCCGATCGGCAGGCCACCGGGATTTGGCGTGGCGTCAGCATCCACGAAGAAATCGATGATCGGGGCGGTGCCCTCCGCCACGCCGGCATTGGCGGCCATCGCGTCGAGGTCTTTCCAGAAGAAGATGTCGCGGGCCGGGTCATTGTCCGGCACCAGCCGAGACGGCTTGGCGGCAAGCCGGTCGCGCGCAAGGCCGGTGACGGTGACCTCGCCTTCGATCTGGCCGTCCTCCCGACGGGCCGGGTCCTTGGCGTCGACATCGACAAAACCGCGGTTGACGAAGATGACGCTGGTGTCGGCAAGCTCGAAAGGCGTGTAGACGAAGTAGCCGGAGCGGCCATTGTACGTGGCGAAAAAGAATTGCTCGCCCTCATGCAGAAAACGGCCCGTGAGTCTTACCCGCCGGTACTCGATATCGCCGCCCGCCGCCTCAATGGCCACAACCTCCTCAAGCGCAACCGGCGTTCCGGTCATCCGCTCGGCTATGGTGGTGATCAAGGCCTCTTTCCAGAACAGCCGTTGCATCTGCCACGAGCCGAGCACGATCAGCGCGAGAAAAGCTGCGGCGACCAGAAGCACGACCAGCGGACCGATGCGGCGCGGCGGCCTTACAGACACGTCAACCACGGTCGATCCGTCCTTCGGCGGCTTTGTTGCGGTACTGTAGCGAAATCAGCAGACCCTTGAAAAGCCGCAACAGGCCAAGGCAGAGGACGGTGGCCAACGGGATCCAGAGCATCATGTGAAACCAGAGCGGCGGGGTGTAATTGACCTCGACCCACAGCGCCAGACCGACGACGAGGAAGCCCGCGATCATGATGACGAAAACGGCAGGTCCGTCGGCGGCATCGGCGAAGTCAAAGTCGAGCCCGCAACTCAGGCAGGCAGGCTTGACCGTGAGCAGACCATCGAAGAGCTGCCCCTCCCCGCAACGCGGGCAGCGCCCGCGCAGCCCGACGGAGACGGCATCGACGGGCGGGAGATGGGCGGTGTCCTTGGTCATGGGCAGTCTCCTTCCTGGTAGAGGACCCGTCCCGAACAATCCCGGCGACGGTCATGGCTTGGCTGACCGGGTTGCCCCCACCCAGTGGCCATGAAGGCAGCGGGGCGGCCGATCAAGACCGGCCGCCCCAGAAGATCATGCGCGCTTTCAACACGGCTCAGCCGTGATAGATCGCAGCACCCCAGGACGCCCAGACATAGACGGAAAAGAACAGGAACAGCCACACCACGTCAACGAAGTGCCAGTACCATGCCGCCGCCTCGAAACCAAAATGCTGTTTGGGCGTGAAATGACCCTTCATGGCGCGCAACAGGCAGACGAAGAGGAAAACGGTGCCGACGAACACGTGGAAGCCGTGAAAGCCGGTCGCCATGAAGAAAGTCGCGCCATAGATCGACTCGCTGAAGGCGAACGGTGCCTCGAAATATTCGTAGATCTGCACGGCCGAGAACAGGATGCCGAGCAACACGGTCAGCGTCAGGCCGTAGATAAGGCCCTTGCGGTCGTTGTGCAGCAACGCGTGGTGCGCCCAGGTGACCGTGGTTCCCGACAGCAGCAGGATCACGGTATTGTAGAGCGGCAAATGCAGCGGGTCGAGCACCTCGATGCCGACAGGCGGCCACTGACCGCCGGTGTAGGCGGCACGGGCAACCTGTTGGCTCTCGTTCGGAAACAGGCTCGCATCGAAGAAGGCCCAGAACCAGGCCACGAAGAACATCACCTCCGAGGCGATGAACATGATCATGCCGTACCGAAGATGGAGCGACACCACTCGGGTGTGATGGCCCTCGTGCGCTTCCTTGATGGCGTCGGACCACCAGCCGTACATGGTATAAAGGACGATCGCCAGACCGATAAGGAAGAGCCAGGGATTGGTGATCGGCAGGCCAAGCAGGCTGTCGGCGCCGTTGAGGCCCTGCATCCAGCCGATGCCGCCCAGCGCCATCACCAGGGCGCCAACCGAGCCGATCAGCGGCCACGGGCTCGGGTCTAGGATGTGATAGTCATGTTGCTTCCGGTTTGCGTCGGCCATGTCAGTCTTCCCCGATGGTCGTCATTGGGTGCGCAACCGGGTACCGGTGCGCAACGATTCAAAGCGCTTCTTTGTCTTGCACCGGCTCCACCACGGCTGCAACGGGTTTTTCCGTCTCGTGGGCGAAGAAAGTATAGGAAAGGGTTATGGTGGTGATGTCGCGTGTTTCCGGCGCATCAACAATCGCCGGATCAATGAAGAACACAACCGGCATGTCGAGCGTTTCGCCGGGCGCAAGCGTTGTTTCGATAAAGCAGAAACACTGCACCTTGTTGAAATAGGCACCTGCCTTCTGGGGCGTCACGTTGAATGTCGCCTGCCCCGTGGTCGGAAGGTCGGAGATATTGGTGGCGGTGTAGGACACCTGTACCGTTTCGCCGATCTTGAGCTCGATTTCCCGATCCGCCGGTTTGAAGGACCAAGGCAGACCTGGTGCCACATTGGCGTCAAAGCGCACCCGGATCGTGCGATCGAGAACGGTCGAAGACATCTGCTCGGCCCGCTGCGTGGTGCCGCCATAACCGGTAACCTGGCAGAACAGCTTGTAGAGGGGCACGGCCGCAAAGCTCACGCCCACCATCGAGAAGACGAATGCCGTGCAGGCGATCACGATCGGCCGGTTGGAGCGGCTTGCCTTGAGCTTGTCGGAGCGTGCTGGAAGTTCCATGTCCCGCCCCTCACATCGGCCGGCTGAAGATTTCGGGGCCGATCTTGATGACCGTCACGACGTAGAACAGAGCGGCCAGCCCGGCCAGCACAATGGCGAGCGCGACAGACCGGCTGCGGCGGGCCTTCTTCTGGGCATCGGTAAGTTCGATCTGTTCCATCACGCACCCCCGCCAAACACCCGGCCGACGAGATTGTCGACGGCAAGCGCCGTGAAAATGCCAAACAGATAGACCAGCGAGTAGCCGAACAGCTTCTTGGCCGCGATCATCTTGACGTCGCCCTCCGCCATGCGCCAGACCTGAGCGGCGTACCAGACGAACACGATGCCAAGCGCGGCGGCAACCAGACCGTAGCCGAGGCTAGCCATGCCCATGGCAGCAGGCACGACGCCGGAAATGGCGGTCAGCACCGAGTAGACAACGATCTGGTTCTTGGTCACCCGCTCGCCTGCCACATTGGGCAGCATCGGAACCCCGGCGCGGCCATAGTCGGCGCACTTGAACAGCGCAAGCGCCCAGAAATGCGGGGGCGTCCAGAGAAAGATGATCGCAAAAAGCACGATCGGTTCGATCGCCACCGAATTGGTCACGCAAGCCCACCCGATGATGGGCGGAAATGCACCTGCCGCCCCGCCGATGACGATGTTGTGGGGCGTAGAGCGCTTGAGCCACATGGTGTAGACAACGGCGTAGAAGAAAATGGTGAAGGCCAGCAGGCCGGCCGAGAGCCAGTTTACGACCAGTCCGAGCACGACCACCGAGAAGACCGACAGGACAATGCCAAAGGCGAGTGTGGTGCTTGCGGAAATGCGACCCGAGGGTATCGGGCGGGTGGCCGTCCGGCTCATCACCCGGTCGATGTCGGCATCATACCACATGTTGAGCGCACCGGACGCACCCGCACCCACGGCGATGCTGAGGACTGCGATGAAGCCGATGACCGGGTTGATCTCACCGGGTGCCAGCAGCAGGCCGACGAATGCGGTGAAGATGACCAAGGACATCACGCGCGGCTTGAGCAGAGCAAAGAAGTCGCGGGCGGTGCCTTCGCCGATCTCGATCCCCAGGTGCGGGGACAGCTCGGGGCTCAGGGTTTGGCTTTCGCCGGTGATGGCCATGGGATCGCTCCCCTTTCAAATATCCGGTTGAACCCGGTTTCTTGCGAGAGACCGCCGCCTGAGACGGCGGTCTGCCTTTTCCTTGTGATCTGCGCGCTTACTTGATGCGCGGCAGCTGTTCCCACTGGTGATAAGGCGGCGGCGAGGTCAGCTGCCACTCCAGCGTGGTCGCACCTTCGCCCCAAGGGTTGTCGCCCGCAACGCGCTTGGCGCTGAAGGCCTGCCAGACACCGTAAAGAAACACCAGGACGCCGACACCTGCGAGGTAGGATCCGTAGGACGACACCGCATTCCAGCCGGCAAACGCATCCGGATAGTCAATGTAGCGGCGGGGCATTCCGGCAAGGCCCAAGAAATGCTGCGGGAAGAACACGAGGTTCACGCCCACGAAAGTGATCCAGAAATGCACTTTGCCGATCATTTCGTTGTACATGTAGCCGGTCATCTTCGGGAACCAGTAGTACCAAGCCGCAAAAATGGCGAAGACAGCACCGAGCGACAGCACATAGTGGAAGTGGGCGACCACATAATAGGTGTCATGCATGGCACGGTCGAGGCCAGCGTTGGCGAGTTGCACGCCTGTTACGCCGCCAACAGTGAACAGGAAGATGAAGCCGATCGCCCAGATCATCGGCGTGGCGAAGGTGATAGATCCGCCCCACATGGTTGCTATCCAGGAAAAGATCTTCACACCCGTCGGAACCGCGATCACCATGGTGGCGAACACGAAATAGCGCTGGGTGTTGAGCGACAGGCCGGAGGTGTACATGTGGTGGGCCCACACGATGAAGCCGACAGCGCCAATGGCCACCATGGCATAGGCCATGGCCAGATAGCCGAAGACCGGCTTGCGCGAGAAGGTCGAGATGATGTGGCTGATGATGCCGAACGCCGGCAGGATCAGGATGTAGACTTCCGGGTGACCGAAGAACCAGAACAGATGCTGGAACAGGATCGGGTCGCCGCCGCCGTCTGGCGAGAAGAAGGCGGTGCCAAAATTGCGATCGGTCAGCAACATGGTGATGCCGCCGGCCAGAACGGGGAGAGACAGCAGCAGCAGGAAAGCGGTGATGAGCACCGACCAGGCAAACAGCGGCATCTTGTGCAGCGTCATGCCGGGGGCGCGCATGTTGAAGATGGTGGTGATGAAGTTGATGGCACCCAGGATGGACGAAGCACCTGCCACATGCAGCGAAAGGATGGCGAAGTCCATCGCCGGTCCGGGCTGGCCGGTGGTCGACAACGGCGGATAGATTGTCCAGCCGCCGCCGGTGCCATAGCCACCCGCAGGGCCTTCGACAAACATCGACAGCAGCAGCAGGATGAAGGCCGGCGGAAGCAGCCAGAATGAAATATTGTTCATCCGCGGGAAAGCCATGTCCGGCGCACCGATCATGATCGGAACCATCCAGTTTGCAAAACCACCGATCAGCGCCGGCATGACCATGAAGAAGATCATGATCAGACCATGGGCAGTGGTGAACACATTGTACATGTGCTTGCCGCCGTCGATGGCCGCATCGCCCTCAAAGCCGTAGACCATGGCAGCAAGGCCATGGAAAATCTGGATGCCGGGCGCCTGCAATTCCATGCGCATGGCGATCGAGAGTGCGCCACCGATGACGCCCGCAATGATGGCGAAGATCAGGTAGAGGGTGCCGATGTCCTTGTGATTGGTGGAGTACATCCAGCGACGCACGAACCCCTGCGGCTTGGGGTCGTGGTCGTCGTGAGTTGCGGTGTAACCGGCCATATGTCCCACTCCCTCGGGTTATTGCGCGACGACGTCGGCAACGTTGACGACCTTGCGGTCGGCTTCGATGGACGCGAGCAGATTGGTGTTGGCGGTGCCGAGGTTATCGGCCGCAGCGGCGAGCCAGGTGTCGAACTGAGCCTGGGAAACCACGCGGACCGCGATCGGCATGAAGGCGTGATCTTTGCCACAGAGTTCCGAGCACTGGCCATAATAGAGGCCTTCCTTCTCGGCGTTGAACCAGGTCTCGTTCAGACGACCCGGGACCGCATCCATCTTGACGCCAAAGGCTGGCATGGCAAAGGCATGCAGCACATCGGCAGCCGTCACCAGCAGGCGAACGGTGTTGCCCACGGGAACCACCACTTCGTTGTCGACGGCGAGCAAGCGCGGATAGACGCCGAGATCCTCTTTGCCGCTGGCGGCACGGTCGGTGTCCGCCAACATGAGCGAATCGAAGGAAACCTCGTTCTCGGTCTGATATTCATAGCCCCAGTACCACTGATAGCCGGTCGCCTTGACGGTGAGATCGGCTTCCGGCGGCGAATATTGTGCATTGAGCAAGTTGAAAGAGGGAATGGCGATCGCCAGCAGGATCACCACCGGGCCCAGCGTCCAGACCACCTCAATGGTGGTGTTGTGGCTGGTGCGCGAGGGGACGGGATTGGCCGAGGCGCGGAACCTGACCATCACATAGATGAGCAAAGCAAGAACAAACAGCGTGATCGGAACGATGAACCAGAGCGTGTAGATTTCGAAATTGGTGATGCGCTCCATTATCTCGGTGGCCGCAGGCTGGAAACGGATTTGCCAGTCCACCGGCTGGGCGGCGAGCGCGGGGCCAGCAAGGCCCGTCGACGCGGCTGCGGCAAGCCCTGCAAATAGCTTGTTTCTCACGTGTGTGTCTCCCTCGAGTGTTTGACACCGGCCCGGTTCGGGGGCGGAATCCCTCAACAAGTGCGCGCTTCTAATCACAGTCTATCACCCGCCGCAACATCGGGAAGCGACAACCTGTGCGGCATTTTTGCGCGTCGACCCAAAATGGCTGACTTTTCAACGCCTGGGCTGCATTTGGCAGGGTTTCGGGTGCTCGAGCCGGAACCAGAGGTCCGTCTTTCGCGTCTTCATTGCCGCCGAGCGATTATCCCTGGGCCGCGCGACGGCCATCTCCGGGCCGCCCAGCGGGTATCTCCGGGGCTGCGCAGCGGTTATCCCTGGCGTGCAGTCGCATTTTTGCCCCAGTCAGCGTGAGAGTGACAAACACGGGTTCCAATTTGGCACGGGCCATTTACAACCATATGGAACGATTCGCCGGGCAGCGGGGAAACCATGCATCATCTTCTTCACACGATCCAGCGATCCGCGCTTGACGCCGCAGTCCCGACCGCGCTTGTCGCGCTTGTCGCGCTTGCCGTCCTTTCAGGCTCTCCTGCCCTCGCGCAGCAGCCCGGCAAGGTGAAATCGACCCACGGCGCGTGGTCGATCGTCTGCGACACGCCGGCGGGGGCACCAGGCGAGCAATGCGCACTGATGCAGAACGTGGTGGCCGACGACCGGCCGGAAGTTGGCCTTTCAGTTGTCGTGATCAAGACCGCAGACCAGGAAGCCCGGATCCTGCGCGTGCTGGCACCGCTCGGCGTCTTGCTGCCGTCCGGCCTCGGGCTCAATGTGGATGGCAAGGACATCGGGCGGGCGTATTTCGTGCGTTGCTTCTCGGATGGCTGCTACGCGGAGGTCATCCTTGAGGAAAGCCTGTTGACCACGCTCCGGGCCGGTACCAGCGCCACCTTCATCGTGTTCCAGACACCGGAAGAGGGTATCGGCATTCCCGTTGATCTTTCAGGCTTCACCGAAGGCTACGCTGCACTTCCGTGAGCGTGCGCAGTCCCCCCAACGGAAAACGGGGGATGAAATTGCTGTGGCATGCGCCTAGATAGGGTGAAACACTTGTCGCCCGGCTTTCCTCCGGGCATGCGGAGACCCTTCATGTCTGAACAGCCCCCCCACGCTTATGATCTCATGTCCGCGTTTGATGTCAGCGAAGCCCACATCGAGCGCATGGTCGCGGATGCGCTGCGCGGCGCGGACGATGGCGAACTGTTCCTGGAATTCGGTGAGACCGAGT
>JBBQJA010000082.1:0-11227 GCA_038325465.1 Hyphomicrobiales bacterium | reverse complement strand
TTGCTGAACCCCGACACGGTAGTTCTGGACGGGGCGCTGGACAAACTACTGGCGTTCGCGCAGCTCACGCCAAAGGCTGGAATTTGGGGTGGGCGGACAATCTACGCGGACGGGCGGTTGAATCCCTACTCTTGCTGGGGGCGCATGACGCTTTGGTCAACTTTCTGCCGCACCACGGGGCTGTCGGGGCTATTGCCGCGCTCTGAACTGTTCAACTCTGAAGTGATCGGTGACTGGTCGCGCGACAGCGTGCGCGAGGTGGATATAGTGACGGGTTGCCTGTTCCTGATCCGGCGCGAAACCTGGGACGGGCTGGGCGGATTCGATCCTGCCTTCACCATGTACGGCGAAGAGGTGGATTTGTGCCTGCGCGCACGGGCCATCGGGTTACACCCTCATATTACGCCCAACGCGACGATCGTCCACTATGGCGCGGCATCCGATACCGTGCGTCCCGACAAGATGGTGCGACTGATGCGCGCCAAGGTCGAGCTGATCAATCGGCATTTCCCCCGGGCCACTCGGTGTTTCGGGTATCATCTGTTCCGGCTTTGGCCTCTTTCGCGGGCACTGGGATTCGGAATTGCGGGGTTTTTGCCGGGGCAGAACGGAAAACGGACTCGTGCCCATGAATGGCGTGAAGTCTGGAACCGGCGCGCCGAATGGGAGGGCGGGTTTCCCGATGATTGAGGCCCTCAGGGCTGGTCGGGCGAGCGATCCAACCTTCCAGGTCAAGGCATGGCTTTTGGCCAAGACGAAACGTTAGACCGTGATGTTGCAGCCCGGAAACAGCAACCGGACTTCACCCTTTTACAGAAGGTTGATCCGCTTGACGTACCAGCGGTGCTGCGTTGGGTTTTGCTGGCGATAGGCCTTGGCGAAATATAGAACCGCCCCGGCTTTACCGGAGGCGAGACACCGCAATACGGGGTAGCGGCGGGGTTATGAGGGAGCAAGCTGTGCCTATGCACCCTGATCAAGCGGGCGCAGACCTTCAAATGGGGGGGCTTTGATCAGAGAGGCGATATCGCGCTCCCACCAAAGGCTGGCCTCGATCCGAGCGATCTGTGCAGCGTCGAACCGTTTTCGGATTACCTTGGCCGGAACGCCGCCGACGATGGCATAGGGTGGCACGTCGCGCGTCACCACAGCACCTGCGGCAATCACTGCGCCGTTGCCGACCGTTTTGCATCCGCTGAGGATCGTGACCCGATCACCGATCCAGACGTCGTTGCCAATGACAAGTGGGTTTTCGAGATCAGTCGGGATCGTATCCCGGGTCAGCAGGCCCAATGCGCTATTATAGAAGAATGGGTGCAAGAATGGCCGGTCCACCGGATGGTCGCGCCGCCGCACGATCAATTGCCCGCCGACCGAGCAATAGGCGCCGACAACGGTGCCCGGAGGCAGAACACCAGGCTGTAGGATCGCGCCGTAGCTGTAGCGCCCGACGCAAATACTGTGATGATCCTTTAGAATCTGGCGCCAGGTTGCGGAATGGATTGCACCGCCTTCGAGACGCGCGCAAGCTTTAAGAACTGAGGGGCGCAGGCGGCCCAGCCGATAGCTGATCCGCAACAGCACAGACAGGCTGCTCGTCATATTGCTCTCGAGCTTTAGCGCTCGAAACAACGCATCCTTATGCCAGGTTGCGGAAAGATCGCCGTCCATCATCTGCCATTATCCAGTCTTTAGCTTTCAGATCAGTATATTTTGCGTTGTTTCACGTAACGTCGCAGATCCCTGCAAGACCACAGGATCAAGGTGCCCAGCACGACATATATCAGGCTGTTTGCAACACTCCCAAACCGCATAACCGAGCCGATAGGCAAGTCATAGGACAACATGGCAGCGCCCCCAAGCAAGAACGCTGACCACAGGAAGGGCCAGGTCAGCGCGCTCAGGGAAACCTTCGTGCGCTGTTTCATAAGTACCATTGAAACGATATAACCCAGAATTTCGCTTACGATCGAAACCCAGACAATAATCAGTAGATCGCCCGTGTTTATGGCAACATACCAACAGACCGGTAAAGAAAGCATCCGTATGGTGTTTGCGATCATCGCATTTGCGGTATGCCCAGTGGCAAGTGCAACCAGTGCAGGGCCGGCTTTGGCAACACGCAGTACCTGCATTATAGCAAGCCAGAGCAGGATCGGCAGCAGTGCGGCATACTTGTCGCCCAGAAGGGCGTAAACGACTGGTTCGCCGACCAAAGCTATGATCACGATCATTGCCAGACCCATGATCAGGATCGCCTGCATCGTCACGATCGCCAGGTGCTGGAACCGCGCCGTCCCCTCGGGGTTACCCCGGTCCACCGACGAAAGTTGGGGAAGAAAAAAATTCTGCGCTGATTTAGCCATCACCAGCGTGGGCGTTAGGGTCAAAGTGAAACCCATGGCGAAAACTGCCAGCGTCTCCATGCCCAAGACCCGCCCGACGATCAGCTTATCACCGTTGAACACCGCGAACATCAGGATACCGTTTACCAGCAGCGGCCAGCCAAAGCGCAGCGATTGCGCCATGATCGCCCGGTCGAATACCAGTCGGTAGGGCCTTCGCGCCACGACGTGCGAGGTGACGGCCGTCATCACCGCTTGGATCACAATCGCATACAGCATAACCTTGTAATCTCCGTACAGCATGGCCAGCGGCCAGATCGCAAAAAGCGACAGCAGCGCCGGTACCGCTCCCGTCAGGATCACTGGCCAAAACACCATGGTGCGGTTCAGGCGGTGAATGTCAAAATGGGTCAGCGCGTTCAGCACCGGCACGAGAGCCATAACCTGATAGGCCCAGGCAGCCTCGGGCACGTTCAGGAAATCGGCAAGCACCCCGGCCAGTGCAAACAGGATCACCCCCGAAATCACGCCCCGCAATAGCTGAAACCCCTGCAGCGCAGCTTGGAATCGGGGATCCTCGCCGTTCTTGGCTTGGACGATCTGCTGTTGCAGGCCCATAGCCGACATCATCTCGACCACCGCCATGGCGATGGCGAAGGTGGCGGCGATACCGTAATCGGCCACTGGGATCAGCCGCGCCACTACCAGATTGCGCGCAAGCAGCAAAAGCGAGGCCGCCGCATTGCCCGACAGGATGAGAAGGGCAGAGCGGAACATCGGGGATGGCCTTTCACGTGTGCAGTGCGAGATCATTGTGCAGGCGCAGAGAAATACATGGTCTTCTCACCTTTTGCCATGTCGCGGTCAAGTTCATGGCACAAAGGGCTGGTGAGATTGACCAAAATTCGGCTTAAGCAGACACAGCAGCGCCAAGAAAGTGCAGAACCCGTCGATGTCTTCCTCCCATGAGGTATAACGTGTCTGACCCTCCCCATAGCCCAGCCCTTGCACAGGTTGCCAAAGGCGACCTCTGTGCCGGGTGCGGTGCCTGCGCGGCGTTGGCGCCGGGCAAGGTGACCATGGCCACCGTTACACCGGGCTACCTACGCCCGGTGCAATCGGCGCCGCTGAGCGCCGATCAGGAGACGGCAATCAAAGCCGTTTGTCCTGGACTCGGCCAGCGTGTGATGGCTGGGGGTCGCGCCGATCCGGTGCTGTGGGGGCCATACCGCGAAATGATGACGGGTTGGGCCACCGACCCGTCAATCAGGTTCGCAGGCGCCTCAGGCGGCGCGCTGTCGGCGGTGCTGGCGCATCTGGTAGAGTCGCGTGTGGTTGACGCCGTGGTGCAAATCGCCGCCGACCCCGATATGGCCATCGGCAATGCCACGGTGGTTACGTTCGATGTTGCTGGGATCATGGCGGCGTCGGGATCACGTTATGCACCATCGGCACCTTTGGCGGGGCTTGCCGAACAGATCGCATCGGGCCGGCGCTTTGCCTTCGTGGGCAAGCCCTGCGATGCGGTTGCCCTGCGGGCCATGTGCAATCGCGATCCGCGGGTTGCCACCGCGTTTCCGGTGATCGTGTCGTTCTTCTGCGCCGGTGTACCCTCGCACGCCGGGGGCGCTGCGGTGCTGAGCGCGCTGGGGACCGATCTGGCCGCCACCGGGTCCTTCAGGTTTCGTGGCAATGGCTGGCCCGGCCGGGCCACTGCAACCGCCCATAATGGTACCGAACGCTCGATGAGTTACCACGATAGCTGGGGCAAGATTCTGTCGAAACACGTACAGCACCGTTGCAAGATCTGCGCCGATGGCACCGGGGTGGCCGCAGACATCGTGTGCGGCGACGCTTGGGAAAGCGATGCCTCGGGATACCCGGTGTTCGACGAGGCGCCGGGCATCAGCCTGATCGTGGCGCGCACCGACCTAGGTGCGCGGATTGTGGCCCAAGCCCAAGCGGTAGGGCGGATCGAAACCGCGCCGTTCGATGTGGCCGATCTGGCCGTGATCCAGCCTGGCCAGCGTGAACGCCGCCGCGCATTGTGGGCCCGCCTGCTGGCGCTGCGCCTGACCGGACGACCCGTGCCGCGCTATGAAGGGCTGCAGATCGCAGCAGCAGCGCGGCAAAACCCGGCAAGCCGCAACCTGAAGAATTTCCTCGGCACCCTGCGGCGCAGCCTTCGCCATCTTCTTGCCAGGCCCGAACGACAGGAACCACGATGACCCGGCGCCCGCTTTGCATCTGCCTCATCCTGCATTCCACCCGCACCGACCATCTGGCGCAGAGGAGTTGATTTTATATCGGTTTTCACTAATCCGAAGTAATTATACCTCTTTTTCTTAAGTGGGGTGGCGCGTATGACAATGTTGAAATCTGGCATTCTTCTTTTAGTGTTTGCGGGGTCCGCGAACGCAGCGATATACACATTTGAAGACGATGCGGGCGATTTTATGATCAATGGCTGGACGCGCGCGCAACACGACGATTACTTTGACAGGACGCTGGCGCAAAATCAGGCTTATATCGAAGAGTGTGCCGAATATGCGCCAAGGGAAGTGTGCGAAGAGGAAGGGAACTCCGTAGAAGGCATCTATCATTATGGCCGATCCTCGGACGCCGAAGCATTCTACGAGGCTGAGTTTCAGTATGCCATAGACAGTTACAGTATCAGAAAATGGGTAACAGATGGGCTTGTGGTGCGGGCCGGATCATACCCTTTCTTCGCCTACGGCCGCAATTTTTCCTATTTGGGTGGTCTGCAGACCTTTGGTGATGGGGTTGGCCCACGCAGTGTCGAGATGACGCTGAGCGCGGATCAAGGCCTCGTCTCTATCGATCTGTCGATGGGCCGGCCGGGCTTTAGTGGCGCTATCGTCATCACAGCCGGTACTATCCGGTACGAACTGGACTCGGCCTTTGACGGTACATTTTACTTCGGCGACGCATTCGCTGGAATCAGCACCTTTTCGATAAGCTCGGGAATTAACAGCATAGATACAAATATCTGGGGTTTCAGCTACGGCAATCTTGTCACGCGATCGAACGGAGGAGCGCTGCCCCCGGCAGCCGTGCCGTTGCCCGCCGGTGCGCCGCTTCTGGCCTTCGCGCTGATGGCGCTGGGGGTCGCCGCCCGCAGGCGCATCCGCACCTAGCCGAACATCTTGCGCAGTTTCTTGGGGATCAGGTGGGGCGCGCGCAGGGCACGCTCCAGCAGGCGCAGCCGGTCGCGGTAATCGCCGTAGCGGTTGATCGGCAGGTCCAGCAGTTCGGGCCAGTTCTGGCGGATCACCTCGCGGATCCAGCGGTTCGAGCCGTTCTCCTGGCGGCGCCAGTCGGGCGGCAGTGACAGCATCGCAGTGAAACAGGTGCGGCTGATCAGCGGATGGATGTGCACCGGGGTATGGTTGGCATAGGCCATGGCAAAGCCCCAGCAGCCCATGCGCAATTCAAGATAGGCAAGATCCAGCTGCAGCAGGCCGGGCAGATGCGCCACCCCGCCCAGCCATTGCTCGATCGCGGCGATCCCGGTGTCGTCAGCGGGCATGCCGGTGCGCGCCCAGATGTCGCGGGCCGTCAGGCGCGTGGCATCCGTATCGCCACCGCGCCAGAAAAAGCCGCGCCCGATCTCGCCGCCCAGACCGCCCACGAAGAACGGTCGATTCTCGAGCTGCCGCGTCGTCGGATGGGTCTTGACGTGCAGTCCGCCATAAGTGTGTCCGGTGCGGGCATGCCAGTCGATCTGCCCGTCCGTATCGGCCTGCACTTCGGGCAGCAGCCGGTGATCCAGCCCGTGCCGTGCGGCCAGGGTGGTTGCCGTATGGACATCGAGACGTGTGGTCGGGGTGGAGACGGTGAAGAAATGCAGATCGTCGCGCATTTCGCGGGCGGCTGCCAGCAGCAGGCGGGTTTCATTGCCCGAAGTCAGCGCCATGTTGATGCCGCCCCGCGCCAATGTCGCGGCGATGGTATCGCGGGCATTGGTTGCGATGACGGCGCAGGCTGCCCGTGGATCGGGACTGGGTGCAATGGATGCGACGGGCCAGTGGCGGTGCGCCTCGAAGGTGTCGAAATCCAGGAAGAAGTTCGGCATCAGCCGGAAGATGCCCTCGTGGGCGGTGAGCCCGCCCAGGAACCAGCCTTCACGGATCACCCCCAGCCGGGCATACATGTCAGCACGAAACCGCCGCCCTGCGCTGTCGGGGTCGAGCAGCAACAGACTGGTGGCCGCAACGCGGCGCGCCAGGGGATCATAGACCGCCGAAAGCGATCCGCAGGCATCGAGGTAGACCCGCCGCAGCCCCGGAAGATCGAGGATGAACAGGAACGGGCCGGCCAAGGCATAGATCTGGGCTTCGATGAAAGCCTCGATTTCGGGGGCGGTCCGGGGGCAGGGAGCGGACAGCCGCAACCGTCCTTCGTGCATGGTGCGGCTTGCAGAGCTGATCGGATGGCCTAGGATCAGACCGATCACGGTGCCTTGGCTGTCCTCGACAGACATTGCATCAATCCCCGGGTGAAGGCTGACCCGCAGCGATCGTGTGGCCTGCAAGCGGGCATTGGCGGGGGTGCCGGTCGTCGGGACCACCTCTGCAATCTCGAACTGGCCGCGATAGTCCTTCGGAAAACCGGGTTTCATGCGCTGTCCTGTGTGATCCGCCCCGCAGTGTCGCCAAGGCTATCCGATTTCACCGATTATTGACCGAAGTCCCACAGTGCAAGTTCGAACTGAATGCTGCGGGTGGGTTGCCCTTGGCACAGACCTGTTCCCCGCGTAAAAGAGCGCCGCCGCGACAGGTCGGGCGGGGTGTTTCGTCGACGCATCGGACAAGGAGACACATCGACATGCCAAGGCCGTTCCGGATCTGTCTGATCTTTCATTCCACCCGTTCCGACAATTTGGGTGTCGGCGCATTGAGCGTGGCCGAGATCGCCATCTTGCGCGACATTGCCGCCGACCTGGGAATCGCGATTCCGATCACGGTGATGGAATGGACCGCGCCGCTGCCTTCTTATGTCGATGGACCGGATATCGAAATCCGCGATCTGAACGGCAGGGTAATGCTGAATCCGATGGGATATTTTGCCATCGCCCGGCGATCGGATCTGGTGATCGACATTGGCGGCGGCGACAGTTTCGCAGATGTTTACCAAAGCCGCCGGATGATCAGGATGCTGATCGTGAAGTACCTGACCCACCTGTCGGGTACGCCCTTGGTGATGGCTCCCCAGACCATTGGGCCGTTTCACAAGCGCTGGTCAAAAGCGCTGTCCAAACTGTCGTTGCGGTTGTGCGCCCTGGTTGCCACACGCGACGCCCAATCCACGGCGGCGGTGCGTCAGATGGGGCTGACCCGCGACATCATCGAAGCTTCGGATGTTGCGCTGCGCCTGCCGTACGATCCGCCGCCGCCCCGCCCCGAGGGGGCACGCATGCGTGTCGGCATCAACGTGTCGGGCCTTCTGATGGGGGCGGGATATACGGGGCAGAACGAATTCGGGCTGACGATGGATTATCCGACCCTGATCCGCCGTCTGATCGCCCATTTCCAGGCGCATCCCGACGGGTGCGAGGTGCATCTGGTCAGCCATGTGATCGTTCGCCAGGGCGCCTTTGCGGGTGAGGATGATCTGGCTGCAAGCATCGCCCTTGGCAAGGAGTTTCCACGCACCGTGGTTGCGCCCGCCTTTGCTTCGCCGTCCGAGGCGAAAAGCTATATCGCGCAACTCGATTTTTTCATGGGCGCGCGGATGCATGCCTGCATTGCGGCGTTCTCGTCCGGTGTACCTGTGATTCCGATGGCCTATTCGCGCAAGTTCTCAGGTCTGTTCGGTTCAATCGGTTATGACCGGACAGCGGATTGCACATCCGAAACCGCCGAAGAGGTATTCGAGAAGATTGCCGCAGCCTATGAAAACCGTATCGTACTGGCCGATGAGGCTGCAGTGGCGTTGGCTGAGGGAAAGAGCAGGCTGGGGCAATATGAAACAGCGTTGCGCAATCTGATCGAACGGCGTGCCCTCACCTGACAAGATGCGATCGGTCGGTCGATGGACGGACCGACGCCGGTCATGTCAGACGATGGAAATGTCTGGCGTCTGATTCTGGAAATCTTCAACGAAATCGAACTTGTCACCTAAGGTGAAGGCACTGACCTCACCTTCAAAATGACGATTCCATGACGTGCCGATGCTCCAACCCCACTGCCTGCTGCTTGCCCCTTCGTTATCGAAATTGGTGCTAGTATCCTGCAGCACGAGCATGTCGTCGACGATAACCTGAAGCCGATCTTCTTTATCGTCCAGCAGGATGGTTAGACTGTGCGTCTTGCCATCTCCCAAGCCCAGATTTTCGACGGTGTAGTGCTTGAAGCCGGACGTCGTGCTAAGCGACACTAGAAGTTTGTCGCCATCTACCGATACCCCGAAACGGGTGTGGTTCCACACCAGCCTGGCAACGCCGCCATCGGGATCATCGTTTTTAAAATCAACCGACATGGCAATTCTGTCGGATTGTTCAAGATTCTGCTGCCGTCCGAGGACAATATTGCCGCCATTGCCACCAAACCAAGCCGAGTGACCCTCGGGCCCGCTCTGGATCTTTACATCCTTCTTCAGGGTGTAAGACAGATTGTCCAAATTCGAGAAATCAAGACTGAGGCCGCCGAAATCCATGTCGTGGATACTGACCTTGGCAGGCACAGATGCAAGGGGCTGTTCCGCGTTCCCGGCAATCTGCAGGTAGGCGGGTTCTTCGTTCTTCTGAAAGGCTTTATATGCAGATGCAACGTCTTCAGGAGTCACGGCCGCGCGCAGGAACACGGCATCATCCAACAACCCCTTCATGTTCGGCCCGAAAAGATTTCCCATATGCAGGTCATGGCCGCTGGTGGTGTGTTGCATACCCGTCAGACCCTCGACGCGGGCAACCTCGCTGCCATCGACATACAGGAGCGCGGTGCCGTCCTTTTGCGAAAAGACATAAGTGATCTGGTGCCAGTCACTGTCGCGCAACCCAATATCGCCACTTCGCAGAGTGATGGATTCCTTTTCGCTGGTGGAAGCACGCAGAATAACTCCGTTAGCCGTCACCTCGATCACAGCGGTGCCCGAGAAATACAGAACTCGCCCACCGCCCGCCTCTGCGCCGACATCTTTCTTGAAGCCTAGCGAGATGGTGAACTCCTGGTTGTTCAGAAGATCCTCGGAAGCCTGGAATTTGACAGTCGAACGATCCCCCTCCAGCCTTACGGACTGACCCTTTTCGCTGGATTCTAGCTTTATACTTCCGTTCTGAATGACGTGCTGGGGGGAAGGCGAATTGTCGACCAACCCGGTGTCGAAATCCGCGGCGATGGCGACAGGGGTCAAGACCTCGACGGCCTTCACTGTCTGGAACGTTTCGCCGGACGCAAGCGTAACGGATGCCTTGACGGAATAGGTGCCTGGTAGATCATAGCTGTGCGCCGTCTGTACGCCCTGACCGGTTTTGCCGTTGCCGAAATCCCAAACGACCGTGGCCCCCTGCAAGGCTTTGACGGCCAGTGGATCGGCGATGTTGATGAGGCTAAAGTCGTGGGTGCTAAGGGCAAGACCCGATCCCCGGTCGGAAAGAATTGCAGCGCCAGAGGTTTCGCCTTGTGCTGGTCCGGATGCACCATATCCGTCGGCCATGCTGCCCGGGATCGGGCGCAAATCTGCCAACGTCGGTTTGTGTGCAAGCCCGTTGACGAACAGATTCCCGGCATAGTTCGCGGCTAGCGGATCGTGGATCTGCACGATGACGTTGTCTGCAATGACGATGTTGTTGCCGGAAGGGTCGTTCATCGCCAGACCTGCGATCCCCGGCAGGATGTTGCCGTCGATCAAAACATTCTTGGTGCCCTCGTCCAGCAGGATATTCGGGGCATTCTTGGGGCCGCCGCTGCTTTGCAGGAAGGTGTTGTCGAGAATCTGCAACCCGTTCACGTCTTCCATCCGAAGCCCGCCGGCGCTGCCGTTGTGGATGACATTGCCCTGCACCACAATGTTCTCGAAGCCGGTGGTGTTATTATTGTTGTCCAGATAGATGCCCAGCGGCGCAGCGCCGTCGCCCTGGACGAACAGGTTGTCCTTGAACACCATGTTCGAGCTGGGTTCGGTCTGGGTGGGTGTCGTCCAGAAGTGGACGAAATCCGAATGATCGCCCAAACCTCCCAGTTTCCACGGCACGAGATCGTGGAAATAGTTGCCTTCCATGACCACGTTGTCGACGTCTGCCCCGCCGACGGGAACCTTGCGCACATCGTGGATTTCATTGCCGTTGAAGACAATGCCGTCCACGCTGTTGAAACGGACGCCGGCGCTGAACTCCGAGATGGTGTTGTTCTCGACGGTGATGTTCGTGCTCCAGAGGAAACCCATCGCCGCACCAATCGGCAGGCCCTTGATGCCGCTGGCCCCCTGGCTGCCGGCCGGCAGGTCCGGGTCGATGCCGGCCACGGCCGGCCCGCCCGTCAGGGTTGAGTTGATGACGGAGATGTCGGAAGAATGGCTGGCCTTGAATGCCGTAGACCATTCCAGGGTCGTGGCTGTCGGAACAAAGTCGAGGAAAATACCATCGAACGTCAGTTTGTCGACCTTCCAGAGGCCAATTGTATTAAAAACAGGAGGATTTTCCACGTCGGCCGCAGTGATGGTTACGGCCGATGAAAAGCTGGTGTTGCGAACAGACAGATCACCGTAATGTCCTGCGGCCAGCTTGATTTCGTCACCGCCTTTTGCCTGCTTGAGTGCTGTCGAAAGTTCTTGTATAGTCGATACCTGAAAAACTGCCATGCTTTGCCCCATGAACGTTGCCTACAGCCAAGCGTTTTGGCCTGTAGGCGAATGATAGCGGC
>JBBQJA010000081.1:0-12193 GCA_038325465.1 Hyphomicrobiales bacterium | reverse complement strand
GTCGAACGGACCTGGATCGACGGCGTTGTCGTCTCCGGTCAGAATTTTGACGACGTTTCCGAGCCGTGTCTGAACGGCTCCAAGTGACTTGACAAGTTTTGGAAAATTGATCTCGATAAGTTGGCGCACCAAGGCACCAAGCTCGTTACCCGCTCGCCCAAGCGTGTCGCCATGTTCTGCCAGTTGCTGTTCAAGGGCGGTGGCGGTCTTGTCGACAGCGTCGGACAGCCAGTCGATCACCGTGGGGCGGGGTGATTCGGTCTTGAGCGCGGCGCTGGCGGACTCTCCCTGGACGCCCGCATCATTGGCGAGCATGGATTGGGTAGCCAATTCCTGGCGCACCTGTTCATCGCCGAGATCCGCAATTCGTGTCGCAATGTCTGCAGCCTCAGATGACACCTGTGCTGCAGCCTCGAGCGCAGCTTTGATCGCGTTGCCCGCTGCGTCGTTGGCCGGTCGGTCCGGTGTTATGTCCGTGTCCAGGGCGTCGCCGGATTCGACCTTGTACCGCTCGATCGCCGAACGGACTGCTGCCATGAGATGAACAAGGTGCGAATCAAAGTCGCTGCCGCGCGGGACAAGGGGTTCGTCTTCACCTTCGTCATGAGCCGGAATGAAACGCTGGCGGACGCGGTTGAGTTCACTGTCGGCCGCGCGCAACGGCGCGATCGAGCCTTCCGCCGTGCCATTCCGCAAACGCATGAGCGCGTTGCAGAACCCCTCGACTTGTTCGCGCGGAAAGCCGTCCGGCAACAAATTGACCCTGGCAAGATGATCGCACAAGGTGCCGGCCGCATAAGCCACAGCGCGCAGCTCGCGCATGTAGTCTTTGCTCGGGCTTTCATGGCGCAGCGGCATCGGAGATCACACCTCTTTTCTTCGCAAAAGAGGTAGTTTGCCCGCGCAGGAGTTGCAATCAATTTTCGCGTTTGCCTTGCGTGCAAAGCATCGTCGCAATGGCGCGATCATTTCCCCCGGGTCTGGAGGTCCAGGAGCCAGTCCACCACGTCGGCCTTTTCATGGTCGAACAGGCGGAAGGTGGTCATGGGGAAATGGTCCTCGGAGAGAAAGCGCGTGAACCAGGCGCGGTCGCGGCCCTCGCGCATCACCAGCTCCTCGTGCGGCGGGGCCATGTCCGCGTCCGGCATCTCTCCGGGGCGCTGGTGGCAGTCGCGGCACCACTGATCGACAACTTGCGCGCCGCGCGCGGCGGCTGCGGGGTTGAAATCCTCCGAAGACGCGGGCAGCGGGGTCAATCCGGCGAGCGCCAGCGTCAAGACAGCCAACAGGAAACCGGCAGTTCGCAGGCGCGCCGGGTTCGGGCAGTTGCGAGGGGCGGGGCAGGGGGGCATGGGTCGGTCTCCGGTCGCCGCAACTCTCTCATTTCATACGTTAATGTTTTACAGCGGCATTCGCGCACCCGATTGGATGCGCGGCGCTGTCATGCATGTCGCACTCTGGTCCTTTCCGCTCCTGCCGCCATGATCGAGATCAAGTTCCGCGCCGCATCACCGATTTCGGTCCGATGCCGGGAACCGGCGCGGCCTGCATTCGTTGTTGCTGGCACAAGGCTTTTGCGGCAACGGTTCCGCGCAAGCGCAACTCGCGGGGAGCGGACCATCATGGACTGGAAAGGCCGTCGGCAGAGCAGCAATGTCGAGGATCGTCGCGGCCAGCGCAGCACGGGCGGAAATCCGTTCGGGCGCGGCGGCGGCTTCCGCCTCCCCACCGGAGGCGGCGGCATGCGGCGGGCCTCGGGCGGTGGCATTTCCACCATCATCGTGCTCGTGGTTTTGTTTTTCGTGTTGCGCGCCTGCGGCATCGATCCGTTGGAAATGATCGAAGGCGCGGCCCCCGGCACGACCACCACCGGCCAGCAGCAATCGGCACCCGGAGGGTCGCTCACCCAGGCCCGGCAGGACGAGATGAGCCAGTTCGTGGCGACCGTGCTGGCTGAGACCGAGGACGTCTGGAGCGGCATCATGCAGTCGCAAGGCACCGATTATCCCGAACCCAAGCTGGTGCTGTTTTCGGACGCGGTGCGTTCGGCTTGCGGCAATGCGAGTGCCGCCTCGGGACCGTTCTACTGCCCGGGCGACCAGAAGATCTATATCGACCTCACCTTCTATGACGAGCTCGCCACCAAGTTCGGCGCCTCGGGCGATTTCGCCCAAGCCTATGTGCTCGCCCACGAAGTTGGCCACCATGTGCAAAATGTCATCGGCGTGCTGCCGCGCTTCAACGAGATGCGCCAGAGCATGAGTGAAATCGAGCAGAACCAGATGTCGACCCGGGTGGAGCTGCAGGCCGATTGCTTTGCAGGCATCTGGGCCCATTTCACCGCCCAGAAGGGCCTGCTCGAGAGCGGCGACATCGAGGAGGCGCTCAATGCAGCGCAGCAGATCGGCGACGACACGCTGCAGCGGCGGACGCAAGGATATGTGGTGCCCGACAGCTTCAATCATGGCACCTCGGCGCAGCGGGTGAAATGGTTCTCGCTCGGGTTTGACAGCGGTCGGCTCGATGCCTGCGACACGTTCAACAATCCGGTCTGATACGGGTCTGGCCCAGGGTCAAGCGCCTCGGCGCTTGCCTGAACCCGGCCCCCGGTTTATCGGTGACGCCGCTGCCGCCCGCCAGTCCGCTCTGGCGGCGGCATTTTTTGTTCCTGCCCCGAGAGCCATTCATGCAGACCCTGCTCGCCGCCGACCGTCCACCGCAGCTCAGCTGGCCCTTGCACGTGCGGGCGACGCTGTCGCTCGGCCTGCCGCTGGTGGGTGCCCAGATCGCCCAGATTTCCATCACCACCACCGATGTGGTTATGCTGGGCTGGTATGGCACCAGCGAGCTTGCAGCCTCGGTGCTGGCAACGCAGGTCTTTTTCTTCGTCTATATCTTCGGTGCCGGCTTCACCCATGCGGTGATGCCGTTGGCCGCCCAGGCTGAGGGGCGCGGCGACGCCCAACAGGTGCGGCGCTCGGTCCGGATGGGTTTCTGGGTGGTCATGCTTTATGCCCTCCTTGTGATGCCGGTCTTGTGGAGGATCGAGCCGCTCCTTGTCGCGCTCGGCCAGGAGCCGGCGCTGGCGGTCAAGGCGCGCCATTACATGGAAATAGCGCAATGGGGGCTGTTTCCGGCCTTGGCTGTCCTGGTGCTGCGGGCTTTCTTCTCGGCGTTGTCGCGGGCGCAGGTGGTTCTGTGGTCGGCGCTGGCGGGCACGCTCGCCAACGGGGTGCTGAACTACGCCTTCATCTTCGGCCGCTTCGGCGCACCTGAAATGGGCATTCGCGGCGCGGCGCTGGCGTCCGTCGCCTCGTCTTTCCTGATGCTGGCCATCCTCGTCGTCTGGGCGCTGGTCCGGCCGGAATTCCGCGCCTACCAGCTTTTCGTGCGGTTCTGGCGGGCGGAATGGCATGCCTTCCGGGAGATCGTCCGTCTCGGCCTGCCGATCGGGTTCACCATCATTGCCGAAGTGGGCCTGTTTGCGGCCGCCTCGCTGATGATGGGCTGGCTCGGCACGCTTCCGCTCGCCGCCCACGGCATCGCCCTTCAATTGGGCTCCATCGCCTTCATGGTGCCGCTGGGGCTCGCCAGCGCCGCCACGGTTCGGATCGGCCAGCATTCGGGCCGCGGCGATCTGCCCGGTCTGGCGCGCGCCGCCCATGCGGCGCTGCTGGTTGCAGGCCTGTTCGCGCTCGCCTCGGCGCTGCTGTTCTGGGCAATTCCCGAAACGCTGGTGGGTCTGTTCATCGACGAAACCAAACCCGACGCCGCCGAGATCCTGGCCATCGCCGTACCGCTGGTTGCCATTGCGGCCGCCTTCCAGTTCGTCGACGCCATGCAGGCCATCGGCGCGGGGCTTCTGCGCGGGCTCAAGGACACACGCGTGCCGATGCTGATGGCGGTGGTGAGCTACTGGGGCATCGGTCTGCCGACAGCTTATGTCTTCGGCATCGTGCTGGGTTTCGGCGGCCCGGGCATCTGGTGGGGTCTGGCGCTCGGCCTCGGGGTCGCCGCTGTGCTGCTGAACTGGCGGTTCTTCCGGCGGGGACGGAGACTTGCTGCCGCATGAGGCGATGCGCCGGTTCTGGAATTCGATACCACTGAGGCAGACCGAAGCCGAAGATCGCTGCCCTTCGAGCAATTCCGGCGTGGTCAGAATCGCCGGAATAGCTCCGTCCTCTTGTCTTGACGCAATTCCGGACGCGAAAGCGGTGCCAGTTTCGCTGGAATTGCTCTAAAGCGCCGCTTCGGTCTTGTGGGCGCTGACCATATCCATGAACCGACGGAACAGGTAGTGGCTGTCCTGCGGTCCGGGCGAGGCTTCCGGGTGGTGCTGGACCGAGAAGATCGGCTTGCCTCTGAGCCTCAGGCCACAGTTGGAGCCGTCAAACAGCGAGACATGGGTCTCCTCGACGCCGTCGGGCAGGCTTGACGCGTCCACGGCAAAACCGTGGTTCATCGACACGATCTCCACTTTTCCGGTCGTGTGGTCCTTGACCGGGTGGTTGGCACCATGGTGACCCTGGTGCATCTTTACCGTGCGGCCGCCAAGCGCCAGGGCGAGCATCTGGTGGCCAAGGCAGATGCCGAACAGCGGCAGACCGGCCTTGATCAGATCGCCGATCACCGGCACGGCATGAACGCCGGTGGCCGCCGGGTCGCCCGGACCGTTGGAGAGGAAGACGCCGTCTGGCGACAGCGCCAGGATGTCGGCTGCGCTCGTATTGGCGGCAACCACGGTCACCTTGCAGCCCATGCCCGCAAAGAGGCGCAGGATGTTGCGCTTGACGCCGTAGTCGATGGCGACGATGTGGGCGACAGTGCCCAGCGAGGTGCCGAAACCGGCTTCCCAGGTCCAGGCGGTCTCGTCCCAATTGGAGGTCTGCCCGGTCGTGGCCTTGATGGCGAGGTCGAGGTCGAGAAGGCCGCTCCAGGATGCGGCCAGCGCCTTGAGGTGGTCGAGATCGAACTCGCCCCCGGGATCGTGGGCGATGACGGCGTTCGCCATGCCGTTGCGGCGGATAAAGGTGGTGAGCGCGCGGGTGTCGATGCCCGAAAGACCGATGATGCCGCGCGCCTTGAGCCAATCGTCGAAATGGCGCGTGGCGCGGTAGTTGGAGGGTTCTGTGATGTCGGCCTTGAAGATCGCGCCCACGGCACCGATGCGGGCGGCGGGCGTCAGGTTCTCGATATCCTCGTCATTGGCCCCGACATTGCCGATGTGCGGAAAAGTGAAGGTGACGATCTGGCTGAGATAGGAGGGATCGGTGAGGATTTCCTGATAGCCGGTCAGTGCCGTGTTGAAGCAGACTTCGGCCTGGACATGGCCGATGGCACCCACACCTTTGCCCTCGATCACAGTGCCGTCGGCGAAGACGAGAACGGCTGTCGGCCGGGTGGTGGTCCAGGGGGCAGTCTCAGGGCTCAAGCTCATCGGTGCTCCGTTTCGGCGGGCGGTGGTCGTCCGGGACGCCCGGGAGGCCCCCTTGAACGGCACTGGGTTGCGCGCCATCTATCTGATCGGCTCGGACCGGACCACATGTGGCGTGTCGATTGGCGTGTCAATTGGCGTGCCAGGCGGTCGTGTCATGTGGACGGTCAAGCAGCCTGTCAGGCCCGTTGGTCAGCCACCCAAGCATGACCGGGTCATAGACAAGCCCGGGTTCAGGGTCAATCGGCAGGTTTTGTTGCGACTGCGAATAATCCACTTGAAATGCCCCGCGGTGCGGGGGTAAGCACACGCCCGGCCCGGATCAAGGTCCGGATGAGTTCATCAGGAGCCCGACCAGGGCCTGGAGACACGATCACGA
Organism: Hyphomicrobiales bacterium; assembly: GCA_038325465.1. Taxonomy (GTDB): domain Bacteria; phylum Pseudomonadota; class Alphaproteobacteria; order Rhizobiales; family Rhizobiaceae; genus Hoeflea. The sequence goes on along the minus strand of JBBQJA010000081.1, from coordinate 6,380 downwards.
TGCGCGAGAAATTTTCCGAAATGCTCAAAGACGCGATCCGCGCCAAGGACAGCCGACGCATGTGCACGCTCAGGCTGATCACGGCCGCCATCAAGGACCGTGACATTGCCAATCGCGGCGCGGGCAAGGACCCGGTGAGCGACGAGGATATTTTGCAGATCCTCATCAAGATGATCAAGCAGCGCGAAGAATCGGCCGCCATCTTCGAGGAGAATGCCCGGCTCGAGCTGTCCCAGCAGGAGCGCGAGGAAATCGCCATCATCCGTCAGTTCCTGCCCACGCAGCTGCCGGACGAGAAAGTGCGCGAGCTGGTGGCCTCGGTGGTGACCGAAACCGGCGCCAGCGGCTTGCGCGACATGGGCCGCTGCATGAGCGTTCTCAAGGAACGCTATCCGGGCCAGATGGACTTCGCCAAGGCCTCCGGGATCGTCAAGGGCTTGCTGCAGTAATCGATCCTTGGCCGCAAGGGCGCGCGCGCCGATCCTGCTTGGACTCCGGTCTGCGGACTGCCTATATGACGGTGTCATTCTATCCGGCGCAGCCCAGGAGGTTCCGACACCCGTGCGGTTTTCCCCGTCCTTCCTCGACGAGATTCGCGAGCGCGTCCCCATCTCGGATGTGATCGGCCGAAACGTGACGTGGGACCGGAAGAAGACCAACACCGCGCGCGGCGACTGGTGGGCCTGCTGTCCTTTCCACGGTGAAAAGTCGCCCTCTTTCCACTGCGAGGACCGCAAGGGGCGCTACCACTGTTTCGGTTGCGGGGTAACGGGCGACCATTTCCGTTTTCTCACCGAGATCGAGAACCTGAGCTTTCCCGAGGCTGTCGAACGGGTGGCGGGCATGGCGGGCGTGGCGATGCCCGCGCCCGATCCCGAAGCCGAACGGCGGGAGAAAAGCCGCGCCAGCCTTGAAGACGTGATGGAGATGGCCGCCGCCTTCTTCGAGGCGGAGTTGCAGGCGGCTGCGGGCGCAAAAGCCCGCGCTTATCTCAGGGACCGTGGACTGTCCGGGCGCACGATCGCCGCGTTCAGGCTTGGCTATGCAGCCGACAGCCGCAGCGGGCTCAAGGAACATCTGGCAGGCCTTGGCATCGACAAAGGCCAGATCGAGGCCTGCGGACTGGTGGTTCACGGCCCGGACGTCGCAGTCTCCTATGACCGGTTCCGCGACCGTGTGATGTTTCCGATCCTGTCGGCGCGGGAGCGGGTGATTGCCTTTGGCGGTCGGGCGCTCGCCCCGGGCGCGCCGGCCAAATATCTCAATTCCAACGAAACCGAACTCTTCTCAAAGGGCAACGTGCTCTACAATTTCGCCCGCGCCCGCAAGGCAGCAGGCCCGGAAGGCACGCTGATCGCGGTGGAAGGCTATATGGACGTCATCGCGCTTGCGCAGGCGGGCATCGGCAACGCCGTGGCCCCGCTCGGCACGGCGCTCACCGATGGCCAGCTGAACCTGCTCTGGCGCATCACGCCGCAGCCGGTTCTCTGCTTTGACGGCGACGACGCGGGCCAGCGCGCGGCCGCCCGCGCGGTCGATGTCGCGTTGCCGCATGCGGGGCCGGGCCGGACGCTTCGCTTTGCCGTGCTGCCGCCGGGCAAGGATCCCGACGATCTTGTGCGCCAGGACGGGCGGGAGCCGTTTGATCAGGTGATCGCCCAGGCGCGGCCGCTGGCCGACATGGTCTGGAGCAGGGAAGCATCGGGGGGTGTTTTCGAGACGCCGGAAAGCCGGGCTGAACTTGAGGCGCGGCTCAAAGAGGTGGTGGGCCGGATTTTAGACGAGAGTGTGCGCCGACACTACCAGCAGGACATGCGCGAGCGCTTGCAGGCCTTTTTCGGCGGCGGCCAACGTGGCCAGCGTGGCGCGCGCGAGCGGGCGGGGCCGGGCGGCAGACAAACTGGCGGCGCGTCTGGCGGGCGCGACGGTGGATACCGCCCGGCGCAGTCGGATCGATCGGTCACCGTGTCCGAGCGGCTCTCCCAGTCGGCCATGGTGCGCGGGCATGGCGACATGCCGTCGCTCAGGGAGACGGTGCTCGTCATGACGGTCGCCAACCATCCGCAGATGCTCAACGAGGATTTCGACGAGCTGTCGGCGCTCGAGTTTCAGGATCGCGGACTGACCCGGATCTGGCAGGACATGCTCGGTCATGCCGCAGCGGGACTGAGGCTCGACCGCGAGCGGCTGTTTGCGGCGCTGACAGCTGCCGGGCACGGCGATGCGATCGCCCGGCTTGAGCGGCAGGTGCTCAATGCCCGGATCTGGACGGCGACCGACAAGGCGGCCGCAGAGGACGCGCGCGAGGGGTACGGCCAGGCGTTGGCGCTGCACAAGCGCACCCGGGCGGTGAGGTGGCAGAAGGCGGAGCTTGAACGCGACATCGCCGAGGCGGCCGAACGGGGCGACGGGGAAACGATGATGGCGCTGATGGCCACGTTGCGCGAGGTCAAGCTTGAAGAGGCGCGACTCGAGAATCAGGAGGCGATCATTGATGGCTTCGGGGTGTTGTCGGGGCGGGTGAAGGGTGGAAGCGGCGGCTTGGGCTGATCTTGGCTGATCTTGGCTGCGTCAGGCTGCGTCAGGCTGTGTCTGGCTGCAGCAATGCCGCTGAATCGGGGCGGGAAGCCGCGATTCATCCCTGAATCTCGGGTTGCGCGGCCCGCACCCCTTGCGTTGCCGTCTGGCGGCACTACATCATGCGTCTTGGATCGCGCACCGACGGGCGTCAATTGATGCGGAAATAGCCGGAATACGGGCTTTTTGGCCGATAGAACTTGACGGATCGTCTTTTTGTGGGAATCACCATCGTCGACAGGGACGAAACGAACAGACGCGTTTCCGACCCTCGTCGATCGAACAGGCAATGTGCCGGTGGACTGCACGGCTCTGCCGCATATGGAGCAGGATGATCATGCCGCTCGTCAAGGCAACATGACCGGCGTGGTTAACACGGCATTAGGTATCCTCGGGCGACAACTGGCGGGGTGATTCGCAGGGTGTATCCGGTTCGGCCCGGATGCACACGGTGCCGCTATGACGAGAACCCGACGAAGACGATGGGGAAAGTGAGTGCCCATGGCAAGCAAAGTTAAAGAAGCATCCGAAGACGGCGAAACCGAGCGCGAAGGCGGTCCCGACAGCCCGCTGCTCGACCTGTCGGATGATGCTGTCAAGAAGATGATCAAGGCCTCCAAGAAGCGGGGCTACGTGACCATGGACGAACTCAACTCGGTGCTGCCGTCGGAAGAGGTGACGTCCGAGCAGATCGAGGACATCCTCGCGATGCTGTCCGAAATGGGCATCAATGTGGTGGAGGAAGACGAGGCCAGCGACGACGCGGCCCCGGAAGAAGAACCCGATACCGATGAAGACAGCGAAGGCGGCGAAGTCGCCACCGCTTCGGGAACCGCCGTTACCGCCTCCAAGAAGAAAGAGCCGACGGACCGGACCGACGACCCTGTGCGCATGTATCTGCGCGAAATGGGCTCGGTCGAGCTGCTGTCACGCGAGGGCGAAATCGCCATCGCCAAGCGCATTGAAGCCGGCCGCGAGACGATGATCGCGGGCCTGTGTGAAAGTCCGCTTACGTTTCAGGCCATCATCATCTGGCGTGAGGAATTGAACGAAGGCGCTACGCTGCTGCGCGAGATCATCGATCTTGAGACCACCTATTCCGGCCCCGAGGCCAAGGCCGCGCCGCAGTTCCAGAGCCCGGAGAAGATCGAGGCCGACCGCAAGGCTGCCGAGGAGAAAGAACGCGTCCGCCGTGAGCGCGCGCCCTCCGACGACATCACCGATGTGGGCGGGGAAAACCCGCGCTTTGAGGAGGAGGAAGAGGACGACGACGAATCCAACCTGTCGCTGGCGGCCATGGAGGCCGAGTTGCGCCCGCAGGTGATGGAGACGCTCGATCTCATTGCCGACACCTACAAGAAGTTGAGGAAGCTGCAGGACCAGCAGGTGGAAGCCCGGCTGCAGGCCACCGGCACGCTCTCGCCCGCTCAGGAGCGGCGCTACAAGGAACTCAAGGACCAGCTCATCAAGGCGGTCAAGTCGCTGTCGCTCAACCAGAACCGCATCGACAATCTGGTCGAGCAGCTCTACGACATCAACAAGCGGCTGGTTCAGAACGAAGGCAAGCTGTTGCGGCTGGCCGAGAGCTACGGCGTGCGCCGGGATGATTTCCTGCAGCAGTATTACGGTGCCGAACTCGATCCGAACTGGATGAAGTCGATCTCCAATCTGGCCGCCAAGGGCTGGAAGGATTTTGCCAGGTCCGAGGCCGGAGGCATCCGCGATATCCGCGCCGAGATCCAGAATCTCGCTCAAGAGACCGGCATCGCCATCGCCGAGTTTCGCCGCATCGTGCAGATGGTGCAGAAGGGCGAGCGCGAGGCACGCATCGCCAAGAAGGAAATGGTGGAGGCCAACCTGCGTCTGGTCATTTCCATCGCCAAGAAATACACCAATCGTGGCCTGCAGTTCCTTGATCTCATCCAGGAAGGCAATATCGGGCTGATGAAGGCGGTCGACAAATTCGAATACCGCCGCGGCTACAAGTTCTCGACCTACGCCACCTGGTGGATCCGGCAGGCGATCACCCGCTCGATCGCCGATCAGGCCCGCACCATCCGCATTCCGGTGCACATGATCGAGACGATCAACAAGATCGTGCGCACATCGCGCCAGATGCTGCACGAGATCGGCCGCGAGCCGACGCCAGAGGAACTGGCCGAAAAGCTCGCCATGCCGCTCGAGAAGGTGCGCAAAGTGCTCAAAATCGCCAAGGAGCCGATCAGCCTCGAAACGCCTGTGGGCGACGAGGAGGACAGCCATCTGGGTGATTTCATCGAGGACAAGAACGCCATCCTGCCCATTGATGCGGCAATCCAGGCCAATCTGCGGGAGACGACGACTCGGGTGCTCGCCTCGCTCACGCCGCGCGAGGAGCGCGTGCTCCGGATGCGTTTTGGCATCGGCATGAACACCGACCATACGCTTGAGGAAGTCGGTCAGCAGTTCTCGGTCACCCGCGAACGCATCCGCCAGATCGAAGCCAAGGCGCTCAGGAAGCTCAAGCATCCGAGCCGGTCGCGCAAGCTGCGGAGCTTTCTCGACAGCTAAGCAAGTCCAGCGAAAGTGGGCACCGCTTTGGCGTCCGGACTTGCGACAAAACAAGAAGATCAAGCAAGTCCAGCGAAAGTGGGCACCGCTTTGGCGTCCGGATGAAATGCGGCCTTTCGGAAAGTTGATTTCCGCTCTCTTGCCTCGCGCTGTAGGATTGCGCCATGCGAGCGGAAAGTGACAGGCCTAAAGCAACAGCGAGTTGGGGCGCGCGCGTCTCGCTCGTCGTCCACGGTCTTTTGCTGGCGTTTCTTGTCTACGGACTTCCTTCGTTGGATGCGCCTGCAGACGAAGCGTCCGTAGAGGAGGCTTCCATGGAGGAGTCATCCGTGGACGTGGACCTCGTGCCGCCGCCGGAACCGCCTGAGGAGACGCCGGTCGCCGAAACCGAACCGGAACCGGTGACTGAGCCCGAACTCGCTTCTGAGACACCGGTGGTAGAGGAACCCCAGACCGCGGAGCCCGAGCCGGAGGCCGCCCCACCCGTGCAGGAGCCGGAATCCGCAGCGGAAGCCGTGCAGGAGCCCCAGCCGGAAGCCGAAGCAGAACTGGCGGCAAGCGCAGCCTCCCCTGAAGAAACGCCGGTCGCCGAAACCGAACCAGAGCCCGAACCAACGCCCGAGCCGCCAGCCCCCGAGCCGGTCGAAGCCGCTCCGCCCGAACCGCAACCAGCGCCGCCGCAGGCCACGCCCGAGCCGTTGGAACTGCGCGAGAGTCTCCAAACTTTGCGCCCGGTCTTCGCGTTTGGCGAGGAAGAGAGCGGGCCGGAAGTGTCGGAGGAGGGTGGCGCTGAGGCCGGCACGGAGACGCCGGAAACGCTGTCAGACGACGCAGGCGGGGAGGAGGCGGCGTCTGGCGTCGGCTTGCCGTCGCTGACGCCTGCGCAGCGGATCTATTCCACATCGGCGACCGGCGCAGTCCAGGCTGTCGCAGCCATCGGCGGTCGGCCCCGGACTGTGCGCGGATCCGATCTCTGCGCCACCGAATTGCGCGAACAGTTGCGCCATGGGGAACCGGCCTACTGGCCTGATTTGCTTCCCGCCTATCGCCTGCCGGAAGGCGTAGAGATTGCGGTCAGCGACGCCGCGTTCCGGGCTGACGGGCAGTGGTATGATCTTTCATTTCGCTGCGAGGTTGATCCGGACGCGACCCGCGTCGTCTCCTTTTCGCTTTCAGTCGGCGCGCCCATCCCGCGCGGGCAGTGGGCGCGGCGCGGATTTCCCGAAGGCTGACCCGACCCGAAGGCTGAGCCG
>JBBQJA010000080.1:0-12689 GCA_038325465.1 Hyphomicrobiales bacterium | reverse complement strand
GAAATCACCGACGCCGACTATGATGGGCTCAAGCAGCGTAACCAGGCGATCGAAGAGCGGTTTTCAGATCTGGTGCGCGGCGACAGCCCTTCGCTCAAGGTCGGTGCGCCGGTGGTCGAAGGCTTCGGCAAGATCTCCCACAGGGTGCCGATGCTGTCGCTGGACAACGCGTTTTCCGAAGAGGATGTGCACGATTTCGTTGCCCGCGTCCGCCGGTTCCTGGGGCTCACGCCGTTTGATGCGTTGGTCCTGACCGCTGAGCCGAAGATCGATGGCCTGTCGCTGTCGCTGCGCTATGAACAAGGCCAACTCGTCAGTGCCGCCACCCGCGGCGACGGCGCTGTGGGCGAGAACGTAACCGCCAATGCCCGCACCATCGCCGATATATCTCCGCAGCTCATCGGCGAGGACGTGCCTGAGGTGATGGAGGTGCGCGGTGAGGTCTACTTGACGAAAGCGGATTTCGCTGAGTTGAACGCCCGTCAGGCGGCCGCCGGCAAGCAGATCTATGTCAATCCGCGCAACACTGCGGCCGGCTCGCTTCGGCAGCTCGACGCCACCATCACCGCGTCACGGCCACTCAAGTTCTTTGCCTATGCCTGGGGCGAGGCGCTGCCGGGCCTGCCGGCCGAGACGCAGACAGGTGTGGTCGAAGCCTTCGCGCGCTGGGGATTGAAGACCAATCCGCTGATGGCGCGGGTGGCAACTGTGGAAGACCTGCTCGCCCACTATCGGCTGATCGAGGCGGCGCGCGCGGGGCTGCCCTATGATATTGACGGCGTGGTCTACAAGGTTGACCGGCTCGCGTTGCAGCAGCGTCTGGGGTTCGTGTCGCGCTCGCCGCGCTGGGCGGTCGCCCACAAATTTCCAGCCGAGAAAGCGACCACGATCCTGACGGCGATCGACATCCAGGTTGGCCGCACCGGGGCGTTGACGCCGGTCGCGCGTCTCCAACCGGTCACTGTGGGCGGAGTGGTCGTCACCAATGCAACGCTGCACAATGCCGAGGAGATCGAGCGGCTTGGCGTGCGCATCGGCGACCGGGTCGAGGTGCAGCGCGCCGGGGACGTGATCCCGCAGATCCTTCGTGTGGTTCTGTCGCCGGAGAATGCCATCGCCTTCGACTTTCCGAAGATCTGCCCTTGCGATCTGAAGACCGACATTATCCGCGAGGGGACCGCTCTAGGCGTAGAAGGCGTGGTGCGGCGCTGTTCGGGCGAATTCGCCTGCCCGTTCCAGCGCAAGGAGCATCTCAAGCACTTCGTCTCCCGCCGCGCCTTCGATATCGAGGGGTTGGGCGAAAAGCAGATCGAGTATTTTTTTGACGATCCGGTCCTGTCGATCCGCACGCCGGCCGACATCTTCACGCTGGCCAAGCGCGACGCCGCGCAACCGCTGCAGAAGTTGAAGGCGCGAGAAGGCTACGGCGAGACATCCGCGCAGAAGCTCTTCGGCTCCATCGAGGCGCGGCGGACCATTCCGCTTGACCGTTTGATCTTCGGGCTCGGCATCCGGCATGTCGGCGAGGCGACAGCGCGAACGTTCGCCCGCGCCTACGGCACCTGGCAGGCTTTCCATGAGGCAGCAGACGCCATCGCCAAGGGAGACACTGCCGCTGGCGAAGAGATGGACGCGCTCGACGACATCGGCCTGGCTGTGGTCGACGCGGTTGGTCGCTTCTTCGGCGAGGCGCACAGCATCAAGATGGTGGATGCGCTTGTGGACGAACTGACAGTGCTTCAAGCCGAGAAGCCTCTTGTCGGAAGCGTGGTGACCGGCCTCACCATCGTCTTCACCGGGTCACTTGAAAAGATGACACGTGACGAGGCCAAGGCGATGGCCGAACGGCTGGGGGCGAAAGTGGCGGGTTCGGTGTCCAGGAAAACCGATCTGGTGGTGGCCGGGCCGGGTGCCGGCTCGAAGCTCGCCAAGGCCGTCGAGCTTGGCGTGCGGACCATGACCGAGGATGAGTGGTTCGACCTGATTGGCTGAGCCGCGCTTCAGTGGCCGCAGGCGGAGCCGTTCATTTCTCGCTGCACCTGTTTGGCTGCATGCAGAAGCCTTGCAGCGCCGCGCATCCAATCGGATGCGTGAATGTCGCTGTAAAACATTGAATGAATGCATGTCGCGCACAAATGCATTCATTTCTGCGCGACATGCATCAGCTCACTGGGTCAGGCGCACGCTGGAGACGGCCTCGCCGATGGCAGAGAAGGATTTCTTCAGCGAGGCGACGTCGGCGGCCATGAAGAAATTGCCCGGTCGGGACGCGCAGGCCTTGAACAGATCGACGACAGATTTCGCAGTGGTTTTATAGATCACGGTGAAAACTTCGACGTTGAGCTTCTTGATGTCACTGCACATGTTTGCAGTCGACGTGTTGAGATAGGCCTCGGCGGTGCTTTGCGTGGTGGCGCCATTGATCCGTTTGTCGGCGAGGAAGCCGTAGGATCCGTAGTCCGATTTGTTTATGGTCGAGGAATTGCCGAAAGAGACGTTCGTTCCATCTGTCATGATCACCAGGATCTTGGAGACGGCCTCCGCATCGAATTCGGCCGCCTGGGCGTAGGGTTCCTCTGGCGAAAGCACGCGCCAGCCCCAGGCAAGGCCTTCGGCGATGTTGGTACCTGAACCGTTCCAGAACTGCATGGCGTTGACGCCGTCGCGGACCTTCTGGAGATCTTCGGTCAGCGGGACGATCGGCGTCGGGCACGCGCGGTTGGGGCCAAGCGTCAAGGGGCCGACATTGTCTTTGAAGTCAGCGGTGATGGCGCTTTGGGTTTTGTATTTGACCACCGACCGCTGGACGGTGGCATTGTCGCCGGAGACGCCGTCGATGAGCCAGGAATTGTTGAACGCAGTGCCGCTGTTGCCGCCGACAGTCATCCGGTTGCCAGGCTCGTCGGGGGCGAAATAGGGCACGAAGAGGGTGTTGGGCTTGGTCGGATCTGGGGGTGTCATGCTGGTGTTGAAGGGTGCCGGGCGGGCCTCGACACAGCCTTTCCAGGTGGTCTTCGACCAGCTGAACAGGTTTGCATGGTGTGGAAAGGTGCTTGCGCTGAAATCGAGATTGTTGTTACCCAGAAGGGTACGGCTGGTCCGCTGCAGGTCGGTGAGGAATGACCAGCCGTTGTAGAGGGACGCTCCGGTCATATCGATCCAGTTGCTGGAGAAGCCCTCGCCCTTCACGTTGACGGTCGTCACGAAAGGAATGAGCCCGACCTTGAGGCTCTGCTCGGTGGTATCGATGGGCTTGAGGGCGTCCAGCAGCGCGTGGGATGCCGATTTGAGTGCGGATATGCCGCTCGCTCCCATGGAGCCGGTGTTGTCCAGTGCAATGGCGATCTCGACGTCGCGGGTGGAGAAGTAGGTTGAAGCGCGCGCAGTCACTTTATTGGGCATGAATCTGCCCATGAAGACCAGCGGGATGGAGACGGTCGCATAGGCGTCCGAGCCGATGTAATTTATGCCCTGTGTGAGCTCGATGTTGGAGGCGAGGATGGTCATGCCGGGGTCTTTGAGAAGTTGCGACTTGACCGAATCGCGGAAGACCGTATCCCGGTCTTCGGTCATCTTGATCTTGCGCGAGGCGGCAATGATGCCGGCGTCGACCGCGTTCTGAACCTCGGCATGGGCGCGGCTCAGGTTGGTGTAGTCAACGGCCAGTCCGGCAGCCGCCACCAGCAGCGGTGCCGCGATCACACCCATCATGGCGAAATTGCCGCGTTCGCACTTCAGGAGATGCTTCAGCATGTCGACCTCTGAGATTCATGGAAGAGGGGAGGGTATTCGCCCTTCTTGTTGTCGACTAACCGTAACAGCGGTCCATCAAAAGTGCCTTAATCGGTTCGAGAGCAATTTAATCATTCGCCAGTTTTTCTGGGCGTCGCGTCTTTCGGCCCGGACAGGGTGAGCCGTTGAAGGGTCAACCTGGCCTTGCGTGGATTGAAATTGGCATTTGGTTCCCATTTTCGGGGTGCAGCCAAAACCAGGGGTCAAAATCGTAAAATCCACTCGAACCGCGAATTTGCAAGTGGTTCTTCCGAGCCCAACATGTGCTTGGGCGCAGGCGGTTGCGGACTGCAGATATCGGAACCAAACCGCCAGCGCACCGGCTGCACGGCAGATCAACCGGGCGTGCGGTCAGCATCACACACATTGATTTGACAGATGCAGACCGCTCCCCTATCGCTCGGCTTTCCGGAGATTGACATGACCATGACCCGAGCGGACTATTTTGCGGGATTGCGCAACAGCGCCGCCGTGGTTGTCTCCGCCTCACCTTTTGCGCTTCTGTTTGGTGCCCTGGCAGTGAAGAACGGCCTGAGCGTGGGGGAGGCCGTGCTGATGAGCGCCACGCTGTATGCGGGCGCGAGCCAGATGGTGGGAATCGAGCTGTTCGGCAAGCAGGTGGCACCCTGGCTGATCGTCTTTTCGATCTTCGCAGTCAATTTCCGCCATGTGCTCTACTCGGCCTCGATCGGCCGGCATTTTGGCGGCATGCGGTTCTGGCAGAAGGCGGTGAGTTTCTTCTTTCTGGTCGATCCGCAATATGCCGCCGCTGAATCGCGGGTGGAGCGCGGTTTGCCGATCACCTTTGCCTGGTTTATCGGCATGGGAACCGGGATCTTCGTTTGCTGGGTATTCGGCACCTGGATTGGCGCCCTGTTTGGCGGCATGATCACCAACCCCAGAGCGTTGGGGGTCGATTTCCTGCTGCCGATCTATTTTCTCGGCATCCTGCTCGGGTTCCGCACCAGGAGCAATTTTCTGCCGGTCGTGATCGCGGCGGCACTCGGCTCGATTGTCGCGTTTCATCTGGTCGGCTCGCCCTGGCATGTGAGCCTGGGCGCGCTTTTTGGCATCGTCGTGGCCGTTCTGCTTCCGCCAGGCGATCCGGCACCCGTGGACGCAGTGGTGGAGCCGGGCCGATGAGCGGGTCTTTCCTTGGACTGTCCACCAATGTCTGGGTCATCATCGCGGCCGCACTTGTTACTTACGCCACCCGCTTTGGCGGGCACGCGGTGGTGTCACGCTTCAAGACCATTTCGCCGCGCGTTAACGCCGCGCTCAACGCGGTTCCGGCAGCCGTGCTGACCACCCTGGTCGCCCCTGCGGCGGTGTTTGCCGGAACAGCCGAGGCGCTTGCGGTCGCTGTGGCGCTGATTGCGGGGCTGCGGCTGCCACTGTTGGGCATGTTCGCCGTCGGCTGGGTCGCCATCATCGCTTTCCGTGCCGCAGGTCTGTAAGGCGGCTGTCCGGAACTACAGCGCCGCCGTCGCCTGGACCAGCCAGTCGAGCGCCGGGTCTCCGGCCAGGAGCGGGGACAGCCTGCGGGTGACTTCGCTGTGATAGGCATTGATCCAGTCTATTTCTTCGCGATCGAGCATATCCCTGAGCACGAGACGACGGTCGATTGGGCAGAGCGTCAGCGTCTGAAAGCCGAGCATCGGCGCGTCACCGCCTTCGATGGCGCGCGCCTCATGGACATAGACAAGATTCTCGATGCGGATGCCAAAAGCACCATCCCGATAATAGCCCGGCTCGTTGGACAGGATCATGCCGGGAAGCAGGTCCTGGACGCCACGGCGGGAAATCGATTGCGGTCCCTCATGAACCGACAGGAAGCTGCCCACACCATGACCGGTGCCGTGGGCGAAATCAGCCCCGGCTTTCCACAGATTGATGCGGGCGAAGGCATCAATGTCCATTCCGCGCGTCCCGGCGGGAAAGCGCAGCCTGCTGATGGCGATCATTCCCTTGAGAACCAGGGTGAAGAAGCGCTTCTGTTCGTCCGGCACATTGCCCACAGCGACGGTGCGGGTGATGTCGGTGGTGCCGGCCACATATTGACCGCCCGAATCGATGAGAAACATCTCGCCCGCCCGGATGGGGCGATTGGTCTGCCGGTTGACCCGGTAATGCATGGTGGCCGCATTCGGCCCTGTGCCGGAGATCGTTTCGAAAGACAGCGCCCTCAGCGGCATCTGCATCGATTGGCCGGTCTCCGCGCGGATCGCTTCGAGTTTCACCGCCGCCGAAATCTCGTCAAGGCTGCCGGGTTCCTGTGCATCAAACCAGGCAAGGTAGCGCACCATGGCCACGCCGTCCTGGACGTGGGCCTTGGCGCTGCCTGCGATCTCGGCTTCATTCTTGACGGCGCGGGGGATGCGGGCGGGATCTGCCGCTTCGATGACGGTGGCACCCGATGCCGCAAGACCCATGGCGATCGCATGGGGCGCGATTGCCGGATCGACGAGCACGCGCGCACCGCGGGCACCGAGCTCGGCGAGCGCGGCCTGGAAGGCCGAAGGCAGGGCGAGATCAGCAAGTTGGGTGAGATAGGCTTTCGCTTCAATCCCTGTTTTGCGCTCGTCGATGAACAGCATCGGCCGACCCTCGGCACGGATGATGGCGCGCGACAGCGGATGGGGCGTTGAGGGAAGATCCTCGCCACGGATATTGAAGGTCCAGGCCACGGACGAGGGATCGGCGAGCACGACGGCATCGGCCCCCTTGGCGGCAAGCGCCGCCTGCATGGCAGCGATCTTGTCGTGGGCGAGCGTTCCGGCATAGGCAAGCGGCTGGATGGAGACCGCGCCCAGCGGCGGCTCGGGGCGGTCGTCGCGAATGGCGTCGACGGGATTGAAAGCCAGCAGGATGAGTTCGCCGCCAAGTGTGGCAAGCGCCTGGCGCAGTCGCTCGACCTCGCTCGAACCCCAGGTCCAGGGGTCGATGCCCAGGCGCAGACCTTGCACGCCGCTCGTTTCCAGAAACCGCGCCAGCGGGGTGGCGAAGAGGTCCTCGCAGGTGAAGACCGCCGGATCCGTCTGCACCCGGACCTGGGCGGCATATCGGCCGTCGGTGAAGATATGGGCGGTGCTGCGCAAGACGAGCACCATTCCGGCCGAGCCGGTGAAGCTCGTCAGCCAGGCCAGCCGTTCGGCGCAGGCCGGCACATACTCGCCGAGGTAGTCATCGCTGCGTGGCACCGCGACCGCATCGACCCCAAGTGCATCAAAGCTTGCCCGCAGACGCGCCACGCGGTCCGCTGCGAGACCGGGCGAGGACAGGACTTCGAAGTTCTGGAACATGACATCAGTCTTTCTGCTGGGGCGACGCCCGACCATAGGACTGCAGTGGCGGGAATTCAATCGCGACAGCCGGGCGTCGGCGATCCGGGAGGCGTGTTGACACGTCGTTGACGACAACGCGGAAACTCCCGCCTTCGCACATGCAATAAACGCATAGCTGCACTGCAACATAAGCTCTGCACATCGGGCGTCCTGGTCTCTACATTGCAACGCATGGAGGAGTGAGTCCAACACTCAATTCAAAGGGAACGAACCATGTCGAACAACTTCTTCCAGAACGCATTTGAGCGGATGATCATCGCCCGCGAGCGTCAGGTTCGCCGTTATGTCAACGGTGCCCTGCTGCAGCTCAACGACGAAACGCTGGCTTCGCTCGGCCGCACCCGTGAATCGATCCATCGCGAAGGCGCGCAGCCCTATTTCTTCTGACCCATTTGGGCCCACCCTGCCGTGACCTCCGGCAGGTTCGACCAGTCAAACGGCTCCTTCGGGAGCCGTTTTTTGTCTCCGCGACAGGTAACCCCCGTTGGTAGCCCCCCCCCGTTGGTAACCCCCCCGACGGTAAACCCAAGGACTGCGCCGCGCGTCTTTTGAGACGCGCTAAGGACGGTGCAACTCTTTCAGTGAACGCAACACGCAGGACTGCGGCTCACCGCAGGTGGATTGTCACCCAGCCGTTTCGCCAGATGGTGCGCACGTGGCCGAGCCGCTGGCCGTTGAAAGCAGCGATGACCTTCCAGCGCTGGCTTGCCAGAATGCCGGACAGGATGACTGAGCCGCCAGGGGCGAGCGCGCGGCTGATGGCGGGTGCCATCTGCATGAGCGGGCGCGCCAGGATGTTGGCGAGGATAAGCCGGTAGGGCATGCGCCCGGTGATGGCGGTCGAGTGGAAACCGGCGGCTGTGACCGCCTTCACCCGTGAAGCAACCCGGTTGATCTGCGTATTTTGGGCAGCGATCCGGGTTGCGATCGGGTCGATGTCGGTCGCCAGCACCGACACCGGTGCCAGCCGGGCGGCGGCGATGGCGAGCACGCCCGATCCGGTGCCGAGGTCGAGCACCGGATTGAACCACCGCGCTCCGGCGGGATGGGCGCGCATGACCATGCCGAGCATGTCGAGACAGCCCGCAGTCGTGCCGTGGTGGCCGGTGCCGAACGCCTGCGCGGCGTCGATCTCGATGGCCAGATCATGGGCACGGACCAGATGCCGGTCATGGGCGCCGTGGACGAGAAAACGCCCGGCGCGCACCGGCTTCAACCCTTCAAGCGAATGGACGATCCAGTCCGTCTCCGGCAGGATTTCGGTGTGGATCTCAAGCCCGCAGAGTGCGCCGTCAAGGCAGGTGGACAGACGGCCGGCGACCGCATCGCGCTCTTCCTCGCGCTCCAGATAGACCGAGACCTCCCAGATGCCACGGACCTCATCGATCTCCATGGTGGCGACGGGCAGGCCGTCATCCTCGAATGCCTCGGCCATCAGGTCGAGCGCCAGGGCCGCGCCCTTTTCATCGGTGATGACATACAGGCGGCAATTGCTCATCTTTATCTCGCAGACTTGCGGGAGAGGAAAACGTGGGCGTGGATTGAATTTGACATCTGGTCCCGACGTTTTTGTCAGCGCCCGATCCCGGATGTCACATTCGTAAAATCCACCCCAATCATGAACTTGCGCGTGGGTTTTCTGACCCGGAGCACGCCTTTGCCAGATCAGCCCTTGAGCAGGTTTGCAAGCTTCTCGACCGCCGTTTCCGGGTTTTCGCCATAGGCGATGGTTCCCTTGAAGCGGCCGCCGCCATCAAGCAGAATGATGGAGGCGGTGTGATCCATGGTGTAGTCGCCGTCAGGCTTTGCCGGGTCGATGGGGACGCGTTTGGCGTAGATATTGAAGTCCTTGAGCGCGTTTGCGACAGCGTCGGGCGCGCCGGTGATTCCGACGATCCGGTCCGACACGCCCGCGACATAGGAGCCGAGCAACGCAGGTGTGTCGCGCTCCGGGTCGACGGTGACGAAATAGGCGCCGATGCGTCCGCCGTTCGGATCGACCTGCTTGAGCCATCCGTCGAGCTCGAACAACGTGGTCGGGCAGATTTCCGGGCAGTGGGTGAAGCCGAAGAACAGAGCCGTCGGCCGGCCCTGGAAGGCCGCTTCGGTGATCTTGTCGCCGCGCTGGTCCAGAAGGGCGAAAGGCGCGCCGTAAGGTGCTTCGGCAATTCTGGTCTGGCTGACGGACAATTCGTAGCTCAGCCAGCCAAGTGCGGCGGCAACAAGCGCGACAATGGCCCAGAGCGTGGTGCGGACGGCGGATGTCAAAACGGGCTCCAGAGGTTTTCGAGGACGACCGCGCATTGGCTGAGACCGCGGAACGGGCGTCACGGTTCAAGGGTTCAGAAACACCAGGCGAGCCCGTTGGCCGACAGCGCTTCAAACAGCGCCGGTCCCTGGGCCGCCCAGCCGCCGAACACGGCTCCGGCAACCATTGACAGGCCGACAAGCGCCGCGCCGCCCAGAAGCACGGGGCGGATTGCGGGGAAACGTCGGGCGGCGTGCTGCATCATTCCTCACATTTAGCGTCTGGCCAGCCTCCTGCCAAGGGGAACCTCTTTCATTGACGAGCATTGAGGCACATATGCGGATGAAACATCGTCGCAGGCGGCCCTGCGGGGACCATTCGGACACCGGAGTCAAGACCATGAAGACCTCTCACTTCGGCGGCGCGCTCGCGGCTACCCTTTTCCTTGCTGCTGCCCCGGCGGGTGCCGAGCAGATCGGCGAAGTCGGCGTCGACTGGCTCGGCAATGACATCATCATCGATGCGGTGAGCGACCCGCAGGTCAAGGGCGTGACCTGCCATGTGGCCTATTTCGACCGCGGCGTCATCGACCGGCTGCAGAAGGGCAACTGGTTCGAGGACCCCTCCAATGCCTCCATCGCCTGCCGCCAGACCGGGCCGATCACCATCGGCGACATCGATCTCGACGAAAACGGCGACGTGGTGTTCAAGGAATCCCGCTCGCTGATCTGGAAGTCGCTGGTCGTCAACCGGATCTACGACAAGACCAACGACACGCTGGTCTATCTCATCAATTCCCAACAGGTGCAGGACGGCTCGGCCAAGATGGCAATTTCCACCGTGCCGCTCTACGGCCAGGACGTGACCTGGGAGAACGGCAAGCCGTGATGCGTTTGGCGCATTGAGGACTATGGAACGAATCCGGTCATGGTCGGCTTCGTCTACATTCTTGCGTTCCGCAGAGCCGACGCGATTGGCGACCGCGTCCCCAAAGACCTGCCGCGATGGTGGGACTCGTCACCTGCGGGTGTACTCGCACCGGCGCCGGCCTTGCCTCGCCTGAAATCGCATCGTCAGGGGTATGCGAAGGTGGAACGGGGACCAGGATAAAGGGGTGGGGGTGGTGGGGATGAAAGAGCTATGCTGTTGCTTTTGCTGGGTATTGGTGGAGCCGTTCATCATTTTTTTAAAGTTTTCTCTGTGTTGGCAAACCGGCTTGAGAACGAGCATCATCAATATGCGATTGCGGAATAGTAACCTGAAATGAGGCTACTCTTTGTTGCTGCTGATTAATGAAAAAAGCGGTTGATTTAACGGCCATATTCGCCTTAGAATTGCGTGTGAATGCAATAGGAAGTAAGGTCATGAATCCAGTAATTGGCGCGCAACTCCGCGAATTTTCGATTTCAAATAATTTGGGCAACGAAAAAAAAGATGTGCAGTTCGAAATATATTCAATATTTTGCATAATAACGGGTCTCCTCGGTGAGAATATAGAGCCGTATGATGTCCATCTTAAGGGGAATGAATTTGGCCTCGACGGCGTTGCTATTATAATTCAGGGCGAGCTTGTTACAAACAGGGCTGACGCTCTCGACAAGATGAGTTCCATCAACAATCCATCTATTGAATTCGTTTTTTTTCAATGCAAATCGAGCACTTCTTACGATTACGGGGACATATCGAAATTCTTCGATGCCGTATCTGGATTTTTTAACGATGAACTCGCAGGTGAGAGTCCAAATATCGATGAACTTATAGAGGCCAGGCAGGCAATTTATGAGAAAGGTGTTGGCAAGCGAAATCCTAAGCTTAGCTGCTATTACGTTGCTACTGGCAATTACGAGGAGCCGGCTCGAATTGAAAAGCTTCGGGCAACTTTCAAGTCCCAGCTTCGGGACACCAACATATTTGATCAGAACCATATTTCCGTTAAGTTTGTTGGGGCAAGTGATCTGCAGCAGTACTATCGTGCCGCTACAAGTTCGGTTGAAGTAGACATCGATTTTGCTCGAAATGTAGTAATGCCTAGTAATAATCATGTTGAAGAAGCTTACGTTGGTTACATAGACGCTTCAAATTTGCTGAAATTATTCACTCTTCAAGACCACGTTGGCGATGTAATTGGTGTGAATAGGTCAGTGTTTTTTGACAATATTCGTGATTACGATCCTAAGTCAAAGATTAATATATCGATAAAAGAAAATGTTAGACTGCATGGTGGGCGTGAATTCGTTTTTCGAAACAATGGAATAACTGTCGTATCAAAAAATATTGATAGGACGGGAGACAAATTTCGTCTAGAAGATTTCCAGATTGTTAATGGATGCCAAACCAGCAATATCATATTTGATTTGGTATATGGAGAGGAAGATTGCATTCCTCGGCCGGATTTGGCCGATCACATGCAAGTA
Source organism: Hyphomicrobiales bacterium (assembly GCA_038325465.1). Classification (GTDB taxonomy): domain Bacteria; phylum Pseudomonadota; class Alphaproteobacteria; order Rhizobiales; family Rhizobiaceae; genus Hoeflea. Next base: position 891 of record JBBQJA010000080.1, on the reverse strand, counting down.
CCATTTCGTCTTATCGGATCAAAGGACGATGAGTTCGTATCGTCTATTATAATAGGTACCAATAGGCAGAATCCGGTTAGGGATGATCAATTTTGGGCGCTCCGACCTTTTATGAAAAGTTTTGAGGAATTCTGCCGGAATTTGGATCCTGAGGAAATCATCTATTTCGAACGCCGGGACAATCAGTACCGGAAAATCGATGTGGAGCGTACGCGGGTTATGCAACCTTCTGTCGTAATGAAGGCGGTAGCAGCCTGCTTGCTCAGTCAGCCACACAGGGCAGCGCGAGACTATCGTGGTATAATCTCCGAATGCGAGAGTTCTCTGTTTCTTGATGACCACGATGTAAGAATTTATCATGCGGTTTCGTATTTGTATTACAGGCTAGAATTTTTGTGGAGGAATCAGAAAATCTCCAATAACTACAAAACATTTCGTTACTATATTCTATCTGGAGCGGCTCTCTCTGAGAGCGGTGGCTCCGATATATTTTCTATGAAGAAAGCAAAAATTGCTTCCGTTGCGCAGTGTATTTTAAACCTTGCAAAAGATGAAGATCGTCTGAAGTTAGTAGTCGATAAAGCGGTTAAAGTGGTTGAGGATCGGCTTCGCGAGACCGGTGTTACCGGCCAAGAACGTATTCGCGACGCAATTCGCTCTGATACCTTTGCCAGCGACTTCAGAGATCGGTTTCTGAACAATAAGAGTTGATTTCGGGAACTATTTCCTTTGAATGGGGAGAATTTCGGATCACCGCCCCGGTCTTCCCGTCTTGCCCGGGCGGCGTTTTTGGCGGGCGGCCTCGGCCGGGTCTTCGTAGGAGCCGGTGCCGATGCGGCCGCGCGTGCGGATGCCTTCGTCGGTAGCACCCGGTTTGACCGGCAGCGGGCC
>JBBQJA010000079.1:0-12698 GCA_038325465.1 Hyphomicrobiales bacterium | reverse complement strand
ATCGCAGCTCTCATGCGAAAGATGATCCTGCTGGCCAACGCTCTCCTGAGGGACGGTCGAAAATGGACCCCATCCCTTCCTTGACCAACACGGATACTCCATCCTCTTGTTTTGACGCAATTCCGGACGCGAAAGCGGTGCAACTTTCGCTGCAATTGCTCTATGCGCTCATCGCCATCCCCGGATATGTCGGAAGCTATCTCAGTGGTGCCGGCAGATCATTGTGGATCGCCGTTGCGGCAACTGCACCCTGTCCCATCGCAATGGCGATCTGATCGAGCCCCTCGACGACGTCTCCGATCGCGTAGACCCGGTCGATGTTGGTTCGCTGCTTCGCATCAATCAAAACGCACCCGCCATCGGCGAGACGAACACCAAGTCTGGTGGCCAGACCTGTCTGCGCGGTCGTGCCCAAAGCGACATAAAGCGTGTCGAATTGCCGGGTCTGACCGTTTTCCAGCGTTACGATGACTTGCGTCTCCGACAGCGCCAGGCCTGTCATCGGTGACTCCAGGGCGCCGACTCCGTCCCTTGCAACTCCGAGAGACCCGTCGGACGGGATCAGCGTGACCGCAGGGGAATAGTCTCGAATGAACTTTGCCTCGTCAAAGCCGTGCGTGTCACTGCCGAGAACTGCAATGCGCCTGCCGCGAATTTCATAGGCATCACAAACCGGGCAATATCGTATCAGCCCGCGGGCCAGACCCAGATCATGGTCTTTGATCGACAGCGGCGGTCGATGGTTGAAGACACCTGAGGCGAGGATGACATTTTTCGCGGTTTCGACCCGGCGGTCCGTCGTGACGTGGAAAACGTCGCCCTGCCTGTCAACTGCGCTGACCGTCCCGGTTTCGACCGAGGCGCCGTAGAGCTCGGCATGAGCGCGCATCCGGTCAAGAAGATCGCGACCCGATATACCGTCCGGAAACGGTGTCAGATTATGGGTTTTGGGGATCATCATGGCCCGCCCTTTCTCCGCGTCAAAGACCGTGACGCTGCGCAGGAACCGAGCAAGATAGAGCGCGGCCGTCAGGCCCGCTGGGCCGCCACCCACGATAATGCAATCTTTCATGTCACGTGTTCCCTTGCGCCAGATCTATGTAAGGGTCAGTCGCGTCCAGACCAACTGACGTGTCAAGATCGTCTGGACGCCAGTGCGCAGAAATACCGAGCAATGGCTGGCAGCCGGTTGTCGAGGGCGCGTGAGGCGACGGGCAGGCCACGTCACTCGGCCTCCGTCGGCCCAGACCTTCCCCGTCGGCCCAGACCTTCCGCTCAGCCTTTGTCGTCCAAAAGGCCGGTGACGAAATCGAACAGGCCGGGCCTGCGGTCGCGGCGCAGCCGTTCGGCGCCGACGATGGAGCGCACCGCTGAAAAGGCTCGGTCAAGATCGTCGTTGACCACCACATAGTCGTATTCGCGCCAGTGCTCGATTTCCGCCCGCGCATTGGCGAGCCGCCGTTCGATGGCATCTGCCGAATCCTCGGCCCGGCGCTGCAGACGGGCGCGCAGTTCGCTCATTGATGGTGGCAGGATGAAGATGGAGACGACATCGGCCGACATCTTCTCCTGCAGTTGCTGCGCGCCCTGCCAGTCGATGTCGAAGAGCATGTCCCTGCCTTCCGCCATGGCGACTTCGGCAGCTTCGCGCGGCGTTCCATAACAATTGCCGTGAACTTCCGCCCATTCGAGCAGCGCGTCACTGTCGCGCCTGCGCTCGAAATCCTTCTGAGACAGGAAGTGGTAATGCACGCCCTCGATCTCGCTGCCGCGTCGTTGGCGGGTGGTCACGCTCACCGACAGGCTGAGCCCGGGATCACTTTCAAGCAGATTGCGGGCGATGGTGGATTTTCCGGCGCCCGACGGCGAGGAGATCACCAGCATGAGGCCACGGCGCTTGATGCGGCTTGACGGCAGATGGGCGGGAGGCAGACCGGTCATCGTCACTCCAGATTCTGTACCTGTTCGCGAAACTGGTCGATCGCCACTTTCAAATCAAGCCCGATCGCGGTGACGGCGGCCGCGTTGGACTTGGAGCAGACGGTGTTGGTTTCGCGGTTGAACTCCTGCGCCAGGAAATCGAGCCTTCGGCCGACGGCGGCGTCGCTGGCCAGAAGCTTGCGCGCGGCCGCAACATGGGCGGTGAGCCGGTCGATCTCCTCGCGCAGATCGGCCTTGGTGGCCATCAACGCCGCTTCCATGGCGAGCCGGTCGCGGTCAATGGCGGAAGAGGTCTCCAGCACTGCTGCAAGCTGGTCGGAGAGGCGGGCGCGGATCGCCTCGGGCGAACGGGCGGGGTTGTTCTCCACCGCCTGGGTGAGCTCGCCGATCCGGTCGACCTGAGCCCTGAGAACCGTGACGAGGCCCGCACCTTCCTGCTCGCGCATGGCCACCAGATCGCTCAGCGCCGCGCTGAAACAGCTGAGTGCTGCCCCATCCCGGGCGGCGCGCTCGGTTTCGTCGAGCTCGGGCTCGCGAAATTCGAGAATACCCTTGATGGTGAGGATTCCGTCCAGCGTTGGCTTGCGCGCGTCGATACGATCGCCCAGACGTTCGATCAGCGCGATCACGGCTTCGAGTGCAGCCTCGTTGACGATGGCCTCGACCGGTCGGGCACCGCCGCTCACAGAAAGCGTGACCTGGACATTGCCGCGGGCGAGGAGGCCACCAGCCATGGCCCGCATCGGCTGCTCCAGGTGTTCAAAGCCCTGGGGAAGCCGCAAGCGCAGATCCAGCCCCTTGCCGTTGACCGAGCGCAATTCACATGTGAAGCGGCAGCCGCCAGCTTCGCCATCGGCCCGGGCAAAGCCGGTCATTGATTGGATGGCCACGTCACGCCCCCTTCCAAGTCCCTGGTCTGCGGGACGACTCTATGACCCGGCCAATCGGTCTTGATTGAACCGATCATGCATCCATCCCTTCAAAGCGTGACCGCGACCTCTGCGCATCCCGATCAACGCGCCGCGCTTGAAGGAGACCCAACGGCATTTGGATCGGTCCGCCTCAATTGGCGGGCGTCGCAGCGGGTGCCGACGTGCCGGCTTCCACCGCCTTGGCCCGTTCGGCCTCGATCTTGCGCCAGCGGGCAACATTGGCGTTGTGCTCGTCGAGCGTCTCGGCGAACGCGTGTCCGCCAGTCCCGTCGGCGACGAAGTAGAGATCCTTGGTGCGCGATGGATTGGCCACCGCCTCCATGGCCTCGCGGCCCGGATTGGCGATCGGCGTCGGCGGCAGGCCGTTGATGACGTATGTGTTGTAGGGCGTGGGCTTGTCGATGTCGGAGCGGTAGATCGGCCGGTCGGATGGCTTGCCTATGCCGCCAAACAGACCGTAGATGATCGTCGGGTCCGACTGCAGACGCATGCCGAGCTCCAGCCGGTTGATGAAGACCCCCGCAACCCGCGGCCGTTCATCGGCACGCGCGGTCTCCTTCTCGACGATGGAGGCCAGGATGACGAGTTCTTCCTTGGTCTTGATCGGCAGGTCGGCTGCGCGGAGTTCCCAGATGCTGTCGAGCGCCCGCTCCTGAGCGCGCGCCATCTGGGTGACGATTTCGGCGCGGCTTGCGCCACGGCTGAATTTGTAGGTTTCGGGCAGCAGTGCGCCTTCCACCGGCACCTCGGTCGGCAAATCTCCCGCCAGGGTTTCCTCCTGGGCCAGGCGCGCCAGGATCTGTGCGGTCGTCTGGCCTTCGGGCACCGTGAAGGAATAGAGGATCGACCTGCCCGACCGCATCAGTTCGATGATCTGCTCCATTGTGGCGTTGGCCTTGATCTCGTATTCGCCGACCTTGAGGGTGTCCTCGCCAAGCCGCGCCTCGCCAGCCATCCGGAACACCCGCTGATCACGGATAATCCCGCGCTGTTCGAGACTTGCGGCGATCTCGTTGAGGCCCGCACCGTCGCGCACGAGGAAGGCGGTGGACTGGTCGAGGGGACCGGCGCGCTCGAACTCGGATTTTCCGTACCAGAAGATTGCGCCCACAGCGATGGCCACAAAGACGATCAGCGACAGCACGAAATTCAGAAACACCACCACCTGACTGCGGGCGCGGCGCGAGCGGCGCGGCGGTTCGGGCAGCCTTTCAGGTTTGAGCGCTTGCGATGGCGACACCGGAATGATCGGACCGCCCGGCTGGCCGTTGCGCGCAGCCCCGCCGGCGTCACGCCCGAAGGAGCCCGGATCTGACTGGTTATCACTCACGCGGAACCCTCACAGCATGGAAACATCCGATCCTTTATGACCGGCAATGTGGCAAAAAACTGGTCTGCGGAAAGCCGGACACCAATCCGGACCACCTCAGTCTTCATACCTGCGCAGCACCAGAGACGCATTCGTCCCGCCAAAGCCGAACGAGTTGGAAATCGCCACGTCGACCTTGCGCCTGCGCGCCACCTTGGGCACCAGGTCGATGGGCGTTTTGACCTCCGGATTGTCCAGATTGAGGGTCGGCGGCACGATGCCGTCGCGGATAGCCAGCGCGCAGAAGATCGCCTCAATGGCACCGGCCGCGCCCAGCAGGTGTCCGATGGCGGACTTGGTGGACGACATCGACACGTTGGCCGCAGCGTTGCCCAGAAGCCGTTCAGCCGCACCAAGTTCGATCGTGTCAGCCATGGTCGAGGTGCCGTGGGCGTTGATGTAGTCGACGTCGGATGCCGTCAGCCCCGCTCGCTTCAGCGCCATCTGCATGCAGCGATAGGCACCATTGCCGTCCTCAGCCGGAGCGGTGATGTGGAAAGCGTCGCCCGACAGTCCGTAGCCGACGATTTCAGCGATGATCGGCGCGCCGCGGGCCTTGGCGTGTTCCAGCTCCTCCAGCACCACGATCGCGGCCCCCTCGCCCATCACGAAGCCGTCGCGGTCGCGGTCATAGGGGCGGGACGCCTTCTCCGGAGTGTCGTTGTAGGAGGTCGAGAGCGCCTTGCACGCGGCAAACCCGGCCAGGCCGATGCGGCAGACGGGCGATTCAGCACCGCCGGCCACCATCACATCGGCGTCGCCAAGCGCGATCAGCCGGGCGGCGTCGCCGATGGCATGGGCACCGGTCGAGCAAGCGGTAACCACCGAATGATTGGGGCCACGCAATTTGTGGCGGATGGAGACCTGACCGGAGATGAGATTGATCAGCCGCCCGGCGATGAAGAAGGGGGATATCCGGCGCGGTCCCTTGTCACGCAAGGTGTAGCCCGCCTCGACAATGCCTTCGAGGCCGCCCACGCCAGAGCCGATCAGGACACCGGTGGCGATCTGGTCTTCCTCGGTCAGGGGATGCCACTTGGCGTCGTTGAGCGCCATTTCAGCCGCTGCCATGCCGTAGACGATAAATTTGTCGACCTTGCGCTGTTCCTTGGGCTCCATCCAGTCGTCAGGATTGTAAGCCCCTTCGATCGACGGATCGGTGGGGATCATGCAGGCGATCTGCGCAGGAAGGTCGTCCACCTGGAATTCGGTGACGCGGCGTGCGCCGCTGTGCCCGGCGACAAGACGGGACCAGGTAATCTCTGTCCCGCAGCCAAGGGGAGAGAGCACACCTGTGCCGGTGATGACGACTCGTCTCATCGCCTCAACTCCCTTGGACGCTGTCGCGGGCCCTGAAAGGGCCGGACCAATGAACTCCCCAGGGGCGCACCGATCCGGGGCGGAGGCGAATTCGCCGTCCGCCGCACTGCCAGATCAGGCCTGGGCCTTGGAGATGAACTTGACCGCGTCGCCGACGGTAAGGATCGTGTCGGCGGCGTCATCGGGGATCTCGACGCCAAACTCCTCTTCGAACGCCATGACAAGTTCGACGGTGTCGAGCGAATCCGCACCAAGATCGTCGATGAAGCTGGCGCCTTCGTTCACTTTTTCGGCGTCAACGCCCAGATGTTCGATGACGATTTTCTTTACGCGGTCTGCGATATCGCTCATGTCGGTTTCCTCGACCTGTTTTCCGTTCAACTCCCCGTCTCGTTACCGGTGCAGGGAGCGTTAATCAAGCGGGCTCCGCGCAATTTACGCGCGGGTCCCAGTCCAGTCTAAGCCGAAGTTGTGGAATTTGCCACTCTGATCCCCGGCGCTGCACCACGCCAGCAAAAGCTTGCCAGACGAAGCACAGCGGTGGCGGGGAGTATCATGCTTTCGAGGGCTGGCAAAGCCTCAAAATGGGCCGCTGTCGTGGAGTTGCGTGCTGAGACGCAGGTGTGCACGCCACCGCCCGTTCGCAACTCAGATCATGGCCAGCCCACCATTGACGTGAAGGGTCTGTCCGGTCACGTAGGATGCCTCGTCGGACGCAAGCCAGGCCGCCGCACCGGCCACTTCCCGGCCCGTGCCCATTCGTCTCATCGGAATGGCCCCCATGATCGCAGCGGTCTGCTTCTCGTTGAGCTTGTCGGTCATGGAGCTCTGGATGAAGCCGGGTGCGATGCAATTGACGGTGACGTTGCGGGAGGCGATTTCCTGGGCCAGGCTCTTGGTCATGCCGATCATTCCGGCCTTGGCGGCGCAGTAGTTGGCCTGGCCGGGATTGCCGGTAACACCGACGACCGAGGTGATGTTGATGATGCGGCCGTGACGCCGGCGCATCATCGGATGGGCGAGCTCGCGGGTCAGGCGGAAGACCGACCCCAGATTGACCTCGAGAACCGCGTCCCAGGCCTCGTCGGACATGCGCACGAACAGGCCGTCGCGGGTGATGCCGGCGTTGTTGACCAGGATATCGACGCCTTCCAGGACGGCTTCGGCGCGCTTGCTCAGTGCTGCCACCTCGGTCCGGTCGGCAAGATTGGCGACCAGCACATGGGTGCGCTCGCCCAGCTCGGCGGCCAGCGCATCAAGCTTCTCCATGCGGGTGCCATGCAGCGCCACCGTCGCGCCCTGCGCATGGAGCACGCGGGCAATCGCCTCGCCGATACCGCCGGAGGCACCGGTCACGAGGGCCTTGCGGCCAGTCAGGTCGAACATGGGATATCCTTTGCTTGGGAGGATGCTGAGGTGACGTCAGGCGGCGGGCGCGCGACGTGCAGCGAGGAAGGCCTCGATGTCGGCCGGCGTGTTGATGGCTGTACCGGACACTGCACGGTCGATGCGGCGACCAAGGCCGGTCAGCACCTTGCCTGCCCCGATCTCGCAGTGGCTGGTGACACCGGCGGCGGCGAGCCAGGCGATGCTCTCGCGCCAGCGGACCCGCCCGGTGACCTGCTCGACCAGGAGATCGAGGATTTCCTGCGGATCGCTGACCGGCGCGGCCCGGACATTGGCCACGAGCGGGACGACGGGGACTGCGATTTTGACGTCCGAGAAAGCCGCACGCATCCGGTCGGCGGCAGGCTGCATCAGCGCAGAATGAAACGGCGCAGACACCGCGAGCATGATCGCACGCTTGGCACCCCGGTCAGTGGCGAGCGCCGCGGCAGCTTCCACGGCCGCCTTGACGCCCGAGATGACCAGCTGTCCGCCACCGTTGTCATTGGCGATCTGACAGGTGCCGGTGGCGGAAACGTCCACGCAGATCGATTGAACGGCCGCATCCTCCAGGCCGATGATGGCGGCCATGGCCCCGACGCCGGCCGGAACGGCCTCCTGCATGGCATCGCCTCGGATCCGGAGCAGCCGGGTGGTGTCGGCAAGCGTGAACGCGCCGGCCGCGCAGAGCGCCGAATATTCGCCCAGCGAGTGGCCTGCAACGAAAGCTGCGACCTCGCCGAGCGGCGCGCCGTGCGCCGCAAGCACATGGATGACAGCCATCGACACCGCCATCAACGCAGGCTGGGCATTGGCGGTGAGCGTGAGCCTGTCTTCGGGGCCCATAAACATCAGCACCGACAGCTTTTCGCCGAGCGCTTCGTCGACCTCGTCGAAGACCGCGCGCGCTTCCGGGAACGCGTCAGCCAGGTCCTTGCCCATTCCGACGGCCTGACTTCCCTGACCGGGGAAGATGAATGCCTGTGCCATGGCGGTCGCGCCCCATCCCTTGAATTTTTGACATTGATTTCGGGCTTCCTTTACCGCTCACGCGAAGGCTGTCAAGCCGAGCGCCTGGCTCAAGCGCTTGGCCCAAGGTCCCGGCCCAAGCTCAAAGCGCAACGACCCTGCCCGCGCAGGGCGTGCAACGCTGCCCTCAATGTCGTCGGCCCCAGCCAGACAAAAGAATTTCGGCGGCATGGCAGGCCGAGCCTTGAAAAGCCGGGGCCGGACAAGCACATGAGCCTCGCCCTGCCGCCGAGCCCTCCGCACGACCTTTGACGCCCTTCCAGACACACCGCAGGTCCCGCCGCAGGACCTTGACCCGATGAGGACCCGATCCCGATGCTGATAAATGTTGCCATGCTTGTGGGCGGCCTCGCGCTGTTGACCTTTGGCGCGGACTATCTCGTGCGCGGTGCGATATCGCTCGCCAACCGTTTCGGCATGCCGCCGCTCCTGATCGGCCTCACGGTGGTTGGCTTCGGCACCTCGATGCCGGAGCTGCTGGTGTCGCTGCAGGCGGCTCTGGCGGGCAAGCCGGCGCTTGCGATCGGCAATGTGGTGGGTTCAAACACCGCCAATATCCTTTTGATCCTTGGCGTCTCCGCCACGATCACCGCCATCGCCGCACGCATTCCAAATCTTGGGCGCGATCTCCTGATGATGATCTTCGCGGCCGTGGTGATGCTGGGCCTCGGGTGGCTCGGCGTTGTCAACCGCCTCACCGGTGCCGCGATGTTCGCCATCCTGGTTGCCTACCTCATCTGGGTGGCCCGCGCCAACATCAAGGCACCGGGCGAGGACGACGAGGACCTCGACGTGCATCTGTCGCGCTGGATCGAAATCGGTTTCATCATCGGCGGCCTGGCCGCCCTGTTCGTCGGGGCAAGCCTGCTGATCGACGCCGCCACCGAAATCGCGCAATCCTTCGGCATTTCGGAAGCCGTCATCGGGCTCACTATCGTGGCCATCGGCACCAGCCTGCCCGAACTCGCCACGTCCGTGGTCGCAGCTTTCCGCCGCCATGCGGAGGTTGCGCTCGGCAACGTGGTCGGCTCCAATATCTTCAACATCCTGGGTATCCTCGGCATCACCGCCGTGGTCACTCCAATGCCGGTCGACGCGGGGATGGCCTCCTTCGATATCCCGTTGATGCTGGCGGTCTCGGTGGCGCTGGCGCTCCTGATCCGCTTCGCCGGTCAGATCAGCCGCCTGGTCGGACTTGTCATGCTGGCACTGTATGCAGGCTATATCTGGTACCTGTTTTTAGCTCTGCCGCCGACGGCCTTGTCTTGAGCGCAGGCCTTGTCTCAAACGCAGGTCTCTTCAGCCCGCAGGGCCTCAGGTGCCCGCGCGATCCGCCACGCATGAAAGACAATCGCGATGAAAATGAAACCACTCGGCCGCACCGGCGTCCATGTGAGCGACATCTGCCTCGGCACCATGACGTGGGGTGAGCAGAACACCGAGGCCGATGGCCACCGGCAGATGGATATGGCACTTGCCGCAGGTGTGAATTTCGTCGACACGGCGGAAATGTACTCCACCTGTCCGCTGCGTCCGGAAACCCGGGGCCGGACCGAGGAGATCATCGGAAGCTGGTTTGCTCGCACCGGGCGGCGCAATGACGTCGTCCTCGCCACCAAGATCGTCGGCGACGGCATCAAGTGGATCCGCGACGGTCGGCCGTTTCGCCGCGCCGATGTGATGAGCGCTGTGGAGGGCAGCTTGAGGCGGATGGGCGTTGACCATATCGATCTCTACCAGTTGCACTGGCCCAACCGGGGTTCCTATCATTTCCGCAAGAACTGGGCTTTCGACGCCAGCCGCCAGGACAAGTCGACTACCGTGGACGACATCCACGAGACCCTTCTCGGGCTCGACGATGCCGTGAAAGCGGGGAAGATCCGCGCCATCGGCCTGTCCAACGACAGCGCCTGGGGCACCATGCAGTTCGTGCGGCTCGCGGGGGTGCACGACCTGCCGCGCGTGGCGTCGATCCAGAACGAGTACAATCTCCTGTGCCGCCATTTCGATCTCGATCTTTCGGAAGTCGCCCATCACGAGGATGTCGGGCTTTTGGCCTTTTCGCCGTTGGCGGCCGGACTGCTGAGCGGAAAGTATATTGGAGGAGTGGTGCCTCCCGGGTCGCGCAGATCGATCATCGACACGCTCGGCGGCAGGGCAACCGCGCAGGCCGATGCGGCCACTGCGGCCTATGTTGACATCGCCCGCACCCACGGGCTCGATCCGGCGCAGATGGCGATCGCGTTCTGCCGCGCCCGCCCTTTCATGACGTCGACCATCATCGGCGCCACCACCGACGCCCAGCTTGCCATCTGCCTTGGTGCGGCCGACCTGGAATTGTCTGTTGGGGTGATGGAGGCCATCGACGCGGTGCGACGCCTCCACCCGATGCCGTTGTAAGCCGAAGCGGAGCGGCTCAGCCGAGCCGGGCGAAGGCAGGCGCGTAGTCGACCAGCCCTTGACAGGTCGGCAGCGGCCCGCCCAGAGGGAGCACCATGAAATGAGGGCCGGAAAACGGGGAGCGGAAATTCCTGGCCGCGTCCACCGAGAAGCCATACGCAGCATAGCAATCGGGGTCTCCTACCACGAAGAGCGCCGCCCAGCGTTCGGCGTCAGCGACGTCTATGGCTGATCGCACGAGCGAGGAGGTCAGGCCACGGTTGCGCCAGGCCTTGATGAGCGCGACAGGCGCAAAGCCCAAAGCCGGAAACGGCGCGAGCATCACCGAGCACATCACGTGCCCCACGATGAGGCCGTCAACCTCGGCGACAATGGAAATCGCAGCCTGGCCGGCACGTCGCAATTCCGAGACCAGCTCCGCTTCTTCCCCGCCCGGATAGGCATCAAGGTGGATTTCGCGGACGATGTCATGGTCGTCGGGGGTCTCTGGCCTGATTTGCATGGCGATTGTTTACAGGATGCCCGAGCACACAGGAAGTGGACGAATTTTTCCCGCACGGTAAAAAAGCCAGTCTTTTTCAGCGCTTCGGCACATGGGCGCCGACGTGGGACATCGGATCAAGGGGCGCAGAAAGTGAAACCGCCGGGCAGCGTAAGCCTGTGTCGGGCTTGGAGAACCGGGATCGCGCACCGGCTTGGAGCAATTCCAGCGAAAGTGGCACCGCTTTCGCGTCCGGAATAGCTCTAATGCATGTCGCGCAAAAATGGATTCATTCGTGCGATAACGGACACGCATTCGTTCAATGTTTTACAGCGGCATTCACGCATCCGATTGGATCGCGCGCCGGCTCAGTGGCGGCGGCGGCCCAGACGGCGATGAGTTCGGCGGGCGATGAAACCGCAGAGAACGAGCACCACGCCCGTGGCCGCAAAGACGCCTTGCACCGGCGCGACCGTGAGCACGAGCCGGGCGAAAGCGGGCGAGCCGACGGCCGCCACATCGCGGAAGGTCGAGTAGACGGCGGCCATTTCGGTTCGCTCGGACGGCTTGACCGTGAGCAGGAACGGCAGGCCACCCGACACATCAAGCATGATCAGGAAGACCGACGCAGCCACCAGCGCGCCGATGGCCATGGCCGGATTGCCGGAGACGAGGGTCGAGACAACAAAGAGCAGTCCGCTGCCGGCGAAGCCTGAGATGATGGCCACGCGGACGCTGGTGCCCTGCAGGTAGCGCAGCATCACCGGCGTCAAGAACAGGAAGCCGTTGGACACCGACAGGGCGAGCCCGCCCAACTGGTCGCTCAAGCCCGCCTCCACTGCGAAAATCGGCAGGTAGATGATGTAGATCGACCAGCCGATGGAACGCATGACGGCGAAGAACCAGCCCGCCACCAGCGAGGGCTGGCGGAAGAAACGCGGCACATAGGTGAGCGGATTGGCGGGCGGGCGTCTGGCTTTTGAGATCACCCGCCCGTTGCCAAGCCTGAGCCACCAGAAGAAGCCCAGCATCAACACGCAGGCGGCGACAGACATGAGAAACGGGATCTTCGGATGCAGGTCCATCAGAAAGACGCCGAGGAACGGACCGACGCTCCAGGGGATGCCGCTGAACAGAAGGCGGCGGCTCTCGTTGCGGCCCATGGAACCGCGCTCGATATGGTCCATGACATAGGCATTGAAGCAGACAGCCATGGTGACGAGCGCGACCGAATTGGCGGCCACTGCGAAGGGAATGACCCAGACCGGCCCGAAGGCACCGGCGAGGCTTCCGGCGATCATCACCGAGACGCCCGAACTGTAAAGCCATCTGCGGGGGACGAAACGGGCGAGCATCGGGGTGGCGAGCGCGCAAATGAGCGAGGTGACGCCGATGAGCACATAGACTTCCGACACGGTCTGGGCGTCGCCGAGCGCGCGGTACATCAGCACCGGATAGACCGAGATCAGCGTGGCGCGCGCAGACGCCTCCAGTGCTGCCAGGACCGCAAAGGAATTCACCCCGGGTGTTGCCGGGGGAAGGAAAGCGAGGGGAAATCGGTACTGGACCACGGGCGGGACAAACATGAAAGGCACCGGAGCCAGATACAGGCAGCGGCGCACAGGAGCTGAACGGGACGTTCACACAGGTGTCACATTCCGCCCGAAGGGTGATTCTGGCAAGCGTGGAGAGCGGCCGCGTCGGTCAAGAATCGGCATGCAACGATGACGAACAGTGATGGATCACCTTCGAGGTCCACGGCGGCGATGCTGGCCGCATGACCTCCGCACGACGGGCCGCCTGCCACAGACCATTTGGCGCGATGAGATCAGGATTTGCG
>JBBQJA010000078.1:0-12795 GCA_038325465.1 Hyphomicrobiales bacterium | reverse complement strand
CTTTGTAGGCTTCGACTATGCTTTTTGTTGGGCCGTCCGCAATGATTGAGCCGCCACGAAGCCAAATGGTTCGGGGGCACAGATCCTGAACTGACCCCAGATCATGAGCCGCCAACACGATAACCCTTGCCTGTTCAATATATTCGTCCAGCCGTGTTCGAAGCTTTTTCTGGAAACCGAGATCCCCTGCCGAAATGATTTCGTCAAGCACCAGAACATCCGGGGGGACGAGCGTGGAAACTGCAAATGCGAGTCGAAGGAACATGCCTGTCGAGTAAGTCCTTATAGGCAGATCTATAAAGTCATGGAGCTCGGTGAACTCAATGACCTCATCAACCCGCGCCGTAATTTCAGAAAACGTCATTCCCATGAATACGCCTCGGAAAATTATATTATTTCGCCCCGAAGCCTCAGGATCCATCCCCATTGTAAAGTCGGTCATCGCCGTCACTTTACCGTGGGTTTCGACAGTGCCTCGGTTCGGCGCATAGGCGCCCGCGATGGTTCGCAACAATGTGGTTTTCCCGGCGCCGTTGTGGCCAATAAAGGCCACTCTCTCTCCTTCTTTGAGCTCGAAACTCACATTGTGCAGCGCCCTGACCACAACCGCACGAGTGTGGTCTGCCGTTCTAAAACCGAACAGACGTGCTAGATCCAACTGCAGCGATCTGGAGCTGCTATTGTGGACAGGAAACTCGACATCTACATTTTCGAGCCTGACAACGTTTTGAGTTAGCGGCGCAACGGCCGGCTTGGCCCCAGGACCCATTTTGTATTGCATGAGTGGACGCCTCGACTGTTGGAAGGGAGATCGGAGCAGCAGCCCTAGACTAGATCCAGTAAACAGCCTGCTTGCTAAATTTGCTCAGGAACCACGGCGTAATCAATGCCAGAATGACTGCAAGCATGCCTGCAACAGCCCAACTCAGGGGGTCTGCCGGTCTGCCCAGAAGTGGGTCACGAATAAGCGCCAAGAGTTGCGCGAACGGATTATAGTCCGCAATCCAACGGGCGTAGTCAGGGAGTAATTCCGGTTTCCACATCACCGGTGTAAAAAAATACAATACTTGCAGCAAGTTACCTACAACCTGCTGCATGTCCCGGTAGCGCGCGCAGACTAGCCCAATGAGGACACCGAGGTTGATGGCCACCACGGCATTGATCAGAAGGCCAGGAATCACTAAAAAAACACTCGGCCCCGGATTGACCTGAAACCAGAGCAGAACTGCCAAAACCACAAGGAGATTATGCAAGAATACGATCAAGTTTCGGTAGTAGTTCGCTATGAAAACCGTCGTAAGGGGCGCTTTTTGGTTCACAAAGTAATATGAGTTCGACTGGAGTGAACCAATGCTGTCTTGAAGAGGTCCTGTGACCATAGACCAGCCAATATGCGCGACTGCGACGTAGGGGATGAATTCCTGTATTGGCAAACGCCAAAGCTGTGACCAAAGCAAGCCGAAAGCCGTGACGGTGATTAGCGTTCCTAAAACAATCCAGTATTGGCCGAGATAGGATCTCGCATACCTCTGGCGCAAGGGACCAACGCCCATGAGGTGCCAAGCCCGCCACCTCAAGGCACCTTGATACATATCAAGAAACCCATCTTTCATTAGAATTCCCAAATTCTGGTGTGAACCGATCCAGTAACTATCGAGCCCGTTCGGCGAGACACTGACCGATAGCTTCTTCTTTCGGAGCTGCATAGCAGATTGCTTCGGCATCTGCCGGGATAAAGAGATGTAACGCAGTTCATTTGAACTGCTATCTGTCGCTTTCGAATTTGATTTTTGACCGCCGCGTTACGCAGTCACTTCCCGGGCCAAGGTGTAGCGTAGGGTTCGCGAAGTCGGCCGCTCGGCGCTTGTTCCGCGAGGCGGCGGAGCCGTCGGATGGTCGTACGGCAAAATTGACGCGCGCCTCCCGTTTCGGCAGCGTCGTGTGTGTCGCCGACCACATTGCGGTCTGCGTAAATGCCGAGGGCGGTCGCCAAGTGGTGGACGTGGAGGTCGGCGCACCTATGGCGAACCGATCTGGACTTAGTACTCGCGCATCCTTACCCGCCAGCGTTGGCGCAACCTTTCGCACGAATCCGGGGCCAGACAACAAACCGATTCCAGTGTGTTTGAGAGATTTTATGCTATCTCGTTCCAAAAATTCATTAGGCCGAAAAAGTCAAAATTATTCGACATTGGGCAAAATGCATCAATGTCGGCCCCAACAAAAAAATCCGCAGCGTGCGGTGTGTCTGTATTGAAGGCGTCACGAGGTAGCGAGGTTTGCATCAATGCGTCCTTGCTCGTTTCTGCAGATGCTGATGACTGTCCCACTTCTAAGGCTCCCTGCACTGCGGCAACGCTCGAGTTTTCGATTACCAAGCGCACTCCCTGCTGATCAAAGATTACGGCCGTACCAGACTGCGTGAAAAACCCCGCCGCCTGGAGCGCGTTCGCAAAACCGAACCCAACAAGACGCAGAACATCCTCGGGGCCAAAGTCTTGGACGTAATTGACACTGCTGCCTGCATTGCTCTCAAATACGAAAGTGTCCGCGTCGGACCCTCCATACAAAATATTTAGCCCGGCTCCGGCCCGAAGCGAATCGGCACCGCTTCCGCCAATCAAAGTATCGTTTCCGCCCCCTCCACGAATTGTATCGTTTCCGGAGCCCCCTTCTATGTAAATCGATTCATTTCCCAAATAAGTCAGCGTATCGTTGCCAGTAAAACCGAACACAGCCTCAATATTCGAACTGGTCACATCCCATGATACGCCAATACCAGAGGAGACAAACAGCCGGTCTATCCCCGCGCCACCATCCAGCGCAAAGATCGTATCCTCGCTTTCAAGATAAATCCAATCATCCCCGGCCCCAGCCTTCACAATGTCATTGCCGTAGCCGCCTATTATCAAATCTACCCCGTTGGAACCAATGATGAGATCATCGCCGAAATCACCGATGACGTACTGAACGTCAACGACATTGCCAGACACGTCGATCACGTCATTGCCTATATTGCCCCAAACCAGCTCGATCTCGGAATTGGTCAAAGTTATAGCCTGCCCTGATGCGTCCGTCATAAAGAGGCGATCTAGTCCGGCACCGCCAAACACACCTGTGTCGAGCCCATCGACATAAAACCAATCCTCTCCATCGCCCCCGTCAAGCACGTCGGCCCCGGCGCCACCTACGAGAACATCATTACCAGCCCCTCCGACCAAAATATCGTTTCCCCCGAAACCGTAAAGATAGTCATCTCCGCCGCCCCCGTTCAGATCATTTGAGACATCGCTTCCATAAAGCACGTCTTGGAATGCAGAACCTAGGGCACCTTCAAAGGAGCTCAGCACGTCGCCCGTTGCATGCCCGCCAAACACGGCCTGGCTGCTCAGATAAAGCGTGACCCCCGCACTAGAAGACGAATACGAAACAATATCCTGGCCTGCGCCTCCGGACAGCGAGTCGGCGCCCGCGCCGCCCTCTATCAGGTTCGCCGCTGCATTCCCAATAATTGTGTCGTTACCCGAACCACCTATGGCATTCTCGATGATCGTATCGGCGGCAATCGAGAGTACGTTTGTGTAGTGAACCTGGCCGACGATTGGGCGGTCACCTAGACTAGAGAACGAGCCCGGCGAAAGGTCGAGAAGCTGCGGCTGCGAAAAACCCGAAAGGTTTATCGTATCGATGCCGCCGGTGTCGTAAATGGTCATTGATGGAGGACGCTTATAAGTTCCCTCGGGCTGGACCAGCACAAACTGCGACCAGTCAATATTGGTTCCAGGTGCGGAAGAGTTAAATCCGAAGGTCGTGTTACCGGCAAACGTGCCCCCCGGCCGGGATCCGTAAAGGTTCTGAATGGCAGCGATGTCGGCTTGCTGAAGGCCAAGTACGAACCTGTAGCTTCCGTGCCCTGATTCTAGCTGGTCAAAATACGACATGACCGTATTGGCCCAATTGTCGTTCGTGTAGATATTATCGGTACCCCAGTCTGCAGTGCCATTGTAGGGACCGGCGTGACCCAGGCCTAAAGCGTGACCGACTTCATGAATGTAAGTCTGCTGAGTGTAACTATCGTAAGTCGTGTCGCTGCCGAACCAGTTGCTTGTCACCACGATCGTGCTCGCTGTGATAAAACCAGCGCCAGAGAAGGTGTTCTGAGCGAAAGCTGCAGCGGCAGTCGGGTCAGATGCATCTGGATTAGGATTGGTATTGCGAAACGTTATGTTTCCTGTGCCCGTTGTGCGCGTGAACGTCAGCGGTGTGACGGCTGCCCAGACTGACAAGGCGCGTTCGGCCAGAATTTGCTGCTCAGATGTGAGTGCGGAGATGTTGTAGGTAATGTTCGTTTGTAACCAGGCGCTTCCGGCGGACGATCCCTCGTTGACGAGATAATCAGCGATTTGATCGACGGAGTAGGTCGCCAGCGCTGCTGCTTGGGTCGCCGAAAGCGTGTATTGACCGGTACTTGAAAAGTCGTCCGAGGTGTTGTCCGGCGTTCCGTTGGTGTTCACCCAACCATGCGCGTTCACAAAATATGTCCCGGAGGTTGTGGGCGTGAACCGCAGCTGCGCGTTCAGTCCGTCGCCGCCATCGTCGTCGAACTTCAACTGCTGCCCCGAGGCACTCATCATCTCAAGATAAGGATCGGTAAGGGCGTCACCGCCCGTGCCATTAAGTGTGAAAACGTAAGTCACGCCCGCTTGCAGTTGGACACGGTACCAGTCCTGGTCGAGACTGGTTTCGATCTGGCTGATAACTGAGTCGCCAATTGCCAAGCTTCGCGTCGTAGAGGTGTTTCCAGCAACTTCACCCGGGATGGACGTCGTGGCGAATTCCGGCGAACCGTAAGGGGCGTTCAGGACACTTTCCGCCGCCAGACCGACCCCGACCCCGTTGGCGCCGCCGAACAGGGCAATCTTGAAGGCCAGAAGTTCATTCGAATGATCCTGGCCGCAGGGGCAGCATGACAGAGAATGCGCGCGGGAGGCAAAGGTGGACAAAATTTCAAGCGCTTCGAACGACCCCAGTGCGGCGGTAGCGTTATCCAGCCACACCGATGGGGCGTTCAAGACTCCCGGCTCAAAGCCGAACGCGGTTGCAGTCCCGCTCGATGGGTCAGAGTCCAGAATTCGCAAAGACGCGGACATTTTTTAACCTCCTCTGGTGCGCGGTACATTTTGGCCATACGCGGAATGTCTGGTATTTTCTCTGAAACGAAGCTGAACTCAAGGCGGCACAACCACAACATCATATAGAGCTGTGGTTATGAATTCTTAGCAACTTTGATCCGGCGTTGGTGCGTTGTTTGATAAATTGTCGCCCGAGCCCCAAAATGCCGCATGAAACAGGCTGAAACCAACTGTGACTTGGCAGGTGCAGTCATTCCGGCCATTGAGCCGCAGCTTACCAGACAGGACATTTTCCATGCAGTTCATCGACCTCCAGGCCCAGCGCAAGCGAATCGAACCCGAGATCAACGCAGCGGTTCAGCACGTCATTGAAAGTGGCCGGTATGTCTTGGGGCCAGAGGTTGTTGAGGTCGAAAAGCAGCTTGCGGCCTGGTGCGGCGCTAAACATGCAGTGAGCTGCGCCAATGGGACAGACGCGCTGGCCCTCGCGCTGATGGCGTGGGAGCTCAAACCCGGCGACGCCGTGTTCTGCCCAAGCTTCACGTTTGTCGCCACCGCGCAGGTTGTGCCGTGGATGGGGGCCTGGCCCATCTTCGTAGATATCCTGCCGGACACTTACAACATGGACCCCGCCAGCCTGGAGGCGGCGATTGTCAGCGTCAAAGCGGAAGGCAAGCTGAAGCCAAAAGTCGTGATCGCGGTCGACCTGTTCGGACAGCCAGCAGACTATCCTGCGATCAAGGCGATCTGCGACGCGCATGGTTTGAAGCTGATCGCGGACACGGCGCAGGGTTTTGGCTGCGCGCTGAACGGCCGCCATCCGTCTGACTGGGCCGACCTCGCAACCACGAGCTTCTTCCCGGCAAAACCGCTCGGCTGTTACGGCGATGGCGGCGCGATCGTGACGAATGATAGCGGGCTCGCCGAACTGATCGAGTCATTACGCGTTTATGGTAAGGTCACACCGACCGACGCCGCACAGCGCAATTTCCATCATGATCCGAAATACCTGTCGCTGCGCGTCGGGATGAACTCCCGTCTCGACACGATCCAGGCGGCGATCCTGATCCAGAAGTTGAAGATCTTCGCGGATGAAATTGAAAGCCGCGAGCGCGTGGCGCGTCGGTATTCGGCGGGTTTCGAAGGCAAGATCCGCCGTGTGCCGACGGTCATCGAAGGCGGCCAGAGCGTCTGGGCGCAGTACGTGATCGAGCACGAGAACCGCGACGGCCTGCAGGCGCATCTGACGGCGAACGCCATTCCGAGCATGGTGTACTACCCAGTGCCAATCCACAGCCAGGACTTTGCGGCGCGTTATGCGCCGCCTGCAGGGTCGCTGCCGGTGACGGAGACAGCCAGCAAGCATGTTCTCGCCCTGCCGATGCACCCCTATCTCGATACGGAGTCCCAGGACCGCGTCATCGACACGGTCCTTGCGTTCAACGGATAACTCCCGTGCTTAGTTGACAAGGCGCTTCAGTTCCTCGACGAGCGCGGTCGTCTCCCAGCTGAACGTGCCGTTGGCGCCTGGCGTGCGGCCGAAATGGCCATAGGCGGCGGTCGGGCTGTAGATTGGTGTGTTCAAATTCAGGTGCGTGCGGATGCCGCGCGGAGAGAGGTCGAACAGTTGGCGCAGCGTCTTCGCAATACGCGCTTCGTCGGCTTTGCCCGTGCCGTGCGTGTCGACATAGATCGAGAGCGGCTGGGCGACACCGATGGCATAGCTGACCTGGATCGTGCAGCGCTCGGCCAGGCCGGCGGCGACGACGTTCTTGGCAAGGTAGCGCGTCGCGTATGCCGCCGAGCGGTCGACCTTTGACGGATCCTTACCGGAGAAAGCGCCGCCGCCATGCGGGGCTGCGCCGCCATAGGTGTCGACGATGATCTTGCGGCCGGTGAGGCCGGAATCGCCGTCCGGGCCGCCGATGAAGAAGCTACCGGTCGGGTTGACGTAAAACTTGTCCTCGGGCGGGAACCAGCCTTCTGGCAAGACGCTGGCAACGACCGGGCGGATGATCTCGCGCAGTTCTTCCTGGCTCACATGTTCCTTGTGCTGGTGGGACACGACGACGGCGTTCACGCCGACGGGGTGGGAGCCTTCGTATTGCAGGGTGACCTGGCTCTTGGCGTCCGGCTCGAGCTGCGGGTTCTTGCCCGAATGACGAAGTTCGGCGAGCTTTTGCAGGATCTGATGCGCGTAGACGAGTGTGGCGGGCATCAGTTCCGGCGTTTCGGTTGTGGCGTATCCGAACATGATGCCCTGATCGCCGGCGCCTTCTTCCTTGTAGAGGCCCTGGCCCTCCTCAACGCCTTTGGCAATCTCGGCCGATTGTCCGTGGACGTAGTTTTCGACAGTCATGTTCTTCCAGTGGAAGCCATCCTGCTCATAACCGATTGTCTTGACGACCTGCCGGGCGGCTTCGTTCATTTCCTCCTTGGAAATGATAGCGCCGTTATTGGTGCGCACTTCGCCGGCGAGCACGACCAGGTTCGTGGTGCAGAGTGTTTCAACGGCCACCTTGGACGTCGGATCGCGCGAGAGGAACAGGTCCACGATGGCATCGGAGATCTGGTCTGAGACCTTGTCGGGATGGCCTTCTGCGACGCTTTCACTGGTGAATTCATGGGATTTCAGGGGCATGCTCGTTTTCCTCTGAGGAGTGATGGTTTAGCGGGCAAAGACAATCGTCTTGCCGGCGTTTCGAAAGACGCGGTGTTCGGCGTGGGCCTTCACGGCTCGAAGGAGGGCGATGCCTTCGATGTGGCGTCCGGACTCGACCAGGTCTTCCGGCGTGAAGGAATGGTCGATGGTTTCGGTGACCTGCGAAATGATCGGGCCTTCATCAAGGTCGGCTGTAACATAGTGGGCGGTGGCGCCAATCACTTTCACGCCGCGTGCGTGGGCCTGATGGTAGGGCTGCGCGCCCTTGAAACCGGGCAGGAAGGAGTGGTGGATGTTAATGACGCGCCCTTCCATTTTCCGGCACGCGTCCTGGCTGAGTACCTGCATATACCGGGCGAGCACGACGAGTTCGGAGCGGGTTTCTTCCATGATTTCCGCCAGGCGCGCCTCGGCGGCCGTCTTGGTGGCCGCCGTCACCGGCACGTGGAACCAGGGCAGGTTCCAATGCGCGAAAGTGGCCTTCAGCGTGTCGTGGTTCGACACGATGCCAGTCACCTCGATGGGCAGTTCGCCGCGCCGTGCGGCATAGAGAAGGGTGTTGGCGCAATGGTCTGATTTGGAGACCAGGAGCAACGTGCGCATCCGGTCCGCTGATGGGCGGATCGTCCAGTCGGCAGACAGGTTTTCGCCGAGTCCGGCCATGGCCGCGTTTACGGCCGCAAGCGAGCCTTCATCACCCGGCGAATTGAACACCAGCCGGGCGAAGAAACGATGGGTTTCTGGGTCGCCGAACGTGCGCGACGCGGCAATGAAACATCCATGCTCTTCCATTAGCCGCGCGAGACGCGCGACGATGCCTACCCCGTCGGGGCAGCTTAGCGTGAGAATGAATGCCTGCGCCACGCGCGTTCCTTCGCGTCTAGTAGCGATAGTGATCCGCTTTGAACGGGCCGGCCGTCTCGACGCCAATGTAGGCGGCCTGTTCACCCGAAAGTTCGGTCAGTTTTACGCCAAGCTTTTCGAGGTGCAGACGCGCGACCTTTTCATCCAGGTGTTTGGGCAGCGTGTAGACCTTGTTCTCGTACTCATCGCCCCGCACATGCAGTTCGATCTGCGCGAGGGTCTGGTTGGTGAAAGAGGCTGACATTACGAAGCTCGGGTGGCCGGTAGCGTTGCCGAGGTTTACGAGGCGGCCTTCCGACAGGAGCAGGATGCGCTTGCCATCGGGGAAGGTGATCATGTCCACCTGAGGCTTAATGTTGGTCCACTTGAAGTTCCGAAGGCCTTCGACCTGGATCTCGTTGTCGAAATGGCCGATATTGCAGACGATTGCCATGTCCTTCATGGCGCGCATGTGATCGACAGTCAGGATATCCTTGTTGCCAGTCGCCGTAACGAAGATGTCGAACTTCGGCGCGGCCTCGTCCATGGTCAGCACTTCAAAGCCGTCCATGGCGGCCTGCAGCGCGCAGATCGGGTCAACTTCTGATACGGCCACGCGTGCGCCGGAGCCAGAGAGCGACGCGGCTGAACCTTTGCCCACATCGCCGTAACCGGCGACAAAGGCTTTCTTGCCTGCCATCATCACGTCGGTGGCACGGCGGATGGCGTCGACCAGGGACTCTTTGCAGCCGTATTTGTTGTCGAATTTCGACTTGGTGACGGAGTCGTTGACGTTGATGGCGGGGAAAGGCAACTCACCCTTCTTCTCCAGCTGATAGAGGCGGTTAACACCCGTCGTGGTCTCTTCCGAGACGCCTCGGATGGCGGCCTTGGTTTTCTTGAACCAGCCGGGCGAGGCGGTCATACGCTTCTTGATCTGAGCGAACAGGAACTTCTCTTCTTCCGAGCCTGGCTTCTCGAGAAATTTCGCGTCGGCTTCGGCTTTCTCGCCGAGGATCAGGTACATCGTGGCGTCGCCGCCATCGTCAAGGATCAGGTTCGGACCTTCGCCATCCGGCCAGTGGAACATGCGATCAGTATAGTCCCAGTATTCTTCCAGCGTTTCGCCTTTGTAGGCGAAGACTGCGGTGCCATTGGCGGCTATGGCTGCGGCGGCATGGTCCTGGGTGGAGTAGATGTTGCACGAAACCCAGCGCACCTTGGCGCCGAGGGCTTCCAGCGTCTGGATCAGGACAGCGGTCTGGATGGTCATGTGCAGCGAGCCGCAGATCCGGGCGCCTTTGAGCGGTTGCGACGGGCCGAACTCTTCACGCGCGGCCATCAGACCTGGCATCTCGGTTTCGGCGATGGCAATCTCTTTTTGGCCGTATTCAGCGAGAGACATGTCCTTCACGTAGAAGTCGTCAACCATATCAACGTTCCTTTATATGATGGCGGATCGGTTAACACGGGGCCTGCGACAAGGCAACGTCTGAGACAAAGGTGTTCAGCTGATGCAGCAGTCGCGACGCTCGATGTGGCTCATCCAGCAAAGTTTGAACCATAGATAATTTAGCGACGACTTTGCTCGTAATGACAGGCCTCGCGAGGCGATCTCCGATTACATGTCGATGGGCGGAAAACGCCTTTACCGAGAGAGTCTTCCACAGTAAAATCAGGCCATAGACCAAAAACATTAGATCCGAACACGAATACGTTTTGAGGTTTTCCAAGGCCGCCCGACTAAGTAAATTCGACCCGCTCCTGCGAGAAGTAAAAGAGTGAGCGGGTCTCTTCGTCGAGGGTCTCGCCGGTGAAATTCAGCAAGGTGCGCATGGCGTTCTTCCGGTCACGAAGAGCATGGTCGAAATCTGCTTCGATAAGCTTGTCGACACCGGTGCGCGTCATGGCTTCGCGGATTTCCATGTAGAGGGTGAGCGAGCCGGCGAGGAACATCGATTCCCAGGCAATCTTACTGGCGATCTTGTCATGGATATCGATATAGCCAAACTGGCGCTCCATCAGCGACTGGCGCTTACAGATGAAATCGATCTCGTGGCGATAGTCAGGATGGCGCATGTAGTACGATTTCAGCGCCGTCATTTCCGTATCGATCTGAACCTTTAGCTCTTCGGGCAAGCTATCTTGCATGATGATGACAATGTCGATGTCAGAGCCTTTGAGCATCTCGCCCGACGCAGCATGTTCGCGTGGTTCGTTGTGCGCCAGGAAATAGGCAAGGTCACCGGCGATAAACGCGCAGACTTGGCTGCGCACTTCGCGCGGCTGGTTGAGGAACAGTGAGCGCAGCGCGGCTTGCGCCACCGCAAGCTTCTCGCGGCTAACTT
Source organism: Hyphomicrobiales bacterium (assembly GCA_038325465.1). Classification (GTDB taxonomy): domain Bacteria; phylum Pseudomonadota; class Alphaproteobacteria; order Rhizobiales; family Rhizobiaceae; genus Hoeflea. Next base: position 1,810 of record JBBQJA010000078.1, on the reverse strand, counting down.
CCCGGTGCATGTTTGAAAGCTGGCCCTGACGCTCAATCATCTGTTCGCGCTGGCCCGGCAAGCCGAACAGCGTGAAACTCAGGAAATCCCGCAAGATTGACGGACTAAGCCGCACCTGATCACCGCGCGTGATGTCGAAGCGCAGATAGTAGCTGGCAAAGTGCGAAATCAAGAAAGACTGACTGCGGAAGCAGGCCTGCCAAAGCTGCAGGACTGGCACGTCCGGCAGGGCCCAGGCGAGTTCCTTACCGATCTGGGGACCCTTCTCCTCGATCGTCCGGATCACACGCTGTTCGACTTCAAAAATGGCGGCTTCGGTCATGGGAACGTTCCCTTCTCATATTGTTCACGGCCCGCACCTGAAGCGGTTACAGCTGACGGATGATCGCTCGCACACTCGCGCGCAACCCAATGCGCCAGTCCGGTTGGACGAGACCAAACGTGTGGATGGCCTTGCGCGAATCCAGCCGGGCATTCAAGGGCCGCTTAGCCGGAGTTGGATAGTCTGATGTGTCTACAGGCTTAACCCTTGCGAACGGCCCGCCGGCCGCGGCGCTTTCCTCAAACACCAGACGCGCCATGCTTGCCCGGTCAATCGCCTCGCTGCCAGCCAGATGATAGGTCCCGAACGCGTCAAAGCCAGGTGAACAGGCGGCATCGGTCATTGCCAGCAAGCCCCGCGCCAGATCGGGGCAATAGGTCGGAAAACCGAACTGGTCCGACACCACCGACACCTCCTTCCGGCTGCTCGCGAGCTTCAGCATCGCTCGCACGAAATTTCCCGCATGCTCCGAGAACAGCCAAGACACCCGCACGATCAGGTGCCGGGGCGCCTGCAAGGCGACCGCCTGTTCACCCTGCCACTTCGACTCGCCATACGCGCTGAGCGGCGCCGGCGGGTCATGCGGTTCATACGGCGCCGTCTTTCGTCCGTCGAACACGCAATCGGTCGATACATGCAGCATCGCAACATTGCGCGCTGCGCAAAGCCGCGCAAGTTCGGCCGGTCCGTCCCGGTTGATCGCGAAAGCTGCCGCCGAGTCGCTTTCGGCTCCGTCCACGGACGTATATGCACCGGCATTGATCACCGCGTCTGGCGCCGCGCGGTCAATGACGCTGCGAAGGGATGCGATGTCGGCAAGATCCGCGTCAGGGCGACCAATGAAGATGAGGCCGGGCCGCCCCAAAGCTGCGAGCGAAAGCGCGAGCTGGCCTGACTTTCCGATGACGAGAATTCGCCGGGGATGGGGCGTCATGTCTGGGTGGATGCCATTTCGTAATGGAAATAAGGCGGCAGGCCTGCGAGCCGCGGATGGCCCTGGTCGCGGTCTGAAAGGATCAGTCCGCCAGCTGGCACGGGCCACTGTATTCCAAGGACTGGATCGTCGAAGGAGATGCCGAAATCACTTTTGGCGTCGTAATAACTCGTTACCTTGTAGGCAATTTCAGTATCCGGCTCGAGCGTACAAAATCCGTGCGCAAACCCTTGCGGAATAAAAGCTTGCGCGCCGCTCTCTGCGGCAATCTCGAACGCCGTATGACGTCCGAACGTTGGCGATCCAGCCCGGATGTCGACAGCCACATCGAAAATCCGGCCGCGTAGGCAACGCACCAGCTTGGCCTGGGCTGCCGGCGGGGCCTGAAAATGCAGGCCGCGCAGCGTGCCCGCATGTTCGGATCGCGACTGGTTGTCCTGCAAGAACCGGGCGCGGATGCCTGCCCGCTCGAACGCCGCTTCATGATAGACTTCGCTAAACCAGCCACGCGCGTCGCCGTGGCGGATCGGCACGATATGAAGGATATCGGGCAG
>JBBQJA010000077.1:0-12850 GCA_038325465.1 Hyphomicrobiales bacterium | reverse complement strand
TTTGCCATGCATCGTGCCAAGGGCCGCGCGGTCAGGCAGGATCATGCGGCGCAAAGCAGATACTCCTTGTCGTCCCAAACCACCCGGCCCGAAGGTCTGGTCCACCATGACCTGACGCATGTCGCGCACAAATTAATCCATGTGTGCGCGACATGCATTACAGCGCCGCGCATCCGGTTGGATGCGCGGCGCTGTAGGATGCAGCCAAACCGCAGCAAATGCGGCGATTGGATCAGCTGCCCCGAGACGAGCTCGTCAATACGGAGCTGTGCTGCCTCAAGCCCCTTCATCCGTTTCCAGCCGGAATTTATTTCGCGGCGTGAAGCCCGACGCGGTTGCCTCGCGCGGATTGCGGACCCAGACGGTCCGGTTGGGGTGCAGGCCTGCGCCGCGCCGCGCGGGGACAGCCATGTGCCGCGCGCGTTGCAAAAGGCGCGTGTCGGCGAGGCCGGCGCTTGGGTGGAAACCACCGTTGTCTGCGACCTGCTTGTCCCAAATCGCCTTGCGGGTCGCAAGAACGGCCGGGTCGTTCAAGGCGGTGCAGTTGATCTCGTTGGTGTTCAGATCGACCAGAATCTCGTCGCCATTCTCGACAAACGCGATCGGCCCGCCAAGCGCCGCTTCGGGCCCCACATGGCCAATCACAAGTCCGATCGAGCCACCGGAAAACCGCGCATCCGTCATCAAGGCGATAACGATCCCGCGCTCGCGGCACAGGGTCGTGATGCGCGCGGTGGGGTCCAGCATTTCGGGCATGCCCGGTGCGCCGCTTGGCCCCTCATAGCGCACGATGATCATGTCGTTGTGGTCAAAATGCTCGGGCGTCTGGTCGAGCATATCCAGAAGCGCCTGCTGACCATCGAACACCCGCGCGCGGCCGCGAAACAGGTTGTTCTCCAGCCCGCCCTCAACCCCGGCCAGCTTCAGGATCGCCGAAAACTCGGGCGACAGGTTGCCGCCAAGCATGCGCAAACCGCCGGTTTGCTTGTAGGGCGCCTTGACGGGACAGATCACCTCGCCATCGGCAGACTTTGCACCAAGGCGCGCCACCTGCTGGGCCAGCGTCTCGCCAGTGCAGGTCGGCACGTCGCCGTTCAAAAGGCCCGCCTCCAGCAACTCGCGCACAATGACCTGCACACCACCAACCTGGTCGATATCGATCATGGAATATTTGCCATAAGGCCGCGCATTGGTCAGCACGGGAACGACATGCTGCGAGAGGTGGTTGAACTCTTCAGGGGTGATGATGTCCTTCCAGAAGTCGGCAAAGCCAGCGGCGCGGGCGATTTCGGGCGCGTGGAGAAGCGCGTTGGTCGAGCCGCCGATGGCCAGCGCAACGATTGTGGCGTTGCGAAGGCTGTCGCGCCCGACGATATCGCGGGGTTTCAGGTCGGTTTCGATCATCCGGGCAAGCAGCGTGACCAGTTCGGCGGGGAATTCGTTCAGGCGGCGCGGATCGTCTGATGGGGGTGCCACCATGTGCAGGGGCTGCATGCCCAACACGCCGATGAACGTCTGCATCGTATTGTAGGTAAACATGCCACCGCAGCTGCCAAAGCCCGGGCACGCATGGCAGGCGATGTGGTAGCGGTATTCGGGATCGGGGTGGCCTGCGACCTGAAAGGCGCTGATGATGTCCAGCTTTTCGCCGGTTTTGGGGTCGGTGCCGGGGTGAATCGGACCATCCGACATGATGATGGAGGGCAGGTTATGCTCCAGCATCGCCGCAAGCGTGCCGACGGGCGGTTTGTCGCAGGCGACCACGGCAATCGTGCCCGCAAGGCCCGTGGCGCTTAGGTGCTCGCACAGCGCATCATGCGTCACCTCGCGCCCGATCAGCGAATAGCGCATCTCGGGCGTGCCGTTGCGCATGCCGTCAGATGTTGCAATCGTATATTCCGGCTGCACGAGGCGGTACTTCAACTGGCCCGGCCCGCTGCCGATGCGCACTTTCAGCGCCTGGTGGATCGCCTCGACCTTGGCGGCCACGCCCAGATAGCACTGGCTGTCGCCCTTGGTGCCCACCACGCCGACCGAAGGCTCATGGATCAGGGCCGGATCGGTCCCGATCTCGATGGCAAGGCCGATGGTCTGGGTCGAGCGGCCTGGGTGGGTGTCAATCAAAACGGCATTCGGATTGGTCAAGGCGATCTCTTTTCGGTTGCTGGGCTGGGGCGTAAGGCGAGGGAGTGATCATATTACTCAGTTAAATGGATCGGCACGACCAATGTAAAGATTAAAGGACGTGGTCGTTTTCTCTTTTTGCCAAAACGAAAGAGCGCCGTCATTTCCAACGCGTTCTTTGCCAGATCGACAAGGGTGATGCCAACTTCTTCCTTGCATGCATTCCCTTCGAACGGTCTTTTGGCACGACGGGCTGGGCACATTGCGATGCCGTGCTCCGTGCGATCTGATATCGACGTCAGACTTCGTCCGTCTGTCCGCGTGGGAACAGCGACCCGTTGTGAAGTTTTCCCCGCCTCGACGCTGGCGCGCGCTTTTGGATTTCAAACTGACCCGCTACCTGCGACAGGACCCTCGTTGACATCGTCCCGAGACTCAGGTTTGCTTTGCCGTGTTACGTCCATGAATCTCAGAAGAGCAAAGAACAGGACGTTGTTCCATGAAGCCTCGCAGAGTTTCCACACCACTTTGGAAGAGTGCCGATGGCTTAGCGATCACAAGCTTCCTGAGGTTGGCTCAGGCAGTATGAAACAGGTCCAGGACTTTGACATCCGTCTGTTGCGAATCTTTGCAACTGTGGCGGAAACTGGCAGTTTTGTCGCCACACAGAAGCTTTTGAATCTTGCCCCTTCGACGCTGAGCGAGCAGATCAAGGATCTGGAACTGCGCTTGGGGTTCAGCGTCTGCATCCGGGGCCGCGGCGGTTTCAAGCTGACACCGCAGGGCGAGGACCTGTACAAGGTCGTCAAGGACCTGTTGGCCTCGCTGGAAAACACGCGAAACCAGATTCAGCGGATAAACGGTCTGTTCGGGGGCGTTCTCGCGATCGGCATTGTTGACAGCGTTTCGACCGATCAGCGGCTGGGGCTGCACGATGTGATCCAGTCCTTTCATGCAGCGAAACCGCAGGTTCACGTGACGTTGCATGTCGACAGTCCGCCACGTCTCGAAACCGCTTTGCTGGAAGGACGGCTGGACATTGCCATCGGGCCGTTCAACGACAAGTCCCGGTCGCTGCGGTATACCGAGATCTACGAAGAATCGCAGGTTCTGTGTTGCGGCCGCAACCACCCGCTGTTCGCCTGCACACCCGGACTGCTGGACGACAACCTGATCGCCGCACAGGCCTTCGTAGCGGCTGACTATTCGACGCAGCTTGTCGCGCGCTTTTCGCCGACGACCGTGACCACCACGGTTGAAGCGATGCTGATCCTGATCATGTCGGGGCTCTACATCGGGTATCTGCCGTCGCATCTTGCTCAACGATGGATCGCCACGCGGGACATCCATCCGCTGGCACCGGAGCGGCTTTGTTATCTCGCCAAGTTTTATGTCGTTCGCCGCAGCACCACGACAGAAAGCCCGCTGCAGGCGTCGTTTCTGCGACGGCTGTCGCAGGCGATTGAGCGACATACGCCCTGATGCATGTCGCGCACAATTGAATCCATTTCTGCGCGACATCCCCTAGCCCCGCCCGATTTGCGCCAACGCCTGCCGGACCGAAACGCCCAGCTTGCCGGCAATCTCGACCAGTTCAGCGTCGGGAGCGTTGTAGCGGGGTGCAAGGATGATCGTGTCGCCCAGCACTCCGTCCACATTGCCGCCCGAGGGATAGCAGATCAACCCATTGGCGAGGGCGCATTCGCGGACCCGCAGGAACAATTGCCTGTCGCGGGGAAACGGCGTTTTCGTCACGGGGTCGGCCACCAGTTCGATCCCGATGAAATACCCCCGTCCGCGCAGGTCACCGACCTCGTCGATCCCCGCCAAGGCTTCGGCCAACAGCGCACGCAAGTGCGACCCGTTGGCCCCGACATGCTCGATCAGACCGTCGCGCCGGAAAATGCGGTGAACGGCGGCACCGGCGGCACAGGCCACCGTGTGGCCCGTAAAGGTGTGCCCGGTCATCACCCCGCCGTAGGTGGCGGTGATCGCATCGCGCACGGGGATGCTGTAGACCGCAGCGCCCAGCGGAATGTAGCCGCCTGACATGCCCTTTGCGATCGACATGATGTCGGGCACCACGTCGTCATGCGTCAGCGCGCGATACGTGCCGCAGCGCCCCGACCCGCACATCACTTCGTCCGCAATCATCAGCACGCCGTGGCGCGTGCAGATTTCGCGCACCATCGCGGCATAGCCGGGCGGTGCGGGCACCACACCGCCTGCCGCACCCACCACCGGTTCGAACACGAAAGCGGCCACCGTGTCGGGGCCAAGGCGCAGGATTTCCTCTTCCAGCTCATTGGCGCAGTGGCGGGCGAGATCATCGGGCGACACGCCTTCGGGCGGGCGATAGGCGTTGACCGGCGACAGCAACGAGGCGGGCATCAGCGCGCCCTCGAACGGCGCGCGACGCTCTGCAAACCCTGACAGCGCAAGAACGCCCAAGGTGTTACCATGCCAGGACCGCTGTCGCGAGATGAAGCGGCGCCGCGACATCTCGCCCCGCGCCGAATAATATTGCAGCGCGATTTTGAGACAGGATTCCATCGCTTCGGACCCGCCCGACACCAGCACCACCGCACCAAACTCCGGCCCGCAGCCCGCAAGGATGTATTCGGTCAACTCCTCCAGCGGGTCGCTGGTAAAAGTGTAGCGGTAGCCATGCATGATGCGGTCGAGCTGGGCCTTGATCGCTTCGGTTACCTCCTCGTTGCCATAGCCCAGGCTGTAGACCGCCGGACCGCCGGACCCGTCGACATAGGTCTTGCCCGTGCTGTCGGTGACGTGGCCACCCTTGCCCCAGGCCACCTTGGGCAGCGGCCCTGCGGCAATTGTCGTCGAGATACTGGTCCCTGTTTCGCTCATGGCTGTTTCAATCCCGTTCCAACGGCATGGTCAGACAATGCGTGGATCCGCCTTCCAGCACGAATTGCTCAAGGTCGGGGTCGAGCACCGTCAGACCCTCGGCCCGCAGCATCGCATTGATGCCGCCATGTTGCATCGCCGACAGCACCGTGTCGTTGCCAAGAGCGGTGGCGTTGCAACCCATCGTCATCACATCGCGGTAACCCACTGGCAGAAGCCGGAACCGCTCTGCCAGCCAAGCCACGTCATCGGGCTCCAGGATGTCCGTCGCACACAGCGCGAGGCGGTCGTTGAGCACACTGAAAAGCACGTCCAGATGCAGGAAATGCGCAGGCACCGTGATCAGTCGTGCCGTCCAGCCCTGTTCGCGGAACCAGCCCGCCACCTGTGTGGCGGCGGCCAGCGTGGTGCGAACCTCGCTTATGCCAATGATCACCTCGCCGGGCCGCAGAATCTGGACGTCGCCGCCTTCCAGCGATCCGGCGGTGACCCGTTTCCACACCGGCAGGTCCGCTGCCAGCGCAATGTCGGCCACGCCGGCCCATTCGCCGCGCCGTTCGGGCCGTGCCATCTGGCAAATCAGCAGACCCCAGGGTGTCATCACCCCGCTGTCACGGGTAAAAGTCTGCATCGGCAAATGCGGATCCGGGGCCAGCATCACGCAATCGACCCCTGCCCCCTCAAGTGCCGCGCGCAATTCGCCATGTTGCACGATGGCAGCGTTGCGGTCCATCTGTTTGCCGCGCAAGCGCGCCTGGGTCACGATCGCATTCTCGGCCGCCCATTCGTAATGGTCGGGCCTGCACAGTGCGACCCGGCGAAGAACGCCAAACTCGTTTTCAACGAAGGGCTTCTTCTGCCCGTCTGGCAGTTTCGAAGGGATATTCACCGGCTTGATCTCCGTCTGTCCGCAAGCGTGCCCGATCCTGTTAGATTGTCCCTGACCCCGCAGCCACCCCGGCGCAGCGAACAAAGCATCGGTCAGCCCGAACCGTCAAGAAACCGCCGCAGCACTGTGCGCGTGACCTGTTCCACCATCGGATCGGACCGCGCCAGCCCGGCGACCCAGTCGCAGGTTCCGGCATGGAACACCTCACCCCGACCCTTGCGGAAATGGACGATCGCCCCCGATCCGCGCTTGGTGCGTTCGATTCCGGTTGCGTCTGCGGCACCGGTCAGCACCTCGGCCACGTACTCGGCATCTTCCGTTCCGAGAAAACTTTCGCCCGGCAGGATCGTCGGCCCCTCCTCCAGCGTCGAGGCCAGACCCAACGCCAATATCTCGTAGCTGTCCGGGTAAAGCTCTGGCCGGGCAGGTCGCGGCAGGCCCCCTGAAATCACATAGTCGAGTCCGTCCACCTCATAGCCGAAGATGGCGCTGTCGCCGCCAAGAATGTCGCCGTAGTAAAGGCCCGTTCCGGCAAAAGCCCAGTGATCCGGGCGGTAGACCGGAAACCCGCGCGCCCCGCGCGGAGAACAGCCTGACCAGCCCGCGTAAATGCCGTGGGTAGCGTCCAGCCCGAAACTGTCGCGCCCCGGTCGCCCGATCCCGGCCGCTTCCCAGGATTCGGTGACGCGCGACCGCGGCCCCGTTTGCATCAGCGGATCGGACGCGCAGGCCGTGTATTTATGGCAGACCTGGCGGCGGCCCTCGTCCTCAAGCCTTATCTGCCACATGAAGTTCGCGGCAAAGCGTGCAATCCGGCCACCGGCGGACACGAAGTCGTCAACCGCATCGCGCATCTCCCATGACCAATACTCGTCATGCCCGACCATCACCGCACAAGCGTAGCCGGCCAGCGCATCGGGCCGTTGGTGCAGGTCAACATGGCTGATCGGATCGACCCAAAGCCCTTGCCGTTCGGCCCACTGCACGAATGGCCGCTCGAAACTCGCCCACCCGGACGACGCGTATTTCTTGCTGTAGCCGTGCCGAAACGCCCATTCCAAATGCGGATAAACCGGTTCGGCCATTGGGGCCGGGTCCTCGCGCAGAAGAGCGCGGGGGGCGTCGGGCGGCAGGCTGACAAATCCGCGCGCGAAAGGCCGTTCCAGCGACAGCACCGGCGAGAACTGGTCGCCGGTGGCGCCGCAAAGGCCCTGGTAATGATTCGATCCGCCCCAGTCGTTGTAGGCGGTCCAGCTTCCTGTCGCCGCGATCAACGCGATCCGCCCGGATCTGTCGGCGTCCGGCGGTGCCGACAGAAGGAACAAGTGCTCGCTGCTGTCCCGCTGATCCGCGTCCACCGTGTGCAGGCGGACGATGTAACCTCCGGCCTGCCAGCCGGGATCGGTTTGAAGCCAGACCGCGACCGGCCAGCCACAACCCCTGACCGAACAATCAGCGGGCGCAGGGTGCCACCGACCCGGCAGGGCTCCCGACCGCCAGACACTCTCCATCGTCGCGCCATCACGCAGCACCTCGACCCGGTAGAATGCCGCATTGGTTGACACGCAAAGCCCGATATGCCGCCCCGCTGCCACCCCCAGACGATCAGTGTAGCCCCTGATCCAAGGTCGCTCCGGGCAGTCCACAGGCATCTTCTCGGCATAGTTGCCAAAGACCGCCTGCCGTCGCCACGCCACGCCCGGGTCCACGGATCATTACCAGATCGGGAAGGGGAAATAGACTTTGGTCAGCGTGTCGTAGGTCGCATCGTCGCGGATCGCGGTCAGCGCCGTCTCAACCTCGGTGCGCAGAGGTGAGTCCTTGGCCAGGATGATGCCGACTCCGTCGCCGAGAGCCGGATCCTTGATCGCCTGCTCGCTCAGCAGGCAGCAGGCTTTACCCTCCTCGCCCTGCGCATAGTCGTACAGCGCCATCTTGTCGCCCATCACAGCGTCGATACGGCCGGAAGTGAGGTCGGCATAGGCCTCGACCTGGGTCGGATAGTTGCGGATCGTCGCCCCGCCATATTGCGCATCCAGCACGGCGGCATGCGTAGTGCCCGATTGCACGCCTATCGCAGCACCCGCCATCCCCGCAGGCGAGACATCGTCGCGCAACTTGTCCTTGGCGAAGATCATCGTGGCGTCGCTGCTGTAGTAGCGCACCATGTCGACAACGGCCGTCCGCTCCGGCGTGATCGAATGCGACGCGATGACCATATCGTAGAGCCCGTTTTGCAGGCCGGGGATCAGACCGACGAAATCGGCGGCGATCCATTCGCACTTCGCCTCCATTCGGCGGCAGATTTCGTTGCCAATGTCGATATCCAGCCCGATCAGCGTTCCTTCGGAGTTCACCGAATTGAACGGCGGATAGGCGCCTTCGGTGCCAATCTTCAAGGTGCGATCTTGCGCGCTTGCGGTCTGCGTGAAGAGCGCGGCGCATACCGCGAGAACGATCCGGGAAAACTGCATGACGACCTGCCTTTGCTGACGGTGATGACTGACAGTCGCCGTGGTGCCGGCCGCCTGTCGATGGGCAATGACCGAACCCGACTTCGATCATACCGAAGTTTGCGCCGGCTTTTGCTCAGATGAATCAGGGTCCCGTGGTCAGACCTTTGGCCAGCAGAACAGCCGCTGCTCGATCAGATTTGCCACGGTTCGAAATGTCCCGATCAACAAGATGTAGATCAGAGCGCCCCAGACGAAGATCGTGAGGTCAAAGGTCTTGGAGTAGATCAGTCGCAGCGTCCCCATCAGATCGAACAGGGTAATCACCGTGGCCAACGCGCTGGCCTTGATCATCAGCACGACCTCGTTGCCGTAACCAGGAAAGGCAAGCCGGGCGGCTTGCGGCAGGACGACGTGGCGTGCAATGCGTCCTGACGGCAAACCCAGCGCACGGGCGGCCTCGATCTGGCCTTTGGGGACAGCATTGATGGCACCCCGCACCAACACGGTCGTATAGGCGGCCGAATTCAAGGCAAATGTCAGCACAGCGCAGGGAAAAGCGTCGCGGAATACCCACCAGACGCCCAGCAATTCCAGCGTCGGGCGGAACTGGCCAGCGCCGTAGTACACGAGGAACAGCTGTGCGATCAAAGGCGAGCCGCGAAAGAACGCGAGGTAGGCGCGGACAGGCCCGCGGATCAAACGCGACCGTGACCCGAGACCGATCGTCAGCGGCACCGCCAACAGTCCCGCGAGTGGCAACGCCGTGCAAACCAGCGCCAGCGTCAACAGCGTCCCCTCGATCAGGGCAGACGCGTTCTCGACGAGAAGGTTCGCTCCCAACCGCGTCAGCCTCGCTCAGTGAGCGCTGCGACCCATCCGGATCTTTGCCTCGCCGTCGCCAGACGCAGCAGTCGTTCCGATACCGTGGTCAAGGCGATATAGATGAAGCAGGCCACCAGATAGAACAGGAACGGCTCGCGCGTGCTGGCCACCGCAAGGTTGATCTGCCGCATGAGGTCGGGTACCGCCAGAATCGAGACAAGCGCCGTGTCTTTCAGCAGGATCACCCAGAGATTGCCAAGACCGGGCAGCGCCAACTGCAAGGCTTGGGGAAGGATGACGAGCCGGAGCGCCTGCACTTTGCTCAGGCCGATCGAGCGGGCGCCATCGCTTTGACCGCGCCCGACACCGTCCAACGCCGCGCGCCAGACCTCGGCGGCAAACGAGGCAAACACAAGACCCAGTGCCAACGCACCGACAACCATCGGGCTCGGGGTCCAACCTTGCGCAACACCGACCAGCTTTGCCAAGCCCGAGATCGCTTTGGCGATGCCGAGATACAGCACAAAAAGCGTCAGAAGCTCCGGGATCGCTTGAAAGGCAGTTTTCCACAACCGACAGAACCACCGCAAGGTCATGCGATCCGATCTTTCGCCAAGCGCCAGCAGCAGACCCCCCACCAAACCAATCGGCAGAGCCATAGCAGCGACGCCCAATGTCACCAACAGCCCTTGAAACAACAGGCGACCCCAGCCACCGCCGCCCCAGCTCAACAGTGACAAAAGGTCAGTCACGCGGTTGCCCCTGCTTCGACGACGACAGACTCCTGGACAGTCGGGTCCAAGATCTTCATCCAGACTGTCGTTAAAACTTGTTTGGACGGCAACCAGCCTGCTCCTGATTTCCAGTACAGCGGCCTTTGCGCATCCAATCCAATGCGTGGCTGCCGCTGTAAAACATTGAATGAACGAATGTACGTTATCGCACAAATGAATCCATTTGTGCGCGGCATGCATTACAGCGACCTTCGCGCATCCGATTGGATGCGCGGCGCTGCAGGGCGGGCTTGGGTTTGCAGCCATTATCGGTTTGCTAATTGCAATTTATTCCGCATCTACAGGCATGGCGAGCCTGATACAGGGACTCAATATCGCCAATGATGAGGAAGAAATCCATGGGTTCATTGAGCGGATGTTGGTGACTTTCGCCCTGACACTGGTGCTGATGGCCGGGCTGATCTTCGGGTTGACTGCGACTTTGCCGCCGTCCCCGAACCCGGTGGGCCATGCGTTCACAACCGTTCTGGCACTGACCGGTGGCTATTTCTTGATGACCCTGTCGTGACATGAGAGCCTGTCGACCATGTCTGATATGGGAGGGGTGGTGGAACTTTGCGGATTTTTTCGGTGCCCTCGGATCATGCCCCACCCCTTGGCCTGTCCGGTTGCCTCACAAGGATCCGTGATCGGCGGCCATCTTTTCCGCGTTGATGTCGACGATAGCGATATCGGTGCCGTCTTTGGCCAAGCGCAACGCAATGCCACGTCCAATCCCTTGAGCGGCGCCAGTCACGAGTGCTGTTTTTCCGTTGAGTGTCATTCTTAAATTCCTTTTGCTGCAGAGACCTGATCAAGTCGACTGTGATCTCACGCCTCCATTTGATCGAAAATGGGTCCGTTCAGGGCTGACGCGGATCAACGCCCGCGCACAGAACCTGTCTTAATCACAAACCCAGCACGAAAGCCGCTTCCTTGACCAACCCGCAGATCCTGATCTTCGCCATTCTCGTTGCCATGATGGGGCTGTTCCTGTGGGGGCGGTTTCGCCATGACGTGGTGGCGTTGGCCGCACTCATGGCCTGTGTCATCACCGGATTGGTTCCGACGGGCGAGGCTTTTTCAGGCTTCGGCCACCCTGCGGTGATCACGGTGGCCTGTGTGTTGGTGCTTAGCCAGGGGTTGCGAAATACCGGTGCCGTGGATTGGCTAGCGCGCAGCATCCTGCCGCGCGGTGCAGGGCGGATGACAACCATGCTGGCGCTGATCGGGCTGGGCGCGGCGCTGTCAGGCTTCATGAACAACGTGGGGGCGATGGCGCTTTTGATGCCAATCGCAGTCCAGGTGTCGGGCCGGCTGGATCTGACGCCTGGACAGGTGCTGATGCCGCTTGCCTTCGGCACAATTCTGGGCGGCATGACCACGCTGGTGGGCACGCCGCCCAACCTTATCGTTTCGGGCTTTCGGGAAGAGGCCGGGCTGGGCCAATTCGCCATGTTCGACTTCGCACCCGTCGGCGTGGCGGTTGCTGCCTTGGGCGTTCTGTTTGTCGCTGTCATTGGCTGGCGGCTGGTGCCTGCGCGCAAATCTGCCGCTGGCGCGGATTTTGACACTGGCACCTATCTGACCGAGGTGCGCGTCCCCGAGAAAGGCAAGGCTGTCGGCCTGACCCTGCGCGGCTTCGAGGCCGAGATCGAGGAGAGTGGCGCACAGATCGTCGGACTTGTGCGTAACGAGGTGCGCATGACCGCGCCACATGGCGGGCGGCTCATTCACGCGCAGGACATTCTGGTGCTGCAGGCCGATGTTGACGCGCTGGCCGAGGCGCTGTCGGTCTTTGGCATCAAGCTCGAGGAGGAGAAAACGTCATCGGAAAGCAAAGATCAGGAGGTGGACGACGAGTCCCGAAAGCCATCGCGAGCGGCCAAGGCGGAAACGGCCACAAGCAAGGATGAAAAGGCCGAGCAAGCTGACGAGACCGATGAGCGCGACGAGGATATCGTGCTGCGGGAACTGGCTGTTCTGCCAGGCTCGACCATCATCGGGCGTTCGTCCAGTGACCTGCGGCTGCGGACCCGCTATGGGCTTAATCTGCTGGCCGTGTCGCGCGAAGGGCGCACGCCGCAGGCGCGGCTTCGCAAGCTGAAGCTAAAATCCGGCGATCTGCTGTTGATGCAGGGACCAACCGAGATGATAGCTGAATTCATTGGCGATACGGGCTGCGTGCCGCTGGGCGAGCGCGAGCTGCGTATCCCCGACAAGCGTATGGCAGTCATCGCCGGGGCGATCATGTTGGGTGCGATCGGCATTGTGACGCTGGGACTGCTGCCTGCCCCAGTGGGTTTTGCGCTTGGGCTTCTGGCTTCAATGCTTTTTCGCACGGTACCTTTGCGACAGATTTATACTTCCATCGACTGGCCGATAATCGTTTTGCTGGCAGCGCTGATCCCGGTTGCAGGCGCGATGCAGACGACGGGGGCCGCCGATCAACTTGCGCGGTTCCTGGTCGAAACCATCGCGCAAGGCAACCCCATCGCGGCCCTGGCAGTGGTGTTGATCACCACCATGTTCCTGTCGGACGTGATGAACAATGCCGCGACTGCGGCCATCCTGTGCCCCATCGCTCTTGGCATTGCCGCAACGCTTGGCGTCAATCCGGACAGTTTCCTCATGGCGGTTGCGATTGGTGCATCCTGCGCCTTCCTCACCCCCATCGGGCATCAGAACAACACGTTGATCCTTGGCCCCGGTGGGTTCCGGTTTGGCGACTACTGGCGGTTGGGCCTGGTGGTCGAGGTCTTGGTGGTCGCCGTCAGCATGCCGCTGTTGTTGATCGTCTGGCCGTTGTAAATCCGACAGGACAGGCATCCGGACGACCATTGGCCATCTGGAACAAGCGCCAATTCCTCAGCTACCAATCTCGATGGTGCGGCGGCTGGACTGGTTGTTTCGGG
>JBBQJA010000076.1:0-12886 GCA_038325465.1 Hyphomicrobiales bacterium | reverse complement strand
AATCCCCCCGTCACCAACTTTTAGCTATAGCTCAATTTCAACTCGTGATCTGCAAAGATAGCGCACGCCGTGTAATTAGGATCAGCACCAGATTGCGCGACTCGCCAGCAGGCAAAATATATCGTAGATGACACGACAGAGCTGTCACTCGTATGATAAAATTGCCGAATGCATTTTTGAGCTACAGTTCAATAGGGACGACTCTGTTCCGATCCACGCCGAAATCGGTGCTTATTTTAATTTGAGGTAGAGATATGAACGCGCCGTGGGGCTTGATGACTGCCTCCCTTCTAATTCCCGCAGCGTTCTTGCTGGGCGTTCGATTCTCCCGATTTTGGCAGGCCGCAGTATTGTGGCTGTGCTGGCCCGCCTTGATATTTTTTTGCACCATTGTCTGGGAAACCTTCACGCGCGCGCCAGTTCCCGATCTTGCGAGAACTGCTTTTCTCGGCTTTTCACTAATCAGTGCAATTATCATCCTTCCTTGGTTGCTTATTTCGGCAGTGGTTCTGTCCCTCGCTGTTGGCCTGCGAATGATGTTCCGACGCTCCGCGCCAGTGCCCGTCGCAGGAGCCATAGTAAAGCCAGTCAAGGCGCTCGCCTTTCATGTTGCCGGGCCTGAGCCGCAATCGGAACCGGGTATCGTGGATGGGCAGTGCCATACTTCGCCAGATGGCCGCGTCCAGGTCATTCTTGATCCGATCGAATAGTCCAATACGCACTGGGTTAATCCGCCGCGCGTCATCGACTTGATTTCGGGTGAGATCGTGCTCGACCTCTGGCAGACCGATTGGGATGCCGATGTGGGTTTTCCGGGCCCTCACCAAGTGCTGCTGCGCTGTCGGCGCTACCATGTTGGAGGTGGATTGACGGTCGTGCTCAATCTGGCTGAGGGGACATATCAGATACTTAATGTGCAAAATGTCGGGGGCCCGCTTCCGTTTGCTCCGCTCAACCAGATCGCCCAAGGTTTGGAGGAGGCTTCCCAATGTTCAGCGGCGGCGACCCCGGATCGTCCTGCACCTTACATCACAACCGCTCCCTCGTGGCGGAACTGGGCCAAAGCAATCGCAACAGTGGTTGGGGTTTTAATGGTGAGCGGCCTGATTGCGGTCTTGACCGAGGGAAGGGGCGGCGGCGAGTCGACCCCGGCGATCGCCGTCCCATTGGGCGGATTCAAACCCTATGATGGTAACCATGGCCGCTAGCATTGATCGCATCCACCATAGAAATGAACAGATCCCGAAAACGGATTCAATTTAGAACTCATCGTGATAGCTGAAGCCTATGCGCAGATTGATACTTCGGGCCCACAAGACAACGAACGGACTGGCCACCGAATCGCTCAAGCCCGGCTCACCGGGCTTGAGCGTTTTCAATCCTCATAAAAAGAAATCGCTGGCTTGGAAGTTGATGGCGTCGTCGAAATACAATTCGAAGTCGGCCACCTGGTCGCCGTTGATGTCGGCATAGACATATGTGCCGGTGGCCGTCGATTCAAAACGAAGCTCGCCCATGCCTCCGCTGAACGCGGCATTTCCAATAAATACGAAGGCTTGGTTGCCGCTGGTCCATTGATCGGCGTCAATCTCGACCAGGCTGATCTTGTCGCCTTGGCTTTGGCTGAAGTCAAGGATTGTGTCCCGACCCAGTGGTGCCAGCCAACTGTCACCGACCGATTCGAACACGAAGGTGTCGGCACCTGCGCCGCCTATCATATGATCGCCACCGCTTCCACCCGTCAACACGTTGGCACCGGAGTTGCCCGTCAGCGTGTCACTGTGGTTGGAACCTGTCAGGTTCTCGATCGAGTAATACGTTTCACCCTTGGCGTCGCCGGTATTGACCGATGCATTCGCAAGATTGGCGACGACACCGAACTTCGCTCCGGCATACGACGCCGTGTCGGTACCGGCACCTCCATACAGTTTGTCGGCCCCTGCACCACCGATCAGCACGTCATTGCCGGCCTCTCCCGAGAGCGTGTTGATGCCGGAATTCCCGGTCAATGTATTCGCGAGCGCATTACCCGGGCCATTGATATCTGCAGCGCCAAGGAGTTTCAGGTTCTCGATCGTCGAAAAAGTTGCGAGATTGCGGGAGATCAGGGACGTAATCGTATCCGTTCCCGAACTGTCGATGACCTCATCGAAACCGGAGCCGAGCACGTAGGTGTCGTTGCCAGCACCGCCGTTGAGCGTGTTCATGCCAGAGTTGCCGGTCAACACATTATTCAGCGCGTTCCCGGTGGCATTGATGTTGCCGGTGCCTGTCAGAGTCAAATTCTCGATCGTGGCGTACGACATCAGGCTGCGGCTGATGCTCGAGGTGATCGTGTCGATCCCCGAACTGTCGATTACCTTATCGAAACCGGAACCGAGCACATAGGTGTCGTTTCCGGCACCGCCGTCGAGCGTGTTCATGCCGGAATTTCCGGTTAGAACGTTGTTCAATCCGTTGCCGGTGGCGTTGATATCGCCGCTGCCAGTCAGGGTCAAGTTCTCGGTCGTAGAATAGTTTGCGAGGCTGCGAGAAATGCTCGACGTTATTTTGTCGATGCCGCCGCTATCGCTGACGATGTCGAATCCGGCACCGAGCACGTATGTATCATTGCCGTTCCCGCCGATCGGCGTATCAATCACATTGTCCTGTCCGCCATCAAGGATGTTGTTGCCTGAATTGCCGGTGATGATGTTGGCAAGAGCGTTGCCGGTGCCGTTTATGTTCGCGATTCCCGCAAGCGTCAGATTCTCAATAGTTGAATAACTGTTCAGGCTGAGGGTGCTGTCGGATGTGATCGTGTCGATGCCGCCGGCATCAGTAATATCGAACTTTCCTGAGTAAAAGCCGTAGTTGTCATTTCCAAGACCGCCATCTACGGCGTGGTCAACCGTTCCGCCGTCGTTGATGAAGACGTCGTCGCCCGCACCGAGGAAGATGCTGCCTTTGATCGTGCCGCTATTGGTAACGTAATCCATTCCTGTACTGCCTTGAATGGCAACATCCTGCGACCCCATCCAACCATAGTTGGAAAGAAAATTCTGGTTCTGTGGATTCTCGCTAAATTTGATAGCTACAGTTTGCGCCTCAATGAAGCCAGTAAAGCCATTTGCAATGTTAACACTACCGGCAGCCCCTGATATTCCAATTTCGGCCTTGATTGTTCCAGTATTATAGACGGAGGACAGCGGACTGGAAGCAGTTTCAACATATATGCCAGTTTTGGCAATAATTGTTCCACCATTTTGGATATCGCTGTCAATCGCATTGCTATAGATGCCGATATTGGCAGCAGTGATCTGACCAAAATTTTTGATATTGGTATTTTCGCCATAACTGACGATACCGTTATAGCCATGAATGGACCCCATCGTGTCGACATGAAGGTGCGCATCGACGCCGTTGGAAAAAATCCCGGCCTTGTATTTGGCATTGGCGACGATAGCGCCTGAGATGCCAATGACACTGTCGTGAAACGCCCCGCTGTTGGTGATGCCGTGGCCGTCGGCGACGACAATCGATCCTCCGATGTTGACCACCCAGTTGTCGTCGGATTGATTTACGTTCAGTGTGGTTGTCTGTTTGGTGGTGATGTTCGCGGACATGAGAGCTTCCCATTCAATTGAAGTTGCCGCCCAATAGCCCGGCCCTGTTTCATTCGTATTTCGCCAATCTGCGTTTTGCATTTCAATTGTTTCAGCGTTCTTCATCGGCGGCATCGTGGCACCACCGGGCGGGATTTGGTGTTGAGTGCTCGGCCCCACAGGCAAATAATTTTTCGAAGAGCCTGTGACCAGAACTTGCCATTGCCTGAAGATAGAAGTGGCTCGGGAAAACTGGACACTCGGGACAAGTGGAATTTCTGCCTGAGATCGGCATGATGCCGGAAACAGGAGAGACAATAACAAGACGACCGCGCCGGAACCACAGCCCTGGCTTCAAGGTGAAAGTGGCGCTCGCCGCAATCAAGGGCGAGAAATCGCTGGCCGAATTGGCCGAGCAGTGTGACGTCCACGCCAAGATCGGCGAGTTGACGCTCACGAACGATGCTTCGCAGAGCCACGGGTCTCTGCTTCGATAGCCGGCGCGCTCACCAAGGCGGGATTTCCGAGCGCAAGACGATGATCGACCGTCAGCCCCCATTGCCCGTCAGGAAGCAGGCGGCGGCCCTCGGCATCAGGCGGGGGAGCGCCTGTTATCTGCCGCGACCGGTACCCGCCTCCGATCCGGCGTTGATGCTCCGGATCGACAAATTGCATCTGGATTGCCCGTTCGCGGGCAGCCGGACGATGCGCGACTGGCGCGAGCGTTGAGATCAATGCGTTCGGCGATGTGTCTGCCTTGGACCAGAATCAACATTCGATGGAGTTCGGGTTATACTCAAAGCGCGCTTCAAAAGAACCAAAGCGCGCACTTCTTGGTGACATTCCGTTCTGATGTCCATCCGTAAGCGCACATGGATCAACCTGAAGGCGAGGTGAAAGCCGCCTGGGTGGTCGACTACGTCGATGGTCAAGGCAAGTGGCACCTGAAAACCTTCGCGAAGAAATAGGACGCCGATCAATTTTCGGCCACTGCCAAGGTGAGGTCAGGGACGGCGTCCGTGTCGCAGACAGTGAGACAGTCACACTCTTCGAAGCCGGTAAGCTTTGGATGCAAGCGGCGAGGCCGCCAACCTGGAGCGCTCCACGATCAATCAACGACTCCGCCACATCAAGCACCATATCGTGCCGTTTATCGGACAGACGCTCCTCTCGCGCCTCACCATCCCTGTTGTGCGCGATTATGAAGACAATCTGAGAGCGAAAGGTCGTTCACCAGTGATGATCAAAAAGGTTGTGGGATCGCTGGGCTCGATTTTGTCCGATGCTCAGGAGCGCGGTCTCAGCACGCAACGTTGTGAGAGATATGCGAGGTCAAAGGAAGGGGACGGACAGACGCCAGCAACAACGCCACGAGGGTCGATTGAAGATCGGTCTCGATATTCCGACCCGCCAGAAGATCAAGTTGATTGCAGCGGCATTGGATGGCCGTTGGCGACCTTTGATCCTGACTGCGATCTTCACCGGCCTTCGCGCTTCCGAACTGCGGAACCTTCGGTGGGGCGACGTTGATCTCGATCGCCGCGAAGTGCGGGTGCATCAACGCGCCGACGAGTTCGGAGTGATCGGTCGTCCGAAGTCGGAATCGGGCGATCGCACTATTCCAGTCCCGCCCAAGGTGGTTCAGGAGCGGCTTGGACATGGCTCGATTGTGATGACGCTTGACGTCTGTGGGCACCTGTTTCCGAGCACGGATGACGGTGGCGAGTTGGCTGCAGCCGGGATGGCACTACTTGGCTGAACGCGACATGCTCGCAACATTTATCGAGAATATCGTTTAAAACAAATTGTAAACAAGAATTCCCAATCCTGGGGTCGGGGGTTCGAGTCCCTGTCTCGCTACCAATTCCCTGATGATCACACCTGTCATGACCCGGACCGAAGCAGCGACCCGGGTGGTCTGCCTGTGTCAGATCATGTCCTGCGCGGGTTTCTCAGTGGGTCTTTTTTGCAGTCGCGTCGCGATGGATGTCGCGCAACGTGAGATCGGCCATCGACAGCAGATAGTCGAGAAAGCGGATCCGCTCGCTGACATCGCCGGACCGGCCGACTTCGCAGATGAGTTCGCGCAGACCACGAATGCTGGGGATGGCGATGTCACAGACGTCGCCTTCGTCGATGCGAATTTCGTCGGACTTTGCCTTCAGATCAAGCATGAACCGCCTCCCTTGCTTTCGCTGCATGCCGGGGCGAGACCAGGTAAGGCATTGGCGCGAACACGCTCGATCGAGTGAATGGATTGGGATTGCATTTTTCATCGTCGGTCACATTGGTGGAAATACCATAGATTTCGGGCTGCTGGAAGAGCGCGCGGGCAGATGCCCTGGCGAGAATCGGGACGATCGTGCGGCGGTTTTGAACCGAGCGATCCCGCGCGACACGATCTTCGGTCAAACGCCATGGACGCGGGCAGCTTGTGTTTGAGACAACTGGCCGCCGGTCACGGCCAAAGTCAATTTTTCTCGACGCAAAGGCGTCAGTCGGGCATCCATGAGAGTGTTCATTCGGCGCGATCCTGGAAAACTGAGGTGCGGTAACTCCAGTCTTTCCGATCCACGCCGAAATGGACAATCTCCTGAAAGCTCATGCCTACCCTGCCGGGCAGGGCGCGCCTGCCGCGTCCCAGGCGCGCAGGAAGTCGGCGACCTGGTCCTTGGAATAGGGCGCCGGATCACGACCCAGGCCGGGCTGCCATCCCCAGTGGACGAGTTCGTCCTCATCCACGTGATCGGCGATCTCGGCGAGGCTGCGCCCGCCATTTTGCTCCGGATCCTTGATCTGAGTGCAGATTTCGGCCGATGTCTTGTCAATCCATTGCATCTCCACGGGCGCAAGCGCCCAGTCCGGCGCGCCGGGCGGACCATGCCTGACGGGTGAATTGGTGTGCATATGGCAACTCGAGCAGGCAAGCGTCTCGGCACCGATGCGGCTTTCTCCGCCAGTCACATGCATTCCGTGGAGCAGGCGCTCGGGTCCGTAGTGCGGTCCCTGCCAGACTGGAATATTGTCTGCGCCGACATGGCAGTTGGCGCAGCGCGGATGGGAGAAGACCGTATGGATCCGGTCCCAGAGCTCTGCAGCGCTGTCCTGGGCGCGGGCAGGCGAGGGGGTTGCAAGGCCTGTGAGGCAAAGCGCCAGCACGGCCAGGGATGGGCGAAGGCAGAGCCATGCGTGCTTTGCTGCGGGCATCAGACGAATCTCACATTTTTGTTGAGCGGCAGTTCCCGGATCCGCGTGCCGGTTGCGGCAAAGATTGCATTGGCGAGCGCCGGTGCGGTGGGTGGCACGCTCGGTTCGCCGATGCCACGGATCTCGTTGCCATTTTCCAGCCCGCGCACCACGATCTCCGGCGTCTGGTAAAGCCGCATGCCCTCAAAGGCGTGGAAGTTGGTTTGCGTGGCCATACCGTCGACATAGGTGATCTCGGCATTCATCGCGTGGCCGAGACCCCAGATGACGCCGCCCTGCATCTGTGCCTCGAAATTGACCGGATCGAGCACCCGGCCCACTTCGGCGGCGATGAACACCCGCTCGATCCGGATCCCGCCGGGAGTAACGGCCACCTCGACGACTTCGGCGCAGGAGACGCCGAAGGACATCGTGAAGGCCAGGCCACGGCCACGGCCTTCACCTAGGGGCGTATCCCAGCCCGACATTTCGCCTACGGCTTCGAGCACCTTGCGTGAGGGTTCGTGGGTGCACAATCGAAGTCGTTCGGCCAGCGGATCGGCACCTGCCGCCTCAATGAGTTCATCGAGAAAAGCCTCGTGCAGGAAGCCGTTGCCGGACGCGCCCACCGATCGCCAGGAACTGACCGGCACGAGAGGCGGAACGCGGTACCCGGTGACGCGGTAATTGGGAATGGCGAAAGGCTGGTCCCAGGCACCGGCGACGATGGCGACGTCGGGGCCCACGGCGGGCACATTGGCGCGGCCCATCTGGGAAGCCGACACGGAGGGCGTGGCGATCGCCAGGTCAAAGGCAACCACGCCGCCGTTGCGCACCGCGCCGCGCGGACGGGCCATGGCCAGTGGGCGCGGAAAGTCGTGGGTCATGTCCTCCTCGCGGCTCCAGGTCATCTTGATGGGAACGCCTTGATGGGCCATCGCGAGCTCCACCGCCTGGCGAACATAGTCGTCTTCCAGTCGACGTCCGAAGCTGCCGCCGGAGATCTGGGCATGAATGTGGATGGCGTCGGCGGACAGGCCGGTGAGTCGCTCCATGGCGGCGCTCATGAGACCGGGAATCTGGGTCCCGGTAAAGATGTCGAGACGGCCATCCTTCAACTGGACGACCGCGTTCATCGGTTCGAGCGGCGCATGCGCAAGATAGGGCACGCGATACTCGGCGGACAGCACATTTCCCTCGGCAAACACAATCTCGACATCGCCGTCGTCGCGCAAGCGGCTGTCCTGGCGGGCGTCGGTAAAGGAGGCGGCAACTTCCGCCCACATCGCCTCCATGGAAGCGGGGTAGGGTGCCGCCCCGAAATCGAAGGCAATGGCGTCGGCGGCGCGGAAGGCGCGCCAGGTGTTGGTGGCGATCACGCCCGCTCCGCCGCTGACCGGTACGACCTTGATGACGCCCGGCATGGCTTCGGCCGCGGCCGCGTCAAAGCCGTTGACCGGGCCGCCGAGCCGGGGATTGGTGCGCACAGTGGCATAGACCATGCCCTCCATCCGAAGATCGATGCCATAGACCGCCGTGCCGGTGGATTTGTCGACAATGTCGATGCGCTGCATCGGTTTGCCGAGATAGCGCCACTCGGATTGCTGCTTCAGAGGCACCTCGGAGGGAGGATCGATCGTTGCAGCTTCCGCAGCGAGCGACGGATAGCTCAGGCGGGTGCCGTCGGGCGCAATCACCGCGCCGTCCTGCGTGCGCAGGTCGGACTTGGCGAGACCAGTGCGGGCGGCGGCGGCGGAAAGAAGTACGTCGCGGGCCACGGCACCGGCCATCCTGAGCCTGTCGAAGCTGTCCGGCACAGTGGTCGATCCACCGGTGATCTGCAGGCCCATGAGCTTGCCCACGACGTCGCCTGAGGCGCGTGCGCTGCGGGCGAGTATCCCGGTGTCGAGCGCGGAAAAGGGCAATCCCTCGGCGATCACCTTGCCGTTGTAATAGGCAGCGCCCGGGCGGCCTGGCTCGACCCGGATATCGCGCCAGGCAATGTCGAGTTCCTCGGCGATCAGAGCCGCCTGGATCGAATAGGCACCCTGGCCGACATCGGCCCTCGGGGTCATCAGGGTCACGCCGTCGGCGTCGATCCGGACATAGGGCGTGATGGCGACCTGGCCGTCGGCAAGCGCTTCCAAAATCGGATTGTCCGGATCGCGCCGGTACATGTAGACGCCAAAAGCAACGCCCCCGGCCACGGCGGCGGAGCCGATGAGAAAGCTGCGGCGAGCGATGGTTCCAAGGCGGCTCATGGCGTCAGGCTCCCGCCAGTTTCGCAGCCGCAGTCTTCACCGCGGCGCGGATGCGTGGGTAGGTGCCACACCGGCACAGGTTGGCCGACAGCGCCCGGTCGATGGCTTCGTCGTCGGGCTCCGGATTGATGTCGAGAAAGGCGGCGGCTGCCATGATCTGACCGGACTGACAGTAGCCGCACTGGGCCACCTGATGGTCGATCCAGGCTTGCTGGACCGCGTGCAGCGCTTGCGGCGTGCCCAGACCTTCGATGGTGGTCACAGGTCCTGCGACATCGCCCACAGCGATTGAACAGGACCGGACGGCGGTCCCGTCGATATGCACCGTGCAGGCACCGCACTGGGAGATGCCGCAGCCATATTTGGGTCCGGTGATGCCCAGTTCATCGCGCAGCACCCAGAGCAGCGGCATTTCCGGCTCCACCTCAAGCTGGTAGAGGGTTCCGTTTACGGTCAGTCGCATGAGTGTTCCCCGCATTGCTGAAAACCGGTGCGGCGGTTCGTGTCGGTTGTCAATGCCACCTTTTCGCTCGATTGCCCAGTTGGCGTGGCGATCTGAGTTCGAACTGGCGGGAGCCAGGGAGACGGAGAGCCATTGCTGACGTCACGAAGATGAGAATGAGAAAGGTTCCTGTGCCGGGCGGGGTCGATGTGCCGGGCGGGGCTTTGGTTTTCAGGATGGGTCAACTCACCGGCGGCGCGTTCGCTGGCCGGGATCCGGTGGGCGATTTTTGCGGAACAACCGGCGGCGGCGGTACAGGCGTTGCCGGATTGGACGGATCGATCGGCTCAAGTACCAGCACTGCCGGGTTGGGGCTATGGTCGAGAGTGGCACCACTGGCCGCATCGACGCCTATCCCGATGATGCCGCCAATGAGCACATTGCCCACCAGCGCCGCGCCGCCTTCGCCCGACATGCGGGTTGTGACCGAAAGTGTGGCCGGCTTGTAGCCATCTTTGGTTGCGGTGATGACAAAGGCCTGCTTGCGCGGCACCATGAGACGGCAGGGCGCGTTCGTGCACTGAAGACCGATGTCGGTGGCAATGGTGGCGTCGGTCGGGGCGGTTATGATGGTCACTTCTTCCGTTGTGCCCCGGATTGCGGTGGCGCAGCCCGGCGTGGCGAGCAGCACGGCGGCGAGGGCGAAAATCGAGTTACCTCTGGTCATGTCCTGATTCACCGTAAAGTTGCACGTATCTGCAGCTTTTTCGTTCTTTGCCGACGAAGTCAAGTTTTCCTGTCGACAAGCCCGTGGCGGAGGCCTGCGTCCGGGCAGCCGGGCTGTTTTCATGAAACTGTCACATGACCGTCATGCGCCTGTCAGACGGCCGGTGCACATGGCAACCCGATCAATCGGGAGACTATCGCCATGCACCGCTTCCTCGCCTTCTCTTCGATGCTCGCGCTCAGCGCCGGAATGGCCCATGCCGAGATGACGTTCAACCGTGTCGCCTCGTTTCCGACGCCTGCCAACATGGCGGACGGCGAAGACCGTGCGCGACCGAGTTCATCGGAAATCATCGCCGCCAGCGAAGACGGAATGATGCTGGCCTATACCGACAGCCCGCTCGGCGCGCTTGGTCTCATCGACATCGCCGATCCGGCCGCACCCAAGCCGCTCGGTGCCGTCGCCATGGGCGGCGAACCGACGTCCGTGGCCATCATCGGCACTCTGGCACTGGTTGGCGTCAACACCTCGGAAAGCTACGCCAGCCCCTCGGGCAAGCTCGTTTCCGTAGACCTCGCAACCAAGGCAATCACGGCTGAGTGCGATCTCGGCGGCCAGCCTGATTCGGTCGCCCGCTCGAAGGACGGCGGCTTCGTCGTCGTCGCCATCGAGAACGAGCGCGACGAGGACCTCAACGATGGCGTGATGCCGCAGATGCCTGCTGGCCAGCTCGCCATGGTCAAGCTCAAAGACGGCGCGGTGGATTGCGCCTCGCTGACCTTCGCGGCCGTCACCGGTCTGGCGGAGATTGCGCCCGAAGACCCGGAGCCGGAATTCGTGGCTGTCAACGACCTTGGCGAGACCGTGCTGACGATGCAGGAAAACAACCACCTCGTCGTGATTGGCCCGGATGGCGCGGTGATCGCACATTTCTCCGCAGGCATGGCCGACCTTGAGAACATCGACGTCGACGACGAGAAGGCATCGCTCGACTTCACCACCTCACTGACCGACGTGAAGCGCGAGCCGGACGGGGCGAAGTGGATCGACAACGACCATTTTGCCATCGCCAACGAGGGCGACTATGAGGGCGGATCGCGCAGCTGGTCGATCTTCAAGAAGGACGGCACGGTCGTCTACGAGAGCGGATCTGCTTTCGAACATGCCGTCATCGCGGCCGGTCACTATCCCGACCGCCGTTCCGACGCCAAGGGTGCCGAGCCCGAATCGATCGAAGTCGGTGTCTATGACGGCGTCACACATCTCTTCGTCGCCTCCGAGCGCGGATCGATCATCGGGGTCTATGACGTCAGCGATCTGGCCAATCCGGTTCTCAAGCAGCTGCTGCCATCGGGCATCAGCCCGGAAGGCATGGTCGCGATCCCGCAGCGCAACCTGTTCGTCACCGCTAACGAGGTCGATCTGATCGAGGACGGCGGCGTGCGCAGCCATGTCATGATTTACAGCCGCAGCGAGGCACCTGCCGCCTATCCGCAGATCACCTCGGCTGGCGCGGACAAGCTGATCGGATGGGGCGCGCTGTCGGGCCTGGTGGCCGATGCGGAGACCGCCGGCCGACTCTACGCTGTCAATGACAGCTTTTATGGCTTCCAGCCGACCATCTTCACCATCGACGCCACCGCCCAGCCTGCCAAAATCACGTCGGCTCTTGGGGTGACGCGAGCTGGCCGTCCGGCGCAGAAGGTCGATATGGAAGGCATCACACTTGATGGAGACGGCGGCTTCTGGATCGCCTCTGAGGGCGATGCGGCCAAGCTCGTCGCGCATGCGATTTACAACGTCAACGCCAAGGGCGAAATCAAGGCCGAGATCGCCATTCCGGCCGAGCTCTCCGCCCATGCGACCCGCTTCGGCTTTGAAGGCATCACCCGCATCGGCGATACGCTCTGGATGCCGATGCAGCGCGAGTGGAAGGATGATGCCAAGGGCATGGTCAAGCTCGTCTCCTATAACATCGAGAGCAAGGAATGGGGCGCGGTGCGCTATCCGATCGAAGCACCCGCCGAGGGCGCCTGGGTCGGCCTGTCGGACATGGTTGCCCATGGTGACTGGCTCTACGTGGTCGAGCGCGACAACCAGATCGGCGACAAGGCCGCGCTGAAGTCGGTCTATCGCGTCGCCGTGAGCCAGCTTGTGGCCACGCCGCTTGATGGCAACCTTCCGGTCGTCACGAAGGAACTGGTTCGCGATTTGATCCCTGACCTGAAGGCGCTCAACGGCTATATCATCGACAAGGTCGAAGGCCTCGCCATCGATGTGGCCGGCAACGGCTTCG
Source organism: Hyphomicrobiales bacterium (assembly GCA_038325465.1). Classification (GTDB taxonomy): domain Bacteria; phylum Pseudomonadota; class Alphaproteobacteria; order Rhizobiales; family Rhizobiaceae; genus Hoeflea. Next base: position 390 of record JBBQJA010000076.1, on the reverse strand, counting down.
TCGTCACCGACAATGATGGCGTCGACGACAGCTCCGGCGAGACCCTGTTTTTCGGCATCGGCAATTTCGGCCCGGCCTCCAACTGACCACCTGTTTGCAGGACAGGTACGGCCCGGCTCTGACGGGCTATCTTTCCCGCACCTTGAAGGCCGCGTCTCCGGACGCGGCCTTTTTCGTTGGCGAGAGAGGTTTTGCGCACTCATGGTAAGCTGCAGCGCCGCGCGTCTTTTCAGACGCGTGGGTGACGCCGTCACGCTTTTTTGTGACTGCATGTCCGTTTCGTTCAATCGAACCCGATTGAACGCGACATTTATTAGGCATTCAGGTTTAACTGTTGATTAACCAAGAAAGTTTAGACCGGAGTAACGAACGGAAGACCGGGTCGGCTGG
>JBBQJA010000075.1:0-13299 GCA_038325465.1 Hyphomicrobiales bacterium | reverse complement strand
CTGGCGTCGCCACTACAACACGGTCAGGCCCCACAGCGCCTTGGGATACCGGCCGCCAGCGCCCAAGAGCATCGTCACGATAGACCGAAGGCCGACCATGCACTAACATTCAAACTGGACCACCCGATGGGGGCATTCCAGGCGTCGTATCTAGGAGCCGCCGGTTGGAATCGAAAGCCGACATCGCGTCGTCGCCCTCCCGCTTCTCATTCATCCGATCACTTGCGAGACTTGACTTTTTGTCTCCTGTAGGATACAAAATTCATGTTCACGATCCTTCAGACCGATACTTTCGCCGACTGGCTCCGCAAGCTGAAGGACAACCGCGCACAGGCTAGGATCGCCGCGCGGATCGTTCGCTTGCGGAACGGCAATCATGGTCACGTCCGATGGCTCAATGACGGTGTGGGCGAAATGAAGATCCCTGAAGGAAAGGGCTACCGCGTCTATTTCATCAAGCGCGGGACGACGATTTTTCTGCTGCTCTGCGGAGGCGATAAGTCCTCGCAAAGCACCGACATCAAAGAGGCTAAGCGCCTCGCAAAGGAGACCGAATAGCCATGCCCCAGATCAGCGAATTCGACCCTGCCGAATATCTCGACACTCCCGAGAACGTCGCAGTCTTTCTGCGCGATGCGTTCGCCACGAGCGATGCCGCCGTCATCGCCGATGCCTTGGGCGTGGTCGCCCGCGCTCAGGGCATGTCATCTGTCGCCGAAGCAACAGGGCTAACACGACCAAGCCTCTACAAGAGCTTGAGCCAAGACGGGAAACCGCAGCTCGATACCATCCTACGCGTGTTAAATGCGGCGGGGTTGCAACTCGAACCCACTCCAATCCGCGACACAGCAGCCTGACATCCGCATTCGGCTTTCTAAAAGCATCTAGCCCAATGATGTCCTCCGCGCGGCACTCCGTCACCTAGACGGTGAACAAATGTTGTTTTGTGGGTCCAAGTGCTTTATCTTTAGGTCATGCCTAGACTTTCAATCGACATCACCCCCGAAGAACACCAGAAGCTGAAGGCCATTGCCGCGCTCAAAGGCGAGAGCATCAAGGACTATGTGCTGAAGCGCACCCTTGGCGATTCCCCTGCCCTGGATGACATGAGCGAGGACGAGGCGGTTGCCGCCCTGTCCGACTTTCTCCGTCCCCGGATCGAGCAGGCGCGGCGCGGCGAATTCTCAACGAAGTCGATGGCCGACATCCGGCGCGAAGCGCACGATCAGGCCGGGCGATAGCCGCCCACATGCAGTCCCATGACCTCACGCTTGCCGCCGAAGAGGATTTGCGCGGCATCTGGCGATATACCTACGAGACGTGGGGCTTTGAGCAGGCCGAGGCCTATTTCGACCGGATCGAGGCGTGTTGCGAGGCCGTTGGACGCAAACAGGCGCAGTCAAAGACGCTCGACGGATTGCCGGACGGTATCCGCATCCATCGTTGCGAGCACCACTACATCGTCTGGCTGGACGGTGAGCGGCCGATAATCATCGCCATCCTGCACGAACGGATGGATTTCGTGCGGCGACTGAAGGACCGGCTGTAGCCCTACCGCAGAAACGACTGGTTGCGCCACCAAGAAGTGAGTATATACTCATTTGAGTAAAATCTCATTTACACAGGGTGACCGACTTGCCGATTATTTCGATACTGAATCCCAAGGGCGGCAGCGGAAAGACGACCATCACCACGAACCTTGCCCGTTCGCTGCACGAACGCGGCCACAAGGTTCTGATAGTCGATTCCGATCCGCAGGGCAGCGCCCGCGACTGGCACGCGGCCAACGAAGAGAACCCCCTGCCCCTCGTCGCCCTGGACCGTGCAAACAACGTCAAAAGCCTACCGGATGTCGCCGCCGCCTACGACTTTGTCATGGTGGATGGCGCGGCGAAGCTGGAGGACATGATCGCCGCGAGCATCAAGATCACCGATTTCGTGTTCATCCCGGTCACACCCAGTCCCTATGACCTTTGGGCCGCTTCTGACTTGGTCGAGTTCATCAAGGCCCGTCAGGAGGTGACGGACGGCAAACCTGCGGCCCGCTTCATCATCAGCCGCGCAATCGCCGGGACACGTCTTGGCGACGAGATCGTCACGGCACTGGCGGAACAGGGTCTGGGCGTGTTCGGCACACACATCACGCAGCGGCAGGTCTATCCCCAGACGGCAAGCGAGGGGGGAACAGTGTTCGACAGCAGGAACGCCGATGCACTGGCGGAGGTGAACGCCCTGACAGACGAGATTCTGGCCTTCATCGACGCGGAGGGTGCATGATGGCCCTTTCGAGCAAACGCCCGAGCCAGCGCGACGAGATCAAGTCGAAGCTCCTGAACGATGTGACTGAAACCAACGAGAAGAAGCGCCGTCTGAACGCGGAGATCGAGGACTCGCTCTACCGCCGCATCAAGGGGCGCGCGGCGGAAGAAGGCCGGACCATATCCAGCATCACCCGTGATCTATGGGTTGAGTATTTGAGTAAATGAGTTTTTGAGTTTTTGAGTTTTTACTCTACCACCCGTTGCGGCCGCGTTTTTTATACCAGCTCTTGCAGAACCCGAGGAACGCGGCGTCCGGGTTCTTCGGAGGCTCTTTCTGCCTTGCTGCATAGGTTCGCCATTCCCCGACAAGAACCTTGATGTCCCATGTCGGGGCCAACTCCCGCGCCCGTTCGAGGGTATCCGGCGAGAGGGGCAGGATGTAGCCGCCGGTCAGCCGATCCTGCTGGGGTTTCGCCGCGTAGGTATCAAGAAACTCACGTTTTGGCGTGACCGTCAGGATGTCGGCTTCCAGCCGGAAGGCGTAGTCCGGCATGTGATTGTGTTCCTCGTCAGCTTTACAGATCGCCTTCACGAGCCGCCGGAACTCCTTGTCCGAGGATGTCGAACCGGTGCGACCCTGTAGCTTCTCAAGACCGCATTTCCATTCCGGCTGGGTTCCGCATTGCTTGCGGGCCAGCTCATAGAGACGACGCTCCAAAGGCTTGCGGAGCTGAAAGTAGCGACGGTTCAGTGTCAGGACATCATCACCGGCAATCGCGTTGAAGACCCAATCGGAGAGGGTGACTTCGAGGTCGAGCATCCGGCCGTCGCGGGTTTCACGCACAATCCGGTAGCGATCAATCAGGCTGAAGCCGTCAATCTGTTCAACACCGCCTGTGGTGATGTTCGTCTCGATCTGGGTTCCCTGTAGCCGCTCCAGCGCGGCTTTAAGACCGGTGTAGCCGGTTCCCGCAACGGGACGGTTGGTTGCGACGAGCAAATCGTATGCCTTGAACCGCAAGGTCCGGTGGACCTGTTTGCCGTCGTTCAGTGCCGCCATGACCTGCGAAATGCAGTAGATCAGTACGTCGCGGTCATGGACCGTGGCAAGGCCGATCATATTTGGCCGGACTTCGACGTAGCTCTTGCCGTCGGTGGCCACGTATCGGCGTTTTTTCGTGTCCGGCTTGGTCGAAAGGGTGAAGATGGGGTGCGCCATGGAGGCCATGTCACCCTTGGGTGCGGCATCGAAAATATCGCAAACGAAAAAGTCTCCCTGCGCGTGTCGCAAGGGAAGCAGAGGCGTCCGGTCCTGTTTCGTAATATCACCCACCATGGCCGCAATATTCGTAATATCACACACCGATGCAAGGGGTTCGTAAGATCACACACCGGACGGCTTTCGTAATATCACCCACCATCTTTCGTAAGATCACACACCGGCTTTCGTAATATCACCCACTGGAGACCAAAAATCGGGCGTTATCTCCTTTTTTATTCAACGGCTTAGATGAGACACCGATTCGCGTAACACCTATCTAACACATATATAACACCCAGCTTTCAGGTGCAGGCAGCCAAACCATCGGTTCCAAGCCCTAACCCACGGTAGAACACCCAGCCATCTGTCTCCGCCGTTGTCCCTCTCCAAGTGTCATAAATGACAACGCAGGCTGCGAAGTAGCTGGCAATGAAACGAGGAATAACTACTGACAGTGTAGCAGCTGCGTTGCCGAGAACGAGTCAAGGCGAATACCCATCGCCCGGATCGTGCTTGCCAGGTGGGGCAGGGGTTTTTGACTGCCCTGACCCTCTCGTAGCTGGTGGTTCATCCGGGGCTTCCAGCTTCGCGATCTTCTCGTCGCGGAACAGGCTTGCGAGGAAATCCACGGCCCGCCGGATGGTTCTGGCCACGCCCGGTCCGACCCACTTTTCGAGCGTTCGTTCGATCTTCATCCACGGAGTTTCCCGCAGCTCATTTGCAACGCCCCTAAGAGCACCGGGCAGGCTATCGAACGCGGCATCCAGCTCAGGGTCATCCATGATTTCGTTCTTGATGCGCATGACCGCTTTGTGATCGGCACCGAGGAGCTTCAGGACTTCACGGGGATCGGCCGGGTTCCGCAATCCTGGCAAATGTTCTTTCAGCAGCTCCTGCACATTCAGGTCAGGATCGTGCGCGAGGACCGCCATCGCGACCTTCTGGCCTGTGCCCGACGTTTCCTGGTAGCCCATGAGCGGCCGCAGGAGCCACTCAGCGGCTTCCTGACGGTCGAGAGGCACCTTTACGGCCAAATCGACGGCTCTGGCCTTGGCGTCCCTCAGCGTCGCTCTTTTCGCCTCTGCGGCCGTGAGCCTCTCCCACCGTTCGCTCTTTGGCGTGACCGGGAATTTCTCCGCTACCGCCTTGCGCTTTTGCTCGGCCCAGGCGCGGCGCTTTTTTGGTTCCGGGTGGCGCAGTTTCGCTTCTTCCTGACGGCGGTATTTTTCATCCCGGTTGGGTGAGACGATCCGCCCACGCCGTTGCTCATACCCATGCGCCCACTTGTCGAGTTTGCGCTTGCCGTTCGACAGGCCCGCCATGCGTCCGGTCCAGGGATGCACCCGGTTTGCAACCAGGTGGACATGTGGATGATCCGTGTCGCTGTGGCAGTAGATGGTGATCTGGTGCTCGGTGAGCTCAAGAAGCCCGATCACTTCATCCGCTGCCTGCTCCATTTCCGCGCGGGTGACTTTCTCGTCCGGGTGCCAGGCGAGAGAGAGGGTCTGGACGTGCTTTGCACTTTTCTGTCCGGTGTTCTTCACACCCGCAGCCTGCTTCAGCCGGGCGGCGTCGAGGGCCGTGGCGATCATGATCCGGGTGGCGACTGTCGGATCGTCGGTCATCAGATTGCGGGTGCTGGTCCAGGCCACGCGCTCACGGGTCTGGGCCTTCCGGTTCGTCTTGTCGTTCCCGGACCGCTTGTCGTTGTTGTGATACTGTTCGGCCGCCTTGAAGCTGTATCCCGGTGGCGAGAGGTTCGGGTTCATCGGTCGCTCCCCGCAAGTTTTGCGACCGCCGCGCGGACCTCGGCGATGGCGTCGGACAGATCGTTCGGGATGCTACCGCCGTAGTTCAGGTGCCGCACAATCTGATGGAGGTTCACGCCGACGCGATTGAGTTCGGCGATGGCGCGGGCATCAGGGCCAGACTTCGCTTTCTTGGGGGCTCGTACCCCAAAGACATAAGTCGTGCGAGTTCTGGCAAAGTCGCTGATGCTCAGTTCCTCATCCTTCGCCGCTGCTTCGACTTGGCTCAGCTCGTCCTGAGTGACGCGGAACGCGATGCGCGCCGATCTGGCATCGGTCTTCGCCTTGCGCGGGCGGCCATTGGCGCGGGTCTTTTCCATGTCGGTGACTATACAGCGAATCCGGCGCAGTAGAAGAGGAATAGCAAGCTGTGTTTTTGTTGCACAAAAACGCTTGCCGACCACGGTCGGGGGCGCGCCTGACGGCGCGCGCGCTGGCGCGGCCAACGCAGGTTAAATCCGGGGTGCCTCTACCGTTTATGTCTCGCGGAATCGCCGTTCCGGCGCGGTTGGTTTGAAATCGCTGACTTCGCCACCTGCGCGGGGCCGAGCGGCGGACGTTCTGCGGCCGCGCGACGGCGCCGCCATCAAGACTTGTCCGCTGCCGATGCCCTTCAGCGTGCCGGAACCCTCCCATTCGGCGACCCGGCAATGGCGGTCTGCCAGCGGTCTTCTCGTGTGCCTTGTCTGCGCGAAAGCCGCGTTGCCGTTCAGCTGTCCGGGGTCAGTTCCGGTGGCGGTGGCAACTCCGCCGGGAACGCATGTGCCCCCATCGCCACCCCGCAAAGCTCCCGACAGCGAGCCTCAACGGCGGCGCGGGTCATGCCGAGTTCTGCCGCCAGTTCGTCCGCGCTCTCGCGGTTGACCGAGGCGGCGTGCATTTCGGTCAGGCCCTGACAGACGCTGACCCGCTCGCCGGTTGTCGGGGTGTCGCCTTGTACGATCTCCCCGAACCGCGCGGCGCTGATGTCGCCGTAGCTGACCGAGCCATGGGCGGCGTAGGCCCGCAAAGTGGTCATCCGGGGGCGGGGCGGGATTGTCATGTCGGCTGCTCCGGTTGCGGCGTCATTGCCGGACATGGATAAGGATCACGGGTCAGCCGGTCAAAGATCCATGTCCGACGGTGCCACGTCCTGCTCGCCCGTGAGGGCTTCGACAATCTGTCGGTCCAGCTCGTCGCGGTGCTGGCGGGCGAGATCGAAGTCGTCGAGGCTGAACGAGACCGACACGGTGCCGGGCTTCGTGCTGTGGCTGACCCTGAACATGGCGGTGCAGCCGGGGAACAGCTCGCGGGTGCGCGGGTAGGCGAAGACGTATTCCGTGGTGGTGTCGTAGGCGTTGCCGCCCGTCCGCTGGCAGGGCAGGTAGCTTTCGGTGATCTCGCGCCCGTTGTTGGTCGTCCAAGTGATCTCGCGCGGGGTCTGGTCGTCCAGATCGGGGATGAAGCCCTCGTCGCTCCACGCATAGATCAGGCTCACGGAGCCGCTGCCGGTCTCCACGCGCGACGGAGGGCCGTAGGTGTCCTCCATCTGGGCTTGCAGGGCCTGTGCGGTCGGCAGATCGCCTGTGGGCAGGCGCATGGAGCGGGAGAGGCTGACGGGGCGCTGTTCCATCACATCCGACATCAGGGAGGCCACGATGTTCTCCGGGAAGTTCACTTCCGCCATCCGGTCGTTGAAAGACAGCCCGCCGATCTGGCGGGACAGCTCGTAGGTGAATTCAAAGGATCGGCCGTCAGGGGATTGCACGCTGATGACCTCGCTTTCCCCGGTCGGCTCCGCGTCGGACCTGTCGGCGAAAACAGCCATTACATCGTCAAGACTGTCGCCGGGCTGCAACCCGAGGATCTCGTAGGGATAGGGCCGCTCTGCGGGCGGATCGAGGGGCGTCAGGGTGTCTTCGGCGAGGGCGAGGGTCGGGAGAACCAGAATGGTGAGAAGAGGGGTGATCAGAAAGCGATTCATTGGCTGGCCTCCCTCAATCTGCAAGCATTTCGGCTTCGGCCCGTTCGGCCCGCTCGTCGGCTTCCAGCAGCTCGCGCAGGTGCGCAAAGGCATCGCCGGTCGCCAGCGGCCGGTTGACGATGTAGCCATCCGGTCTGCCCATCTTCAGGATATCAGCGATTTCCAGGCACAGGGCCATGACCTCCGCGCGGGCGGTGTATGTGTCCCACCGGCAGGCGCGGGCATTGGGTGAGCGAACCTCCGGGGCAAGATCCTCACGCCAGTTACGGGCGAACAGGTGTCCCCGCTGGAACTGCGTGTCGATCAGGCCGCTCTTGGTCAGGCTTTTTCGTAGGACAGGTCCGGCTGTGAAGGTGTCGCGTGCCAGCAGTTCTTCCTCAAAATCACCAGCGCCGGTCGAAAGGCCGAGAATGGGAGCGAGACCGTGGCCGTTGCCAGCGAACCAGTGGCTGGCCCAGGCCGCTTCTTGCGCGAACCGGAATGGCGAGATCACCAGCTTGCTGTGTTCCAGTATGTTGATTGTACGCTGGTCCACGTGGGTGCCGGTATCCACCAGTACGTGATCGAAGCCGTGTCGAGTCAGGACGTCCATTGCCTGGGACATGCTCTCCTCGGTTTTAGCCGGAACCGTCACGAGCTGTTCTGGGACGATGCCGGTTTCAACCATTGCATCCTGCCAGATGGCCAAAAAACGCGATCCGGTCAGGCGTGACCGCGCGGGTTCGGATATGTCCAGTACGGCTACACGGTCGCCTGCCTCGATAAGGCCGGATGCCAGTGCCATGACAGCAGTGGTTTTCCCGGTGCCGCCTTTGGGATTGAAAACAGTAATGATGTTCATGGGATAACCTCTGGGTAGGATGATGTTTGGGGGGACAATGGCCTCGGGCCCATGTGGGGATGAGACATCCCTTAGACCCTCTATTATCCACTTTTTAGATTATCTGACAAGTAGATTAACGCCGTCGCGAGGGAGATCGCGACAGGTGGCCAAGACAATACGAAGCGAAGGCCATGAGGCGCTCTGTAAGGCACTCATCGAAGCCAGAAAGGCAGCTGGGTTTACGCAGTCGGAGCTGGCGAACCGCTTGAAGTGTCATCAGTCGTTTGTTGCACGTGTCGAGAGCGGTGAACGCCGTGTCGACGTCATTGAGCTGGTTGTATTGGCGAGAGCGTTATCTATCGACAGTGCAACTCTGCTGCATGTGGCGGATTCAGCAACTGCGGCTGACCACCGCATCTGATTTTTGAGCCTCTGGCAGCGTATTGCGCTTGCCATGTTACATTTACCTGCCATCATAGAGGGCAACGAATTGTAACATGGAGATTCTCATGCCGAGAGCTGTAACCAAGGTCTACATTGACGATATCGACGTAGACCGTCGCCTGAACGAACTCGGCATGGATCGGCAGGACATTCTCGATATCCGGGACGTCGCCGCCAGCATGCACGCAACCGGGTCGTCACCGCTCTTCCCTGCCAACGGTGCAGGACAGCTTGCGTATCAGTACGGCACCCGCGAACTGCGCTCGACCTTTCTGAAACGCAAATGGACGCTCGATCAGTCCTACGGCACCAACGGTGTCCGTCATCCTGACAGGCAGGTCGTTACTCTTTACCAGAATGTCGATGTGGCGTGCAGCCTGTCGAAACTGCCCGAACCGCGAAGCCGCAAAGGCGCAGGGTCAGAACGCCTCAGTCAGGGATCGGCTTTCGACCTGATCGAAGAGGTCGTGCCGTCTACCTACTCGGGCGAAGGGATGAGCATCGAGGTCTGGTACGTCATGGTTGCCCAAGACGGAGCCGTCGAGGTTACGCAAGCCTTGATCACGAAGGGCGAGTTCTCGGACTTCATCGAGCGTATTTTCGTACACGACGGAAGCGATTTCGACCGTCTTAAAGATCGCGGATCTTCGGACGATGACGCTGTCGACTTCGACATCACGATCTCGCGGAAATGACAGAGAAACTCTCATTTAATCATAAACGCCTGGTGCTTGCCCGCAAACGAAGAAAAATGACCGCGATTCAGGTGGCCGAAGCCTCTGGGCTGTCTCGGGTTCATCTGTCGCGGATCGAAACGGGCCGCAATGAACCTCTGGCGGACACGGTGGAGGCGTTGGCCAATGCCACGCGTTACCCCGTCGGATTTTTCTATGCTCCAGAGACGTGCGAACTGCCCGCCGAGGCGGTCAGCTTCCGCAGCCTGAAGCGGACCAGCGTACGCGAGCGCGAGGCCGCGCGTGCGGCCGGAGAAATCGGCGTCGATGTAGGTCGCTGGCTCTTCGACGAGTTCAACCTCCCGGATTCGGCTCTTCCGGACATGGGATATGAACCGGACCCTGCCGCCGCCGCGCGGGCGCTGCGTCAGGCATGGGGATTGGGCGAGAAGCCGATCGCGAGCATGATCGCTCTGTTGGAGGCCAAAGGCGTCCGGGTGTTTTCGCTGGCCGAAGAAACCCTGAACGTGGATGCATTTTCGTTCTGGCAGGACGGTGTTCCGTACGTGTTTCTCAACACCATGAAGACGGCAGAACACGGCGTCATGGATGCTGCGCATGAGCTGGGGCATCTGATCCTTCATGCCGGTGGCAACACGCTTCACGGCCGGGATGTGGAACGGGAGGCCAATGCCTTTGCGGCCAGTTTCCTGATGCCATCGGAAGATGTGCGTGGTCGTGTCCCCCGTTCACCATCGGTCCAGCTCATCCTGAATCTCAAGAAGAGGTGGCGTGTCTCGGCAATGGCCTTGGCATACCGCAGTCATCGTCTGGAGTTGCTGACGGACTGGCAGTACCGGTCCATTTGCATTGACCTGACCCAAAGAGGGTATCGGAGGGGAGAGCCGGACGGCACGGAACGCGACAAGTCTCGCGTCTGGAAGCAGGTTCTTGATCATCTCTGGCAAGAAGGAAAAACCAAGGACACTATTGCGCGGGCTCTGAACCTTCCCCTGGACGAGATCGAAAAGCTGACGTTCGGGTTGGCGGCGGAATCTATTCGGCCTCAGAGGGGCGCGCAGCTTCGCGTCGTCAAATAAGAATAGAACGTAAGGAAGAACGATGAAACCTTGGCAACAACATATTCCAGGCTGCTTCGCAGGTATGACAGCACCTTTCGCAATGCATCCCAATGACGAAAAGCGAGCGCTTACCATGATGGACATGATGCTGGAGCAAGGTGTGACTTGGGCTGAAGCAGAGATAGCCATTCGAAAATACCTGACCGACCATAATGTAACTACGAGCGAGATGGATAAGCAGATGCAGCGCGTGGAAGAAAAGCTGCGCTCTTGGTTGGGTTGACGGAAATAATGCTAGGAAAAAAATATGAGAAGCTGATCCCACGTTCGGAGCGCGAAGCGTTAGAGCAGGCGCTTGGTATGGAGTCAGGATATGTTCTGAATTTCAGCGATCGGACATTCAACGATTTTTTCTATGAAATAATCTCTATTGACCCTCAAGATCAAACGCAGCTTTTTAATGGTCGGGGAACATCAAAGGCAAACAGGTTACGTTCATTCATCGAACGCGCTCAGCTGACGCTGGTGGCTAAGATACTGCGCGAGATGTGGGAATATCGGGACGCGATGGAATTTTCGCCACCGGCAAAGAACGAAAAAAAGCTGCGAGACTTATATTTTTCCGTCATCGCCCGAATCGAGGGTCGCGCTGACGTCATTGATACATCCGCAATCGAGACGTTTGAGCCGAATGAGACGCTGGAGGAGCTTGTCGCTTCAATACGCCGTGATCTTGACGCAAATAAGCCTCAAGCAGTTCTGGACCGTCTTCATACATATTGCATGAAGCGTTTTGCGTCTCTTGTTCGCAGGCATGGTGGTGGAGAATGCGGTAAGGATGATGCCCTTCATGCGCGGGTAGCCAAATACGTAAAAATTTTACGCGAGCAACAGAACCTGAACCCGATCTCGGAACGCATTGTGAAAAGTTCAATTAGTGTTTTTGAGGCGATGAATCCAATTCGCAATGACCAGTCTTTCGCGCATGACAATCCCAACCTAGTGCAGATGGAGGAAGCACGCTTCGTGTTCGACAGCGTGACAGCATTTCTGCGGTTTTCCAAAGCCATCGACGCACGGTTCTTCGAGGATTGATGCGGATTAGGCGCTGCGTGTCATAAGGCGGATCGCGGCTTCCTGCGGCCCCCATCGAAACGAGAATGTGTCCGATACATCGAACCAGCCGTTACCGTCACCTGCACCGTGATTTGCACCCATGCACGAACACTGACAGTCATGTCCGACCGCGTTGCGACAGGCTGGTGCGCACTTCTCCATTTCGCGGAACGGTTGAACGACATAAACACGGCCATAGCGGTTCAGTGCGCCATCAACGAAGCGGTTGAGCCAGCTCAGAGGCAGTTTCCACGACTTTTCGGTATGTGCGAAACGGATCGTTGGCCTACGGTGGCCTGTCGCGAGTCCTGTGAGCCACTGCCGATTGTCGGTGCGGTAAGGTAGACGGGCCGTCAGCTTGTCACCTTTCAGGCCGGACCGAACGATTATCGGTATGTCAGGCTGCGCCCATTGGCGATGTATCGAGGGTGGAATGTTCGATGTGTCCAAAGGTTCATCCTCTTCAATACATACTGGCTTGTAAAAGCATAAAAGAAAAAGGGGTTGTCCGAAGACAACCCCCGATCCCGTCTTAGACGAAGAAGCTCGCAAGCCAGACCAGAGCTGTTAGGCTCAGAACGATCTCGCAGCGATATTCATCACCGTTTGACTTACTGGCTTGGAATGTCACACCTATTCTCATGGTGATCCTCCCATATATAGCCGTGAAGGTCCCATACAGGAGCCGGAAACACGGTTAGGCCAGCAGCCAGGAATTGGCCTTTCGGCGATCGAGTCGACTAAGGGAACCTGGCCGCTCCGACTCGACTGTTTACAGCTCGGGAGCCGCTTACATCTGACATGGATGGCGCAGACTGAATCTTCAAGCAGTCATACATCTGCAACGGCGTAGCGGAACGCCCGCCCTCACGCCTCAAGACCTCATAGAAGGCTGTGGCCGCGTCGTTCCAATCCCGATGGCAAGGACCAGGAGCCCACCCGCCACGGCAAAGGTGATCCGTAGTCCGCGTGCCACATCGGCCGGAGCGGCGAGGGTCACGTCGCCAGTTCCGGCCGCCGCCGCGAAAACCGCTCCCATCACGGAGGCCCCAGTCACGAGCCCGAGGTTGCGTGAGAGTCCGAGGATGCCGGAGACAGTGCCGCGCCGTCCATCGGGCACGTCCGCCATCACGGCCGTGTTGTTAGCGGCTTGAAAGAGCTGGTAGCCGGGCGTGAGGACCGCGATCGAGACCACGTAGCCGACAAGGCCGAAGATCGGGGGCAGAAACGATAGCCCGAACGCGCCCGCCATCATGAGAGCCAGACCTAGGATCGAGGCGGCCTTCGTGCCGATCTGGTCCACGACGCGCCCGGACGGCACGCCGGACAGCGTCGAGATCACGGGTCCTATTGACATGACGAGCCCGACCGAAGCTTCCCGGAGGCCGAGCGCGAAGGCGAGGTAGAACGGACCGACCACCAGCGTTGCCATCATCACGGCCGCGACCACGGCGTTCATCGCCAGTGCCGCGCTGAGCGTCCGCTCCGTCAGGATTTCCAGCGGGACGAGGGGCGACGGCACCCTCCGCTCGATGAGTGCGAATAGAACCCCGCCGCCGAGGGCGGCAAGCAGGCACGCCACATTCAGACCGCCGAGCTGCCCGCCCCCGATGGTGGCGGCTAGGCTGAAGGCGGCAAGGGCGAGGCCCAGGGCCACCATTCCCGCCACGTCGAAGCCGGCGGACATGTCGCAGGCGCGGGTTTCTACGCTCGTTCGACGGCGCGCGACAAGCCAGAGAGCGAGAAGAGCGACAGGGACCATGACAACGAAGATCGCCCGCCATCCGAAGAGCCCGATCAGCAGGCCCCCGAGTGCCGGACCGGCGGCTGTCCCGACAGCCGACATGGTGCCGAGCAGGCCCATCGC
>JBBQJA010000074.1:0-13436 GCA_038325465.1 Hyphomicrobiales bacterium | reverse complement strand
ACAAATGGATTCATTTGTGCGATATCGCGACGTGCATTAGAGCTGTTCCGGCGTTGTCAGAATCGCCGAAACAGCTCTATCCTCTTGTTTTGACGCAATTCCGGACGCGAAAGCGGTGCCACTTTCGCTGCAATTGCTCTAGTGGTTTGATTCCAACATTTGCATCCCGTTGCCGCACCTTCCAGCGCAAATGTTGGAATCAGAGAAACCACTAGTAAGCTTATGATTCTAGTGGATTTTATGAGTTTGACATTTGGTTTTGGACGCGCCGGAAATGGGTACCAAATGTCAAACTCAATCCACTAGAGCGTTTCATGTGTCCCGTCATTCAGCCGCCTGAGCATGGGGAACCATTTCGGCAAGAAACCGCTCCGCCTCCAGCGCCGCCATGCATCCCATGCCCGCCGCCGTCACGGCCTGGCGGAACACGTCGTCGGTCACGTCGCCGGCCGCAAAGACGCCCGGAATGTCGGTGGCGGTGGAATCGGGCGCTGTCCAGAGATACCGGTTCGGCTTCTGGCGCAGCTTGCCTTCGAACAGGCTGACGGCCGGAGCGTGGCCTATGGCGACGAAGACGCCGTCGATCGGCATCTCGGTTTCCACCCCGCTCTTGCGGTTTCTGAGCCGCACCGCATTGACCGACGCAGGCATCGGACCAACGGACGGCGTGCCAAGATATTCGACGAGTTCGGTGTCCCAGATGATGTCGACATTGGGCTTGGCGAACAGCCGCTCCTGCAGGATCTTCTCCGAGCGGAGCGTACCGCGACGGTGGACGAGCGTCACATGGGCGGCGAGATTGGAAAGATAGAGCGCCTCCTCGACGGCGGAATTGCCGCCGCCGACCACGATCACCTTCTTGCCGCGATAGAAGAAGCCATCGCAGGTGGCGCAGGCCGACACGCCAAAGCCCATGAAGGTCTTTTCCGATGCAATTCCGAGCCATTTGGCCTGGGCGCCGGTGGCGATGATGAGTGTGTCGCAGTTCCATGTGGTGCCGGAATCGGTGTGCACGGTGAAGGGGCGCCTTGAGAGGTCGACCTCCGTGACCAGATCGTTGATGATCTCGGTTCCCACATGCTCAGCCTGCTTGAGCATCTGCTCCATCATCCAAGGACCCTGGACCGGCTCGGCATAGCCGGGGTAGTTCTCGACATCGGTGGTGATCATGAGCTGTCCGCCCTGTTCCATGCCGGCGATCAGGACCGGCTTGAGCAAGGCGCGCGCGGCATAGATGGCTGCGGTGTAGCCGGCCGGGCCGGAGCCGATGATGAGAACGGGGACGTGGCGGGTGGTCATGGATCGATACCTCAAGTCGGGTCAGTCTAGGCCAATCTGGCGGGGCCAATCTGGCGGGGTCGGTCAGGCGGGGCCAATCTGGCGGGGTCAATCTGGCGAGGTCGGTCAGGCGGGGTCGGCCAGGCGGGGTCGGTCTGGTCTGGCGGCGACAATCTGCCATCCCGGTTTCCGCCGCACCACACGGGAAAGTCTTGCAGCCGACTGTCAGCCCGTCCTCATTTAGGGATGAGGCATGGCCGCTTTCAAGCCGAAAGACATCTTACGCACAGAACTTCGCGCGCGCGTGGTTGCGGCGCTGGACAAACAGGGAGGGGTGACGCAATAAAGTTTCGCGCGGACAGCTTTCCGCGCCAAACCATTCCCGGGGGGCTGACATGGTCTTCAAGGCCGAACTGGATGCGATCGACATCCGGATCCTGCAGGAACTGCAGCGCGACGGCCGCATCACCAATGTGGAGCTGTCCGCGCGCGTCGGCATATCCGCTCCTCCCTGCCTGCGACGCATGCGCAAGCTTGAGGACGCCGGCGTCATCAAGAGCTACCGGGCGATGCTGAACGCGCCGCTGCTGGGCTATGATCTGGTGGCCTTCTGCATGGTCGGGCTCAAGCATCAATCGGACGCCAACCTGAAAGCCTTTTCCGCCCGGACCCAGGCCTGGCCGATCGTGCGCGAAACCTGGCTGGTGTCGGGGGAATCCGATTTCCTTTTGCATTGCGTGGCGCGCAACCTTACCCATTTCCAGGATTTCGTCGTTGAGGAGCTGACCTCGACCGAGAATGTCGACACGGTGCGCACCATGTTGACCATCCGGAAGGTCAAGGAAGAGGGGCTGGTGGCTCTGTGAGCGGACCGGACTGGAAACCGCTCGACGCCGCGCGCTGGCAGGCCGGTGGAGCGGGGGGCGAGCCCAGGAGCGCGCCGCAAAACGGGGTGCAGCAGGCGCTGATTTCGGTCGCACGGGCAACCCCCCTCAGCCGCGGGCTGTTCCGCTCAACCATCACGCGCCTCGTCTTTCTCCTGGGTCGGGGGCGGCCCATTGATGTCGCCTTCCGGGGTGCCACTTTCCGGCTCGAAGGTGGTCGAAATCTGATCGAGTATGGTCTGCTGCTGAGCCCCGATTACAACGGACGGGATCTTGATTTCCTCATCGAAGATGCGCGCGCAGGTGCGGTGTTTGTCGATGTGGGCTCAAACATCGGTCTTTATGCGCTCCCGTTGGCGGTGCTGGCCGGGCCGCAAGGTCAGGTGCTGGCCATCGACGCCAATCCGATGATGGCAGCCCGGCTCGCGCGCAACGCGCGGCTGAGCGGTCTCTCCAACATCAACGCCATTGCCTGTGCGGTAAGCGACCGCGAAGGCTCCGGCGCGCTTTCGGTGCGCAAGAACGATGACGCCATTGTTGCTGTCGAGGAGACCGGGACCGGACCAATCCCTGTGCGCACACTCGCGTCCGTGGTCGCCGAAGCAGGCCTTGACCGCATCGACGGACTCAAGATCGACATCGAGGGCCATGAGGACAAGGCGCTGGTGCCCTTTCTTGATGGGGCGCTGCGGACGCTCCTGCCGCGCCGCGTCGTCATCGAGCATCCGGTGCCCGATGCCGACTATCCCGGTTGCACTGCGGCCTTCGCCCGGCACGGCTACAGATTGGTCGGCCGCACCCGCAACAATTCGCTTTATCGGCTCGGCGATGGGTGATCGGGCTGCGCCGACGGTGGCGATCCTGCCTTACGGAACCCGCGTGACGCCTGCGCTCGCGCATCTGCCGCTTGATGCGCTCGCCTGGCCGCTCGGCCGGCCGGAGCGGTTCGAGCCAGAGTGCCTCAAGGAGGGGCGGGTCAAGGAGGGACGGGTCGGCGATCTCGGTGCCGACGACCATCTCCTGTGCTACATTTCCTCGCGCCTGCTTTACATGCCGCGGCCCGGGGTGCGGGCGAAGGTGTCGGTCATGGTGGTGGAACCGGAGGCCGTGCATCGCCGCAACATGCTCTGGCTCAGGCTGCTTTGGCCGCGCTTCTACAAGGTGCTGGCGTCCAACGCGGCGCTGCTTGCGGCCATTCCCAACGGCCTTCGCTTTGTCTTTGGCTCGACCTGGGTGCCGGACTGGCGCGACGTGGACATCACCAAAGAGGCCAGCGTCTCGCTGATCGCCTCGGCCAAGACCTATTTTGAAGGCCATCGGTTGCGCCATGCGGTGGTCGAGCGGGTCCAGGCTGAAGGGCTTTTGGTCGACATCATCGGCAGGGGCTACAAGCCCTTTGTGCACAAGTCCGACGGACTTGCGCCCTACCGCTATTCGGTGATCATCGAGAATGTTTGCGAACCCTCCTACTTCTCCGAGAAACTGATTGACTGCTTGCTGTGCGCAACAGTGCCGATCTACTGGGGCGCGCCCGACATCGGCGACTTTTTCGACACCCGCGGCATGATCCTGTGCGAAGGACGCGATGATATCGCCACGGCCTTGACCAGGCTGTCGGAGGCGGACTATGCGGCAAGACTTGAATTTATCCGCCAAAACAGGGAAAAGGCCAATACTTTCGCCAATCATGAACTGTCCGCCGCCCGCATCCTGCTGGGGCAGCGCGAAGGAAAGACCGCCTGATCCCATGACCCAGACTTCCGTTAAGACGGCCCTCATCACCGGCGTGACCGGTCAGGATGGCGCTTACCTCTCCCAATTCCTGCTGGCGAAGGGCTACCAGGTGCACGGAGTGAAGCGCCGGACCTCGCTGTTCAACACCGCCCGCATCGATCATCTGATGGAGGGTGAACCCGGACAGTCTGGCCAGTTCGTGCTCCACCACGGCGACATGACGGATTCCTCCTCGCTCACCCATATCCTCCAGCAGGTCAAGCCGGACGAGGTCTACAATCTCGCCGCCCAGAGCCATGTGGCCGTCTCCTTCGAGGAGCCTGAATACACCGCCAATTCGGATGCGCTCGGCACGCTTCGGCTGCTTGAGGCGATTCGGATCCTGGGGCTCGGCGGCAAGACCCGCTTCTATCAGGCCTCCACGTCCGAGCTCTACGGCCTTGTCCAGGAGACGCCGCAGACCGAGCGGACGCCCTTCTATCCGCGCAGCCCCTACGGGGTGGCCAAGCTTTATGCCTACTGGATCACCGTCAACTACCGCGAGGCCTACGGGCTCTACGCCTGCAATGGCATTCTGTTCAACCATGAGAGCCCGCTTCGGGGCGAGACTTTCGTCACCCGCAAGATCACCCGGGCGCTGGCCCGCATCAGCCTCGGCCAGCAGGACATGCTCAGGCTTGGCAATCTGGATGCGCGGCGCGATTGGGGTCACGCGCGCGATTATGTCGAAATGCAGTGGCTGATGCTGCAGCAGGACAAACCGGAAGATTATGTGATCGCCACGGGCGTGCAATATTCGGTGCGCGATTTCGTGCGTGCGGCCGCCGATGCCATCGGCATGACGATCTCGTTTCAGGGCGAGGGCATGGAGGAAGTTGGCCGCGACAAGACCGGACGCGTCATCGTCTGCGTCGATCCGCGCTATTTCCGCCCCACAGAAGTTGAAACCCTGCTCGGGGATGCGTCCAAAGCACGCCAGCAACTCGGCTGGTCGCCACAGACCTCGTTTGAGGAGCTGGTTCGCGAGATGGCCGAGGCTGACCTCGCGGAGGCCAAGCGTTATGGCTGACCCGCTCTACAGGCTTGAAGGCAAGCGGGTCTATGTGGCCGGCCACCGCGGCATGGTGGGCTCGGCGCTGGTGCGGCGACTGGAAAGCGAGGGCTGCACGATCCTGACTGCCACCCGGTCGGAGGCCGATCTTACGCGGCAGGTGGAGGTCGAGGCCTGGTTTGATGCCCACCGCCCTGAGGCGGTCTTCCTCGCTGCAGCGAAGGTCGGCGGCATCCTCGCCAATGACAGCCAGCCTGCCGATTTTCTTTACGACAACCTGATGATCGAGGCCAATATCATCCATGCGGCGCACCGCTCGGGCGTCGAGAAGCTGATGTTCCTTGGGTCCTCCTGCATCTATCCGAAATTTGCCCCGCAGCCGATCCCGGAGAGCGCGCTGCTTGAAGGCCCGCTCGAGCCCACCAACGAGTGGTATGCCATCGCCAAGATCGCCGGCATCAAGCTCTGCCAGTCCTATCGCCGCCAATATGGCGCCGATTTCATCTCCGCCATGCCCACCAATCTCTATGGCACGGGCGACACGTACGATCCGCTGTCCAGCCATGTGCTGCCGGCGCTGATCCGCAAGGTGGTCGAGGCGCGCGACCGGGGTGCTGCCGCCATCACGCTGTGGGGATCGGGCACGCCGCTCCGGGAGTTCCTGCATGCTGATGACTGCGCCGACGGGTTGGTTTTCCTGATGCAGCACTATTCTGATTTCGAGCATGTCAATGTCGGGTCCGGCCGCGAGGTGACGATCCGTGCGCTTGCCGGGCTGATCGCAAAGGCTGCGGGATATGAAGGCAGGATCGAGCTCGATCTGACGAAGCCGGACGGCACCCCGCGCAAGCTGATGGATTCAGGCAAGATTGCGGGCTTGGGCTGGCGGCCGAAGATCGGGCTCGAGGCGGGAATTTTACGCACCCTGGTGGATTTTGGGGAAATCGCGGCATGAACATATTGCGGTATTTGTTGATGCGCGGCCGCACATTGCGGGGCATGACGATTGTCCATGTAGGTGCCCACTATGGCGAGGAAGCGGCGCGCTACCAGGACTGGGGCGCACGAACGGTGGTGTGGTTTGAAGCGGCACCCGACATCTTCGCCAAGCTCCAAGCCCATATCCGTGCCATCGAAAGCCGTCCGCCAAGCCTGTTCGCCCGGCTGACGGGTGCGCCGCGCACGCGCCATGTCCTTGTTCAGGCGCTGGTCGGGGAAAGTGACGGGGCGACGGCTGAGTTCCACCTGTTCGACAACGAGGGAGCGTCCAATTCGATGTTCAGGCTGCAGCGCGGCGAGGGAGATCGTTTTGCCAGCGTGCGCGAGACCGGCGAGATCCTTGAATTGCCGATGCGCGCGCTCGACGCCGCACTGGCCGATGCCGGCATATCTCCTGAAGCCGTGGATGTTCTGGTGCTCGACGTGCAAGGGGCCGAACTCATCTGTCTCAAGGGCGCCGCCAGAGTTCTTGCTGCGATCAGGTATCTGGAATCGGAAGTCTCGGTAAAGCCGGTCTATGACGGCGGGGTGCTGCTGGCTGAGCTGGAACCCTGGCTCGCCGCCCGCGGGCTCACACGCCGGACGCTGCTGCGGCGTCCGCACATGAATGCGATATTTGCCCGAACCAGGTGATCCGCAGCGGTTTCACAGGGCTTTCAGCGAGACATCGGGCGAGAGGTACCAGTCATCAAACAGCGACACTTCCGGCAGCACGCGACGATATCCTTGTGCCACAAGCAGATCGTGGATAACCGCGCGGTTGACCGTGTAATTGTGCTCGATGGTCATCACCTTCGGCCGATAGCGACCAAGGTCAAAAGCCTTGAGAATGTCGAGTTCGCTGCCTTCGGTGTCCATTGACAGATAATCGAAGTCAGCTGGCGCGCCGTGGATATCGAGCATGTCGTTGAGCGAGATCGTTTCCACCATATAGGTGCGCGCGCTCTTGCGTCGGCGCGAATGGTTGTCGGAATTCTCGAACTGGGTGAGCGTCGACAATTCCTTGGAGCGGGTTTCGGAGAACGTCAGCCGCTCGCCCGTTCGCGCCCAGACGCAGCGGGTTTCGATGGTCGCCGAGGGGCGGTTTTGCTTCAGTTCCGCGTGCCAGCTCAGCGCAGGTTCCGCACAGATGCCGGTCCAGCCCATATGCGTCTCCAGCATGAAACTGTTGGAGAGGAACAGCCCGTTGGTTGCGCCAAAATCGCAGAAAAAGCCGTCCCGCTTTCCGTTGAGCGCGTAGAGCACGAAGGTGTCCTGAAAAATCTGCGAACGGGAAAGATGGCCGAGCGACATGGCATGCAGAAGAAAGCCCCTTATCTGCGGATCGCTTTCCTCCAGGATCCGGTTGCGGTCGCGAGCCAGATCGAGCGTGAGCTGGAAATGCTTCCTTGAGACGGGTCCATGCCGTTTCTTGCCGCGCAGGCGGTTGAGCATTTCCTTGAGCGCAAAGTCGAGTTTCATGGTCAGATCCGCCTTTCGATGGTCGCGGGCATCCATGCCCGACCGTCCCGGCGCGGTCAATCGCCAATCCGGACCCAGGACGGCGGGCAGATGTCGGGATTGCGCAGCCGGTCGCTTGCGAACCAGCGGTCCGGTGCCACCACGATCTTGTCCGGGCGCGCATCAAGCCATGCACCCCACCAGGAGAAGGTGGAATTGGCGATGATGTGGTCGCGGCACAGGCTCATCAGCCGCAGGTCCTCGTGCGCTGTCCTGCCGTTGTTGAGCGACACGAAGACCGTCTCGGCATCAAGTTCGAGATGATCGGCGGCCCAGGCCGGATTGTCGGAGAAGACGAATACCACCGGCTCTGGTGCGCGTTCGCCTCGGATATGGTCGAGGGCGCGGGCATAGAAGGAGAGCGCTGGCGCGCCGTGGGTGGCGCGCGCCCTGGCACTGGCGACATAGTCGCCGCGCCTTACATGCAGCGAGACTGCATGGGTTTTGGCTATCCGTGCCGCCATCGCGGCATTGGCCAGTGTGGGGGCTGCGCGGAAGGTCAGCTCGGAGCGGATGGCGGCTTCGATCGGCTTGAAATAGCGCTCGCTCTGGAAATACCCGTGCAGGTACACATCCGGTCTGGCGTCCAGAACGCCGGGATCAAAGGCCAGTCCGCGCTCGCGCCGGAACCGGGGCGCCCTGCCAAACAGCCGCCAGAGCCCATATCTCAGCGGTGTGGTCTTGTCAGGCGGCAACTCCGACAGCAAGCCAGGTCGCCCGACGATGGCGAAGTGGTCAAGCTCGTAGCCAAACGCAGTGTCCGGGGTGAACAGCCGCGCGTCCAGCACCAGTTCTGCCGAGCCCGCAAGCGCCACCGCGCGACCGGCCGCGTATTGGAAAAGCTGGTTGCCGAGGCCGCCGTGCAGGCGGGCGATGACCCGGGGCGTGGCCATCGGCGGTCAGCCCTTCGCCCGCACGGCTATATAATTGGTGGTCATGAACTGCTCGTTGAACTCGGAGTAGCGTGCCACTGCGGAAAGCTTGCCACCTGGTCTGATGATATGGATCAGGTAGCCGTGGGTTTCGAAAAAGCGATAAAAATCGCGGAAGAAGCTGCGTGTGTCGACGTTGCAGCCGCCAAACTCGAACTGCACCGCCGCGACCGCCCGGGTCTGAAACAGGCGTGTTCCACCCTTCAGCACATCGAGTTCGTGGCCTTCGACATCGATCTTGAGAAGGTCGATGGCGGATATTCCGTGCGCAAGGCAGTATTCATCGAGCGTGGTGACTTTGATGGTCTCGCTCAGGTCCATCGACAGCCCGACATGGGCAAGGTCGCGGCGGGTCATGGAGGCAAGGCCGGTGATGGCTGTATCCTTGTAGAGGGTGGCCGATCCGGCTTCAGCTCCAAGTGCCAGCGGGTTGACCGTCACGGCGGCGAGCTTTCCCACGGTTCTGGCCAGTTCCTCAAGATGCCGGGCGGAGGGTTCGAACACATGCACCCTCGCCTTCGGCCACGTGGTGCGTGCGGCGAGCGTCCATTCGCCAACGTTGCCGCCCACGTCGAAAAGCAGGGGGGAGGTCGTCGACGCCCCGGCTAGAATGAGTGCGGTCCGCGCGGCTTCGATCTCACCTGATTTGGCGACAATTCCGCCGTGGCCCACGCCGGTGGATTTCAGCAGGCGGCGGGCGATGGCCGTGGCGAGTCGCGGTGGCAGGAAAGTGGAAACAAGACGGTCGAAGCTGGACATCGGCCTTGGTTATCCGATCGAGGGCGGGCGGTCCAGCCGGGTTACAAGGTCAACGCGCCGGATTGGTCGCCTCGGCGCGGTTGGAGAGCGAGCGGATGCGCCAGCGGTAGAGCGGGCGCAGGATTTCCCGGCGCAGGCGACGCCCGAAAGGCACATTGCGGGCCTGGATTGTGGTGCCGCCGGTGGCGCTGCCGCGGTCGGTGACGCCTGAGGGTTCCACCAGCCAGGGCCTCAGCCCGCTTTCCCAGTGCAATTGCAGATAGCCGTCCACTGGTCGGTCGAAGCACTCCGTCCGGGCGCGCAGGTGGCGGGCGGCGTCGGCTGAATAGAGCGTGCAGGACGCGCGCAGCGGCACGATGACCGGCCTGCGGAAGACAATTTCGCCTGCGCTTGCCACCACCGGTCCGGGGTTCCGGATCGGCCGGACCTGGAACTGGACGAAGCCAGCCCGGCCGAGTTCAGCGATCGCGGCGGCGAGCGCAGGCCCGAAAGTCGCAGGCTCGATCTCCACGTCGTCCTCAATGACAAGCCCGGCATCAAAACCGCCGTCGAGGATGGCTTGCCAGGCTTTGCGGTGGGAAAGGAAGCAACCGATTTCACCCTTTGAGATGTCGAACGGATAGGGCGGATCATAGAGGCCTGCCGGGACATGCACAGCGCTGATCTCGCTGTCGGACAGGCGGCTTCCATCCACCGCGTCAATCACAATGACCGCCAGCGGACAGGCTGCCTTTATGCGCTCGACTTGAGACTTGCGCTGGGTGGCGCGGGAAAGGTGAATGACGAACGCTCCGATCCTGCCGGTCATGCCTGCCCGCTTTCCGCCCAGAGCGTGCGATAGACCTCGGAAATGGCGCGCGCCTCCGTCTGGACGCTGAAATCTGAAACCGCGCGCTGCCGCGCCGCCTGGGCCATGTGGGCGTGGCGGCGCGCGTCACCCAACAGCGCCTTGATCTTGAGCGAGGCCAGCGTCACGTCACCGTCCGGCACGATCTCGCCCACCGCACCGTTTGTGGAAAATTGGTCGAAGTGGCCCGCATCGCTGGCCACGAACGGAACTCCTGAGGCCATCGCCTCAAGCGGGGTCAGGCCGTAGCCTTCATATCTCGGCAGCGCCACCAGCAGGCTCAGCCCGCGCACCAGGCCAGGCATCTCGTCAGGGGGGATTTCGCCGGGAAACAGGATCCGCTTCGACAGACCGGCCGCCGCCACATCCGCCTTGAGGCGCGCGAGAAAACCCCCATGCTCCGGCGCGGCGCGACCGATGACAAGAGCGGTCACGTCGGGCAGCCCGGGAAGGGCCGAGATCATCGCCGCGACGAAGCGGTCGGTTCCCTTCTCGGGCCGTATCCGGCCGATGGCGGCAATGCCGGTTGTGCCTGGAAATCCGGTCGCAGCCCAGGCGGCAGCGCGGTCCAGCGCCGGATGAAACCGGTCGACGTCGACGCCGTGCGGAACGACGGCGCGGACATTGCCGACGTGTTTGGCGGCTTCGTCCGTCGTTGCGATCACGGCGTCCATGCGGCCGATCAGGAAACGCGGCCAGAGCGAATGGCGGCGCTGGGCTGCCGATGTAAAGACGATCCGGATCGGCAGGCCCAGAACGGAACGCGCGAAAAGTGCTGCGCGCATTTCCTCGTTGCGTCGCACATGCCAGATCGAAAAGCTGCGCCCAGGGGGCGGCGTGCGTGCCAATTCGAGTGCCCGCCAAATGCCGATCGGACCGGAGCAGCCGGGCAGCGGCCGCCCCACCAGCCTGAGATCGAACATGTCGGCATGCGCGCGCGTCACCGCCGCCGCCGAGGCAGACACGCCGGTGAACCGCCCGTGCATGTTGGGAATGAAAAGCTCCGGACTGTCCATGGCCCGGGCTGTCCGCTCAGCCCCAGCGGATTTCAAGAATCGCATAGCCGCGCGAGCCGCCCGGTGCCACAACTTCGATGGATTCGCCTGCCGCCTTGCCGATCAGAGCGCGCGCGATCGGCGAGGAAATCGAAATGCGGCCCGCCTTCACGTCGGCTTCCTGGTCGCCGACGATCTGGTAGGTCTTTTCTTCCTCGGTGTCCTCGTCCACCAATTTGACAGTCGCCCCGAACTTCACCGTCGTACCCGACAGCTTGGACAAATCGATGATCTCGGCACGGGCGGTCAGATCCTCGAGTTCGCCGATGCGGCCTTCGTTGTAGCTTTGGGCTTCCTTGGCCGCATGGTATTCGGCATTTTCCGACAGGTCGCCATGGGCGCGCGCTTCCGAAATGGCCTCGATGATGCGTGGCCGCTCGGTCTGCTGGCGAAAGCGCAGTTCCTCCTGCAGCTTGGTATGGCCGCCGTGGGTCATGGGCACCTTTTCCACCATGGTCGTATCCTTCGCAAAGCGGTCCGGCCGCTGCCAAGGGCGGCCGGGCACAAAAATATGACGGCTCCGAAGCGGACACTTGGGAGCCGCCAAAAACATTGATCCAAGCTTATAGCAGAAACTGTGGCCGATAATCCAGATGTTTCGGATGCTGCTGTTTGCCATGATGAGACCGGGGCACCTGGCGCGAGTGTGGCGCGATTTCGCGCGCGTCAATATTTCAGAGTTGTAACATTTTTCTTTGCAATCGTATTTTTGTCTGCTATTCAAAGTAAGCAGTGTTCGGAGTCCGCCCCCCGTTTCAGAGAACAGATAATGTCCGACTTGACTATCATGCAGCGTATTCAACGCGGCTCACCCGGCATCCGCGTTATTCTGGTACCAAAACAGGAAATGATCGAAAAAATCGGCGTATCGACTTTCCCGCGAGGTGCTGCGGCCGTCGCACAGGAGGTCAGGAACGTTGCGGAGCGGTTCAATACTGCCGTCGAGCCCGCATTGAAAAATCTCGAAAAGATCGGGTTGGACGATGTGACCGGTGTTGATCTGAAGAAGAAAGATTTGGCGATCGGGGTCAAGTTGCAGAGCCCGAATGCGGGCATGTATGAAAGATTGTCTCTGGTTCGGGCCGTGGCCGTCCGGTTGCAAGACGACACGAAAATTGGCGCTGTTCTTGACGCGGCGCACGAGGATTTCGATGTGGTTCTTGATGTCCGAACAGATAGTGACCAGCCTTTTCTAAATGAGCCGACGGTCCGACGCGGCACGAGGCAAGCCTGGCCTCTTGCTGCCATCGGGGACGCATGGGATCGAAACATCCGCGGGACGGGCGTCCTGGTCGGCGTGCTGGATACCGGCATTGACGCGGACCACACGGAGTTCAAGGGAAAGCGGGTGGAGTTCCGGTATTTTCCGCCCAGTGCGGTTGACGGCAAGTCTTCACGAAATGTGCGCGGTTTCGACACTGACGGTCATGGAACGCATGTCTGCGGCATTATCGCCGGGAAGAGATACGGGCTGACGAGGGACGTCAATCTGCATGTCGCATCCGTCATAGAAAGCGAGACGTTGCGGGCGAGCCTTTGGCGAACCGTTTACGGTCTGGACTGGATGTTCCGATTGTTCATCGAGCAGCAGTACGTCAACGTTCCCTGCGTTATCAACCTTTCCTTGTGCTTTTTCGATGACCAGATGACAGCCGAGGAAGTGGGTGACTGGCGTCTGGTGCTCGGGCGGGCTGTCGAGGACCTGCATCGCAAGGATGCGCTCGTGATTGCGGCCGCTGGAAATCGTGGCGTCGGTCTGATTGGATTCCCGGCCAATTTTGACAACGTCCTGGCTGTCGGAGCGGTGGATGCTGCTGGTGGCGTCGCCGACTTTTCGGGGATACCGACCCCACACGCACGACGTGACATTTATGGCTATGGCGTCAATGTCTATTCGGCTCTCGAACGAACCAATGACGGAAAATCCCACTTCATCTCGATGAACGGCACCAGCATGGCTGCCCCTTATGTCACGGGAATCGCGTCGATGTTGCGGCAGACGAGGCCCGGCGCATCAGCGCATGAGGTCAGGGACCATCTGCTGCAGACCGCGTTGGATGCGGGTGGTGGTGTTCGCATCGCCCGCTTCGTCCATTGGCCTGGCGGCGTTCCCTAGTGGTGCGATCCTGACAGATAGTTCCCATCTGTCAGGACAAATCGCCCCACCAGATCAATAGCTCGTGGGCTGACTTTTCGAAACAGATGGTTCCTATCTGTTTCGGTCAGACCACTAGTGGTTTGATTCCAACATTTGCATCCCGTTGCCGCACCTTCCAGCGCAAATGTTGGAATCAGAGAAACCACTAGTAAGCTTATGATTCTAGTGGATTTTATGAGTTTGACATTTGGTTTTGGACGCGCTGGAAATGGGTACCAAATGTCAAACTCAATCCACTA
>JBBQJA010000073.1:0-13687 GCA_038325465.1 Hyphomicrobiales bacterium | reverse complement strand
CGGGGGGTGGTGGGACGGCGGAAGGAATGGGATTGCGTAAAAAAAAGGGAGGGTGGGGATAACGCGAGCGCCGGCCGCCCCCCGTCACGATGAGAATTGCGAGCGCCATCCATCCCCCATCAAGGGGATAATGCGAGCACCGTCCATCCCCCGTCATGCCGGACTTGATCCGGCATCCAGCGGGCACGCGTCGGCGCGCCGGGAGACACTTTCATCGACCTGCAAACACACGCGGCGGCCCGCGCATCTTTGACCCGGCAAGCCGCGTCCGCCCCACGCTCTCTTACCGCGCCGACGCGCGGGTAGCTGGACCCCGGCTCAAGGCCGGGGTGACGGCGGGAGGGATGGCGCAGTCGCGGGAGAGGGAGCGGTGAGGGTGGAGGGAGCGGCGATGCAGTGGCGCGGGGGGTGGTGGGACGGCGGAAGGAATGGGATTGCGTAAAAAAAAGGGAGGGTGGGGATAACGCGAGCGCCGGCCGCCCCCCGTCACGATGAGAATTGCGAGCGCCGTCCATCCCCCATCACGGGGATAACGCGAGCACCATCCATCCCCCATCACGGGGATAACGCGAGCACCATCCATCCCCCCGTCACGGGGATAACGCGAGCACCATCCATCCTCCCGTCATGCCGGACTTGATCCGGCATCCAGCGGGCGCGCGTCGGCGCGCCGGGAGACACTTTCATCGACCCGCAAACAGACGCAGCGGCCCGCGCATCTTTCACCCGGCAAGCCGCGTCCGCCCCACGCTCTCTCACCGCGCCGACGCGCGGGTGGCTGGACCCCGGCTCAAGGCCGGGGTGACGGCGGGAGCGATGGCGCAGTCGCGGGAGAGGGAGCGGTGAGGGTGGAGGGAGCGGCGGTGCAGTAGCGTGACGGATAAGAGACCGGACGCACCACAGATGCGGCCACGATCCGGCCCTCAGTCGTCAGATCTCGCTCTGGTTCTCGACGATCTTGGAGACCAGGCCATAGCCCTTGGCATCCTCGGCAGAGAGCCAGTAGTCGCGATCGATGTCTTTGGCGATCCGTTCCTCGCTCTGCCCGGTGGCCTTGGCGAAGATGGTGATCAGCCGCTTGTTCATCTTGATGATCTCACGCGCCTGGATCTCGATATCGGACGCCATGCCGCGGGTGCCACCTGAGGGTTGATGCAACAGGAAGCGGGTGTTGGGCAGCGAGAAGCGGCGCTCGAGCGGCACCGACACATAAACGAGCGCGCCGGCGGAAGCCACCCAGCCCGAACCGATCATGATCACCTTCGGCTTGATGAACTTGATCATGTCGTGGATGGAATCACCCGATTCCACGTGGCCGCCCGGCGAATTGACGAAGATGCGGATGTCATCATCGCCGGCTGCCGACAATGCCACAAGCTGCGCACAGACTTTCTGTGCAAGATCCTGGGTGATGCCACCATAGATGAAGATGCTGCGCGATTTGAACAGGTTGGCTTCCGCCTCCTTGCCAAGCGGCAATTCAGCTTTCTTGTCGTCGTCGTCTTCGTTCACGGATGGAAAAATCATCTTCAGTCTCCGGCGAATCTGTCCCCACCGAGATAGGA
Organism: Hyphomicrobiales bacterium; assembly: GCA_038325465.1. Taxonomy (GTDB): domain Bacteria; phylum Pseudomonadota; class Alphaproteobacteria; order Rhizobiales; family Rhizobiaceae; genus Hoeflea. Next base: position 12,122 of record JBBQJA010000073.1, on the reverse strand, counting down.
CGAAAGCGCCGCAATCACAATGGCACAGGCAAAATTCACGTGCTGCCTGACCGGCTGAGCAAAACGCCACGCCACAGGATTTGCGGCGCAGCGCATGGTCGGGAAACCACCTGCCCGGCCTCAAGGACCGACCAGGCGGAAATGGCGAGAGTGTCAGCCCCGCGCGATGGCCTTGTCGCCACCCTGCTCGGGACGCGGACGGCGGTCGGCCCCGCGGCGGCGGCGGCTCTTGCCATCGGGCTGCTCGGAGGCGGGATGGCTGACGGGTGCAGCGGGCTTGCCCTGCGCCGGGCGACCACCGGGACCGCGACCTTGCGCCGGAGCCGAAGAGCCCGGACGGGTGCCCTGAGGCCGCGCGCGGCCGTCACCAGCAGGCTTCTGGCCCGACGGTGCGGAGCGGTTGGCCGCAGGCTTGCCGCCCTGACCCGGACGATTGCCCTGCCGCTGGTCGCGGCGGATCGGGGCGAAGTCGGTGTCCTCAGCCAGCGCATCCACATAGGTGCCTTCCGGCGCGTTCTCAACCGGGATCGAGACCTTCAGCAGCCTCTCGATATCCTTGAGCAGCGACCGTTCATCAGGCGCGCAGAAGGTGACGGCGGTGCCCGAGGCGCCAGCGCGCGCGGTGCGGCCGATGCGGTGGACATAGACTTCCGCCACGTTCGGCAGTTCATAGTTGACGACCAGGCTGACGCCCGGAACGTCGATGCCGCGGGCGGCGATGTCGGTTGCGATCAATACCGGCACGCTGCCGTTGCGGAAGCCTTCGAGCGCCCGCTCGCGCTGGCCCTGGCTCTTGTTGCCGTGGATGGCGGCCGCGTTGATGCCGTCGGTCTCGAGCCGTTTGGTGGCCTTGTCAGCGCCGCGCTTGGTGCGGGTGAAAACGATGACACGCTCGCCCTTGCGGGCTCGGATGAGACTTGCGAGCGCGCCCATCTTGGCGGGCGTCTGCATGTGCATGACGCTCTGCTCGATGCGGTCGGCGGTCTTGGTCACCGGGACCACCGAAATCTCGACCGGCGTGGTAAGATGCCGGGAGGACAGCTCGCGGATTTCCTTGGGCATGGTGGCCGAGAACAGAAGCGTCTGTCGCTTGGCCGGGGTCATGGCGAGAATGCGCTTGATGGCGGGCATGAAGCCGATGTCGAGCATCTGGTCGGCTTCATCAAGCACCACGATCTCGACTTCGTTGAGCGAGACGGCGCGCTGCTCGATAAGGTCCATCAGTCGGCCAGGCGTGGCGATAAGAATGTCGACGCCGGTCGACAGCGCCTTGATCTGCGGGCGGATCGACACGCCACCGACCACGACGGCAGAGCGAAGGTGCATCTTGCGGCCGAGATCCTTGACGGCTTTGGCGATCTGCGAGGACAACTCGCGCGTCGGTGCCAGAATGAGGGTGCGCACCTTCTTGGGCGCAGCCGGCTTGCCGGGCGACAAGAGATGCAGGATCGGCAGCGCGAAGGCGGCGGTCTTGCCGGTTCCGGTCTGCGCAAGGCCGATCACGTCGCGGCCTTCAAGCACCAGAGGTATGGCCTGGAGCTGGATCGGGGTTGGGACAGTCATGTTCAATGCGCCGAGCGCATCAAGCAGCGGGCGCGAAAGCCCGAGGGATTCAAAAGACATGGGAAACTTTCCGTGCTTTGGGAAAGGCGCGTGCAGACGCTGTCTCAGCGCTGCGGAACGAGGCCTTGCCCGATAAAGATATCCGCCGAACACGCAGTATGTGCGGCTCGAAGGGTTCGGGTTGGGCGCATCGCCGCTGGCCGACGCGAAAATTGGAAGGTGGATCGCAGGGGAAGTCAGACACGCAACAAATGTGCGCTCAGCGGCCGAGTTGGCCCCTATCCAGTCCAGCGCTTCTAACCTGACACGCGCAGTGATGTCAAGGCGAAGTTTTTTGCGCCGCAGCATGAACGCAGGAACGGCCTCCCGCAACAGGTCGGCTCACGCCAGTTGCACGCCTTCGTCCTTGGCCTTGTGCGCGGGCTCGACATGAATGGTCACCTGCACGCCTTTGATTTCCTCGCGCAGGATGGTTTCCAGCCGGTCGCAGATCCGGTGCGATGTTTCCACCGTCATGTCGCCATCGACCACGAGATGGAACTCGACGAAGGAGACGGTGCCCGCCATCCGGGTGCGGATATCGTGGGCCTCGATGGCACCGCTGGCATGGGCTTTGATGAGCGCCCGAATCCGGGCCTCTTCCGCTGGTTCGACGGCCCTGTCCATGAGCCCGTCGACGGAGGCCGCAATCACCTTCCAGCCCTGCCAGAGCACGTTCCCTGCCACGATCAGCGCCAGCGCCGGGTCGAGCCGGGGCTCATTGAGCGCAAGCGCAAGACCGAGACCCGCGATCACGCCCACGGACGTCACCACATCGGAGAGAATATGATGACCATCGGCCTCAAGTGCCGGGGAGCGGAACCGGCGGCCATATTTAAGCAGCACCGCCGCCCAGACGCCATTGATGGTGGTAGCACCGGCATTGATGGCAAGACCCAGGAAGGGTGCCTCAATGGTGACCGGTTCCAGAAGTCCGTTGATTGCCTCCCGCACGATCAGGAGGGCCGCAACCACGATCAGCACGCCCTCGACGACGGCGGAAAAATACTCGGCCTTGTGGTGGCCATAGGGATGGCTGTCGTCGGCGGGCTTGTGGGCATAGCTGATGGCGAAGAACGCGATCAGCGCGGCGATCACGTTGACGGTGGATTCGAGCGCGTCCGAATAGAGCGCGACCGATCCCGTGACAGACCAGGCCGCGAATTTCAGCCCCATCACCCCGAACGCAAGCGGGATCGACCAGAAGGCGAGACGCCTTACGAGGGCATGGGACTGCGGCATGTCAATCGTCCTGAAGAGACCCGATGTAGGCGAGGATGGCCTCCACCTGCTCGGGCGAGGCGATGAAATCCGGCATATCCGGGTGAGCCGACGTGATATGCCCGGACGCGAAGGCTTCTTCAAGTGCATCCAGCGGATAGCGCTCCGACAACTTGCGGAACTTCGGCGCCATCGGATGCGGGCTTGCATCCATCGCACCCACCGCATGGCAAGGGGCGCAATTGAGCTCCACCAGCCCCTTGCCTTCAGCGACGCGGTCCTGCGCCTGCGCACCACCCCCGACAAGGGCCACGAGCACGGGCGCGAGATTGACACGCCATCCCATCAGGCCGCCTTCACTTTCCGTCGCCGCGCCAGATGGGCCACGACATTCTCTATCATCCGCATGCCTGCGTCCTGGCCCAGTGTCATGATTGATTCCGGATGGAACTGCACCGCCGCGATGGGCTCGCTCTCATGCTCGAAGGCCATGATGACGCCATCGTCGGTTTCCGCCGTCACCCGAAACTCGCGCGGCAGCGACGTGTAATCGGCGAAGATCGAATGGTAGCGGCCCACGGTCACTTCGTTCGGCAACCCGGAAAAGATGATGCCGTTGCGCGACACGCGAATGCGGGACGGCTTGCCATGCATGGGAACGGCGAGTTGGCGCAAGCTTCCGCCGAAACTCTCCGCCAGCGCCTGCAGCCCGAGACAGACGCCGAAGATCGGCAGATCACGGCTCCTGGCAAGCTTGATCGTGGCCGCACAATTGAAATCCTTGGGACTTCCGGGCCCCGGCGACAGCACGACGAGATCCGGATCGAGCCGGTCTAACACCTCCTCGGCCACGGGCGTCCGCACCGTGGTCACGGATGCGCCGGTCTGGCGGAAATAGTTGGCGAGCGTGTGGACGAAGGAATCCTCATGGTCGACCAAAAGGATCGACACACCCTCCCCCACCCGTGCCGTCGAGCGGCCCGCACTCTTGGTGTTGCCGAGCCTGGCTTCGCGGATCGCCGAGAGCATGGCCGAAGCCTTGAGTTCGGTTTCCGCCTCTTCCTCCTCGGGAATGGACTCAAAGAGCAGCGTGGCCCCTGCCCGCACCTCGGCGATGCCGTCCTTGATGCGGATGGTCCTCAGCGTGAGACCGGTGTTCATGTCGCCGTTGAAATTCACCATGCCGATGGCACCGCCATACCAGGCGCGCGGGCTCTTCTCGTTCTTCTCGAGAAAACGCATGGCCCAAAGCTTGGGCGCACCGGTGACCGTCACCGCCCAGGCGTGGCTGAGAAAGCCGTCGAAAGCGTCCATATCATCGCGCAGGCGGCCTTCGATGTGGTCGACCGTGTGGATGAGGCGGGAATACATCTCGATCTGCCGACGGCCGATCACCTTGACCGATCCGGGCTCGCAGACCCGGCTCTTGTCGTTGCGGTCCACATCCGAACACATGGTAAGCTCGGATTCGTCCTTTTTGGAATTCAGCAATTTCAGAATCTGCTCGGAATCGGAAATCGCATCCTCTCCGCACTTAATGGTGCCAGAGATCGGGCAGGTCTCGATCCGCCGTCCGCTGACGCGCACGAACATTTCGGGCGAGGCACCGACCAGATATTCCTGTTCCCCCAGATTGATGAAGAACGAATAGGGCGACGGGTTGATCGCCTTGAGCCTGCGGGCGATGTCGGACGGCTGGCTTTCGCAGCGCTCGAAGAAAGTCTGGCCCGGCACCACCTCGAACAGATCGCCGCGCCTGAAGCTTTCCTTGGCGCGCCGCACGAGATCGGCATATTCGCCGGGCTGGTGGTCGCACTTGGGCGGAATGCGATCGGAAGGCTTGAATGCTTCGGCGGCGATGGTTCCATCGCGCCCTTCGGTGCTCACCCCTTCGAGTTCGAAGTCATAGCGGTCGACCCAGGCCTTGGCCGAATAGTTGTCGACCACCAGGATCTCGTCGGGCATGAACAGCATCAGGTCGCGCTGCCCTTCGGAGCGGGCAAGCGTGTAAGGGACCGGGTCGAACTGGAAGGCAAGATCGTAGCCGAAAGCACCATAGAGGCCGATATTGCCGTCTTCTGCCGAATGGAACAGGTCGGCAATCACCCGCAGCACCGAAAAAACGGTTGGCGCGCGGGAGCGTTCCTCCTCGGTGAACACGCGTTCAGGCACGGCGATGGCGATTTCGATCCGCCTTGGAGACGTCGAAGCGATGCTGAATTCGCGATGCCCGCCGAGCCGCTTGCCAAGGATGGCGACCAGCGCCTCCCCGCGTGCATTGTAGGCCTCGATCCGCAGCGCGCGTCCTTCTGACGAAATGCCGAGCGGCGGATCAACGATGGCCGTGTCCCAGCGGGTATACCGGCCCGGATACTCATAATTGGAGGAGAACGCAGCGCCACGGTGACTATCGAGCGCGTCGATATAGCCCGAGATGGCATCCGCATAGGGCACTTCTCGCCGTCGTCGGGTCACCTCGACGCCGCCGCGGGTCACATAGCGCTCGGCCCCGTCGGCCAGTTCAATCGTCACCATTGTCGTCCCCCGTTGCGACCGATCCCTCGACTTTGTCTGAGGCAGCCGTAACAAAAAAGCCGCCTGGACTGTTCCCGGGCGGCCTGTTGATCCTTGACGCGCACGCGTGATCAGTTCCGCCGGATGCGGACCCACCACCAGTTCAAGCGTGCTACGTTGTTTGCGTTCATGGTGAAGCCACGATAGTATCAGCGTGGAGTGAGTGCAAATGGAAAATGCAGCAATGCTGATTGTCCCCCGCCCCCTCCTTTTCCTGTTCCTCCTGTCCGCTCCAGCCGCCGCTCAGGAGCCTGACCGCGCGCCCACACCCACGCCGCGCCCGGCGATAGAGCTGGAGGAGAAGGCCCCGCAGAAGCCAATTGATGTCGAGCCCCGCGAGAAAGCCGTCGACCTGCCGCCCCCGCCTGCCGACGAGGCAGCGCTCACGGCCTGTGAGGCGGAGCTCACCGCCCTGGGGGCACGGTTTGAACGCAAACCCGCCATCGACGGAACCGGCACCTGCGGCATGGCGGCAAGCTACGCGCTCAGTGCGGTGGCCGCAGGTATCACGCTGACACCCGCCACCGAAATGACATGCCAGGCGGCGCTGGCGACCGCGCGCTGGATCAACCTGTTCGTCGTTCCTGCCGCCCAGGCGCTCGGGCCGGAGATCAGGCTTACCGGGGTGGCCCACGCCTCCACCTATGTCTGCCGCAACCGCACCACCAAGGACGACGCCAAGCAGTCCGAACATGCGTCGGGTACGGCAATCGACATTGCGCGCTTCAGCTTTGATGGCCGTGAACCGATCGCGGTGGCACCCCGGCAGGGCGAAGGATCGATCGAGGAGGCGTTCCAGCGCGCAGTGCGGGCGACCGCCTGCCTCCAGTTCACCACCGTGCTCGGGCCCGGATCGGACGCCTATCACGACGACCACCTGCATCTCGACCTGGCGGACCGGAAAGGCGGATTTCGACTCTGCCAGTGACAGACCTTTGGGGAGGAGGGGTCAGAACAGCCCTTCGATCTGGCCCAGCGGGTTGAGGAAGATCTTTTCCGATGACGGCGTCTTCGGCAGGCCAGGCATGGTCATGATCTCGCCGCAGATGGCCACGACGAAACCCGCACCCGCCGAAAGCCGCACCTCGCGCACCGGCACCGTGTGGCCGCTTGGCGCGCCGCGCAGATTGGGATCGGTGGAGAACGAATATTGCGTCTTGGCCATGCAGACCGGCAGATGTCCATAACCCTGCTCTTCCCATTGCCGCAACTGATCACGGATCGGCTTGTCGGCCACAACCTCGCCTGCATGGTAGATCGAGTTGGCAATGGTCTCGATCTTGGCCATCAATGACAGCGTGTCCGGATAGAGCGGCTTGAAGTCGGCGACGCCCGACTCGGCAAGTTCCACCACCTTGTGTGCAAGCTCCTCGATGCCCGACGATCCTGATGCCCAGTGCCGGCACAGGATCGCTTCCGAACCGAGTGAAGTCACATAGTCTTTGACCGCCTGGATCTCGGCTTCGGTATCGGAGACGAAGTGGTTGATGGCGACCACCACCGGCACGCCAAACTTCTTCACGTTCTCCACATGGCGGCCAAGATTGGCGCAGCCGTTCCGCACCGCCTCGACATTTTCCGTCCCCAGATCGTCTTTTTTGACGCCGCCGTTCATCTTCATGGCCCGCACGGTCGCCACGATGACGGCAGCCGCAGGCTTGAGACCTGCCTTGCGGCATTTGATGTCGAAGAATTTCTCCGCCCCCAGATCCGCGCCGAAGCCCGCCTCGGTGACCACATAGTCGGCGAGTTTCAGCGCCGTGGTGGTGGCCACCACCGAATTGCATCCATGGGCGATGTTGGCGAAAGGTCCGCCATGGACGAAGGCCGGATTGTTCTCAAGCGTCTGGACAAGATTGGGCTGCATGGCGTCCTTGAGCAGCACCGTCATGGCACCGTCTGCCTTCAGGTCGCGCGCAAAAACCGGGCTCTTGTCGCGCCGGTAGCCGACGATGATGCCGCCGAGCCGGGTCTGCAGATCTGCAAGGTCGATGGCCAGACAGAGGATGGCCATCACTTCGGAAGCCACCGTGATGTCAAAGCCGGTCTCACGCGGAAATCCGTTGGCGACACCGCCGAGCGAGGCGACGATCTGCCTGAGCGCCCGGTCATTCATGTCCATCACCCGCCGCCACGAAATGCGGCGAACGTCGATGCCCAGCTCGTTGCCCCAGTAGATGTGATTGTCGATGAGTGCCGAGAGCAGATTGTGCGCCGTGGTGATGGCGTGGAAGTCCCCGGTGAAATGAAGGTTCATGTCCTCCATCGGGATCACCTGCGCCATGCCACCGCCAGCCGCCCCGCCCTTCATGCCGAAATTCGGGCCAAGCGAAGCTTCGCGGATGCAGATGACAGCCTTCTTGCCGATGCGGTTGAGACCGTCGCCCAGCCCCACGGTCGTGGTGGTCTTGCCTTCACCGGCCGGCGTCGGATTGATCGCGGTGACCAGAACAAGCTTGCCGTCGGGCCGGTCCTTCTGGGCCCTGATGAATTCAGCCGAGATCTTGGCCTTGTCGTGGCCATAGGGCAAAAGATGTTCTGCCGGGATGCCGAGGCGGGCACCCACGTCGACGATCGGCTTCTTGTGCGCGGCCCGCGCGATCTCGATATCTGATTTCATCCCGGCCATGGTGCGTTTCCTGTCGCTGTCGCCCGCATGGATGCGGATCGCTTTCCGTGCGCAGAATAGACGTCGAATACACCACATTCACCTGTCCTGATGCGGACGTTTTGTGCGCCAATTGCGACGGGCTGGCGCGTCGGGTCAAAGCCCCGGTCCGCGCCGCACCCGGATCAGCCGTCACCCATGGCAATGAGGCTCGCATTGCCGCCGGCCGCAGCCGTATTGACCGAGACCACCTGCTCCTGGGCAAAGCGCATGAGATAGTGCGGCCCGCCCGCCTTGAACCCTGTGCCCGACAGACCGGAACCGCCGAAGGGTTGGGTGCCGACCACCGCACCGATCATGTTGCGGTTGATATAGACATTCCCCGTGTCGAGGCGGTCCACCACCTTGCGCACATTGGCCTCAATGCGGGTATGAAGCCCGAGCGTCAGCCCGAAGCCGGTGGCGTCAATGGCATCGAGCACCGCATCAAACTGCTTGGCCTTCCAGCGGACCACATGCAGCACCGGACCGAAGATTTCACCCTTGAGTGCCGCCGCCTCGGAGAGCTCGATGATGGTCGGCGCGAAGAAAAGCCCCTCTTTCGGTGTATCCCCCTGATAGCGGACTTTCTGGCCGACTTTCATGTCCGAGACATGGGCCGCCAGCATGGCCCGCTGCGTCGCATCAATCACCGGGCCGAGATCGGTGGAAGGCTGCATGGGATCGCCAAGGACAAGCTCGCGCGCCGAACCCTCGATCATCTCGATCATCTGGTCGGCTACGTCCTCCTGCACAAAGAGAAGCCTGAGCGCCGAGCACCGCTGACCGGCCGAGCGGAAGGCCGACATCACCACGTCGTCAGCCACCTGTTCGGACAGCGCGGTGGCGTCGACGATCATGGCATTGAGGCCGCCCGTCTCCGCAATCAACGGCACGATCGGGCCGTTCCTGGCGGCCAGCGTCCGGTTGATGGCGCGCGCGGTCTCGGTTGAGCCGGTGAAGGCAACGCCGGCGATGCCTTCGTGCCGGGTAAGTGCTGCGCCGATATCGCCCTCGCCCGGCAGGCACATGGCGACGTTGAGCGGAATGCCGGCCGCATGCAGGATACGCACCGCCTCATGGGCAACAAGTGTCGTCTGTTCGGCAGGCTTTGCGATCACCGCATTGCCGGCGGCAAGCGCGGCCGAAACCTGGCCCAGGAAAATGGCCAGCGGGAAATTCCAGGGCGAAATGCAGACGAAAACGCCGCGGCCACGCCATCCGAGCCGGTTGTCCTCCCCGGTCGGTCCGGGCATGACGGTCGCCTCCGAAAACATGTCGCGGGCGCGCGCTGCATAATAGCGCAGGAAATCCACGGCCTCGCGGATCTCCGACACGCCGTCGTCAATGGTCTTGCCCGCCTCGCGCGCCAGCAGAGACAGGAAACGGTTGCGGTCGGCTTCCAGCAGATCTGCCGCCTTGTCGAGCATCTGGGCGCGCTCTTGGGCAGGCAGGCGCGACCAGACGGCAAAGCCTTTCCGGCCGGCGGTCACCGCCGCATCGACATCGGCAGGCGCGGCAAAGCGGACCGTGCCGACCATGAGCGACGGATCGTGCGGCGCCGTGACCATCCGCGCCGCCGCTGCGGCGGACGCGCCGGGCACCAGCGGAAAAGCCTCGACCCGCGCGCGATGTCCGTCCATGCCCGCCACCAGTGCGGCAAGCGCGAGCCGGTCGCCCAATTCGACGCCACGCGAATTGGCGCGGTCGGGGTAAAGGTCGGCGGGTGCCGGGATATGGCTGTTGCGCGCGGACTGGCCGGAGGCAAATCCGAGCTTCTGGGCCGGGCGTTCCAGCAAATTGGCCACCGGCACGGATTTATCGCCAGCCACGGCCACAAAGGACGAATTGGCACCGTTCTCGAGCAGGCGGCGCACGAGATAGGCGAGCAGATCGCGATAGCCGCCAACCGGCGCGTAGATGCGGCAGGTCACCCGGTCGTTGCCCTTGAGCAGGGTATCGTAAAGCACCTCGCCCATGCCGTGCAGGCGTTGGAACTCGAAGCCTGACCGGTCGGCGCCGGCCATTTCGATGATCATGGCGACCGTGAGCGCGTTGTGAGTGGCAAATTGCGGGAAGATGAGCTTGCGGGCATCGAGCAACTTGCGGGCGCAGGCGATGTAGCTCATGTCGGTGGCAGCTTTCCGGGTGAACACCGGATACCCCTCAAGACCGCGCTCCTGCGCCCGCTTGATCTCCGTGTCCCAGTAGGCGCCCTTGACGAGCCGGACCATCATCCGCCGCCCATGGGCTAGACAAAGAGCGGCCACGTGATCGATCACCTGCGGTGCCCGCTTCTGATAAGCCTGGATTGCAAGCCCGAAACCGTCCCATCCCGCGAGCGAAGGATCGGCGAAGACGCGGTCGATGACATCAAGCGACAGCTCGAGCCGGTCGACTTCCTCGGCGTCGATGGTGAAATTGAGGTCGTGGGCCTTGGCCATACGGGCAAGATCGAGCACATCCGGGCACAGCTCATCGAGCACCCGGTCGCGGTGGGTCGCCAGATACCGCGGATGCAAGGCCGAAAGCTTGACCGAGATGCCCGGCCGGTCGGGAAGCTTGCGACCGCCCGAAAGCCGGTCGGCGGCTTTGCCGATGGCGGCGATTGCATCGGCATAGGACTTGAAATAGCGCTTGGCGTCGGCGTGGGTGCGCGCGCCCTCGCCCAGCATGTCGAAGGAATGGCGGTAACCCCGCGCCTCGTTCTTGGCCGCCCGACCGAGTGCGTCCTCGATGGTTTCGCCGAGCACGAAATGATGGCCGAGAAAGCGCATGGCCTGGCGCGTCGCCGTCCGCACCGTGGGCATGCCCATGCGCTTGACGAGACCACGCATGACGCCTTCCGGCGTTTCTCCCGGCCGGATCACCCGGGCCGACAGGCCGAGCGCCCAGGCCGACGCCGAGACAAACCAGGTGTCGCCATGGGCCTCGTGGCTCGACCAGTTGCCCTCCTTGAGCTTGTCCTCGATGAGCTTGTCCTGGGTCAAGGCATCAGGCACCCGCAGCAACGCTTCGGCCAGCACCATCATGGCGAGCCCTTCCGGCGTCGACAGACCATATTCGCGCAGGAAATCCTCGACGCCGCCAATCGAGCCTGAATCCGAACGGATCGCCTCGATCATCCGTGTGGCGCGCACGTCGATCGCGCGTTCTTCGGTGGCAGTAAAGTGCACCTGCGCGGCAAAGCTTTCGATCAGGCGGTCGTCGTCAGGGGCATGGGGGGCGTGGAAAGGGGGTGTGGCGGCAGCGATGGTCATGGAGGTCTCCCGTGGATGCCGCATCATATGGGTTGCTTGGCGGTCTTTCTCACTATATTATCACGCAAGAGCCTGTGAATTCTCTGCATTTCTCACATTCGGTGGTGTTTTCATGAAGGAACTGGACCGCATCGACCGCAAGATATTGCGCATGATGCAGGATGACGGGCGGCTGACGGTTCTGCAACTGGCCGAAAAGGTGAATTTGTCGCCTACCGCAACCGCCGAGCGTCTCAAGCGGCTCACCCGCGACGGCTACATTCTCGGCTACACCGCGCAGCTTTCTGCCGAGAAACTCGGCCGCGCGATGCTCGTTTATGTCGAGGTGAAGCTGGACCGGACCACGCCGGATGTCTTTGCCGCCTTTGCCGACGCGGTGCGCCGGTCTGACGATGTGATGGAGTGCCATATGGTCGCCGGCGGCTTCGATTATCTTGTTAAAGCACGGGTCGCCGGTATGGACACCTACCGCAAATTTCTCTCAGATGTCATCCTGTCGCTGCCAGGTGTGCGCGAAACTCACACCTATGCAGTGATGGAAGAGGTCAAGAGCACAAGCAAATTGCCGGTGTAAACCCCCCAGCTTGCACTTTGGCGCTCCACGCACTGCAACAAAGTACAACTCCGGACAGTACGCTGGTCGTGGAGTGTAACATGCTCGAAACGAAAATTGAGCGTGAATTCTGTGAATCAACGTTCATCGCGTGTGCTATGGTGAAGTGAAGATGATATGCGGTCGCCATCCTGATCGGCGCCGAAACCGGATTTCAAAGTCGTACGAGAGGCTCAAATCCCATATCCGCCTATGTTTCTGATCC
>JBBQJA010000072.1:0-14382 GCA_038325465.1 Hyphomicrobiales bacterium | reverse complement strand
GCGACCGAGTTGGTCGAGGTCTCCTGGCCCTTCTGATGCTGGCGGTAATGCCGAGTCACGGTGCCGTGGGCGGCCTCCGATTCCACCACCTTGCCGTCCGGCGTCATCAGCACCGAAGCCATCAGGCCGAGCGAGCCGAAGCCCTGGGCAACCGTATCGGACTGCACGTCGCCATCGTAGTTCTTGCAGGCCCAGACGTAGCCGCCTGACCATTTGAGGTTGGAGGCGACCATGTCGTCGATCAGACGGTGTTCATACCAGATCTTGGCGTCCTTGAAGGCATGGACGAATTCCTGCTGGTAAACTTCCTCGAAGATGTCCTTGAAGCGGCCGTCATAGACCTTGAGGATGGTGTTCTTGGTCGACAAATAGACCGGATAGCTGCGCGACAGCCCATAATTGAGCGAGGCGCGGGCGAAATCGCGGATCGAATCGTCGAGATTGTACATGGCCATGGCAACTCCGGCGGAGGGTGCGTCATAGACCTCACGCTCAATCACCTGGCCGTCTTCGCCGACAAACTTGATCGACAGCTTGCCCTTGCCGGGGAACGTGAAATCGGTGGCGCGATACTGGTCACCGAAGGCATGGCGCCCGACGATGACCGGCTTCGTCCAGCCGGGCACCAGGCGCGGCACGTTCTTGCAGATGATGGGTTCGCGAAAGATCACACCGCCCAGGATGTTGCGAATGGTGCCGTTGGGGGAGCGCCACATTTTCTTCAGGCCGAATTCCTTTACGCGGTCCTCGTCGGGCGTGATGGTGGCGCATTTGACGCCGACGCCGTGCTCGAGAATGGCGTTGGCCGCATCCACCGTCACCTGGTCGTCGGTTGCATCGCGGTGCTCCATGCCGAGGTCATAATAGGGCAGGTCGATGTCGAGATAGGGATGGATCAGCTTGTCCTTGATGAACTGCCAGATGATGCGGGTCATCTCGTCGCCATCAAGTTCCACCACGGGGTTCGCGACCTTGATCTTTGCCATGCTTTTGGGACCTTCGGGACTGTTGCAGGGGGCGGACCTCAGCCGGCCGCCACGATGGCGCTCTCCATACCAAATGGAGGGCGGGCGCACAACACAACGTGTTGATTGCCGGGAAAATCGGCCGCTTTCCATCTTGCGCTGCCGCTCCCCTTTTCCGAACCTGCCGGATGTGGCAGGGACGGGTGGGCCGCGTGATGCGGCGGGTAAGTGTCAGGACGGGCGAATGGCTGGAACCGACAGATTGCGCGAGCGGATTGCCGAGGGACCGGCGATCGTTCTGGTCGAGCCGCAGCTCGGCGAAAACATCGGCATGGTCGCGCGCGCAATGGCCAATTTCGGTCTCGTGGATCTGCGGCTTGTCGCGCCGCGTGATGGCTGGCCCAATACAAAGGCGGTCAGTGCCGCGACGAGCGCAGACCATGTGATTGAAGCAGCCCGCGTTTATGCAAGCCTTGATGAGGCGTTGGCTGACCTTACCTTCACCTATGCCACCACTGCCCGCCCGCGCGATGGCCACAAGCCGGTGCGCGGACCGCAGGAGGCAGGCCAAAGCCTGAGGACGCGCCACGGGCGTGGCGAAGCTGTCGGTCTCATTTTCGGGCGCGAACGCACAGGCCTCCGGAACGAGGAAATCGCGCTGGCCGATGAAATCGTCACCTTTCCGGTCAATCCCGCCCATGCTTCGCTCAATCTGGCCCAAGCCGTGCTGCTGATGGGCTATGAGTGGATGCAATCGGGGCTCGCCGACCCCACAGCCCCCGCCTTCGATGGACCGGTCATCGAAGCGGCGCCGAAGGAGGAGCTCTACGGATTGTTCGCCCAACTCGAGGAGGCGCTCGATTCGCGCGGCTATTTCCGCTCCGAGGGCAAACGCGCCAAAGCCGTCGACGGGTTGAGGGCGGTGCTGACCAGGCCGGGACTGAGTTCGTTGGAAATCAGCGTGTTGCGCGGGGTGATCGCCTCGCTTGACCGTTTTCCACGGCGCGTGCCCACGCGGAGCCAAGAGGCGGCGGTGGAGCAAGCGGCAGAACCGCGCCATCCACGCGGGGAGACCAACCATGACTGACCGACCGGTCCTGGTGTTTGATTCGGGGATTGGCGGGCTGACGGTGTTGCGCGAGGCGCGCGTCATCATGACTGGTCGCCGGTTCGTCTATGTGGCTGACGATGCCGGCTTCCCCTATGGAAACTGGGAAGAGGATGCGCTGCGCGTCCATGTCGTGGCTTTGTTCGGGCGGCTCATCGCCGAACATGATCCGCTGCTTGCCATCATCGCCTGCAACACTGCCTCCACGCTGGTCATGGCGGACCTGCGCGATGCCTATCCCGGCACACCGTTCGTGGGCACAGTTCCGGCCATCAAGCCCGCCGCCGAACGCACGCGTTCCGGCCTCGTCTCGGTGCTTGCAACGCCGGGCACCGTGAAGCGGCAATACACGCGCGATCTCATCCGCGACTATGCGACGCTCGTTCATGTGCGGCTCGTCGGCAGCGAAAACCTCGCCGCGCTGGCCGAGACCTACATGCGGCGCGGTTTCGTCGACGAAGCTCAGGTGCGCGCCGAAATCGAACCTTGTTTCGTCGAGCTCGACGGCAAGCGGACCGATATTGTGGTGCTTGCCTGCACCCATTATCCGTTTCTCGTCAACCGCATGCGCAAGACCGCACCCTGGCCGGTGGACTGGATCGATCCGGCCGAGGCGATCGCGCGCCGGGCGCTCGCGCTGCTGGAAAACCTTCCTGAAGCTGACGGTCTGCCCGTTGCGGCCGATCTCGCCAGGTTCACCTTCGGCCGCCCCGAACCGGCCCTGGCGCGGCTGATGCATGGTTTCGGCCTGACGACGCAGGTCGGCTGACCCCTGAGGCTTTACGTCAAGGCAACAGGCTGCCACGGTGGCAGGACACGATGGGCCCGGGGAGGGGCACAGAGGGATGAGACAAGCAGGGCAGGCGTTCGATCTGGAGTGCGATTATCTGGTCATCGGCGCGGGCACGTCCGGCTGCGTTCTGGCCAATCGCCTGAGCGAGGATCGGTCCGTCAAGGTGATCCTCCTTGAGGCTGGCGGTCGCGATACCTACCACTGGATCCATATTCCCATCGGATATCTCTATTGCATCGGCAATCCGCGCACGGACTGGGGCTTTCGCACCGCAGCCGAGCCGGGACTGAACGGCCGCAGCCTGCTCTATCCGCGCGGCCGGGTGCTGGGTGGATGCTCGTCGATCAACGGCATGCTGTATCTGCGCGGCCAGTCGGCCGATTACGACCAATGGCGGCAGATGGGCAATCCCGGCTGGGGCTGGGACGACGTGCTGCCGTATTTCATCAAGTCCGAAGATTATTACGCGGGCGCCAGCGACATGCACGGGGCGGGCGGCGAATGGCGGGTGGAGCAGCAGCGGCTGAGATGGGATATCCTCGACGCCTTCAAGGCAGCCTGCGTTGCGGCGGGGATTCCCGAGAAGGATGACTTCAATCGGGGCGACAACTTTGGCGTCGGATATTTCAAGGTCAACCAGAAATCCGGCTTTCGCTGGAACACCTCGAAAGGTTTCCTGAAACCGGTTCGCAACCGCGCAAACCTTGAGGTTATGACGCAAGCGCAGGTCGCGCGGCTGATTTTTGATGGGCGAAGGGCGGTGGGCGCGGAACTTCTGCGCGACCACGGCGTCCGCCGCATCCGCGCGCTCCGCGAGGTCATCGTGTCGGCCGGGGCCATCGGCTCGCCGCATCTGTTGCAGCTGTCGGGCATCGGTCCGGGTGACTTGCTGCGCGCGCACGGAATCGACGTCATCCACGACCAGCCGGGCGTGGGCGCCAATCTGCAAGACCATCTGCAACTGCGCTGCGCCTACAGGGTGGAAGACGCCATCACACTGAATACCATGGCCGCAAGCCTGTGGGGCAAGGCAAAGATCGGGCTCGAATACGCACTCAGACGCACCGGGCCGATGTCGATGGCGCCGAGCCAACTCTGCGTATTTGCGCGTTCGGACCCGCGTCTGGAAACGCCGGATCTCGAATACCATGTGCAGCCGCTTTCGCTCGAAGCCTTTGGCCAGCCGCTGCATGATTTTCCTGCCATCACCGCGAGCGTGTGCAATCTGCGGCCCGAAAGCCGGGGAACCGTCGGCATCACCAGCGCCGATCCGCGCGCCCATCCGGTGATCGCTCCCAATTACCTGGCGACGGAGGGCGATCGGCAGGTGGCGGCGCGCGCGATCCGGCTGACCCGCCACATCGTCTCCCAGGCACCGCTCCAGCGTTACCGTCCAGTGGAATTCAAGCCTGGACCGGACTTCGAGACCGAGGCCGAACTCATCAAGGCCGCAGGTGCCATCGGCACCACCATCTTCCATCCCGTGGGAACAACGCGGATGGGGTCCGATGCCGCCGCCGTGGTCGATCCGACCTTACGGGTGCGCGGCATTGAAGCGTTGCGCGTCATAGATGCGTCGGTGATGCCGACCATCACGTCGGGCAACACCAATTCGCCGACGCTGATGATCGCCGAGAAGGGGGCCGCAATGATCCGGGCCGGGTAGAAAGCCCGCGCGGGCACGTCAGGGCGGACAGTGCCGGTTGAACTTGACATTCGCAGCCGCCATATCAGGCCAATGCTCTATGACAGCCGCATGCAGCGTCCTTCCCAGTCCCACCGGGCGTTGCCTTCAGCCACGGTGATCCCATGACCCCCATCTCGATTCTCGAACTGGTCCGTGTGCGGCAAGGCAGCGACGCACGTGACGCGCTCGACCATGCCCGCGATCTTGCAGCCCATGCGGAAGATTTGGGCTACACCCGGATCTGGGTTGCCGAGCACCACAACATGCGCGGCATCGCCAGCGCAGCGACTGCCATCGTGCTGTCCCATATTGCGGCTGGAACCCGCAGGATCCGGGTCGGGGCTGGCGGAATCATGCTCCCCAATCACGCGCCCTATATCATTGCCGAGCAATTCGGCACGCTGGCGCATCTCTATCCCGGCCGCATTGATCTCGGGCTTGGCCGCGCGCCGGGCACGGACCAGGGGACGCTGAGGGCCTTGCGGCGCAGCGTGGGATCGGCACAGGATTTTCCCCGTGACGTGCTGGAACTGCAGGCCTTTCTGGCACCTGCGCTCCCCGGCCAGTCGATCGAAGCCGTGCCTGCTGCGGGCACTCAGGTTCCACTCTGGATCCTCGGGTCCAGCACCTATGGCGCCGAACTTGCTGCCGAGTTCGGTCTGCCTTATGCGTTTGCCTCTCATTTCGCGCCCGATCTGCTGATGACTGCGCTTGCGATCTATCGCAGCCACTTCCGGCCTTCCGCCCAGCTCGACCGTCCCCATGCCATGGTGGCTGCCAATGTGATCGCGGCGGCGACCGACTCAGAGGCGCGGCGGCTGTTCACCACGCAACAGATGGCCTTCGTCAACATGATGCGCGGACAGCGTGGACTGAGCCAACCACCCATCGACGACATCGAGACCTACTGGACGCCGCAGGAGAAGGCGCAAGTCGGCCGCATGCTCGCCCGCTCGATCATCGGCGGCCCTGATACGGTGCGGAACGGTTTTTATGACCTCGTGGCTGAAACCGGCGCGGACGAACTCATCATCGTATCCGACGTCTTCGACCATGCCGCACGGATCACCTCGATCAGGCTCATCGCCGAAGCCGCCGGCGTCGCCGCGGATGAAGGACGCGCCTGGCGTCAGGCAGCCGGTTGACACGATCAGGCGCTTGCCCTAGAAGCCGCGCAGCATGGGAGAACATTCGGTTCACCCGTGTTTTTTACGTGTCCCGTGGATGGTTTGTCACAAAGCGTGCGTGAACCGTTCTGTCAGGTCCCGGCTTGGGGCCAGAGGAGGGCGCGTTTCCCCTGAATCGGTTTGGAAACAAACCGGTCCAACTCATTGAGAGGAAATGCGATGAGCAAGCGCGAATCGGCAAAACACAAAATCGACCGCCGTCTTGGCGAGAATATCTGGGGCCGTCCGAAGTCCCCGGTCAACCGTCGCGAATACGGCCCCGGCCAGCACGGCCAGCGCCGCAAGGGTAAGCTTTCGGACTTCGGTGTGCAGCTGCGCGCCAAGCAGAAGCTGAAGGGCTACTACGGCGACATTTCGGAAAAGCAGTTCCGCAAGACCTACGACGAAGCCAACCGGATGAAGGGCGACACGTCCGAAAACCTGATCGGCCTGCTCGAATCGCGCCTTGATGCCATCGTCTACCGTTGCAAGTTCGTACCGACCGTCTTCGCCGCCCGCCAGTTCGTCAACCACGGCCATGTGTCGGTGAATGCGAAGCGCGTCAATATCGGTTCGTACCGCTGCAAACCGGGCGATGTGATTTCGGTGCGTGACAAGTCCAAGCAGCTCGTCATTGTGCTCGAAGCTGTCCAACTCGCTGAACGCGACGTTCCTGACTTCATTGAGGCCGATCACTCCAGGATGACCGCCAATTTCGTGCGGACCCCCAGCCTCGCCGATGTGCCGTATCCGGTGGTGATGGAGCCGAACCTGGTCGTCGAATTCTACTCGCGCTAAAGCCGGAAAATGGCTCTGCGCTGAAGATAAGGCCGCCTTTCGGGGCGGCTTTTTTGTCTTGAGGGGGGATGGAAAGGCTGGGGATGACGCGATGGATATTCAGGCGCTGATTGACGACATTGCCGGGCGCGCCGCCGCACGGACCGATCGCGGGGCCGCCGCGACCTACATTCCGGAGCTTGCGACCGTCGACACCGGACAGTTCGGCATTGCCGTGGCGATGGTCGATGGTCGCATGTTCACGGCGGGGGATGCCGCCTTGCCGTTCTCGATCCAGTCGGTCTCCAAGGTCTTCACACTGACGCTGGCGCTGGGCAAGCTTGGCGACACGATCTGGACGCGGGTGGGGCGCGAGCCGTCGGGCAGCGCGTTCAATTCCATCGTCCAGCTCGAGCACGAGAAAGGCCGGCCGCGCAATCCCTTCATCAATGCGGGCGCTATCGCGGTCGCCGACATGATCGTGGCCGGACACCAGCCGCGCGAGGCCATCGGCGAGATCGTCCGTTTCGTCCGCTTTCTCGCCGATGATGAGTCGATCCTGATCGACGACAAGGTGGCGCGCTCGGAACTGGAAACCGGGGACCGCAATGCCTCGCTTGCCCATTTCATGCGATCCTTCGGCAATCTCGCCAATCCCGTTGATCACGTGCTGGGCGTGTATTTCCACCATTGTGCGCTGGCCATGACCTGCCGCCAGCTCGCCAAGGCGGGCCTCTATCTCGCCGCCGACGGCTGCAACCCCCAAACCGGTGCCCGCGTCGTCTCGATCGAGCGGGCGCGGCGCATCAACGCGCTGATGCTGATGTGTGGTCACTATGATGGATCGGGCGAATTCGCCTACCGGGTCGGGCTTCCGGGCAAGAGCGGCGTGGGCGGCGGCATCCTCGCTGTGGCACCGGGCAAGGCGTCAATTGCGGTATGGTCGCCGGGGCTCGACCGGGTCGGCAATTCCAAGCTTGGCAGCGATGCGCTCGAGCAGTTTGCCCGGGCGACCGGCTGGTCGATCTTCGGCTCTTGACGACGGCCAGTTGAGGGGACATCACATCCACCATGACCGAACATGATGCAAGCATCGAGCGCGAATTCGCGGACCTCTCCGCCAGCCCCGTCTCCGTGCCCGATGATCTGGCCGAACCGGCGGGCGGTCCATCGATGTTTGCCGCTGCACCACGGTCAGTCTCCTTCAACAAGCTGCGCAAACGCCTGGTGCGCCAGGTGCGTCAGGTGATCGGGGATTTCGCCATGCTGCCCGAAGACCATCAGCCGCGGCGCTGGCTTGTGGCGCTTTCGGGTGGCAAGGATTCCTACGGCCTGCTTGCGGTGCTGATGGATCTCAAGTGGCGCGGGCTGCTTCCGGTAGAGCTCGTCGCGTGCAATCTGGACCAGGGACAGCCGAATTTCCCCAAACACGTGCTGCCCGACTACCTGTCGGCCCACGGCGTTCAGCACCGGATCGAGTATCGTGACACCTATTCGGTGGTAAAGGCCAAAGTGCCGGAAGGAGCGACCTATTGTGCGCTCTGCTCCCGTCTGCGGCGCGGAAATCTTTATCGCATCGCGCGTGAGGAGGGCTGCGAGGCGCTGGTGCTGGGCCATCACCGCGATGACATCCTGGAGACTTTCTTCCTCAACTTTTTTCACGGCGGTCGGCTTGCCGCCATGCCGCCGAAGCTCCTCAACGATGAGGGCGACCTGATGCTGCTGCGGCCGCTCGCCTACTGCGCTGAAGACGATCTCAGGCGGTTTGCCGAAGCCATGGCTTTTCCCATCATTCCCTGCGATCTCTGCGGATCACAAGACGGGCTGCAGCGCAACGCCATGAAGGCGATGATCGAGGAGATCGAGCGGCGGATGCCGGGGCGCAAGGAGTCGATGATCCGGGCGCTCTCCCAAGTTCGGCCGTCCCATCTTCTCGACCGCAGCCTGTTCGATTTCGCCGCCCTGGTTACGCCGGCCGAAAAATCGGAAGCCTGAGCGGTCAGGCACCCTGCCGAAACAGGCGACCTTTTTCCGCGATCAGAACCATGACTACCGCGATGGCAGCCACTGAGGCGTAGCCTGCGGCGAGCGGGAAGATCGTGCCGTCGAAGGCCTGACCGATGACCGCACCGACCAGCCCGCCGCCCACGGTCTGGGCGAACCCGAGAACCGAGGAGGCGGTGCCCGCCACGGCACCAAGCGGCTCCATGGCGATCGAATTGAAATTGGCACCCACAAAGCCGAACAGTGGCATCATCAGCAGGGTCAGCCCATAAAACAACCAGAAGGGCAGCGGCCCGACAGCCGAGAACGCGGCCATGACAAGCGCCAGCGCAAGATAGAGCAGAAGTGCGCCATGCGAGAGCCGGCGCTGGCCATAGCGCACCACGAGTTGCGAATTGAGAAAGGATGTCCCGGCCATGACGAGAGCGACAAAGCCGAATGCTGCCGGGAACCAGACCCCAAGGCCGTAGATGTCGACGTAGACGGGCTGGGCAAGATTGAGAAAGCCGAACAGCGAGCCGAAATAGAAGGCCGTCGACAGCGTGTAGAAAAGGGAAAGGCGATTGGACAGAACCAGCCCGAACGCCTCGCCGACGCTTGCAAGGGTAAGCGCGCGGCGCTTATCAGCCGCCAACGTCTCAGGGAGCTTGGCGAACGCCCAGAATCCGACCGCAGCGGAAATCATGGCCATGAACAGGAAAATCAGATGCCAGTCGCCGAAAAGAATGATGATCTGGCCGGTCATCGGAGCAATCACCGGGACGACCATGAAGACCATCATGATCAACGACATGGTCGACGCCATGGCCCGGCCGGACTGGGTGTCGCGCACCACCGAAATGGCGATGACGCGCGTCGCCGCCGCGCCGATGCCCTGGATGAACCGGGCCAGAAGCAGGGTCTCGAAGTTTGGTGCCAATGCGCCGGCGACAGCGCAGATCGTGTAGAGCGCGATGCCGAAAAAGAGCGGCCCGCGCCGGCCGAAGCGGTCGGAAACCGGGCCAAAAATAAGCTGGGCACCCCCAAAGCCGATGATGTAGGAAAGCAGAACCAGCTGGACCAGATTGGGGTCGCTCAAATCCAGGCTTGAGGCCATCTGCGGGAAAGCTGGCAGCATGATGTCGATGGCCAGCGCATTGAGCGCCATCAGCGAGGCGACGATGGCGATGAAATGAACACGCCCGATGCCGCCGATCCGGCCGCTTTCAGGCTCTGGTGCGCTGGCGTTCTGCGCCTTGATCTGTCCATGCATGGCTGAATTCCGTTCAATGGCGATGCCAGAGCCGAGCGCGGCGAGGTTGTTGCGGTGCCTTGCGCATCAGCTTGCGAGCGGGGGCGCGGCCGGGGAGAAATTGGTTCACTTCACGATGCAACGGTCGCTTGTCAGGTCAGTTGCAGCAAAGACGGGTTGAGTTGAAAGGAGCGGGTCTCAAAAACCCGTCGGCGGATGGGAAAGCATTGCAGCGCCGCGCATCCGATTGCATGCGCAAAGGCCGCTGTAAAACACTGAATGAATGCATGTCCGTTATCGCACAAATGAATCAATTTGTGCGCGACATGCATTAATCCCGCCAGAGGTATCGGGCAAGCTCCGAGATCACGCAATCCGGTCTCCGCACAAAAGCGTGAACGGGTCGACGTGACACGAACGGTTCACCTGCTGGCCTCCTCGCGTGCCGCCCGCACCGGATCGATCGCTCGCCAGCCGAAAGAGAGAAACGGAAGCGACGCATGAGCGAGCGCAACCAGATCGTCGAGCAGCACGGTGCCTGCGAGGCGGTCTTCGCCCAATGGCTTGGCCAGCGTGAGATGGCGGCGGCGAAGGTGAACGAGCTGGTCTGTGTGCGTCACCGCCTCGAAGCCGCGCGGCGTGCGTTTGAGACTGCTCTCGTCATCCATCCAATAGCCGAGTGCATGAAGCGGCGCGAGGCTCTCGCGGTAGGCGTCCCAGCGGCCGACAATTGCCTCGCGGAAAGCGCGGTGTTCGTCGGGGTCCATGGCGTAGAAGCCGGTGGCGAGATAGCAGTCGCCGGGCGACATATGAATGTAGAGCAGTCCCTGGTCCTGCTTGCCGCCGCTGCGCGTGACAACCGCGCTGACGTGGGTGTTATAGGGGTGCTTCTCCTTGGCGAAACGCACGTCCCGATTGATCCGGAAGGTCGATGTGCGACGACTGCAAGTGAGCGGGATGTCTTCGGCCTTGAGCCGGACGGCCAGATCGTCGACAAGTCGGCCGCGCGGTTCGTTCAATTCGATTTCAAAAATGTCCTTGTTGGCGTGAAACCACTCCCGCGTCTGGTGAAAGCCGAGCGCCTTCAGGAACGGCAGGGCTTTTGCGCCGAAGCCCTGGTAGGAAACGTCATCGGTCATGCGGGTGCGCTCCGTTCTGGTCGTAAAAACGAAAAGAGGCGGAAAATCCGCCTCTTGCCGCCACCCCGTGAGATGGTGAATCAGGCTGTGCCCTTCACCGGCAGGCCCTGTTCAGTGAGATGCTGCTGCAGCTCTCCCGCCTGGAACATCTCGCGCACGATGTCGCATCCGCCGACGAACTCGCCTTTCACGTAGAGCTGTGGAATGGTCGGCCAGTTCGAATAAGCCTTGACGCCTTCGCGCAGGTCGCCGTCTGCCAGCACGTTGATGCCCTTGTAGGGCACGCCGATGTGATCGAGGATCTGGACAACCTGCCCGGAGAACCCGCACTGGGGAAACTGCGGGGTGCCCTTCATGAACACCACCACATCATTGGTCTTCACTTCGTTGTCGATAAAATCGTTGATGCCTGCCATCGTCTTGTCCTTCCATCGCCGGCACCAAGCTCCGGCGTCACGGGTTGTGCGGCGCTTCGGCCGCGTCAGCGGGTGGTCCGCTTGGTTTTTGTCACCTTGCGCGCGACACGCGCAGCTTTCGAACGCGCCGGCGTCTTCTTTCTGGCGACAGCATCAGCTGCCTTGCGCTCCGCCGCCGAGGGCTTCGGCGCGGCCGGTCTGACCTCCGCCTTTTTGCCGGCTGCAGTTTTGCGCGATTTCGGTGTCCGACGCGTCAGCCCGTCGATCACGCCGCCGATGACGTCCTTGATGAAGCCTGAGAGGAAATTGGCCACCTTTGGCTACTCCGGAACGCTGGTCTGCAGCGCGAGGGCGTGCAGCACGCCCCCCATGTTTCCCTGCAAGGCCTGATACACCATCTGATGCTGCTGCACCCGGCTCTTGCCGCGAAAACTTTCCGCCACCACTTCGGCTGCGTAATGATCCCCATCGCCTGCCAGATCACGGATGGTCACGATCGCGTCCGGAATACCGGCCTTGATCAGTCCTTCGATGTCACCCGCATTCATTGGCATGCCAGAACCCCTTGTTTCGCGCTGTTATTGCGCAGCTTCCGCCACTGCGTGATCCATGAAGGCAGGGAACCACGATTCATGGGTGGTGCGCAATGTCGCAACAGATATGGCAAGAAGACCCGATATCTTCAAGTCGTCGCCTCCGACCCTGCCCAGACGGCGAAACGGCACGGCGGCCGCCTCGGCATTTCCGACGACCAGCTCTGCCAACCCGGATGGCACGGTGACCACATAGCGCGCCTGATCTTCGCCGAAGAGCAGGGCATGATCGGGTTGCGCCGCTCCGTCAAGGCTGATCTGCATGCCTACACCCGAGGCCATCGCCATTTCAGCCAGCGTCAGCGCCAGCCCGCCCGAGGAAATATCATGGCAGGCAGTGGCCTGGCGGTTGCGGATGACGGAACGGATGAAGTCGCCGTGGCGGCGCTCAGCGGCAAGATCGACCGGTGGCGGCGGGCCATCGATACGGCCGACGCAGTCTCTCAAATAGACTGACTGGCCGAGATGGCTGCCATCGCCGCCAATCAGGATCACCACATCGCCGGGCTTGGCACCGCCGATGCGCGCCATCACCGACCAGTCTGGAATGAGACCGACGCCGCCGATGGTTGGCGTCGGCAGGATCGCTTGCCCATTGGTCTCGTTGTAAAGCGAGACGTTGCCAGACACGATCGGGAAATCGAGCGCCCGGCAGGCTTCCCCGATACCCTTGATGGCCATCACAAGCTGGCCCATGATCTCGGGCCGCTCTGGATTGCCAAAGTTGAGATTGTCGGTGGCCGCCAGAGGCTCAGCCCCGGTTGCCGTCAAATTGCGCCAGCATTCAGCCACCGCCTGCTTGCCGCCTTCGAAGGGATCAGCTTCGACATAGCGCGGCGTGACATCGGAGGTGAAGGCAAGCGCCTTGGTCGGATGGCCATCGACGCGCACCACGCCGGCGTCGCCGCCGGGAAGCTGCAGAGAATTGCCTTGGATCAGCGTGTCATACTGTTCCCACACCCAGCGGCGAGACGCGCCGTTGGGCGACCCGATGAGGGTCATGAGCGCAGCGCCATAATCGGACGGGGCCTCAACGCCCGCCGCAGGCAGGTCCGCCAGCCGCGCCGGTTCGCGCCAGGGGCGGTCATATTCGGGGGCTTGGTCGCCAAGCTCCTTGATCGGAAGATTGGCCACTTCCTCTCCCTGGTGGAGAATGCGGAAACGTAGGTCGTCGGTGGTGTGGCCGACAATGGCGAAATCAAGTCCCCATTTGACGAAGATCGCCTTGGCTTCAGCTTCCAGCTCGGGCCTCAGCACCATGAGCATCCGCTCCTGGCTTTCCGACAGCATCATTTCATAGGCAGTCATGGTTTCTTCGCGAACCGGCACGCGGTCGAGATCGAGCTCGATACCGAGATCGCCCTTGGCGCCCATCTCGACTGCCGAACAGGTGAGGCCCGCCGCCCCCATGTCCTGAATGGCGATCACCGCGCCGGTCTGCATGAGTTCGAGGCAGGCCTCCAGCAGGCATTTCTCGGTGAAGGGATCGCCGACCTGCACCGTGGGGCGCTTTTCCTCGATGGAATCATCGAACTCCGCCGAGGCCATCGTCGCGCCGCCCACGCCATCGCGGCCTGTCTTGGCGCCGAGATAGACAACCGGCAGGCCAACGCCCTTGGCTTGTGACAGAAAGATGCGGTCCGTGCGTGCGAGCCCGGCCGCAAAAGCGTTGACCAGGCAGTTGCCATTGTAGCGGGCGTCGAACTCGACCTCGCCGCCAACGGTCGGCACACCGAAGGAATTTCCATACCCGCCCACGCCCGCCACCACGCCCGAAACGAGATGCCGGGTCTTGGGGTGGTCGGGCGCCCCGAAACGCAACGCGTTCATGGCTGCCACGGGACGAGCACCCATGGTGAAGACGTCGCGGAGAATGCCGCCCACGCCGGTCGCCGCACCCTGGTAGGGCTCGATGTAGGAGGGGTGGTTGTGGCTTTCCATCTTGAAAACCACGCAGTCGCCATCGCCGATGTCGACCACGCCGGCATTCTCGCCCGGACCCTGGATGACGCGCGGTCCGCTTGTCGGCAGCGTGCGCAGCCATTTCTTCGAGGACTTGTAGGAGCAGTGTTCGTTCCACATGGCCGAGAAGATGCCCAGCTCGGTAAATGTCGGCGCCCGCCCGATCAGTCCGAGGATCCGCTGGTACTCGTCCGGCTTGAGCCCGTGGGCTTCGATCAAGGCTTCGGTGATGGGCACGGAATTGGAAATAGTCATTGTTGGCCGTACCTTCGCGTGGTCAGGGTGGAGCGGCTATAGCGTACTGCGTCCAGGATTGGCACCTGGAATCTGTGCGAGTCGAACCATTCCGAAAAAACCCGCAAGTCGTGTGGACGGCCTTTCCGATCCCGCGCCATTTCCCGGCAAATTTCGCTCGCGCCGGAAATTTCCGCTGCCTCGGGCCAGCTCACGAACAGGTCGTGCGTCCGCCGCTCCAGGCCATGACATCGGTGGTGATGCGGGCGGCGATGGGTTGGGCGGCGAGCGGCCCGTAACTCGTCAT
>JBBQJA010000071.1:0-15230 GCA_038325465.1 Hyphomicrobiales bacterium | reverse complement strand
GAGCAACATCCTCAAGACCTTCAACGACAACTTCGGCACGCTGTTTGCCGACACCGACCGTGTGGCCAAGCGCATCCGGGAAGACATCGCGCCAAAGGTGGCCGCCGACAAGGCCTTCCAGAACGCCAGGGACAACACGCCCCACACCGCGCGCATGGCCCACGACCAGGCGCTGGGCAAGGTGATGCAGATCCTGTTGAAGGACGACACGCAGGTCTACAAGCAGTTCGTCGAGAACGAATCGTTCAGGCGGTTCGTGGGGGATATGGTCTTCGAGTTGACCCGCCAGAGGCCGGCGATGCCAGGGGCTTCTCCGACTGCATGATCGGTGAGACCGACCAGTCGGGGTAGCCGTTGAAACGTGCCGCGGGTTACTCGCACGTTCCGCCCCATGGAGCTCACCTCACACTCGCGAGCACGCGTATGCAGGCTTGATATACGCATGCATGAACTTGCCCTTCGAGTCCGATGCCATGAGTTGTTCGTAGATTGGCTCGGGAACGTTGTAATACTGGTAGATCCCATTCTTGAATTCGACCTCAAGAGTGCTGCTGCTCGGCTCGTAGCCGATTGAAATGACAGTCGATGAGGCTACAGTTTCTCTGTCCATGATCTCAATCTCCTCTGGAGTAAGCGCGGTGCGCAGCACTCGCAATGTGGTCCATACTGGGCTTTGAGCACGCCAAGCAGCCGCAACCCGCTCATAGCTTTCAGGCAGTCGAGCGCCTTGCCAGCGCTTGGCGACTGCAGGGTCTTCACTGTTCGGCCGGTTCTTCTCATCCGGTAGCGTGATGCGACAGCGGATCGGCAGACGGGCCGCTTCGCCGGTGATGATGGCTTCGCCGACCCTAAGCACGGGCAGACTGTCAACCACACCCGCGAGGTTGTCCGGCAACGATGCTTGAACCTTCGCGCGATCCGCCGAATTCGAGAGTCTCAGCGCTATGAACGTACCGCATTGCGAGAGGATGGTCTCGTCGACTTCCGACGGCCGCTGGCTAACGACCATCGCGCCAATGCCAAATTTGCGACCTTCTTTCACGATGCGCTGAACCATCGCGCGCGCCGGACCATCGGCTTCTTTCGAAAGATAGCGGTGAGCCTCCTCCATCACAACCAGCAGTGGCCTGGCGATGCCCCCTTCGCTCTTCTCTCGACCCCAGAAGAGTCCTTCATAGATGATCTTGAGGATCGCGCCGATTAGGCGCGCAACAACCGTGCTGGGGATGCCCGAGAGATCGAGGATGGTGACCGGCTTGTCGTGCCCGAGCCATGCCTGCAGTAGTGCTGGCAAGTCCTTGGCTGACTTGCCATCCAGGTCAGGTTCCCATGCTCCTGGATGCAGAAGAAAGTCGTACTGTCGATCCAAGAGGCGAGATCGCATCTGATCTAATGGACGCCGAATACCGAGTACACCGATCTGGTTGATATATGGCGCGGCGGATCCAGCGCCATGTGGCTTGTACCGCGGTAACTTCAGCGTCGCCGCATCTCCGGCCTCATCCAGTGCGGGAATGGTTCGCGGCTGATCGGCCCAGGTCTTAATCTCAGGTTCGAGCAGATCGAACCACAGCTTCTTCAGACTGAACGGCACCGGGCTGTCTGATGTCAACGAGTTGAGATCGAGGCCGTCTATCGACGAACCGCTCACCAACTTGGACTTGTAGTCCAGCACCCGATCAAGAATCTGCGACATTGGCTTGTCGTCGAGCTTGCCCATCAAGAAGGCAAGCAAATCTGCTGGATCGAGCGCCCAGAATGGAATGTGAAGCGGCTGTTCGTCGGCGTTCGGATTGACGCGAAACACGGTCGCAACGGACTTCAGGGCGCGGCCGTATTCGCCGTGGATATCCAGAAGCAAAATTCTCGCACTAGGAAAGCTAGTATTGCCGTCAATACCTACACCCAGGGCAATAGACCTCACCAAGCTGGCAACAGTGGTTGATTTCCCCGCGCCCGTCGAACCCAGCACTGCACTGTGGCGCGTCACGAGCTTGTCGAGATCTATCCGGACGGGTATGCCCTCGGCATTGGCCAACCGCCCGATCATTACCTGGCCGCCATCCTCGGTGCCATAGATGACAGCCAGGTCCTCTTCCGTTACGAGGTGGACTTCGTCTTTGACGTTTGGGTACTGACTGATTCCGCGCTCAAAAGAGGCTCCGACGATTTCGCCGACAAGTTGGATCGTCATCCAACGGTCATCGCCACGATCATTCGGCTGACGCGCTACTTCTGGAGCCGCGTTGGCGCCGACCTCCGCAACGATGCCGTACAGGTCGTGATAGCCCTGTGGAATGCGCACAAAACTGCCAACTTGCCCGATCCGGTAGCTCTTGCCGCCAATGATGGCGATGCCAGAGGCCACGCTAGGTGACTGCCGGACGCTGACAGCAGCGCCAGTCACCGCCCCCACGTATCCCAACAATGTCGGCTTCACGTTCATGCCTGAACTGTAGAAGCGATCGCTCCGTCCGCCTGGGAGGCTGGCTCCGCCGCCGCACCTACAGGGTCTACTGCCGGCGCAGCAGGGGGGAAATGCTGCGCAGCGCGCGACGATGCGAAGAACCGCGCAAGTCGATCAAAGCGACCTAGTTGAAATTGCGCAGTCCCGCTCTTCTCATCGACGCCCCAGTACGTGGCTCGAATCGCACCCCAGTCGCGTGTCGGCAAGTCACCCGGCATCCAAGGAGCGGCGATGCCGTTGATCATTGCTTTGTCCGGCGAATACAGACTCATGTTCGCACGGCGTCCAGCGATATCGCGGGCATGGATTTCTTGGTCGAGCGGTTTGAACTGAAACGCAAACACGCTGGCCGAGGGATTTGCCGCTAGGCACTCGTCGATGCGTGCGGAGATGTGGGCATCAGCAAAGGAGAATCCGATGGCAATCAGTAGCGTGTCTGGCGTCATCAGAAACGCCCGCAGTCGGTCGAATAGAGCTGCAAACGGCGCCTTCTGCGTTTGGTCGTACTTGAGGTGTTCTGGGAACACCAAGTGCGTCGCATTGGCTCGCCCGGTGCGTATTACCTCGCCTTTGGCGTTTGCGGCCCAGCCTAGCGATCCATGCAGCTTCCACAGTCGCGTCCAGCGCGCCGGCAAATCGTTGCTGGCGACTGACGACGGGTCGAAGAATGGTTCACTGGCACCGCTGAAACCATCGAAGAACGGGACGCGCGTACGCTCAAGCGCTTGCTCGAAAAGCAGGTCGTAGTTGGTCGTGAAGATTTCAACTGGGTGTTCGCGGCCTGTGCCGCTGATCCAGGTTACAAACTCGGTGTAGGGCGAAGAACCCTCATGAAGGGGCTTGTTGACGATGGTTCCGATCTGCTCGCAGATCGCCTCGCTGAGCTTCTTGTACCCTTCGCCATCGAGGTCATGAACCTTCGTCTTTCCGATGACGCCCGCCAGGCTACGCACCCGGGACAGGATTGTTTCAATGTTGGGTGTATCGAGCTCGGCACGCACGGCGTCCAGGGTCTCACCATAGCTGGGCTTCAGAGCCGCCATCACCATTTCTGTGAGCCCTGCCACGGCAGGGATTAGGGGCTTGTCGCTGCCGGGAGGGAAGATGCCGGCCGGTGCGCCCGCTCCGACCAGCAGGCCAATCCGCTTGCGACCTTGGGCAATGATCTGCCGCAGGCTGGCCATGTATTGATCGGGATTGTGGACACTGACAGTCATTGGGCGTGCTCCGATGGTTGGTGCGATTGATGGCTACCAATGCCTTCAACATCAGTTGCTCCATGCGCAGCGTCAAGCTGACCCAAATCATGCAACATCGGTAGGGCCTTGCTTCTTGAGATCATCGAACTTGCTCGCCATCGTTGGATTGCCCCGCGTTAGCTTCTTGATCGTCACGTCCTGCGCCTTGTCATTCGCAAGTCGAAGATTCCGATCGGTACCGAGCAGGGCCTCCTTCGTCTTCTGCAGGTGGTCGATCGACTTGTCGATCTCCTCGATTGCCGTCTGTAAGCGACGGGAGGCCAGGTCGTAGTTCTTCGCGAACGCGTTCTTGAACGCGTCCAGCTCGTTCTCGAAGTTGGTGATGTCGATGTTCTGCGCCCGCACGAGCGCGAGCTCGGACTTGTACTGCAGGGAGTTCATCGCCGCGTTGCGCAACAGCGTGATGATTGGAATGAAAAACTGCGGCCGCACCACGTACATCTTCGGGTGGCGGTGGAACACGTCGACAATGCCAGTGTTGTAGAGCTCGCTGTCCGGTTCGAGCAACGAGACCAGCACCGCGTACTCGCAGCCCTTCTCGGTGCGGTCCTTGTCCAGCTCCTTAAGGAAGTCCTCGTTGCGGTTCTTCGTGACCGTGCGATCGCTCTCGTTCTTCATCTCGAACATGATCGAGACGATCTCGGTGCCCGCGTCGTCGAGATCGCGAAAGATGTAGTCGCCTTTGCTGCCGCTGCGCGCGTCGTTGTCCTTCTCGAAGTAGGCGCGCGGAAACGCCGTCGCGCGGATGCGATTGAATTCCGTCTCGCAGTGCTGCTCAAGCGTTTCGCCCACCATCTTGGTCGACAGGCGCGCCTTCATGTCGCGCAGGCGCTCGATTGCGTCGTCGCGGTCCTTGATCTGCGTCTCGTACTTGTCCTTCAGCGATTTCTCGGCGAGCTGCTTCTCGAGCGCCGCGCGCTCCAGGCCATTCTTCAGCTCGTCGCGCTCCTTCGCGACAGGACCGACAGCCTCGGCGATGGCGAGCTTCTGGGCCATCGCGATGGAGTCGATCTGGGCCTTTAGGCCCTGGATCTCGGCGTCCTTGGCGGCGGCGGCCCTCTGCAGTTCGTTCGTCAGCACCGCCTCTGCCAGCTTTGAAGCGGACTGCCGGTCGAGCCGGGCCTGCTGGAGCTCGTTGGCCAGCGCGTCGCGCTCCTTCTCCACGGCGCCCGTCGCCTCGGCTACGGCCAGCTTTCGTGCCACCTCGCCGGAATCGAGCCGGGCCTTCAGGCCTTGGATCTCGGCATCGCGGGCTGCAGCGGCCTGCTGCAGTTCGCCGGCCAGCCGGGCCGTGGCCAGCTCGACGGCATTGCGCTTGTCTTGCTCGGCCAGTTCCAGCCGCTCGTGCAACTGCTGCTCGAAGGCCTGGTCGCGAACCTGCTTCAGGATGTCCGCATACCCGGCCTCGTCGATCTTGAATGCCTTCCCGCAGTGCGGGCAGATGATCTCGTGCATGTCCAAGCTACTCCCGTCTCCGTTTGAGTTCGCCTCACCATCCTGGAAAAGTTCGTTCTCTCCAGAGACCTTGTTCAGCGCATCCTAAGGCCACTCCTGCGACGTGCTGCACAGCGCCGCCTTCGAGCAGGGGGGTCGCTTTTGTGTGGCTCGTCCAGTGTGGCGTGGTCTGCCAAAGGTTCTCGGCGAGGGCAGGGGTGTCTTCCTCCAAGACTTCAGCTGCTGTGGCGAAGATCCGCTGGTTCCGCTCGGGCCGCCCGGGCGCGAGACACCCCTTCGGCGCTGGCCTTAACCCCGCAGGGCGGGCCCAGGGCTTTGCGCTCGGCCAAGTTTCAGGCCAGGCCTGCGCTGCACTTGCTGAAGTGCGCCGCCGTGCGGCGATGGATCGCGCAGCTGGGAAGCTTCGCGCGTGTCGTTGATGGGGTGGTAGCCCTGCCTGTGCGTTCGGTGGCTCGGGGTGGCTGATCTGCTTGTCGGTTCGCCTCTTTCCGACGCATAGCGGCATCCAGTCCTGCCTCAAGGGTGAAGGCTGGCGCCCACGTCCTCACCCGGTCTCTGCACTTTGCTTTGCTTTGCTTCGAGCTGCGGCTTGCGGCCGTGCCCTTGTGTCCTGCCTGGCTTCTGCTGTTCATGCGTCGAGGCGAAACCGACGGGCAGATTTCCAACCACCACACGAGGCCACCAGCATGAACGCACAGTCCAACCACCCCAGCAACGACACCACCGACCCGCAGTTCCTCGGCCCCGAGGCTGGCCAACAGGCAGACGGGTTTGAAGAACCGGCCTACGACCTGGCGGCGACGTATTCACCCGACGACAACAAGCTGCGGCTTAGCAGCGCCACCCGGCTGGACCGCGACGTCTACGACCGCTTGAAGGCTGCCGGCTTCTCGTGGGCGCCAAAGCAGGACCAATTCATCGCGTCGATGTGGACGCCTGCACGAGCCGACCTTTGCATCGAGCTGGCCGGCGAGATCGGCGACGATGACTCCAGCCTGATCGACCGTGCCGAGGATCGTGCCGAGCGATTCGACGACTACCGCGACAAGCGGACCGACGAAGCAGAGCGCGCTACCGCCCAGGCGCGCCGCGTTGCCGATGGCATCCCCTTCGGCCAGCCGATCCTGGTCGGCCACCACTCCGAGCGCCACGCACGCAAGGACGCCGAGCGCATCCAGAACGGCATGCGGAAAGCCGTCCAGGCCTTCGACACTGCCGACTATTGGAAGCGCCGCGCCGTGGCCGCGATCCAGCATGCCAAGTACAAGGAGCGGCCTGATGTGCGTGCCCGGCGCATCAAGACCATCGAGGCCGACAAGCGCAAGCAGGAGCGCACCCGTGCCGAGTCGGTGGGCTTTCTGTCGGAGTGGGATGCTAAGCCGATGACGGTGGAACTGGCGACTGCCATTGCAGACCAGGACTACTGCTCACGTTGCTATCCGTTGGCCGACTTTCCGCGCGATCTGCCGGCGTCGCAGTACGAAGGCCAGATGAGCCTATGGTCTGCGCTCACCGATGGCATCGTCGATGCCGGCCAGGCCCGAGATATCGCCCGCGCAATGCACGGCCGGGTGGTCGCTTTCTCTGGCCGCTGGATCGAGCACTACGACAACCGCCTGGCCTACGAGCGAGCCATGCTGGCCGACGCCGGCGGCACGATCGCCGACAAGACCGGGCCAGAGAAGGGCGGTGCTGTTCGCTGCTGGGTTGGGCGTGGTACTTGGGTCTACATCCAGAAGGTCAACAAGATCAGCGTCACCGTGCTGGACAACTGGGGCAACGGTGGCGCCAACTTCACCCGCACCGTCGAGTTCCACAAACTGGCCAGCGTGATGACAGCTGCCCAGGTTGAGCAGCAAAGGGCTGCGGGTCTGCTGGTCGAGTTGGCCAGTAAGACTGGATTTACGTTGCTGGCGGCACCGACCGACGAAACGATGGAGCTGACGCCCCCCAAGCACGTGCAGGCCGCCGCGCAGGCCGCCAAGCCCGACGAGCTGCGCACCGACATCGAGGCGATGCGGGCCACGGTCAAGGCCGGCGTGCAGGTGGTTACGGCGTCGCAGCTGTTCCCGACACCGTCCGCCCTTGCCGCGCGCATGGTCGACCTGGCTTGCCTTGCTATCGGCATGCGCGTGCTGGAGCCGAGCGCCGGCACTGGCCGAATCCTGGAGGCCTTGCCGGGGATCGTGCCGTTTGGCCAGGTGCGTCAGACGGCGCTGCAGGTGGTGGCCGTCGAAGTGAGCCCAGCGCTTGCGGCGCGGCTGGCCTGTTCAGGGCTGGCCGGCACGGTGCGGTGCGCAGACTTCCTTCGATGCAGTGCTGATGCCGAGGATCTGGGTTTGTTTGACGTAGTGTTGATGAACCCGCCTTTTGCGCAGGGTGCTGACATCGAGCACATCACCCATGCCTTGACGATGTTGAAGCCGGGTGGCCGCCTGGTGGCCTTGTGTGCGAACGGCCCGCGGCAGAACGCCAGCCTTCGCCCGATGGTGGAGGCTCGCGGTGGCGAGTGGGAAGATCTTCCGGCCGACACCTTCAAGGAAGCGGGCACCGGCGTGCGGGTGGCGCTGATCACGATGCAGGTTTGAGGCTGCACCAAGCTGGACAACAAGCCCCGGCAGATGTGCGCTGGGGCGCAAGGTGAACCGCTCTCTTCGGGGCGCTGCCCCGAGGGCGCGGGCCCGAACCCCGCCC
Organism: Hyphomicrobiales bacterium; assembly: GCA_038325465.1. Classification (GTDB taxonomy): domain Bacteria; phylum Pseudomonadota; class Alphaproteobacteria; order Rhizobiales; family Rhizobiaceae; genus Hoeflea. The sequence goes on along the minus strand of JBBQJA010000071.1, from coordinate 7,355 downwards.
GCCTCACGGCAGCCAGGAGGCGGGGTGGCATGAGCCTTGAAGTCTCTTGGTTGGCATAATATGCCATGACCTCCCGTTAAGAGAATGATGATGCCCACGCGAAACGTCGTCCTCACCGATCATCAAGCCTCCCTTGTCGAGCAGCTGGTTGCGTCTGGGCGCTACCAGAACGCCAGCGAGGTGTTGCGTGACGGCCTGCGCATGGTGGAGCGCCGTGAAACCGAGGATGCTTCACGATTGGCAGCGCTGCGCATTGCCGTCCAGGCCGGTATCGATGACATAGAGGCTGGGCGCTTCACCGCGCATGACTCGCCGGCTGCGCTCAAGTCCCATCTGAAGAGGCTGTCTGCCAAAGCCAGCGCAGGCAAGTAGGTTGGCGGCCGAGCATGCCGTGGATCGTTCGCCTCTCCGGCCGGGCTGAACAGGATTTCGTCGAAATCCTGCGCTGGACGTCCGAGCACTTCGGGGCGCGGCAAGCGCAGGTCTACGCCCGGACCTTGTCGCTCGCGATCGAGGCCCTGATCGAAGGCCCGGGGATCGTGGGCGCGAGGGCTCGGGAAGAAATCGCCCTGGGAATTCGAACCCTGCACGTGGAGAGACGAGGGCGCAAGGGTAGGCACTTCGTCGTCTTCCGCGTGTCGGGCGAACAGATGATCGACGTCCTCCGGCTACTGCACGACAGCATGGATTTGGTCCGGCAGATCGAGGATTCGTCGGAGGATGGGCATTGATGTCTCCGGCGATTCAGGGGCTTTTCGGTCGGGCATCGGTGTCGCTGCCGTAGGGTGATCGGCGGGGCGCATAGCCAGGCCGGCCTGAACCCAGCCAAGGGCTTTTTCGCGGTAGCGAAAACCGGGATGCCCATTCCAGGCGCGCGCCGTCGCGCTTGGTCTTGACGCGAGGTCAGGACTGCCGGCGGGCCGGCACCTTCCAGGCCACCCTAGCCAAACGCTATCCAGCTGGGCTTCGCTTGTTCAAAGCACGACAAAGCCAGTTCGGTGGTGGGGTAGGGGTGTGGGTTGCTGTGTCGACCCACCGTATCACGCCGTTCTCGCCGTCAAGGTCTGCGTGAGCGCGTGGCGCTCACTGGCGCCCTTCGGTCGTCTTCGAACCCTGACTGCTGCGCTGCGACGTGAGGGATCTGGTCTCGGGCAATCCCGCCCGATCAAGACCGGAGTTCCTTATGTCGCAGTCATCCTTCTCTTTCGTTGCCTCTACTTCTGCTGCTGTCCGCGCATACGCGCTGCTGGTGCGTGACGTGGACGGCCAGTACCGCGTGGCCAGTGCCGACGAAGTTCTCTCGCAGGCCTGGGGCGTGCTGGCGGATCGCATCAAGCCCGGCGTGACGCTGTCGTCGCCGCAAGACGTCAAGGACTACCTGCGCCTGAAGATCGGGCTGCTGGAGCACGAGGTCTTCTGCGTTGTCTTCCTGGACGCGCAGCACCGGGTCATCGAGCTGCGGCAGATGTTTCGGGGCACGGTCACGCAAACCTCGGTCTACCCCCGCGAAGTCGTCAAAGAAAGCCTGCAGTTGAATGCCGCTGCGGTGATCCTGGCGCATTCTGTGGCGCGCCACAGAATGCGCCTTCTGTGCCCCGAATCGTTATGTGGCCGCGCCCGCCGGGCGCCGGCAGATCTCCTGGGTGGGACTCCGCCCTCGGAGGCACAAAAGCACTCTCAGCGCCCGTGCACGCCAAGAATGGCGCCGATGCTGACAGACGGTTGTATTGGTCACGAGGCCCCGCAGGACCGCACCGTGGCGGCCATGCGGGCGGACAGCGCGACAACTACAACGAAGCCAACCACTTCATCAGTTCGGCGTCGTCGTGCCACTTTGGCTTGCGCGGCTTGCCGGTGCTTGTGGGTGGCTCGCACAGACTCAATGCCTCCTGCTTCATGCGAACCGTGATCTCGGCGTAGCGGTTGGTCGTGTCCAGGCTGACGTGTCCCAGCCACCCACGTATGACATTGACCTCGACGCCGGCCTCGAGCAAGTGGACGGCCGTGGTGTGCCGAAACACGTGCGGGCTGATTCGCCGCGTGGGTCTGGTTCCAGCCACCCGGGTGGCCGCGGCATCGGTCTCTCCCACCAGGTGCCGAACGCGCTTGTAGATACCGAAGCGCGTCATCGGCTCGCCTGTCGCTGCGATGAACACGGCTTCCTCCGGACGGTTCGCACCGCGGTCGGCCAGCAGTTGCTGCAAGGCTTGCGCCGTCTGCGCCCACAGCGGACAGGTTCGCCACTTGGCCCCTTTGCCGAGCAGCCTCACGTGCGCCGGTGCCGCCAGCGACAGTTGATCGACACGAAGGCCTGCCACCTCGGACACTCTGGCGCCGGTGTTGTACAGAAAGAGCAGCAGGGTTCGATCCCGCAATGCAAGGCGGCCATGAGACGGCAACTTCTCGAACAACGTCACCACTTCCTCCCGCGCCATGAACCGCGTCTCCGGCAATGGACAGCGCTTCACCGGGATGGCGGCGACCTGGGCGCACACGCGCAGCATCTCGGGCATGCACCGTCCGACGTACTCAAAGAACGTGTGCAGACCGGCCAATCGCTGGTTGCGCGTGGCGATGGCGTTCTTGCGCGTCTGCTCCAGATCCCGCAGGAAGGCCAGCACGCGCTCGAAGCCCAGGTCCTCGAAGCGCAGTGCGCTCACACCGCGCCGGCACTCGCCCGCTGAGAACGTCAAGAACAGCCGCATGGTGTCGCGATAGCTGCGGATCGAGCTCGGCCGAAGGCCCTTCTGCTGAGGTAGGTAGTCGAGGAAGAAGCCGTAGACGATGGAGCCAACCGTCGGGGCCATCATGACTGCACCTCCACGCGCGCCGCGGGTGCGAACGCTTCGAACCGTTGGTTGGCCTGCTGCAGCAACTCGCTGGTGATGGTCAGGTACACCGCCGTGCTCGTTGGATTGACGTGCCCGAGGAATGTCGAGAGATGATTGAGCCGCGTTGAGGGCTCGATGCCTTCCCGATACCAATTCAACAGCGTCCTCACCGCAAACGAATGCCGCAGCCCATGGACGTGTGGCCCGAACACGCCTGCCGGCACGGTCAACCCCAGCTGCGGCAGCAGATCGTCGCGCAAGGTGTTGCGGATGGCGTTCGTGCTCACCGGCTGGCGGCCGTTCCAGGAGAACAGTGGCGCACTACCGGTGCAGGGCATGCCTTGGCGCTCGCGCAGCGCCAGATACGTCCGCACCCGCGCAGCCAGCTTCGGCCCGAAGGGCACGAGGCGGCTCTTGCCGAACTTGGTGTCCCGGATCTGCAGCACCTCGCGATCGAGATCGACGTCGCCACACTGCAAGCGAGAAACCTCGCCAATGCGCAGGCCGAGCCCGGCCAGTAGCGCAAAGATCGTCTCGTAGGCCGGCCCGCGCATCGGCGCGCGAGAGTTGTCCGGCAACCGACCAGCGGCGGCCAGCAGTCGCCGGATGGCATCGGCATCGAACAGGAACGGCAGCCGCCGCACGCCCTCGCGCCGAGGTCCGAGCTGCAACGGCGATGCTGCGATGACCTGTTGGTCGACCATCCAGTCGAACAGCCGGCGCACCACACCCAGCAGGTGGTTGAAGCCCCGCGCATTGGTGCGCTCCCGCGACCCCATGAACTGCTCCAGGCATGCCGCAGTGACTTCGCCGATGCTGTTCACGCGCTGCTCGACAAGGTAGCGGTCGAGCAACCGCAGGCTGCGATCCTCCGAGGCGAACTTGCAGCCGATGGCGCGCTTGGCGCTCAGGTACTGCTCGATCTGAGCGGCCAACGGGCTGCGAAAGCCAATCCACGCGGCTCTCACAGCACCTCCTCGGCGTCGCCGATGGCGAGTTGGCGCAGTCGGTGCAGGGCCACTTTGGCGTAGACCAGCGTCGACTCGGCTCGGCGGTGGCCGACGAAGTCACCAATGGCTTTGAACGAAACGTCGGCCTCGACCAGACGCTGCACGCAGCTGTGGCGCAGCGTGTGCGAACCCGGCCTCCTCACCGTTACGCCGCCGGCTCGCAAATGGACGGCGGCAACGCGCGAGATGCTGTATTGGTTCATCGGCGTGTACGGCATCCTGCCGATCAGGAAAACCTGCCGGTCCTCCGTAGTGGGCCGGCCGACACGCAGGTAATCGATGACGGCCTCGCCGACGGCGGCCGAGAGCGGATAGATGGATGAGTGGCCGCCCTTGCGGGTGGGCACCCGCAATTGCGACTGCTTCCAGTCCAGGTCTTCCAGCTGCATCGCCGCGACCTCGCGCGCGCGAAGGCCGTAGGTGGCCAGCAGCATCAGGACGGCGTAGTCGCGCTTGCCGAGGCTCGAGCGCCGGTCGACGCCATCGAGAACCTTCTGGACCTCCGTCCAAGCGATGGCGCGGGGCAAGGCGGCCTGCTTGTAGCTACGCCCGCGCGGCACGGCGCGGCTGAGATCAGTTGTGATGATGTCCTGTCGGTGCAGGTAGCGCAGGAAGACGCGCACCGCGCCGGTACACGACTGCATGCCTGCCGGGCTCATCGACTTCGCACGCTCGGTCACATAGCTGACGATCAATGTCGGGGTCAAGCTCGACAGACCGACCTGGCCAGCGGCGGCACAGTGCATGAGGAACGCTTCGAAGGCCCGCAGTTCAGCGGCATAGCCATCGCAGGTCAGCGGCCGCAGCCCCTTCTCTTCACGGAGGTAGCCGAAGAACCCGGGCGCGCTACCCAGGAACGGCTTGGCGACGCGAGGGCGTGGTCGTGCAAAGCCGGGAAGGACGAGCTCAAGCATCTGCTCGACAGGCACCTGGGCGTTGGCGCGCACCACGCCGCGTTCGGCATCGCCGCGGCAGCTTGCCGCTCGAGTGAGCATCCAGTCGTCGATGAACGGCCGTATGTGCGGCGGGAGTTGCCCCAGCGACGTGACGCCACGGGCGCATGCGAAGTGGTTGAAGTGACGCAGCGTGTTGACGTGGCGAAGGACCGAGGCATTCGATGCCTTGCGTTCTTCGAGCCAGCCGACATAGCGCTCGATCTGTTGGCCCAGCCAAAGAGCGCGGATGCGGTCTGCGGTGACCGGGCGGGCGTAGTAGCGTTCCAGCATAAACAATCTCCTATCTACCAAGTTGAGGGAGATGCCATGCTGAAGGTCACGAGGCCGTTATGTACCTTGACGTCGGCGGCGCACCCAGGAGAACTACCGGTCTCGGCGGGCACGGCAACATAACGATTTGGGGCACAAAAGGCGCACAACCACCCCTCGGGCATGGCTGAACCTTCGCGTGCCGACGAGTTCCTGACGCAAACGTTGAAGACCGCTCTGCAACTGGTGGACGTGCGCGTGCTGGACCATCTGGTCGTCACCGCTAATGCGACGGTGAGCTTCGCCGAATGTGGACGCCTTTGATATGTGAAGTGCGGGAGCCCAGGTGGCTCCTGCTGGCGCTGCGGCGCCAATGACCTGCACATAACGCCGCCCCACAGGCGTACTGTGTTTTGTCCATCCACTGCACAAGGAAGGGCATCATGGTCAGCAATTTTCCCAGCAATACCGTCGCGCTGCTGGCGCGGTCAGCTTTTGCACCGGAGTTGGAGGCGTTCGCACTCTGGCTTGGCGGCGAACGCTACACGCCGTTCGTCGCCCAGCTGCATCTGCTGCGCCTTGAACAGGTCTTGCCGCGCTTGCCCAGGCCCGTGTGCAGCATGCAGGACTTGCGTAAGGCCTTTGGCGCGGTCGGCCGAGGTGTGCCGAGCAGGCCGCTGGTGTTCCACGCCACCGAGCGCGCCTACGGCCGCTTCCTGCTGGCGAACGGCCGGCTGCTCAAGACGCGCGAGGAGGGCCGTCACGCCGAGCTCTGCACAGCCTACCAACGTCATCTGCTGGATGCGCGGGGCTTGTCGCTGTCGTCGCGCGAACACCATGCGATGACGGTGGCCGACTTCCTGGCTCGTGGCCTCGATGTCGAGCAGAACCTGCGCGTGCTCACCCTCTCGGACGTCGAGCGGTACGTCGCACTGCGCAGCCGCGAGGTGTCGCGCCACACGCTGCAGCATGTGGTCGCGTACCTGAGGAGCTTCCTGCGGTTCTGCCACGACCGGGGTGAGGTTGATCGCCGGCTCGATGCCATCGAGACGCCACGAACTTACCGTGGCGAGTTGCCGCCTCAGGCGCTTGAGTGGGCCAAGGTCCAGGCCCTGCTCCAATCGATCGACCCGGCCAGCAGGGCTGGCCGGCGGGACCATTGCATCCTGCACCTGATGGCCCATTACGGGCTGCGACCGTCGGAGGTGGTGGCTCTGTGTCGAGATTCGATCAGCTGGGACGCTGGCGTCCTGCACGTCGTGCAGCGCAAGACCCGCTGCGATCTGTTCCTGCCGCTGGCGCCGCAGACGCTGCTCATCCTGCGCGACTACCTGGCACAGGAGCGCGATGATCTCGGCACTCAGCATCGCGAGCTGTTCCTGCGGGCGCGCTGCCCGAGTGGCCCCATCGAACGCTGGGCGATTGGCGACATCTTCAAGAAGCGCGTGCGAGAGGCCAGGCTCGAACTGCCGGGTCACAACGTCTACCGCCTGCGGCATAACTCCGAGTCCCGGATTATTCCGAGTGCAGCATCGGTGGTCCCGGCGAAGCGGCGTCAGGCTTTGCTTTGCGCCGTAGGTAGGGCTTGATTTCTCGGCATTATTCGACTGTCGTCTCCGGTTGGGGATTTCCCCGGGCCTTGATGGAGACCGACGATGATGAATACCTTCCAGGGTGCGGCAACCGCACCAGATAAACGCTCATGCACTGGGCCATTGGCTTCCCACGTTGACGGCTTCTCGGCGCTGCTCGCAAGCCAGGGGTATGCCGCGACGACTGTCCAATCGAAGTTTGATGTGCTTGCCGATCTCAGCCGCTGGCTTGAGCGGCGCCAGCTGTCGTTGACAGCGCTCGATGATCGCCGGCTGAGGCAGTTCCAAGCGACGCGTCGCCGCCGCGGCGTTGCGCGACGAGGCGATCCGACCACCGGCCTTCAACTACTCAGGTATCTGCGCGACCTCGCGGAAATCGCTGCGGAAGTGCAGAAGGTTGATCGCACTCCTGTGGCCTGCCTCACGCGCGAGTTCGAGGAGTTCCTACGCTCCGAGCGTGGTCTGACACAGTCGACCGTGATCTCCTACTTGCCCATCGTGCGCCGCTTCCTGACAGAGCGGTTCGGGCGCAGGGCCATGCGCCTGGCTGAGCTGAAGCCGCAGGATCTGCACAGCTTCATCATTCGCCAGGTCCAGCGCGTGAGTCGCGTCCACGGCAAGATGACAGTCACGGCACTGCGCTCGTTCCTGCGCTTCCTGCTGCAGCGTGGCGCGATTCACACGGACCTTGCATGCACGCTGCCTGTGGTGGCGAAC
>JBBQJA010000070.1:0-16150 GCA_038325465.1 Hyphomicrobiales bacterium | reverse complement strand
ATGGCGCTCGGGGGCTGGATGTCTGGCCTGATCTACGACCTGACCGGCTCCTACCGCATGGCCTTTCTCAATGGTATCGCCTTCAATCTTCTCAATATCGCCATCGTGGTGACGATCTTCGCGCGGGCGCGGCGGGCGCGGCGGGCGCGGAGGGCGCAGCGGGCGGGTGATCACGCAGCTGCGACGTGAAGCGACAGGTGACCGGAGGCTCGGCTCAGTTGGACGCCTTGCTCACGGCAATCTCGCCGAATTCATCGACGAAGACAGTCCAGATCTCAGGCTCGGTTGCCGCAGGGTCGGCCTTGAGAAACACATACCCGGCAAAGCCCGGCTGACCTGGAAGACCACTGGGATCCTCGGTGCGCAGATCGGTGACATATCTGCGAAGCGCTGAGAGTTCCTCGACCTCGACAGTCAGCGACACGTCTGGTCCGGTCGTTGAAAGCGTGATTTCCTGCAGGAAGATGCGGGCGCGGTTGTCCTCGCCACGCACTGCCGACAGCCGGTAATAGCCGCGCTTTGATGGAGCAGACGCCTCGGCTCGCCCGGATGCGGCGTCAGCAGAGCCGGTAGCCGGCGTGGCATCGGGTGCCACTGTGGCCGGCTCCGCGTCTTCGCCGGATGCCAGACCGGTTCCGCCCTGCCACACGCCGCCGCTGATGACGAACATGACCCGGTCGGGCAGGGTTGCGATGTCGGCTTCGGCGCTCTGGGCGCTGGCCGGGACGGCCAGGCCGACCCAGGCAATCATGGAGATGGCGACAAGCTGCCCGATGGCGCGTCGGCCAGTTGGGGTGGGTTTGGACGAGGTCATTTCAAACATCGGCGGGTCACCTGCTTGGTGTTTTTGTGGCTTTACCGGTGACGGGGATGTCCAACGCCGACCGCTGACAACCATTCTATTGGAGGAATTGTTCCGCGAGAATACGATCGTTCCATGAATGGTTGGAATCGGTGAGGATTCGCGCCGTGTGCTCAGACGATTCCGCCACGTCCACCGTGACCACCGACTTGACTTCCATATGGTCGGCCACCGCGTTTACGGGTCGCTTGTCCTGTTCCAGAACCTCGATGCTGACGCGCACCTTGTTGGGCAGCAACGCGCCGCGCCACCGGCGAGGCCGGAAGGCGCTGACCGGCGTGAGCGCCAGCAGTTGCGCATCAAGTGGCAGAATCGGCCCGTAGGCGGAAAGATTGTAGGCGGTGGACCCAGCGGGCGTCGCCACCATGACGCCGTCGCAGATCAGTTCCTCAAGCCGGACCTTCCCATCCACGGAAAGCCGGAGCTTGGCTGCCTGGTAGGATTGCCGGAACAGCGAGATTTCATTGATTGCAAGGGCCTGGTGCACCAGACCGGCTGCGTCCGTCGCCCGCATCTCAAGAGGCCGGATCGTGTTTTCGACCGCCGCCGCGATGCGCCCATGCAGATCCACGTCGCTATAGGTGTTCATCAAGAACCCCACCGAACCGCGGTTCATCCCATAGACCCGCCGGCCGGTGTTCATCTGCTGGTGCAGCGTCTGAAGCATGAAGCCGTCGCCGCCCAGAGCCACGATGGCGTCGGCGTCTTCTTCATCAACATTGCCATAGAGCGTGGCCAGATGCCGGGCGGCCGCCTGAGCGTCCAGGGTCGGGGACGCGATGAAACTCAAGTTCAGGGTCATGGGCTTTGACTTCCTCCGGCGCGGTGTCGGGAACATGGCGACAGCTGAGCGATGTTGCAAGCCTCAGGCTCGGTCAACGCAGTGATCCCGGAGTTCGATTGCCCGCTCAGGGGACTGCGTACCGATCTTGGGACGGCAATGGTGAGCAATCCATGTGCGCGACAGCATCCACCGAGATGACAGCGGCATTTCCATAGTTTCGTATAGACCCATCTGATTCCGAATTGGAATTAAAATGAGAAAAACCCGTGCGATCAGTTGCTTATCAAGAATGTCAGAAATATGGTTGTCCTTTCGGATGCTATCCTCTATACTAATTTTTGCAACGCAAAGGCCGCGTTCATATCCAGAATTGTCTAGTATTGATGGATGTATCTTGCAATAGTCTCAGCGGATCTGAAATCCGGATCTGGCTGAACGGGTGTGCTTTCCCGCTGATGGGCGCGGGGCCTGTGGTCAATCCATGAAGAGGGTATCGGGCCCTGAAAAGGGTATCGGGCCTGCAAACATCGCGCCGGAAGACACCACTCCGGAGGATATTGCGCTCAAAACGGGCGCACTGCGCCCAACAGGAGACAGATTTCCATGTCGCTCGACCCAACTGCGTGTTCACAGAGTTCACAGACCACCACACCTGCCGACGCGGGCATGTCCGAGACGGATCGGCCGCGTGAGCTCCTCATGCTTGCAACCGACCTCGACGGGACATTTCTCGGGGGAACGCGCGAGGACCGCTCAGAACTTTATCGTGTCATAAAAGCCCATCGCGAGGTGGTCCGTCTGGTCTTTGTCACGGGAAGAGACCCCGAATTTGTCATTGGTCTGTGCGCGGACGGCTTTGTTCCCTGGCCGGACCTGTTGGTCGGGGATGTCGGCACCACCATCGCAACCGTCCATCCGGGATCGAAAACCCCGATAAGGCCGATCAAAGTGCTGGAAGCAGAGATCGCCGAGCGCTGGCAGGACAGCGGCGCCGTGGTCCGTGCAGCACTCGAGGGCGTTCAGGGCCTCTCGCTGCAGCCGACCGATTTCCGCTATCGGGTGAGCTATGATCTTGATCCCGGATGCTTTCGACCCCAGACCGTGGCCATCATCGAGGCACTTGGCCTTGATGTCCTGATCTCCGACAACCGATTTTTCGACGTCCTGCCCAAGGGCGTGAGCAAGGGCCCATCGCTCAGGCGTCTCGTCGCCCACCTTGATCATCCCGAACACCGCGTGCTGGCGGCGGGAGACACGATGAACGACCTGTCGATGCTGACGGCAGGCTTCAAGGCTGTCGCCGTCGGCGGTTCGGAACCCCGGTTGATCGAGGCGATAGGCCAAACACCTATGGTCCACAAGGCCAATGCGACAGGTGCGGGCGGCATTCTCGAAGCGCTCGACGTTTTCGCGCTGATGCCGACCACGAAAGGATCCCTCCATGCCATCTGAACTCGTTATCGTTTATCATCGCCAGCCCTTCGAAGAGATCGAGGAAAACGGTCGTATCGTGCGCAAGGACAACAAGAGCCCCAATGGTATCGTGCCCACACTCAAGAGTTTTTTCGGCGGCGTGCGAAAAGGCTCCTGGGTAGCCTGGAAACTGGCGGAGGACCCGGCCAATCCCGGTTTTGACCGGGTGGTGGATGTGAAGGACGATTTCGGCACCTACAGCGTCTCCCGCTTGCCGCTCACATCCGCCCAAGTCTCAAGCTTCTACCACATCACCTCCAAGGAGGCGTTCTGGCCGATCCTGCATTCGTTCAAGGATCGGTACAATTACGATCCCGTCGACTGGCCCACCTTCCGGGAAGTCAACTGGGCCTTTGCCGAGGCAGCCGCTGCGGAAGCGGCACCCAATGCTGTAATCTGGGTGCATGATTACAATCTCTGGCTTGTTCCTGGCTACCTGCGCCAATTGCGGCCAGACGTGCGGATATCCTTCTTCCACCACACCCCGTTTCCGTCTGCCGACATATTCAACGTGCTTCCGTGGCGGCGTGAAATCATCAAGAGCCTTCTTGCCTGCGACATCGTGGGGTTTCACATCCCGCGCTATGCATCCAACTTCGCCTCTGTGGTGCGCAGCCTTTTTGACGTTGATCACGCCGAGCGCGAAGCCGTTCGGGGCGACTTCCTGGGTGAAGGGACTGCGCTCAGTGAGCGCACGGTTCCGGTGTCTCTCTCCTGGCAAGGCCATCAGGTGCGCATCAGCACTTTCCCGGTCGGCATCCATGTCGGCTATATCAAGGGGCTGGCGTCCGAGGTGCAGACGGAAAACCGGGTGGCGTCCATCAGGGCTGAACTCGGCGAGGCAAGAATGATCATTTCGGTCGGCCGGACCGATTATACCAAGGGCAATGTCGAGCAGCTGCAGACCTATGAGCGCTTGCTCGAGCGGCGGCCCGATTTGCGCAAGCGGATCCGGCTCATGCATGTCTCTGTTCAGGCCAACCGCAGCATGACGGCGTACGAGGAAGTCCAGACCGAAATCGAGCAAATCGCCGGTCGGATCAATGGACGGTTTGGCACGCTCGACTGGCAACCCGTCACCCTGATATCCCGCGCGATCCCGTTCACCGAACTTGTGGCCTACTATCGCGCCGCAGACGTGGCCTGGATCACGCCGCTCGCCGACGGCCTCAATCTGGTGGCCAAGGAATACGTCGCCGCCCGCACCGATGGGGACGGTGTTCTGGTCTTGTCCGAATTTGCCGGATCGGCCGTCGAGTTCGATGCCGCCGTTCTTACCAACCCGTTCTCGACCAGAATGATGGATTCCGCCATCGATCAGGCCTTGGCCATGGGGGAAGAGGAGCGCCGGGCTCGCATGACGGCGCTGCGCGAGATTGTCGCCCGTTACGACATCCACGCCTGGTCAGCCGAGCAGATCCGCATGTTCGACCTCGTCCGGGACACTGTCGTTCCTGGAAAAGCCGACCGCGTGGCCTTTGCATGACGGAGACTGGCTTTGGCGGCACGGGATGTTGATCCAAGCGGTGAAACTTCGGCATCGGCCCAAACGTTCCTGGTGAGTGACGCCCGTCAACGGTGCTCAACAAGGGATAAGATATGACAGGGCATGGGTCCGAAATACGGCTGTTCCGCTTCACCGTTTTTGCTCTCGCCTTGATTCCGATTTTGGCGGGATCGGCGGGGATCGTTTACGGGGCGGGTTTTCCGGGGTTCGCCGTCGAGGCGGCGTCGGCCGATCTCGACAGCCATTTTCGTTTTCTCTCCGGCGTCTTCCTGATGGTCGGCATCGGCTTCTGGTCCTGCGCCTTGGGTCTGGGCGATGCAGTGGGCCGTTTCCGCTTTCTTTCGCTGATGGTTTTCACCGGCGGCCTCGCGCGCCTTGTTTCGCTTGTCGTCCAAGGCATGCCGTCCACCGGCCATCTGTCTGGCCTTGCCATGGAACTCATCGCGGTCCCGGTGCTCGTTCTCTGGCACGTCAGGCTCACCCGCCGGGCGACCGCCGCCCCGCTGTCCGACAGGCGTGCAGCCTGACAGGCCCCGATATCAGGCCGGGCCGGCCGGGGACGCCTGCGCCGCACTGGTGGCCTTGGCCTTGCCGAGCCTGAGCGCCACGAAGGCGATGGTGAGGCCGACTGCCAGAATGGCGGCCGCCAGCAGCGGTCGATACCAGAACCAGGCGAAAGCAATCACCAGCGTCGCCAACACCGAGGTGATGGCGAAAGCGACAAGTCCCGAGGCAAAGCGCATGATGGTCCCGATGAACGGAATTACGTCGCCCAGGACGCCAATCACCGACATCATCAGATTGAACCCGATGAGCATGGCGATGAAGCCCACAACGCGGATCACCCAGGTCAGGATGCTGTTGGAGGAAATGGCGCTGTCAAACATCTCCTGCGCGCTTGCTTCGCCGGCCTGGACCATCAGCAAGGATCGGCCATTGGAGGTCGTATAGGCTGCAAGTTGTAATCCCTCCAGACGTCCGAAGGCGCTGGCGGAGTCTGCGTCGCGGAATTCGTAACTGATCCTGAGGTCGCCGATCGTTGTCGCCGAGTTCTGCGCGCGAACCGAAATCGCCTCGCCTTCGGGCGTGACGATCCGGTCAGAGCCGAACGCGCCGCTGATCGCGGCCGCCATGGTGCGGTTGGCGGGCAGGGCGGCAGTCTGGCCGATGCCGCCGAGATCTTCGCCTGCCAGACGGATTGCCCCCACTTTGGCGCTGGCGACCGTGAAACTGTCGCCTTGCACGGGCATGCGCGGATTTGTATGGCCGGTCGGCTGCTTGAAGGCTGAGCTGTCGATGGGGCTTGTGGACCATTTGCGCTGATAGGAATAGGTCGTCACGGTTTCCTCACCGCCGCCGAGTTTGGTTCGGGTCTCCGACTTCGAAGTCTCTTCCCATTGATACATCTCGACCCTGCGGACGAGTTCCAGCGTGCCTTCGGGAGCGGCGATCCCCGCAAAGAGCGGGTCGACCGGGCGGCCTTCGGGCGTGAGCGGGCCGCTGAAATGGACCAGCATGCCGGTGGCATCGGCGGGCGGGGCGGCGGGATCGATGGTGCGAACAAGGCCCGCGCCTTCGGCGAGCGCACGCGCCGTGGTGACCGACCGGCCTTCGTTCCAAAACAGCCCGATCCCCGAGATCACGACGAGCAGCAGCCCGACGACGACGCCGGAAAGGGCGGACTTCAGACGCGAAAACCACGACCGGCTGGTGGTCTCTGTGAAACTGTCGCTCATCAGAAGGCTCTTTCAAAAACGTTTGCGGGAAACCGGCCCGGGATTGGACTGGCAGGGGGGGGGAAACCGTACACGCACATAAGAGCAATTCCAGCGAAAGTGGCACCGCTTTCGCGTCCGGAATTGCGTCAAAACAAGAGGATAGAGCTATCCCGCCGATTCTGGCAACGCCGGAATAGTTCTATCATTGCCGACCCGAGCCGTTAATCCGCTCCGCCGGTCATTTTTCACGCTGCCAGCGGGCTGAAGGAGAGATGCCGATGCGACCTTTGGCAGCCGTTCCATTGAGGGCTTGATGCCGCAACCCGGACAAGGAATTGGTCGGCCATGTCCGCCGCTGCTCTACCGGAAACCATGCGCGCCTATCTCGGGCGGCCTTTTCTGGCGGGCGTCTTGTTGCCGCGCGGGCCGGTGAGAACGGGCGTGTTGTCCCGGTTTTCCTCAAACAGCTTGCGCCAGCGACTGAGCCGCTCAGCCGACAGACGGCCATCCAGCACGGCCGCCTGAACGGCGCAGCCCGGCTCATGGGCATGGGTGCAGTCACGGAACCGGCAGGTCGGGGCGAGATCGGTGATCTCGGAAAACAGCTGATCGATGCCATCGCCTGCTTCACTCACATGCAAGCTGCGCAGACCCGGGGTGTCGATAACCCAGCCACCACCGGGCAAGGGGTGCATCGAGCGCGTCGTGGTGGTGTGCCGGCCCTTGGCGTCCTGGGCGCGAATGGCTCCGGTCTCCTGCCGGTCCTGGCCACTCAGGCCCGCCAGCGTGTTGACAAGCGTCGACTTGCCGACCCCCGAGGAGCCGATGAGCGCAACCGTCCGGCCCGCCCCGCACCAGGGCGCAAGCAGGCTGGCGGCCTCGGCCGATTTCGCATTGAGCAGCACCACCGAGAGCCCCCGCTGCAAGGCCTCGGCCTCCCGTCGGTAGGTGTCGGCTGCGTCGGTGGTGTCGGCCTTGGTCAGAACCAGAACCGGGACGGAACCTGCCTGATTGGCGAGCGCCAGATAGCGTTCCAGGCGGGCGGCGTTGAAATCGGCGTTGCACGAGGACACGATGAACAACGTATCGACATTTGCCGCGCCGAGTTGCCGGTCCCGGCGCCCTTCGGTGCGTCTCTGCAGCAGAGTCCGGCGTTCAAGCAGGCGGACAAAGAGCCCGCTTGAAGGTTCGATCAGCACCCAGTCGCCGATGGCGAAATCGGCCGTGCTTATCGAGCGGGCGAGCGCCAGGTCGATCCCGCCGTGCGCCGACAGCGCGCCAAGGCGGGTGCGGTGAATGGCGGTGACCCGGGCGGGTGACAGGCTCTCGTCCTCCGATGTCAACTGGTCGGCAAAGAACGCGGACCAGCCGAGATCCAGGAGTGAAGCATCGGGACCGGGCAGGGACGTGGTCACGGCCTATGGAGCGGGCGACGGGGGAGCATGCGCATTTCCTCAGCCTTCTGGTGGAGCCTGCACAGGTGCCTTCGACAGCCTTGAGACGCGGATAGGCAAACCCGGCGGACCATCAGGGATCAGTAACTTCCTGCTCAATGGTCTTCCGTGTAGCCGACTTCGGCGCTGGTGACAAACGGGATGCCGACGATCCTCGGCGGCATTTGCCCGATGTCGGCCGCCGCCTCGTGGGTGTGAGCCAGGGTCAAGGCGCCACACGCGCAGCCGGCAGGATTGGAAGATTGTGCTGATAGTGTGAAACCAGACCCCAGACGACAATCACGCAAACCGCCATGACCGCCAATTTTGCTGCATTCCGCCATCGGGACTGGGGCGGGGGCATCGGCGGGTCGGCAATCAAGCGGCCCCGCTCCAGCAGCCAGATACCCAGCAGCGCCCAAAGTGCGCCCACGACGTATCCGTTCAGCACGTCGCTCAAATAGTGCTCTCCAAGGATGAGCCGGCTCATTCCGACAGCCAGGATGGCCGGCGTTCCGATTGCCAGCGCGGTGCCGGTCGAGGCGAAACGCTCGCGGATGACAAGATAGATGAGGAAACCGAAAAATGCGGCGCTGACCGCGGAATGTCCGCTCGGAAACGAATAGCTGCTCTCACTGTAATAGGCCAAATCCGGCCGCGCCCGCGCAAAAGTTGCCTTGATCAGGGTGACCGAGATCTGGTTGCCCAAAAGCGCAACCCACATGCCGATCAGGTAGCGCGGCATATGATCGAGCCAAAGCAGCATCGACACAGTTGCGGCCAGAGCCAGCACCACGCCCCAATATCCGAACGCAGTAACGATGCTGAAAAATCTGATGATCGCAGGCGTTCGAAGATCTGACAGGAAACGGGCGAGCGCATCATCTACACGAACGATTTTGCCGCCCTGCGTGACGTCGAGCACCGTGCTGAGATAAAGCAGGACGAAATAGGAAACCGCAGCCAGACAGATCGTCAAAGGCATGCCGCTGAATCTGGTCAATGTCAGTCGATTTTGAAGAAACGTCATCATGACCCCGGTAAAACGTCCAATTCAAGCCACGAGGCCACCGTCCTCGCCCGCTCAACGAGGTGTGCTCAACTCGTGCCAGATCATGGCCTGTGTCTTGACGCAATACATTACGCCTGACACCTCGCAGTCGATTTCAGATGATGGCGAAGACGAAATCGATCTCGTCGATCTGGCCCGCAGCGCTCCGAACCCGGATGATGCCGCCGAGCCCCTACAGCGCCGCGCATCCAATCGGATGTGCAACGGGCGCTGTAACTCATTGAATGGACGCATGTGCGTTCCGTTCGATCGAATCCGATTGAACGCGACATGCATTACAGCGCCGCGCGTCTTTTCAGACGCGTGGATGTCGCTGTAACTCTTTGAATCGATGCATGTGCGTTCCGTTCAATCGGTGTCGATTGAACGCGACATGCATTGGAATTACCCCGAAGCGCTCCCTGCAGCCGCAATGGCAAACCGTTACCGGTTGTCCGCATTGTGGGATGAGAGGGCGAGCGCTTCGGGAACCCCGCGCAAGCGCGCCGGTATCAATGCTTGAACTGGCCAGCCCGCACAGCCGCGCCGATCACATTGAAGATGAGATGGCCTGCCGTGATCGAGGTGATCTCGTTGAGATCGCGGGACGGCGTGATCTCGACAATATCGACGCCGACGACTTCTCCGCCCTTCTTGAACAGTCCCTTGATCAGATCGATGGACTGTCGATATGTGACGCCGCCCGGTTGAGGACCGGCCACCGCAGGCATGACCGAGGGATCGAGGCCATCGGCATCGATCGTCAGGTAGTAGCGGCCACCATCGGGAATGCGCTTGAGCAGCGCGGCCGTGCCCATGTCCTGCCATTCGTCGGTCGTGATGATGTTGGCGCCGTATTTGCGGGCGATCTCCACCTCTTCGATGCGCGCGCTGCCATTGCCGCGGATGCCGACCTGGAAAATCTGGTCGACATGGGCCATTTCCGACGCACGGCGGATGGTGCTCGAATAGCCGTTCTTGACGCCGTTGACTTCGTCGCGCCAATCGAGATGCGCATCAAGGTGGATCAGCGTGATCGGACCCTCGCCATCCAGGGCGCGGAAGATGGGAATGGGAATGCCATGGTCGCCGCCGATGGTGATCGGCAATGCGCCGGCCGCCCGGATCTTGCGGATTGCCGCTTCAGCGCGGGTGTAATGGCTGCCAAGATCGGCGCTCTCGGCCACGATATCGCCGACGTCCACGACGCGCACATCCTGGCCATCAAAGACCGGGCCGCCGATGTCGAAATCATACCGGTCGAGCGCCTGAGCGATGCGCATGGAGGCCCGGCGAACGGCTGTCGGCGCATTGGTCTGGTCGTTGACCATTTCATCGATGGTGTAGGGATCGCCATAGGGCATGCCGATGATGGCGACATCTGACTTCAGTGTGTCAAGATCGTCGACAAACGGAAAATTGTAGAACGTCTGGAAGACCTTGCGCGGTGCGGTGGTCGGTTTTGACATGGTAGTTCTCCTCGGTTCAGGCGGGGGGGTTCAGGCGGGGGTTCAGGCGGGGGTTCAGGCGGGCTGGTGGATTCAGGTGCCGCGGCGCTCAGCCAGGTGGGGCTGCATGTGTGTTTCAAGCCACCGCGACAGGGCAGCCAGCGCTCCTGTCAGCGCCCAGTAGAGCAACGCGATCACAGTGAAGATCTCAATCGGCGCAAAGGTGCGGCCGATCACGTTCTGAGCCATGTAGGTGAGTTCCGGCACGGTGATCGTCGACAGAACCGCCGTTTCCTTGATCAACGAGATCGTCATGTTGGTGGAGGCTGGAAGAATGTAGCCGACGACCTGCGGCAGCAGGATCTTGCGCAGGATCACCATGTAGCGCAAGCCGAGCGCATATCCCGCTTCCGTCTGCCCCGGGGAGATCGATTGAAGCGCACCACGCAGGATTTCGGCGAAATAGGCGCTTCCATAGGCAGTTAATGCGATAACTGAAACGGTGAGCGGATTGAGCCGGACGCCGAACATCGGCAACACATAAAACAGCAAGAACACCTGGATCAAGAACGGGATGTTGCGGATCAGTTCGATGTAGGCGGCAACCGCAATGGCGGCCGCCCGGCCGCCGCGCAACCGGGCCACCGCAAGGATCGCACCAACCAGCAGGCCCAGCGGCAGTGACGCGGCGCAGATCAGCGCTGTGTTGACAAGTCCTTTCGCCAGGACAGGCCAGTTGTCAAGGATGACGGACATGTCAAAATTCATCGGTGTGATGCTTCCGTCTTGCTTTCGAGATGCTTGATGAACATGCTGCAGGTGAAGAGCATGATGAAATAAAGGACGGCTGCGATGCAAAATGCCTCTGTGGGGCGGTAGGTAATATTCATGATATTCTGCGCGGTTCGAGTAAGTTCGACAACAGTGATGACCGAGAGGATCGCCGACGCCTTGACCAGCATGGTGAACTCATTGACCATCGGCGGAGTGACATTGCGGAAAAGCTGCGGGAGAACCACTTTGATCCAGGTGATCACGATTGGCAGGCCAAGTGATCTGGCGGCTTCAAACTGACCCGCCGGAATGCGGGTCAGGCCCGCGCGCAGGATTTCCGCCACGAAGGCTGCACTGTTGAGCGCCAGCGCCAGTATTCCGGCCAGCAGCGGCGGCAAATCGATCCCCAGCAGTCCCGGCAGCACGTAGTAGACGACGAAAATCTGGATGATCAACGGCGTGCCACGGATGAAGCTGGTGTAGAGCGCCCCGAGCCACCGCACCGCGCGCCAACTTGAGCGGCCAGCCCAGAGCAGCACGAAGCCTATGACAATGCCGAGCATGAAACCGGTCAACGAAACGCCCAGCGTGACGCCCGCGCCGGCCAGAAACTGCGGAAACATGGCGAGCGTGCGCGAAAAGTCGAACATTTTGCTGCAATCCCGAAAATGCCGCCCGAAAGTGCTCCCAACGGGCGGCAGAAGCTCTGACTACTTGGCACCTTCGGGCAGGTAGCCCGATGATGGCGTGGCCATCTCGAAGCCGAACCATTTCATCTGAAGCTCCTTGAGCTTGCCGCTTTCCTGCAATTCCGCGATCTTGGCGTTGACGTAGTCGCGCAGATCCTGATCTTCGGGCCGGACTACCCAAGACAAGTAGGATTCATCCGTCAGCGCACCGACGATCTTGTAGGTGTCAGGCACATTCTTCATCAGCACCGCCGCTGAGGAACTGGCGATGACGATGGCATCGACCTGGCCGGAAGCCAACGCGACATGGGTTTCGGGGAAGGAGGTGAAGAGCTTCAACTCGGCCAGGCCGGCACCGCCACCGTCCTTCAGCTTCTTGTCATAGGCCTCGATGATCGGTTGAACGGAAGAGGCGAGCTGGGTGGCCACCACCATGCCATTGATGTCTTCAATCTTGGCGATGCGATCCTCAGAGGCGCGCACAACGATGACATCCTGATAGGAACCGATCGGCCGCGTGTACGCATATTTGGCCGCCCGCTCGGGGTTGATGCCGGTTGAGGTCGCCATCAGGTCGAACTTCTCGGCCAGTAGGCCCGGAAGCAGGCCCTGGAACGGCAGATTCAATTGGTCGAGCTTCACGCCAAGTCCCTCGACGACATAGTCGAGAATGTCTTTGTTGTAGCCCACGATCTTGCCGTCCTTGACGAACTCGAAGGGCTCGAACGCGGCCTCGGTCCCCACGACGATGACACCACGTTCCTTGATCTTGTCGACAAGTCCCTCGGCATGCGCGGTACCTGCTGCAAAGACCAGAGGTGCAGCGGCGACGAAAGCCAGTATCGAGCGACGTGACATGCTTACCATTTGCATCATATTTGCCTCACTTGTGTTCGAGTTTTCTGTATGGATATTGTCGGCCATTATGCTTGTACACGCGGCCAATCATGTAGCTCTCGGAGTCCTTGATCCCAGGGACATTGGCGAGTTCGTGAACAAGGAATTCATGCAGATGGGTCGTTGACGCCATCGTCAGGTGGAAGATGATATCGAACGGTCCGGTCATGGCGTAGACGCTGTCAACGAACGGATAGTCCGCGAGCTTTTCAGCCACAGTGACCAGATGCTCACGGGCAACATCGAGCCCGACGATCGCCGCAATCCCGACATCGCTTCGCAACGGCCGGACGACCGCCTGGATAGAGATGTCGGGATCAGCGAGAATTTTTGCCATCTTGCGACGCACAGTCGCTTCGGTGACGCCGATCTGCTTTCCGATCTCGACGCTGGACATCCGTCCATCGATCTTCAGTTGCGACAGGACCGCCTGTTCAGTGTCGTCCAAATCGCTTGTGCTGACGAATTCAGACATTTGAACGCCATTTCCTGACGAAATCCGATTATGTTTTCTTGATTACCATAATATTCTACTGGTTACAATGGGGTCTGCCCCGAGATTTCGTCACGAATGATTTTGCGTCATCGCTCCTGATCACCCCGCCAACCGGGTGGCACATCCCGTGCTCGGCCGGGATCGATCATCCAAAAATCACGATCTGGAAGCGGAAGCCGGCTCAGGTCATCCCGCCCGGGTTCGACAGAGGTGGCTCCGTCAAACGGAAGAGCTGGGATAGGTGGAGTTTCCGTGCCACGGCTGCACGCTGCTGCGGCGATCAAAGGCGAAGAGCTCCGGATCGAGCTGGCCCGGGACTTTGACGTGCGTCTGAACCGGATCAAGCAATGGCAAGGCAATGTTCGGCATGACGGAGATCGAAGCGGTCACGATATCGTCGAGCCCCATCACCCGTCACAACAAAGTGCCACCCTCCGTCGCCCTGGACCCCCACTCCCAGGCGGCCACGTCACGACGTCTGACCCAGTCGCGCGGTGTGACCTCGATCCGCTGAACATGAAGCAGTTCGCCTGAGGGCAGGCTGACGCGGACCAGATCGATCGGCAGACGAGGAGGACCGCCCGGCCAAAGCAGGGCGGACCCAGAGATTGCGCCTGCCGTAACAAGACCGTAGGCAAGACTTGCGCCCGTTGATAGGCTTCGGGCGGCGAGATGCGTCGACACGGTCGTGATCCTCAGGCCTTGAAGGTATGGGGGGCCACGACCTGCTCCATCAGCGCGTTGTCCCACTCGCCATCCACCACGAAATGCGCGGTGGCACCCAGAAGCACTGCCTCGATCAGGTTGTGGTTGACGTAGGCGTAGACGCCCGGCTGTTCGAACGTATACATCGCAGCGCCCGACGATCCGCCGCGAATGAACCACGTCTCGTTGTTGGTTGCCGGGACATCGTTGAACGACCCGGTCTCCCAAACGTGATTTGCGTGACCGCCAATCAGATGTGGCCGGGTGTCGCGGTTCGCCTGATTGTGGATCATCAGCACTGTATTGCCGACCTTGCTGCGCAAAGCGTTTTCGCCTGTCAACGCACCGACCGCACCGTTGAATACCGAATGCGTCGGGATCAGGCCACGCATCGCCTCAAGACTGTCAGAATAGTCGTCGCCCGCCGCAGCATAGGTCTTGTAGGTGCCGTCCTCGTTCTTGGGCAGATAGTAGTCCTGCTCGCCAAAATAGGCGATCTCGTCATAGGTCAGCGGGTTGCCCTTGCCGTCCTTGAGGCCATCGCGCGGCAGCACCATCACCGTGCCGTTCATCCCGTGGCAAACGTGATAGGGGATCATCTCGCCCCCCGGGGCGCAGTGATAGGTAAAGACGCCGGGCCTTGTTGCTTTCCAGCGCAGTACGGTTTCTTCGCCTGGGTAGATGTGGGTCAGGCCGCCGCCACCCAGCGCCCCGGTTGAGGCGTGAAAGTCGATATTGTGTTCGAACACGCTGTCGGTGGGGTTGCGCAGGGTCAGTTCGACATAATCGCCCTCGTGCGCGATGATCAGCGGGCCGGGAACCGAACCGTTGTAGGTCAGCGCCCAGATCTCGGCTCCGGTATCCTGATCGACCGTCATCAGGCGCTCGTGTGTCTCCATGAAGACCTCAATGATTTTCGGACCGCCGGTTGCGACCTGTTCATGGATTGGCGCGAAAGGTGGGGCGACCAGGTCCTGCTTGACGCGGGTGTAGCCGGTCAGATCGGCTGGCGGGGCCTTGGCAACAACCTCGGCTTCGGCCTGGATCAGCCATTCGGGCACACGCGGCGGCATCGGCATCGGGCCACGCGGGGCGCGGGCATGGGCCTGGGCCATTCCGCCCCCCAGCGCTGCAGCCCCTGCCGCGATGAGTGAGCCGCGCAGAACGCTGCGCCTGCTGGCCATGCTTGAGCCGGGTATGATGAGTTTCGTCATGATCTGGCCTCCGATTTCGGGTTTGTATTCAAAGATCGGCAAGTGCGGCTTCAAACCGCTCCTTTGCCTTTTTGGGAACGCGGCCTTCAAGGAAGCCCTCGGGAACATTGGTGACATCGCCGACGGCAATCACCAACACCATGCCCATGGCGTAATGTGGCTTGCAGTGCACGCCATAGAGGCCCGGCACACCGAAGGTCACCGTCAGTTCCTCGTTGATCTTGCCGACGAAGGGCGTGGCCCCTTCGGGTAGCATCCCGTCGCTGGTTTGGGCATTGTGGCCCTTGTTGGCGGCCACGAAGCGGACGCTGTCGCCGGGGATGAGCTTCACGAAGGCTGGCTCGAAGACCATGGTCCCCGCCTCGCCCTTGTTCAGCATCTTCACGTCGACGGTTTCGGACCATGCCGCGCCCGCCAAGACGAAGCTGATGGCAGCTGCGGCGGTCAATTGACGAATCATCTCGATTTCCTTTGTTTTGCGTTTGTCTGAAGATGTTTTAGGCCACTTGTTCCGGTCCAACATTGCGCTGGATCAACATCGGAGTGATCTTCATCGCGGTGACGGCTCTATCGGGGCGGATCAAGGATTGCGGAAAGCGTTTCGCTCAACTTGTCAAGAAAGTGCTGTAAGTGCTGCTTTTTTGAGACGTCCGTCCCCTAATCGTAGAAACTGGCCTGGCGAAATAACAGATAGCCTTTCCGTTCCCGCAGCGCCGCGCACCCAACCGGATGCGTGAATGCCGCTGTAAAACATGGAATGAATGCATGTGCGTTTCGTTCGATCGACTCCGATTGAACGCGACATGCATTACAGCGCCGCGCGTCAACGGCGGAGCAAAATCCGGCTGCGGGAAAGTAGCGCTCAACACCTGCACCGATGCCGGGAAGAGGAGGCTCTCCAGGTCGCCCTCGGTCAGTTCAACCGGCAATGGCCAAGTCAGCCCCGCCGCTTGCGCACGATCCGCGTAGGCCGCGACTGCGCCTCGGGAAATCCCAAGGCTCGCGGCAATCTTGCGGGCTGACAGACCCTGCGATCCAAGCCGCATAACGTCCTTGATCTTACGCATCGACAATCTTTCCATGGGGTCCCCTGCTCTTG
>JBBQJA010000069.1:0-17241 GCA_038325465.1 Hyphomicrobiales bacterium | reverse complement strand
CCAGTTGGCAAAAGCGGTTCGATCCGAGCCCATTGCGCATCGGAAAACCAAAAGAAATCAGACATATCACCATCTCCTCACCGAAGCAGTGAATCATAATCTGATCGCCGTGGGAATCCTGTTATTGGGTCCGGACCCTAGTTTGAAATGGAGGAAAAACTCAGTGGCAAGTCAGGACGGCTCCGACGGTTTCGCGATATGCCATGCTGATACACAAGATTGAAAAATTGCTGGCGTAACGTCGAAAGCACCGCTGCTGCTAGTGGCGCTGGTAGCAAATCGCCCATTATCTCTCCAATTTCCGGACAACCTGAGCGGAAACGGTGGCGCGGTGACCAAAAGCTCGCCCATATCTGGCACGAGCATCAGGATGGCAAAGGGGCCGACCGACCATTCATTCTCCGCCAAGTGATCACTTCCTACCGCGCTGATCGTACCTTGGAAGTTAAGCGACGATTGTGTAGTAAGGATGCGCGTCCACTGGATGTACCTAACCTCCGCCTGACCGTTGAGGGCTAAAGCGCCCAGACATTCAGTTCGCTAGGCATTCTGTTGAATTGATATCCAACAAAATTCTTGAACGGATGTTTTGGCTACAATGTGGCTGCAAATTTTATAGCCAATCTTAGGGAGATGGCTAAACCTTTGATCTTTATGGTCGGAGCGGCCGGATTCGAACCGACGACCCCTAGTCCCCCAGACTAGTGCGCTACCGGGCTGCGCTACGCTCCGACGTGGGAAAGGGCTTAGAACATCGACGTTTTCCGCGCAAGGGAAGAAATTCGGCGAACATCGCAAAACCTGACAAAACCGCTGACCAGAGAAAAAACGTGCCAGACGTCTCGCGGAAATGCCAGCCGAATGGTCGGTCTTCGGTCCGGTTGCAACGGCGGTGAAGGTGGCGAGAAGTGGTTGGGGTCAAAGCTGCCGATCGACCGCCGCACCCGGCGGTGTACCTGAGCTTGAGGCAAAACATCGCACCATTGAGCTTCAAAAGCCATATAATTATATTAATTTTATTATCAGTGAGGCTAAAGGATACCCCACGGAAAAGAAGCTCGATTCAACGGCACAATGTCTCCTGCTGTTTCACAGTCCGAAACGCTTGCGTTTGGATGAAAAATTCTGTTTTCTGCGTCTATGAGCATTCGTATATCTTCCCATCCTGGCACTTGGTAAATTCGCAAGAGCAAAGCTGGATAAGACTTGGCACCTATTTTGACAGTGAGTTCCCCCCGTGGAATACCCATGGCACATGACTGGCAGGCTCAGCATCCGCGCCTTTCCGGTGCCCGCCCGCACGGCGAGCCGACGGGATCATGCTGATGAGACAGTTGGCTGCAAAATGATGCAGCACGCTTCACCTCCGCCTGAGAACCTTCCGCAAGCACTTTGGCCAAAGGAGAACGCCGCGATTGGTGCGTCGGTGAGAAACGGTCGGCACCCTTGCACCTTGACCCGGCAAACGGCCGACCGATGGTCAGGCGATCAGGCCATTTGTGGCGCGGTGCCGCACAGTCCGGAGACCGATTTGCATCACAGTGACGTCGGACGGAATTCCCTTTCCTGGCCCTGCGAAGGGATCGAGGACCCGGCAACCATTGGGCGGCACTTCACCCGCGATGATCCGCGCGTCAACATCAAGGAGTCGACGGAACGGACATGACATTACGCAAGCGCCTGGACCCGAAACTCAAACCCAAGACAGTCTATGTCGCAACCCAGAGCGAGACCGACCGGCTGTCCATGATCGTGATGCAGCTCAACATGGCGCTTGCCATCGCCCAGGAAAAAGGGCTGCTGGAAGTACAGGACTATCTCGAGCAGGCGATAGCCAGAGCGCGTGCGGTGCGCGACCAGAAGCTGATCTGACTGACTGACCGACCGGTGGCCGGATTTCCGCCGGCGGCGCTGTCATGCATGTCGCGTTCAACCGGGTTCGATTGAACGGAACGCACATGCATTCATCTAAAAGCTGTACAGCCACCTTTGTGTGTCCATCGGGACGCGCGACGCTGTTCACATAAAATCGTACAGCGACATTCACGCGTCTGAGAAGACGCGCGGCGCTGTCGTCGGTTGAGCGCAGCAGGCAACGCAGTCGGCAGTCACCCGGACCTGGCACACTGCCTCGGTCGGACGATCAGCGTACCTGATCCAGCAATCGCTTGCATTCCAGAAGATCGTAGAGCGCTTCCTGAAGCAGCGCACGGTCCTCTCGGGAGACCCCGACGCCAGGCTCCACCCCTTCATCGCGGGCCTGCTTGTCGCCGCCGAGCCCGAAGAAGCGGCGGGTAACCGGCAGACGGGCCTTGCCGACGAGCTGGTCGTCATCAACTTGTCCGGGGACGACAGGACGCGGGGCGGGCTTTTCCTCAGTGATGCCTGCGGCCAAGGCCGCAAAGGCGTCCTTGTCACCGGCACCGATCGAGGTGACGAACTTGTTGCCGTTCTGCCTGAGAAGCTTCTGCACACCTTTGATGGTGTAACCCTGATCATAGAGCAGATGACGGATGCCCTGGAGCAGTTCGACATCGTCAGGGCGGTAATAGCGGCGACCACCGCCGCGCTTCATCGGTTTGATCTGGACGAAGCGGGTTTCCCAGAAACGAAGCACATGCTGGGGAAGGTTCAGATCCCCGGCAACCTCCGAAATAGTCCGAAATGCATCCGCACTCTTGTCCATGCCATAACTCCGGCTGTTGCCCCGACGCAGGCCCGCTCCAGTCTCATCCCGAAGGTGCTTGCGTGTGGAAGCAGAATTTCTGGCACCCGGATCGCAACTGTCGCCTTAAGGACGCCAATCACACGTCAGAGACCCGATTCTCACATCGTGCCTCATTCCAACGGTTTAGCACGAAAAGATCAAGCGTCTGATGAGCCGTTTTTCACGCTCGGGCGATCTTTTCCCATCCGCCGGGTCGCCCGGCGCAGTCATGCATGATGGAAATTTGCCGCACCATTCACGCGTCCAAATGGAGGCGGGGCGGTGGTGTGCAGGCAGGTCCACGCCAGGCTTCAGCCCTTTGCCTTGTGCTTGACCTTGCGCACCGCATGGCCCTTGAGCACACGGCTTTTCAGCACGTTGGAAGCCTTGAAGGTCATGACCCGGCGGGGAGAAATCGGAACTTCCTCGCCGGTCTTGGGGTTGCGGCCGATCCGTTCCTTTTTTTCGCGGACCTGGAATGTGGCGAAGGAAGACAG
Source organism: Hyphomicrobiales bacterium (assembly GCA_038325465.1). Taxonomy (GTDB): domain Bacteria; phylum Pseudomonadota; class Alphaproteobacteria; order Rhizobiales; family Rhizobiaceae; genus Hoeflea. The sequence continues at coordinate 14,037 of JBBQJA010000069.1, read as the reverse complement.
CTTCACGCTGTCGCCGCGTACGATTGCGCTGCAGACCTCGCCAATGACCATTTCCACGAGTTCCGCAGATTCAGTCCGTGACAATCCGACCTTGCGAAACACAGCTTCCGCCAAATCCGCTCTGGTGATTGTTTTACCGCTCATGTCCCCCAACCAGATTGGTCGGCGTTTCGCCGCCCTGTTCCCTTGGTTGCAACTGTATGGAGGATAAAGGAACAGGTCAAGCAACTGATTGGCTGGATCTCAGGAAGTGCCGGGAAACAGGTCTGTCGACCGAGACACGAAACCGGACGGCCGACGCTGCCGCCGTGTCCGCTTTTATCACGCGATTTTCCGCGTGCATTTGCGGATCTGTCGCGGGAGAGCGTTTACCAGCGCACGAGAACCGAACCCCAGGTAAAGCCGCCGCCCATGGCCTCAAGCAACACGAGATCACCCTGCTTTATGCGGCCGTCACCGGCAGCCTCGGCGAGTGCGAGCGGAATGGACGCAGCCGACGTGTTGCCATGGCGGTCGACGGTGATGACCACTTTGGAGTCGGCAATTCCAAGTTTGCGGGCCGATGCGTCGATGATGCGGCGGTTGGCCTGGTGGGGGACGAACCAGGTGATGTCCTTGGAGGTGAGACCCGTGGCCGCATAGGCCGCCTCGATGACGTCGGTGATCATGCCCACTGCATGCTTGAAGACCTCGCGACCCTCCATCCGGAGGTGGCCGACGGTGCCGGTGGTGGAGGGACCGCCGTCCACGTAAAGTTTTTCGCGGTGAGCGCCATCTGACCGCAAATGGGCGGTCAGAATTCCGCGGTCGGTCACCTTGCCCTCCGATTGCACCGCTTCCAGAACAATCGCGCCTGCGCCATCTCCGAACAGGACGCATGTCGCCCGGTCGCTCCAGTCGAGGATGCGCGAGAATGTTTCGGCACCGATGACCAACACGCGGCTGGCAATACCCGAGCGGATGTAGCTGTCAGCAGTGGCCAGCGCGAAGACGAAACCGGAGCACACCGCCTGGATATCGAAAGCTGCGCCATGGTGCATGCCGAGCCGGTTCTGAATATTGACGGCGGTGGCGGGAAAGGTGTTGTCGGGCGTCGACGTGGCAACAATGATGATGTCGATGTCGGCTGGGGTAAGCCCCGCCCGGTCGAGCGCAGCGCGCGCGGCCGCCTCGCCGAGCGATGCGGTGGTCTCGCCTTCTCCAGCGATGTGGCGCTGGCGGATGCCGGTGCGTTGGACAATCCATTCGTCGCTGGTTTCGACCACCCCATCGAAATCTGCGTTCGTCATGATGTGCTTGGGCAAGGATGCCCCAAAGCCGCGGACCACTGATCGGATCATGCCATTTTTCCAGCTGGATTAGTTGGTGCCCGCAGTCGCCGACATGGCTTTGCGCCGCGAATGATACAGGTTGAGATCTTGTTCGATTTTTGACTGAAGGCCGTTGCGTGCCATGTCGTAGCCGACGTCGACCGCCGCTGCAAAGCCTTCGGCGTCGGCAGCACCATGGCTTTTGATGACCACGCCGTTGAGACCGAGAAACACCCCGCCATTGACCTTGCCGGGATCCATCTTTTCGCGCAGGCGGTCGAATGCACCCTTGGCCAATATGTAACCGATCCGCGCCATCAGCGTCCGCGACATCGCCGAGCGCAGGTATTCCGCGATCTGGCGGGCGGTCCCCTCGGCGGTCTTGAGTGCGATGTTGCCTGCAAACCCCTCCGTCACCACCACGTCGACCGACCCCTTGCCGAGGTCGTCGCCTTCGACGAAGCCGACATAGGTGAGATTGGGCATGTTGGCCTCGCGGATAAGGCGACCGGCTTCCTTGACCTCCTCGACACCCTTGACCTCTTCGACGCCGACATTGAGCAGCCCGACGCTCGGTTTCTCGATCTCGAACAGAGCCCGCGCCATGGCGGCCCCCATCATGGCGAAATCGATGAGCTGCTGGGCGTCGGCACCGATGGTGGCGCCCACGTCGAGCACGATGCTCTCCCCGCGCAGGGTCGGCCAGATGGCGGCAATGGCGGGGCGCTCGATATTGGCCATGGTGCGCAAGCAGAATTTCGACATGGCCATCAATGCGCCGGTGTTGCCCGCCGACACGCAGACATCGGCGTCGCCGGTCTTGACCGCCTCGATGGCGCGCCACATGGTCGAACGGTAGCGACCCTGCCTGAGCGCCTGGCTGGGCTTGGCGTCCATGCGGACGGCGACTTCGCAGGCGATGAAGGTGGACGCCATCTTGAGCGCGGGATACCGGGCGATCACGTGCTCGCAGGACGAAGCGATGCCGAACAGCTGAAAATGGATGTCGGGATGCCGTTCCAGCGCCAGCGCGAGCGCCGGCACCACGACGTCCGGGCCGTGATCGCCCCCCATCAGGTCAACAGAAATTCTAACCACGCCCCGTCCTTCTCCCCCGGCTCCCGGGGCCGGATCTGTGCGCCGAAAATACTGGTTTTCGGTGCTTGCACAATCGATTTGTCTTTGCGGCAAAAGTTACTCGCCGGATTTGTCTTCTTTGAGGCCCTTCAAAACCGCGAAAGGCGAGGGTTTGCGCTCGGTGGCCGTTTCGCCCTCGAGATGCCCGGCAAAATCGGCACCGGCTTTGCGGGGATAGGGATCAATCGCAAGCGCCGCAAACTCTGCCATGCTTGCGCCGATGTCGATCTCATCGCCCGAAAAGGTGTCCGGAAGGTCAGGACCGTCGGGATCGAGGAAGATCTCGCCCGTGTTGTCGGGTTCGATTCGGGCCAGCCGCGATCCTTCCGGAACGAAGATGGCTTCGAAAGCCTCATCGATGAGACTTTCCACCGGCTCGAGCGTGACCACGCAGTCCTGCAGGATCCGCGCCGAGACCTGACCCTTGGCGCGGACGCCGTCGCGCTTCCAGCGCGTGAGCTTCGCCTCCGCCGTGAAGGAGAGAACGGCAGGCACCTTCCAGGTTTCAGCCAGGCGCTCGAGATCGCCCGGCTCGGCATTGATGGTCACGGCAACCGGATTGGCCGAAACATGGGCCACCTTGACGAAGAACGAAAAGGCATCAGGAGCGGGGCGCGTCATGGCGTCAGCTCCCGGATTGCAGCGCGGGCAGCGGCACGAGCGCGCCGGTGACGATGTCGTCTTGCGATGTCATGGTGAGTGCGGTGTCTGCCCGCACCATGTAGCGGGCAAGATCGCCCATGTCGGGTGCCCCGGAGCCTGATTCGGGATGGATGTTGCGGGCAAGTGCGGCCGACAGCGCCGTAAGGTCACCGGCGTTGAGGGCCTCGCCGAAGCTCTGCGCGCGGCCGTAGAACATGCGCGCGAGCTTCTTCATCCGCTTGGGAACGCCCACATCGCCCACGCCGAGCTCGCGGATGGAATGGTCGATATCCTCGAAAAAGGCCTCGACGATCTCCTGGGCTATTTTCTCGGCCGCTTCGCCCACTCCGTTGGTTCTGCGGAAATACAGCACCAGCTGGATCGTGAGCATCTCGAAGCGGCCCATCACCGTGTCGGGCACGTTCATGTCGGTGTAGAAGCCGGGGTCGCGGGCCGCAGCCGTCAGCGCCGCATACTGGCGCGCAACAACGGCATCGTTGGACTTTTTTCTGCTCAACAGGGAGAATATCATCAAATTGCCTTCAATGCCGGATGGGTTCAGACGCTCTGCAGGCGTGACATGTTGCATCCTTGCAGAAGCTGGTTTACCGAATGGGGCACAAAACGCAATGGCCGCGCTTTCAGAGCCCGCCAAGGGGAGATGTCGTTGACGATCAGGGATTTCAAGGCAAAGCGCGCACGATTGCGTTGGGTGACAGTCGCGTTGGTCGCCGGTACCGTGGCACTGTCAGGCTGCACGACGCAGGAAGTGCTGAACCAGGGATATGTCGTCGACCAGGGCGCATTGGAGCTGACCCCGGTGGGCTCCTCGCGTGAGCAGGTGCTGCTGTCGCTCGGCACGCCCTCCACCACGGCCACCTTCGACAATGAGGTGTTTTACTATATTTCGCAGAGGCGGACCCGCGCTGCCCTCTTCCTGAAGCCGCAACTGCGCGACCAGTCCGTGCTTGCGGTCTATTTCGATCCCGATGGCGTGGTCAACCAGATCGCCAACTACACGCTCCAGGACGGCAAGGCCTTTGACATGATCGCCCGCGTGACGCCGACGGGCGGCAAGGACCAGAGCTTCCTCATCCAGATGCTGACCGGTGCCACAGGTTCGCGCGCAACCCAGAACGCGCTCGGCCGCGCCATTTCCGGTGGGAACCGCACGCCGTAACGCTCCGGCGGAGTTGTCGGGGCCAAGCGGATTGGCTGCTTGCGGCCAGGCACGAAAAAACCCTGCGAGAGAAGGCTCTCCCGCAGGGTTTTTCTTGTCCGGACATTGCCTGTCCCGACATTGTCACACACTCACTGTGCAAGCACCGCCAGCAGCAGCAGCGCCACGATGTTGGTGATCTTGATGGCCGGGTTCACAGCCGGACCGGCGGTGTCCTTGTAGGGATCGCCGACGGTGTCACCGGTGATCGAAGCCTTGTGGGCGTCCGAGCCCTTCATGTGCCTGACGCCGTCCTTGTCGACAAAACCGTCCTCAAAGGACTTCTTGGCGTTGTCCCAGGCACCGCCGCCCGAGGTCATCGAGATGGCGACGAACAGGCCGTTGACGATCACGCCGAGCAGCGAGGCTCCGAGCGCTGCGAAGGCCGAGGCCTTCGAACCGGAGATCAACAGAACGCCGAAATAGACCACCAGCGGCGCAAGCACCGGCAGCAGCGACGGCACGATCATTTCGCGGATGGCGGCCTTGGTGAGAATGTCCACCGCGCGGCCGTAATCCGGCTTCTCCGTTCCGGCCATGATGCCCGGCTTGGTGCGGAACTGCATGCGCACCTCTTCCACGATCGATCCGGCAGCCCGGCCGACGGCGGTCATCGCGATGCCACCGAACAGGTAAGGGATCATCCCGCCGAAGATCAGGCCCGCCACCACGTAAGGGTTGGACAGGTCGAAGGAGATTTCCCCCATGCCCTTGAAATAGGGATAGAGTGTTGACCCTTCGGCATTGGCCCGGGCTGCGAAATACTGCAGGTCGTTGGAGTAGGCGGCAAACAGGACGAGCGCGCCCAGACCCGCCGAGCCGATGGCATAGCCCTTGGTCACGGCCTTGGTGGTGTTGCCGACCGCGTCGAGGGCGTCGGTGGACTTGCGCACTTCCGGCGGAAGGCCCGCCATTTCGGCGATGCCGCCGGCGTTGTCGGTGACCGGGCCGAAGGCGTCGAGCGCCACGATCATGCCGGCAATGCCGAGCATGGCGGTGACAGCGATGCCAGTGCCGAACAGGCCGCCGAGCTGGTAGGTCGAGATGATGCCGCCGACGATGACGATGGCGGGCAAGGCGGTGGATTCCAGCGACACGGCCAGACCCTGGATCACGTTGGTGCCGTGGCCGGTGACCGAGGCCTGCGCGATCGAGTTGACCGGACGCTTGTTGGTGCCGGTGTAAAACTCGGTGATGACGACGATCAGCGCGGTCACGAGAAGGCCGATGAGGCCGCAGGCGAACAGGCCGGAACCGGTGATCGACTGGCCATTGATGACGGCGATTTCGCCCCAGCCGATGGTCATGGACGTGGCACCGCCCAATCCGATGATCGACAGCAGTCCGGTGACAATGAGGCCCTTGTAGAGTGCGCCCATGATCGAACCGTTCTGGCCAAGCTTGACGAAGAAGGTGCCAACAATGGAGGTGATGATGGACGCACCGCAGATGACGAGCGGATAGAGCATCGCCGAGGCGAGCACATCCGTGCCGCCAAAGAAGATGGCTGCGAGCACCATGGTGGCGACCACGGTCACCGCATAGGTTTCAAACAGGTCGGCGGCCATGCCGGCACAGTCGCCGACATTGTCGCCAACGTTGTCGGCGATGGTGGCCGGGTTGCGGGGGTCATCTTCGGGAATTCCGGCTTCTACCTTGCCGACGAGGTCGCCGCCAACGTCAGCGCCCTTGGTGAAGATGCCGCCACCCAGACGGGCGAAGATCGAGATCAGAGATGCGCCAAAGCCGAGCGCGACAAGCGCGTCGATGACCTGGCGGCTGTCAGGTGCGAGGCCCATGATGCCTGTCAGATAGCCATAATAGACGGAGACACCGAGCAGCGCGAGGCCCGCGACCAGCATGCCGGTGATGGCGCCCGACTTGAAGGCGATGTCGAGACCACCCGACAGGCTGCCGGCGGCGGCCTGTGCGGTGCGGACATTGGCGCGGACCGAGACATACATGCCGATGTAGCCGGCCGCGCCCGACAGCACGGCGCCGATCAGGAAACCGATGGCGGCGATTGCACCGAGCAGAAACCAGGTGAGCGCAAAGACGACCACGCCGACGATGGCGATGGTGGTGTACTGCCGGTTCAGATAGGCTTGTGCGCCTTCCCGGATGTAGCCAGCGATTTCCTGCATGCGTGCGTTGCCCTGGTCGGCGGCGAGAACCGACCTGGTCGCCCAAACGGCGTAGACAATCGAAAGCAATCCGCAGGCGATCACAGCAAAAAGAATGTTCATGCTGATATCCCTTCAATGTGGCCGGAAATTCTGGTCCCCCGGGCCGAAAATCGGCAGCAGATCACGGGCGGACCTTGTGTCCGGCCACCCTGCCACTTCCGGGCGGATGTTTGCGACACGCTGTGCAGCGCGTCAAGTGCCGTTCAACCATTGGGCTGGGCAGCGCACCAATAAGCGCTGGATATCACCAGGAGACCGATCCAATCCCGGCTGGCAATCCCCGTTGGGGCAGACAGTCGGCGCTGTCATGTATGTCGCGCACAAATGGAGTCATGTGTGCGATAACGTGCATGCATCCATTCAAAGAGTTACAGCGTCCTTTGCGCATCCGATTGGATGCGCCGCGCTGTAACGGTCGGCGCACAGTCCGGACGCCATTCAGACTGCCTTGCGACGGTCGGCGAGCGTCTGGACTCCCAGCACCAGAAGGCAGGCAAGCGCGATCGGCCAGAACAGGCTGTTGAGTGCATCCCAGCCGTAGCTCGTCTGCACCATGCCCGAGCCGAGCGAGGAGAGAGCGACGAACCCGAACAAGGTGACGTCGTGGAAGCCCTGCACCTTGTTCTTTTCCGATGGCCGGTAGGTCGCCGTCACCATTGCGGTGGCGCCGATGAAGCCGAAATTCCAGCCCACGCCCAGCAACACCAGCGCCAGCCAGAAGTTCCACAATTCGATGCCCATGTGGGCGACCACGGCGCAGCCAAGCAAAATGACGAAGCCGGCACCGGTGACGATGTCGCGACCGAAGCGGGCGATCAGCCTGCCGGTGAAGAAACTCGGTCCGAACATGGCAATCACATGCCACTGGATGCCAAGTGTGGCGAGATCGGGCGAAAAGCCGCACCCGACCATCGCCAGCGGTGCGCCTGTCATCATGAAGCTCATCAGCGAATAGGACCCGACACCGCAGATCATGGCGGTGATGAAGCGTGGCTGGCGGATAACCTCGCCCAACGGCCGGGCCGGACGCGGATCATGGCCGATGTCGCCCGGCTTGAGGTCATCGGGAATACGCAGGAAGTAGAGGATGCCAGCGGCAACCATGGCCAGCGGCAGAATGGCTGCGAAGGCCCCTGCAAACATGGCTGTCGCAAACAGTTCGCGGCTGTAAATGACCGTCTGCGGGCCGATGATGGCGGCAAAGACCCCGCCCGCCAGAACAAAGGAAATGGCCTGCGCCTTGAAATTGGACGGCGCACCGTCGGCGGCAGCGAACCGATACTGCTGGACGAAAGAATTGCCCATGCCAATCAGCATCAGGCCAAGCGCAAACAGCCAGAATTCGTGCCGGAACAAGGCAATGGCTGCGACCACGCCGCCGAGCGCGGTCATGGCGGTTCCACTCATGAAGCCATGTCGGCGACCAATCCGGCGCATCAACCACGCGGCAGGCAGCGCACCGATGGCGACGCCGACGTTGAAGCCGGTCACCGGCGCGGTGGCGAGCGACTTGTCGGCGTCAAGCAGGTAATATCCGGCAAGTCCGCCCACCGAGATGGCGATCGGCGCGGCCGAGCCGCAAAAGGCCTGTGACGCCGATAACAAAAGTGCGTTCCGGCGTGCGAGCGACAGTGCTGCGGCCGGTCCGTTTTCTACTCGGCGCGGCTCGTCCATCACTCACTCCCCAAAATCGGCCGGATCAACGTCGGTTGGATTGGCGCCGGTCAAATTGGCGTCGTGGGCGGAGGCTGCGCGCCCCGCCGCGCCGGGGCGAAATTTTCGCGCGAGCCGATCAAGCACTGCATTGACGATTTTCGGTTCGTCCTCAGCAAAAAAGGCGCGGGCGATATCGACATACTCATTGACGACGACGGCGACCGGCACATCCTTCTTGGAGGAAAGTTCCCACGCCCCTGCCCGCAGGATTGCGCGCAGCGTCGCGTCGAGCCGCGACAGCGGCCAGTCCTCGGTCAGTGCCCCCCGGATGACCGGATCAATCTCTCTCTGGCTCTCGACAACGCCGGAGACGACGGCGCGGAACCAGGCGGCGTCGGCCTGGCGGTATTGTTCGCCGTCGACTTCCTGCCCGAGCCGGTGCGCTTCGTATTCGGCGACCACCTCAAGCACGCCTGCCCCGCCGATGTCCATCTGATAGAGCGCCTGGACGGCGGCCAGTCGCGCCGCGCCGCGCTGGTTGGCCGGTTTGGCATCACTCTGCGGCTTGCCGGGGTTCGCCATTGTCACGCGCCCAGTCGGTCGCGCAGCGCGATCATGGCCAGCGCCGCTCGCGCGGCGAAGCCACCCTTGTCAAGCTTGTCAGGGCTCACCCGCGCCCAGGCCTGATCTTCGGTATCAACGGTCATGACACCATTGCCGATGGCGAGCGACTCGCTGACGGCGAGATTCATCATTCCGCGAGCGGATTCATTGGCGACGATATCGAAATGGTGGGTCTCGCCGCGAATGACCATGCCAAGCGCGACAAAACCATCATACTGGGTGCCGTCCATCTCTGCGGCGTCAAGCGCCATGGCGATAGCCGGCGGGATTTCGAGCGCGCCGGGGACTGTGACGACGTCATAGGTGGCGGCGGCTTCGTCAAGCGCCGTGGTCGCGCCCTTGAGAAGAGCATCAGCCATATCGTTGTAGAATCGGGCCTCGATGATGAGGAGATGCGGTGTGCCCGCCATGGCGGCGTTCCTTTCGGGTCTGTCACGGCCTGTCTGTCACGGCCTGTCTGGCACGGCTTGCCTGGCACGGCCTGTCTGTCACGGCCTGTCTGGCACGGCCTGTCTGTCGCGGCCTGTCTGTCGCGGCCTGTCTGGCACGACTTGTCTGGCACGGCTGCGCAAGCATCCGGCTGACTGGCGCCACAGTGCCCGGATCAGGCGGCGGTCAAACCATTTTGCGCGTCCGAGCGCAAGGGGGAAAGCCTGCGGCCTGAACAAATGCCGGTGTCGGAACCACTCGCCGCAATGGTCAGATCGTTACCCCCGCGCAGTGGGCGGTGTTGCGCACATGGGCTTCCATTGCCAGACGCGCCGCCGTGCCGTCACGCCGTTCGAGCGCGGCGATGATGGTGCGATGCTCGCCGACCGATCCGCGCATGCGCTCGGACTGGGTCCTCGGAATCGGCTGGCGCTGGGTTTCGGTGAGCAGGCTGCTGACCGTTTCGTAAACGGAGCGCATGAGACGGTTGGGACAGGCTTCGGCGATGATGCGATGAAACATGAGATCGGCCTCCACATTGGCCAGAAGATCGCCCGCCTCCCAGCAGCGCTCCATCTCGTCGGTCGCGTGCCGGAGCGAAGACAGGCCGGTCGGATCGATGGTCAAGGCGGATGCGGCGGCAATGCGGCCTTCCAGCATCAGGCGGGTCTCGAACACGTCGACCATGGAATGGCTGTCGGCATAGCGCCACCGGAGTTCCCGCAGTTCCGGTGCCGGGCTGCGCGCGGTCACGAAGGTGCCACGCCCGGGTTCGGTGCGAACAAGTCCGACGGTTTCGAGCGTCAACAGCGCTTCACGCAAAGAGGCGCGGCTCACGCTGAAGCGGTCCGAGAGATCTCGCTGGGACGGGATTCGCGCTCCCGGCTTGAGTTCGCCGGTCAGGATCATGGTCTGGAGGCGGCGCGCCACAACCTGGGAAAGCGGCATCCAGCCGCTGTCGTTGGTTTCCGTCAGTGTGCGCATCCGTTTTGCTCCTCCTGCCTGCGCGGTGACCGGCGTGCTGCGATATTTGTGCGTCCATCTGGACGCGAAAAGATCGCTGTCCCGCTTTGGATCCCTGCATATGCGTTGTGTTCAATCGAGGTCGATTGACCGCGACATGCGCTCGCTACCCCAATACCTGCTTGCATTCGAAAACGCATCATGCTTGGGTTGGTCCGACTGGTCAGACCGGCTTGACCGGTCCGACCGTAACAAGTTGCAATCGACAGGGAAAGGACAGAGAAATGTTCAGAAGAGCTTTGTTGCAGGCTGCGGCGACCACCGTAGCCCTCTCCTTCACAACCGTTGCCTGGGCGGCGGATCTCACGGTGGGTGCCAATGTCGGCAACGTGCCTTGGGAGTTTCAGGACGAGTCCGGCGCCATTGTCGGCTTCGAGGTCGATCTGGCGACCGAGATTTCCAAGCGCCTGGGCCGTGAGATCAAGATTGAAAACGTGCCGTTCCAGGGCCTGTTCGCAGCCGTCCAGTCGGGCCGTATCGACATGGCCATGTCCTCGATCACCATTACCGCAAAACGGCTCGAGTCGGTCAGCTTCGCCCAGCCCTACTACGATTCAGACCAGTCGCTGACCGTGACCGCCGCCTCCGGCATCAAGTCGCTCGCCGACATGAAAGGCAAGATCGTCGCCGTCGACACCGGCTCGACCGGCGACATCTGGGCAACCGAGAACCAGGCAAAATACGAATTCGCCGACATCCGGCGCTTCGAAGGCCTTGTGCCCGCCATGCTCGATCTGGCGGCGGGCCGTATTGACGGCTACATTTCCGACATCCCGGCGCTGCAATACTACGCCAAGGACAAGCCCGAGATCGTCGTCGCCGAGCGTATCCCGACCGGCGAGCAGTATTCGATGATGTTCAACAAGGATGCGCCGCTGGCGAGCGAGGTCAATGTCATCATCACCGCACTCAAGGAAGAAGGCTTCGTCGCCGCCACCCACGAGAAATGGTTTGGTGGCGCACCCGATGCCGCGACATCGACCGCCAATGTCATGGACATGCCGAAGCTGAACTGAGACAGGCGCGGCGGCGGCGGGGTTTCCCGTTCGCCGCCCGTGCAACTGCCAGACCCGGGGCGCTGATGGACATCTTCGACACATTCTTCAACGTGCCGGTGCTGGTCCGCACGTTCCCGCTGTTGATTTCCGGCCTTTGGATCACGCTCCAGATCGGGTTCACCGCCATCATTGCAGGGCTTGTGGTGGGGCTGACGCTGGCATTGGTGCGCCTGTACGCAAACCGGATCCTGCGGGGCCTGGCCAAGATCTACATCGACATCATGCGCTCCATCCCGCTATTGGTGCTGCTGATCATCGTCTACTACGCCCTGCCTTTCGTCGGCATCCGCTTCTCGCCCTTCGTTTCCGCTGTTGCGGCGCTGACGCTGGTGTCGGGAGCCTACACGGCAGAGATATTCCGCGCCGGCATTGAGGCCGTTCCCAAAGGTCAGTTCGAAGCCTCCAGGGCGCTTGGCCTCGGCTATCGGCACATGATGATCGACGTGGTGCTGCCGCAGGCGATCCGCATCGTCATTCCACCGCTGACCAACAACTGCATCAATGTCATGAAGGATACCGCGCTCGCCTCCGTGGTGGCCATGCCGGACCTGCTCAAGCAGGCAACCCAGGCGCAGGCGCTGGCAGCCAATCCAAGCCCGCTCATTGGCGCGGCCCTGATCTACATCGCGTTCCTCTGGCCCCTGGTGGCCATCGTCGCCCGCCTGGAAAAGCGCTTCGGCGCCAAGGAACGCTGATGGACGCCTATATCCGCATCCGTAACCTCATCAAGACCTTCGGGTCCTTCACCGCGCTCAACGGCATCGATCTCGACATCGGGGAAGGCGAAGTGGTCTGCGTCATCGGTCCCTCCGGATCGGGCAAGTCGACGCTGATCCGCTGCATCAATCTTCTTGAGGACTTTTCGCCGGAAAGCGAGATCACGGTCGCAGGCATCCGCGTGGAGAAAGGCCGAAATCTGGAGAAGGTGCGGGCCGAAGTCGGGATGGTGTTCCAGTCGTTCAACCTGTTTCCCCATCTGAGCGTGCTGCGCAATGTCATGCTGGCACCGATGCGCGTGCGTGGCTTGTCGGAGACGGAGGCTGCCAGGCGCGCCCGCGACCTTCTCGCCCGCGTCGGCATTTCCGAACAGGCCGACAAGCAGCCCGGGCAACTCTCGGGCGGCCAACAGCAGCGGGTCGCCATCGCGCGTGCGCTCGCCATGGAGCCCAAGGCGATGCTGTTTGACGAGCCGACGTCCTCGCTCGATCCCGAGATGGTTGGCGAGGTGCTCGACGTCATGCGGGCGCTCGCCGGCACCGGCGTCACCATGGTCGTGGTCACCCACGAAATGGGCTTCGCCCGCCAGGTCGCCGACCGGGTGATCTTCATGGACGGTGGACGGATCGTCGAATCCGGCCTGCCGCACGACATCTTCGACACGCCGAAATCAGACCGCACCCGCAATTTCCTCGGTGCCGTCCTCAATCATTGACCGCCTGACCGGAGCCTTCCCATGAACCAGCCCACCCTTGATCTTGATCATGTCCGCAGCCATTTCCCCGGGCTGGCGCGGGGGTGGACCCTGTTTGACAACGCCGGCGGCTCCCAGATCCTGAAAGGCGCGGTCGCGCGCATGACCGAGTTCCTGTTCGAGCGCAACGTCCAGATCGGCGGCAGCTACGAGGTCTCGCTCGCCGCCGCCGACGCGCTCCGGCAGGCTCGGGTGGCGGCTGCGACATTGATGAACGCGGGGCGCCCGGAGGAAATCGTCTTCGGCCCTTCCACCACCGTTCTCATCCAGAACCTTGCCCGCGCCATGCGCAGGCAGCTCAAGCGTGGCGACGAAGTGATCGTCTCGATGGCCGACCACGAATCCAACGTCGGTCCCTGGGTGGGCCTCGCCGAATTCGGAATCGTGGTCAAGACCTGGCCACTCAACCACGAGACCCTGACGCTCGATCTTGCGGATCTCGACCAATTGATGAACGAGCGGACCAAGATCGTTGCCGTCACCCATGTCTCCAACATCCTTGGGCAGATCAACCCGATCGCCGAGATCGCCCGCTTCGTGCATGAGCGCGGCGCGCGCATCTGCGTGGACGGGGTGGCCTACGCGCCGCACCGCGCCATCGACGTGACCGCCTGGGACGTCGATTACTACGTCTTCAGCCTGTACAAGACCTACGGGCCGCATTTTGCCATGATGTATGGCAAATATGATCACCTGCTCGAACTCGACACGCTCTATCACTATTTTTACGGCAGGGACAAAGTACCCGGCAAGCTCGAGCCCGGCAATCCGAGCTATGAATGTGCCTATTCGACGCTCGGACTGAGCGACTATCTCGCAGGTCTCGGTGGCACGGAAGGCTCCGAGCGCGACCGCATCGTCAACGCCTTCGCCGCCATCACAAAGCAGGAGGACGCCCTGGTCGACAGGCTGCTCTCCTATCTCAATGCCCGCAACGACTGCGACGTCATCGGGTCCACCCGCAATGAGGGGTCCCGCCGCATCCCCACTGTTGCTTTCCGCATCAGTGACCGGGATTCGGCCGCCGTCTGCAAGGCCATGGACGCGCACAAGATCGCCGTCCGCCATGGCGACTTCCATTCCCGACGCCTTGTGGAGGATCTCGGCCAGGGTCGGCTGAGTGGCCTCGTCCGCGTCTCGATGGTTCATTACAATACGCTTGAGGAAGTCGACCGGCTTTGCGTGGCCTTCGACCAGGTGGTGCGGCAGGCGGCGTGAGGGCTCGCGTGGCACCGGCTCGTTCCCCCATGGGAATCCAGCGGATGGAACTCCGGAGCCATGA
>JBBQJA010000068.1:0-17520 GCA_038325465.1 Hyphomicrobiales bacterium | reverse complement strand
AACCGAAGCCGATGGACATCGGTCCTCGCCGGTGACGCTGTTGGCTGTTAGTCCGTAGTTGCCTGGTTCGGGCCCAGGCGCCCAGCACCTTGCCCAAGCACCAGGTCGTGAACCAGTAGCGACGCTTGACCCACAGCGCATGGTGCAGCCGTACCAGGACCAAGCGCTCGGCCAGCGCCGGTTCGTCCCGGGGCGCGTGGAGGACAACTTTCTCGGCGGCTCACCGAGGTGGGCTGCGCCATGGCAACGACACCCACCTCGCCCGGCACCCCTCACTGGCTCGTGGAGGTCTATCCACACCCCGCACTGTCGGCGCTCCTGCGGCGTGACCGGAGGGTGCCATACGAGGTCGGCAAGGTATCCAGCCACTGGAAGGGGATCGCCATCACTGAACTCATCGAACGGCTGCTGACCGAAGTCACAGCCATCCTCGGCTGCCTGGCCCCACACCGACGACGTCGCGATCCCGCTCCTCGCCGCGGCCGAGGTCCGAAGCCTTGCAGCGCTCAAGCCCTTGGAAGGTGCGATCGATGCTCTGGTCTGCTGCTGGGTGGGTTGCCAGCACCTGGCCGGCAGGTTCCATCCCCTCGGCGACGAACGCAACCCGCCCGAACCTTCGCCAGGCCCACGCGCTTCCCGTCCGAAGAGAATCGGGCGCTGACGACCTTGTTGCCGTGCCCGCGCAGCAGCGCGCGGGTCTGCCCGCTGCGCGCGTCCCATATTCGGGCCGTGTCATCGTGCGAGGCGCTGACAATCGCCCGGCCATCGGGGGAAAAGGAAGCGTCTATGACTTCAGAGGTGTGCCCCTCTAGGGAACGGATCATGACACCTGTGCGCGCATCCCAGATCATGAGTTTGCGGTCTTCCGACGCCGTCACAACCACGGTGCCGTCCGGCGAATACGCAGCTCTTGTGACCGGTCCTTCGTGGCCGCGGAGCACGAGCAACTCTGCGCCGTCCCGGGCGCTCCAAATCCGCGCTGTTTTGTCAGCCGATGCCGTGAGGATTCGCCGGCCGTCCGGAGAGAACCCTGCGCTCGAGACCGCTTCGCCTTGGCCTTCGAAAACCTGGACCTGGCTGCGGGTGGCTGTGCTCCACAACCGCGCCGATCCATCCTGCGAGGCCGTCAGGATCGTCGCGCCGTCGCGCGAGAACTCGGTGCTGTATACGGGACCACCGTGGCCTTTCAGGAAGCCCGCCTCTGAACCCGTCCGCGCATCGACGAACCAAACCGCGCCGTCCGAGCGTCCGGTGGCCAGCAACGTCGCGTCGGGCGACAAGGCCGCGCCATAAAGCGTTCCATCAGGAATCTGCGCGATAACTCTGGGTCGAACGTCCCAGATGCGAGCAGTGCGATCGAGCGACGCAGTTACCGCATGACGGCCGTCAGGTGCGAACGCCACACTTTGCAAACCATCGTCATGCCCGCCGAAGCGCCCAAGTTCGATCCCGCTGCGTACTTCCCACGATGACATTGTCGAGTCATCCGATGCCGTGAGAACCGTCCGCGAGTCTGGACTGAAGGCGGCGGCGTTCACGGAACCTGTGTGGCGCCGTAGGACGAATTGTTCCTTCCCCGTTGCTGCGTCCCACAGCCTTGCGGTGTGATCCATCGAGCCTGTAACCACGAGACGCCCGTCCGGAGCGAATACTGCACACAAGACGCTGCTGGTATGGCCGCGCAGGACCGCCCGATTCTTGCCGGACCGGGCATCCCACAACGCAGCCACTGTTGAGGTCGTCGTGAGAATCGTGGACCCGTCCGGGGAGTACAAGGCAGTCAGTGCGCCGTTGATTTTTGCAATCTCGACGCCGGTGCTCGCATCCCACACACGTGCAGTCAGGTCGTCCGACGCCGTCAGGATGTGATCGGCAGCGGGCGAGAACGAAGCACGACTCACCTGCCGGTCGTGACCTTTCAATATCAGCCGTACCTCACCAGTCCGGGCATCCCACACGCGCGCGGTCCGATCGTTGGACGCGGTCACGAGCATGGCGCCATCGCGAGACCACGCAACTGACCGCACGACATCTTCGTGCCCGCGCAGCGATAGCGTCTCTTTACCGTCCGAAAGTGTCCATACGCGAGCAGTGCCATCAATCGACGCCGTAGCGACGAACCTGCCGTCGGGTGATAAAGCCGCGTCGATGATCGCATCGTCGTGTCCTGTTAAGACAGCGCGCGTTACGCCGCCGATCTGGGTCCAGATGCGAGCGGCCTTATCCTCCGAGAAAGTTAGCACCGTCGAGCCCTGGTCTGCGAATAAAGCGCCACGCACCCAGTCTTTGTGTCCGATGAGAACGGCTGTTTCCTTGTTTTCCCACATCGCTTCGTAAAGCGCAGTGACCGCCTCCGGAATAAGTGGCCGCTCCCACAGTCGCCGGGTGTGTGGGACAGCGAACCACGATAGAGCGACTGCGTCGCTCGTGCGACCCCTTTCGCGCTCAGCGTGCGCGAAGCCTGCCAGGAATCGCGATTCGGTCTCGAGCGCCTGATTGCGCTGCATGTATGAGACCAATGCGAGCGCGGCGAACACCACGGTCGTCAACAGAGCGCCGCCGAGCCAATAGCGCTGGCGCCGCCCGGCCGCAGCCCGGCTCGCGGAGACGAAAGCCAGTTGCGTCGCCGTCGGTTCTGGCGCGCCGGAGGGATGGCGATCTCGCCATCCCTCTGTGGTTTCGATATCGGCGCCGCGGAGCAGAAGATGACGGGAAGAGCCCATCGCCTCCCAGCGGCGCGCGAGCTCACCAATTCGCGTGTGCTCCCGGAGCCATCCAATTTCCGAGTGAATGAATGTGACAAGCGCGCCGGCCGCCTGCTCAATGCCATCGGCATCGGTCGCGGCGAAGTGATTGATCCGCTGAAGGATCGCGGGTGCGAACGCCCAGTCGATATCCCTCGCCAGAACCGGCGCTATTCGTTTGTTGAGGCCAGCGGCATACTCGATCTCCTGCCGGCAAACATCTGATCGAACCGAATCCGGCGAAGCGACGAACACTATTGCATCGGCTGACACGATCAACTGCTCAATGCGCTCCCACCAGGCTTCGAAGTGCTCGATGTCCCTGCGATCGATCAGAGGCTCGAGCCCTCGCGAATCAAGCGCAGCCGCGAGCTGATCAGCAAATTGTGCGTCCTCTCGCGCGTACGAAATGAAGGCTCTCGTCTTGCGGGCAGTAGCGTCGACGGGAATCATCAGATTTGTGTTCCTGGTGAGAAGTGGTTCCGCTCGCTTGAACACGACCCTGGGGTGAGATAGATGGATCGGCTACGGGTTGAATGTCTGCACTGCAGGGTAATCCACGGCGTGACGTGCACCGAGTAAGGCATCCAGCGCAGAGTCGCTCGGCTGGACCGCCACGATTGCGTTCGAGGACATTGGGGATGACAAAATGCACCAGCCATGCTATCAAGCGGGATGGACGTCCAGTCAACTGCAGGGGCCGCCGATCTGCCGACGACCCCTGAGAAATTCGAGTTCGATGCCTTCCTGAGCTATTCCACCCGCGGCAACTACCTTTTGTGCCGGCGGGTCGAGGCGTTCTTGGAGGGGTTTCACCAGCGGGTGGCCGCGGGCGGGCCGGCACTCCGACCCCTTCACCTGTGCCGGGACGGCAGTGACTTCAGACAGTGGCTGATCGGCACCGAGGGCGTGGCGCCCGACCCCGTGTGGCTGCGCATCGAGTCTGCGCTTCGTCGCTGCCGCACCCTGTTAGTGGTGTGTTCGCCTGAATCGGCCAAGTCACCTTGGGTGGACCGGGAAGTCGCCTGGATGATCCGTCATCGCGGCGTCGCGCATGTGTGGCTGCTGGTCGCGGCCGGGGCCGACCCCGCCGCGCAGCCTGAAGGCCTGATGCCGCCCTCGGCCATTGCCGCCGGCCTGCACACAGGCCAAATTTGGTACGACCTGCGCGCATGGCGTGGTCTGCAGGGCGACCGGGTGCGCAATGCCGAGGATGAACTGGTACGCCTGGCGGTCGACCTGCTGGACCTGCCCGCTGACACCCAGCCGGGCTTGGCCGCGGTATGGCAGCGCGAGGAACTGCGCCGCGCCAAACGGCTGGCCTTGTTGGCCAGCGCAGCCGCGCTGGCGGTGGTGGTGGGCGCCGGGGTGTCTGGTTGGCAGTTCACCGAGGCGCGTCGCCAAGCCTTGCAGGCACAGGCCGCTTCACAAGTGCGGGTGGCCGATGCGACGTTGGGGGCCTCACCGCTGTTGAGCGCGCTTGTCGCGCGGGAGTGGCCATCTAGCCATGCGCCGGCGGACGCGCTGGCGGTCGGCTGGCGCTTGCTGGGCAGTGAGTTGCCGCAGGCGCGACTGCGTGGCCATCAGCAAGCCGTGGTGGCGGCCGGGTGGGCGCCCGGTGACCATGTCTGGGCAGTAGACAGTGCGTCCTCGGTGAGTTTGACGCCCGCCAGTGGCCACGGCGATGCCACCTGGTTGCGCGCCACTGCGCCCGCAAAAGTGGCTGCAGCAGTGGCTTCGGCCGACGGACAGTGGCTGTGGGTGGCCCAGTCGCGCGGTACGGTAAGTCAGTTCCGAATGGCCGACGGCCGCCTGCAGGGTGGCGGTGTCGTGTGCCAGCTGCCGGCTGAAGACGTGCGCCACATATGGGCGGGAACGGGTACGCGCTGGATCTTGCTGGCCGGGTACAAGGCCCAGGTTTATGGCTGCGACCTCGATCACCCCGGTGCCCCCGCGCAGACGCTGCCCGTGAGCGGAGCGGTGTTGCAGGCCGGGTTCGAAGCAGTTGCGGGCGCGTGGCAAGTGGTCACCGACGAGGGGCGTCTGTGGCAGTTGCAACTGCGGGGCGGCAGCCCTCATCTTGTGCCGCTGGCCATGCCCGAGGGGCAGGGCCAGTTGCAGCCCGCGGTGGCAACAGCAGCCGCGCTGGTTCCGGGGCGCTTCATTGCGATATCCACAGCCGAAGGCACCTGGCTGGGCCAGCGGCAGGGCGGCGGCTGGACATTGCGGCGCATCGGCAACGTAGGCGCGGCGACCGCACTCGCGTTCGCGGCCGACGGCGAACGGCTGGCCCTGGCCGAGGAGACGACAGGCCAGGTGCTGCTGCTGCGCAGCCAGGATGGCGAGCGTTTGGCTCAGCTCGACCATGCATCGCAGGTGTTCATGGACCCCGTGAGCGCAGAGACCCTTGCCGACCGACCCAGCCGGCCAGGCCGCCTGAACGTGACTGCGCTGTCCTGGTCGCCAGATGGCAAGCAGCTGGCCACCCTGCAGGAGGGCCAGGGCATCCGGCTATGGGCAGTGGGAGCAGGCGATTCGGCTGCGCCCCGCCGTTTGCGCGGCCACGCCGGCGCGGCACAGCTGGTGTGGTCTGCTAAGGCCGAGGCCGTGCTCTCTGCGGGCGACGATGGTGACCTGTGGCTGTGGCCGCGCCAGGGGCCGCTGCAGCACGCCCAGGCTGTGTTGCAGCACCGCTTGTATGCCGCCGCGTTGTCGCCTCGGCACCGCCTGCTGGCCTTGGTGAACGGCAAGGAACAGCTGCTCCTGATGAACGCAGACCGGCTGGATCAGCCGCCCACCGTGTTGGACCCTCCTGCGCCTTGTGCCTACGCCGATCCTGCTCAAGCCGAGCGCCACCTGGATGCAGCACTGGCCTTCGATGCGCAGGGCCGCCTATGGTGGCTGCGGCGTGACGGGGGCCTCAGCCTGGTGCCGGGGCTCTCTGCAGGAGCAGGCGCCGCTGCGCTGCAAGCGGGCACACATTGGTGTACCCACGCCGTTCGGGCGCGCCTGGTCCCAGGCCTGCCAGGCGCGGTGCTGGTGGATGAGCTAAAGCGGCTGGTCGTGGCCAACGAGGCGGGAACGCGGGTCGTGGGCGACACGTCATCGCTCCAAAAGGTCACTGCCATTGGAGCGTCTGAAGGTGGGCGCTGGATGGCTGCTGGCACGCAAGGCGGCGATGTGCTGCGCTGGGACCTGGCAGTCAGGCCTGCTACAGCACCCGTGGTGTTGCAGGCTCGCTCGGGCACCATCAATTGCCTGGCGCTGGACGAGGCGACTGGCGGCGTGCTGAGCACCCTCAGCGATGGACATGCCACCTGGCAGCCCGCGTCTGGTCCTGTGCTGCGCTGGCACGGTGACGGCGGCCAGTTGCGGTCTTGTGCGCTGGCTGCTGGAGTGGGTTATGCCGCCGCCGACAGTGGCAGGCTGTGGCGACTGGACGTGCGTTCTGGCGGCCGGCCGCAGGCTTTCGAGAGCCAGAACGGCGTGGCGCACATCGGCCCACTGATGCAATTGCTGCCGCTGCCGGGCGAAGACTTGCTGCTCACCGGGGGCGGTGTGGACGGCCAGGCCTCGCTTTGGTCACTGTCCAGGCGACGCCGGCTGGCGACCGCATTCATGGCGGGTACCGTCGTGGCGCTGCTCCCAGACGCTGGGCGCCGACGCGTCATCGCGGTGGGAGAGGGCGGCCGTGTCGCCGCTTGGTCGATGGACTTACAGGCTCTGCAAGACCAGCTGCAGGCCGCCACTAACGCCAACTTGACTCCGGCTGAGCGGGCAGACATGCTGGGCGAGCCTGCCAACGCCGCGTATATGAATTACAGTGCCCGCGAACGCCAGCAACAACGACAACCATTGCCGCGCGAATGGCAGTTCAAGCTGCCTTTTTGAGGGACGTCATTAACATCACAAAGGAGGCCGCCGAACAGCAACTTCACCGACCCGTCTCGTGAATCGATTTAACAACGGAGAACTATATGTTCAAACACTTTGGTAGGTCTTCACTAGTATTGTCGCTCGCGATCGCGAGCACGCTGGCCGTGTCGTCGGATTGTTCCAAGCGCTGCAGTGATGACTACAACGCCGAACTCAAGGCATGCCAAGAGCGCAGTGGTGGCGGCGACCGGGATCGGTGCTTCCAGATTGCTGGTGACAACCTCAAACGCTGCGCCATCGGCTGCAAGCGTTAGCGTAGCAGTGCACAGTAGCATTACCAGCATGTAGCCTTGTGTCCCACAGCCCGCCGCTCGGCCAAGGAGTGCTACTGTGTCAAGCGTCTTCGAAGCGCTAGCCCCTCGGGGGCCGATCAAATCCGCCAACCAGCAATGGGACGTGTTTCTCAGCTACCGGTCGGTGAATCGACCTTGGGTTCTGCGCCTGTATGACCAACTACGCCATCTGGGATACGACGTCTTTATGGACCAGTTCGTGCTCACGACTAGTGGCGGGCTGAACATGCAGTTGGAGCAGCATCTCGAGAAAAGTGCCGCTGCCGTGATGATCTGGTCTTCACGCAGCGAAGAGTCAGCGTGGTGCAACGATGAGTACACCGCATTGCGAACGCTCGAGAAGTCACGGCGCGACTTTCGCTATGTGGTCGTGCGTGTCGACGAGGTCGAACTTCCACTGATGGCGCAGGCCCAGTTGTGGGTCGACTTCAGTGGCCAGCCGGACGGTCCCACCGGCACTGGCCTGCTACGCCTGCTGCACGGGCTGCATCTAAAGCCTCTCTCCGACGAGGCCGTGCGTGTCGCGGCCTCCTACGATGAAGCGGTGGCACGCGCCTTGACGAAGGTCGGTGCTGCCAGGAACAACGGGGACGCGCAGGTACTGCTGGAGCTTGCCAAAAGCGAGGCTCCTGAGTGGACGACGACGGCGATGCTTCACTGCAAAATCGCCGAGTCCTTGATTGCGCTCAAACGGCCGGCCGATGCCGTGCCCTTGCTCGATGCGTTGATGGCGCGATTTCCACGCTCTATCCGCCCCCAGCAACTGAAAGGGCTTGCACTCGCCAGGCAAGGCCAATGGCGTGCCGCGCAGCAGGTGTTGGGGGAACTGCATGAACTCGGCGAGCGGGACCCGGAGACCCTGGGCATCCTCGCGCGGACGTGGCGAGATCGGTACGCCGAAAGCCAGGACAAGCTGCATCTTCGCAAGGCTCGCAACCTGTACGCCGAGGCCTTCGAACTGACCCCTTCTGACTTCTACACGGGGATCAATGCCGCTGCCAACAGCGTCTTGCTGGGCGACCTGAAGAACGCCGAAACGCTCGCCAGTGCGGTGGAAAAGCTCGTCGGCAACGAGAGACGCAAGCGCGACTACTGGGGTACGGCAACAGTGGCCGAAGTCCAGCTCATTCGAGGACGATTCGCTCAAGCCGCAGCACTGTATGCAGCAGCCGTCGAAGATGACCCGGAAGCCAAAGGCAATCATGACAGTACGCGCGCTCAGGCACGACGTCTGATGGAGGTTCTGGTACCGACCGATGCCGAGCGCGCCGCGATCGAAGCTGCGTTCGGATAGCTGGGTCAGGAACCCATGTTTACGAGCGCCCCAGGCGCTTATTCCCCAGGGCCGGCGTCACGCCGGCCAATGACCGGAGGATGGAATGGCGAAGAAGTTCAAGGCCGCGGTGGTGTTCGTGCACGGGTTGGCGAAGAAGCCCCCGCCCGAGAAGCTGCAGGAAATCTGGCTCTGGGGCCTAGGGCGCGGCGGGCCAAAGCCGGAGGTTTTTGGAGTCAACAACCCAGGCATCAGCCTGGAGGACCAGGGGATCGCGTTCTCCTTCACCTACTGGGCTGACGTCTTCTACGGCACTGACTACGAAACTGACTTCCAGGACCAGTACGAGAACGCAACCGAGTCGGCAATCACCGTCGCCAACCTCGATACTGTGGCGGGGGATCTCGAAACCCCCAAACCGTCAACACCACGCGAGGCCCGGTTCCTGGCCGAGCTTGAGCTCAAGCTCGAGGCGCAGGTGGTGAAAGAAGCCGTTACAGACGTGTACGCCGCGCCAGCGGCGACAACCGTGGCGACCGCCCCCGGCCAATTCGAGATTGCCTCCTGGCTTCCGGGCCCAGTGAAGGAAGCGATCATCCGCAAAGCAGCGATGGAGGCCTACTACTATCTCTTCGACAAGGAGTATCAGCGCGCCGACGGCGCTCGCTACCAGGTTCGCCGAGAACTGCGAGACCGCCTCGTCAAGGACTTGCGTGCGGCTCAGGACATCGCCGAGAAGGTCGTCATCGTGTCCCATAGCATGGGCACCATGATCGCCTACGACGTTCTACGCAACGTCGCCGACTGCCCGCAGGTTGATACGCTGTTCACTCTGGGTTCGCCTCTGGGCGTGACAGAGGTCCAGGAAGAGTTGCGTGCCATTGATGCGAAGGACGTGGACTTTCCGGCGGCCAAGCTCCTTCATTGGGTGAACGTGTTCGATCCCATGGATCCGATCTGCGGCGCCGACCCGCGCTTCGCGAACGACTACACCCCGGTTGAAGGCAGGAAAGTCGAAGACCTGGAGGAATCAAACTGGGGCAACTGGCGTCACACCATCACCCACTACTTGGCGGGTGTGCGTTTCCGCGGCGCTCTGGCAAAGCAGCTTGGGATCGATCTGTCGTGAATCACGACAAGGTCGAACGGCTTGCGAGCGAGCTTCTGGGCGGCGCGGTGCCGGATTGCCTGCCCGATGAGCTAGACGCGGCCGTCAGTCACATTGGTGGCCTTCTTGCGTCGCCGTCCGGCCCAGGCGTCGACCAAGTCAGACGCGCGCTGAGTGCCCTCAACAATGATCGGCTGTTCCCACCCTCTTGCGCGCTTGCTGAGAGCTGGAACGCAAGGTGCGGATTCGATCCCGTCGTTGAGAAGCGCCTCGTGCAGGCCATGATCGAATTGGACGAACTGGACGCCGCTCAAGAGCGGCTTGGGACTGCCATCGAATTGGCGAAGGCCATGGACAGTCAGCAGTCCAGAGTGGAGTTGGGGGAGTATCAGGGCCAGCAAGGGCGCATTGCCAAACAGCGCTTCGTACGTTCAAACGATCCCGATGAATTGGCCCGATCGATCGAACTCTATGCGGCGCGCTACCGTGACAACGGGAGGCCATATTTCCACGGCATCAATGTGGTGGCGCTGGTGGCCGCTCAGGAACGGCTGGACTCCAGCCTTCAGCCGCCGCAGGACTTGCAACTGCCGGCATTGGCCGAGGCTGTCCTTGCGGATCTTAAGAAAAAAATCCTGCATGGCGACGACAGCCAGTGGCCGCTGGCGACTGCCTCGGAGGCGTGCCTGGCTCTGAACCAGTGCGATGACGCTGAGCTGTGGCTGCACCGCTTCCTTCTCCACCCACAGACGCATCCATTCCACATTGAAAGCTATTCGCGCCAGCTGCGCGAGATCTGGCACGGCAACTCATTGCGCAACACCACGTGCGCAGACCGGCTCAGCAGCATCATCGACCGACACGTGATGCGTACACAAAAGCGGTGGTCTATTTCTCCGGAGATGATGAAGACCGCGCAGTCGGACCCGCAATCGCTCGAAAAGAACTTCTCGGGCGAACGCACCTTCACAGTGAGCACCATCAAACGAATGCTGGAAAAGTGCGCCAGCATTGGCTGCGTCACCGACACCAACGGCCGGCGGTTGGGGACGGGTTTCCTGGTTGCAGCCAGTTCTCTCGGTCTGGGACCGGACACGGAACTGGTGTTTGTGACCAACTCTCACGTCATCAGTGACACCGTCAAGGATGCCATCCCGTCCGCGAACGCTTGGGTTACGTTCGAGCTTGAGAGTGCGGCCAAGGGCAAGCCGATCTCGCACAAGGTGATGCCGCAGGTGCTGTTTACCTCTCCGCCAGGAGACCCTGGCATCACGGCGCAGGATCGACTGGACGTCACGGTGGTGAAGCTGGAAAGCTGGCCGGACGGCGGCTTGGCCCTGCGAACCAACGACAGCTTGCCGACGCCATCCGGTAAAACAAAGGTCTTCGTGGTGGGTCATCCTTCCGGTGATGCGCTTCAGCTTTCCCTGCACGATAGCGAGCTGCTAGATGTCTGCGACCACGACCGTCTGCTGCATTACCGCACACCAACCGAGCCCGGCAGCTCGGGCAGCCCGGTCTTCAACACGAACTGGGAAGTCGTGGCGTTGCATCACGCGGGGTCCGCGGCCATGCCACGCCTGCGTGGCAAAGGGCAATACGAAGCCAACGAAGGGATCAGCCTGCGCTCCATTCGAGGAGCCGCGCAGCATCTCTAAATGCCCACAGTCCATGGCGGTGGATGACCAATTGCGGCCACTTGTTCAGCGTTGCCTTACCTCGGCCTGGTCACCCTTCCACTTCGTACCACCCTCCGAACCTCTGCGTGACGAATGCGCGGGCGTCATTGTCTGGAGCCGCGGGCGTTCCTGACATCTGGCGGATTGTGGAACCGGCGCCGGTCCAAGTTCCGGATTGTCACTCGCCCTACGTGGTAATCAGCGCGCTGCCCCTGCGCATACCTTGGGCGATCCGATTCGGCCGAGATAGCGGAGCTGTTCGGGCTCGGAAAGCACGCGGCCATTTACCACCCGGCAGGCGATGTCGTGCCACGCGCCGACAGAAGACATCCACTTGGCAACATTGCCCTGCTCATCGACGCCGGCCAGCCATAGGCCGTCAGGGCTGTACCTGATGGCCGTTACCGGGCCATGGAGTGCATCGGCCAGGAGCGCGTATTGCGTCGACGACTCGATATCCCACAACACGACAGTTCCGTTACGACCCGCGGCCGCTACGGTGCGGCCCGCCTTGTCGAAGGCGACACCCAGAACCGGCCCCATGCGACCGGAAAGCTCGGCCAATGGCACCCGGCGCTTCAGGTCCCACAATCTCACGGTGCCGTCGAGTGCGCCCGATGCCAGCCTGTTTCTCAGCGGATCAACGTCCAGACTGATGACCGTCAGTTTGTGTCCCTTCAATGACGGGCCGCTCGGCGAGCCGTCCTGCAGGTTGAGGATGTCTATCGTCCCCGCATCGCCTGCGACTGCAACGACACCCTTCGTTGCGTCTATGGCCACTGCCCGCGACTCACCGGCCTGTCGCCGCTTTAGCCAGCGTCTGGACGCCGAGGTCAGGTTCCACAACGCAACTGTACCGTCCGGGCCGCCCGTGACCGCATGGCGGCCGTCCTGGGCGGCGAATGCCGTGTACATGACGCCTTCCTCGGCCGTGGAGACAAGTGATCCCGTTTCGGCCAGAGAACCCCAGGACAACAGTCCCTGTGCGCCAGCCGAGATGGCCTTGCCGCTTTGGAGGAAGATGAACGAGCCGACCGGGCCGTTGACCGGCCCCATCGTCGTGCCAGGACGCAAGGAGTCGGCATCCATGAGCCTGAGTACACCCTGGTCTCCACCCACGACCAGCGCGCGTCCATCCGCGCTGAAGCCCACTGCAAACAACTTTGCATCCGTCACCTTCGCACTGCGCCACAAGTGAGGTGAGCTCTCCAGATTCCAGCGAATCAACGCATGATCGCCTCCGCCCGAAACGAACCCATCCTTGACGCTGCCAGCGGCCAACGCAAAGACCGCTTTACCGTGACCTGCAAGAGCACCGAACAGGGGCTTGCCTGACTCGGCTTCCCAAGCGCGCACCGTCTTGTCTCCACTTCCCGAAATCAGCGTCCTGCCATCGGCTGTGAGGGCCAGCGCATACACCGCGTCGCTGTGACCCGACAGTGCCGGGCCCTCCTCGCGAAGCGCCGCGGTCTCCCAACGTTTGATCTCGCCGCGATGGCCGCCGCTGAACAAGCGACTGCCATCGGCGCTCAGCGCAACGCTCATCGTGCCGCCGACGTGCGCCATGGCCGATCGGGCCATCCATTCATCGTCTGTCCGGGTCCATACCATCAGCAGGCCATCGTCGCTACCAGCCGCAATGACCGTCCCGTCCTTGCTCACATCGAGCGAGCGCAGCGGTGCGTCGAGACTGGCCATGCGGCGCATTCGAAATCGCTTGTCCGGCAGCAAGGTGTACATCAGCACGGAGCCCTCGCCCGTCACGGCTACGAGATGCTCGGCGTCGCCCACAAATGCCGCACGGGTCACCGCCGCCCCGCTTGGACCAGGCAGCCGTCGCACCGCCTGCTTCGTCTCGACGTCCCACACGACCAGGGTTTCGTCATAGCTTGCCGATACGAGGCGGTCGCCTGCCGGGCTGAAAGCCACGGACGAAACATCGGCCTGGTGGTCCTTCAGTTCAGCCAGCAATTTTCCGGAATGGGCATCCATCAATCGCACCATGCCATCACCCTCAGCCGAAGCAAGGATCGAGGCGTCGGGGTTGTTTGCCAATCCGAACACCTTGGAGGTTCCTCGGCGAAGATATACACCCAGATGGGGCAGGTTCGACAACAGGTCCCACAATGCGCTGCGCCCTTGCGCCGTATCCGTAACTTGCAAGCTGTGCAGTGCAAGCAGCAAGCCGAGGTCCGGTTGCTCGGACGAAATGGCTCGACCTTCGGCGGCGAGTTGTCTCGAGAGCGCCAGATCGCGTTGTTGCTCAGCCTGTCTGCGCTGCTCAGCTTCCTTGCCCTTTGCTTCGACGGCCTCATCGCGGCTGGCAGTGGCCTTCTTGCGCTCCTCTTCAGCGATGTTCCGCTCATGGTCGGCTTTCACTCGTTGATTGTCCGCATCCTTGCGCGCTGCGTCGGCCACCTTGATCTGTTCCAAAGTCTTGCGGGTTTCGGCTTCTGCCAGGTCCTGGCTGACCCTTGCGGCCGCGGCTGATTGCCTTGCCTCCAGCCCGAAGGTCGCGGCGATCACCGCTGATATGCCTATGGCTGCCATTCCGGCATTGCGCAGCATCAGGTTGCGGCGATGAACTAGCACCTGCTGGTCATTCATGTCGGCCGGGGACTTACCTCGCAGTCTCGCGACAAGCGCGTTGACGGACCGCTTGTATTCGACGTTCGACAGGTCGCGCTGCGCCGGCGAACCCGCCCAGATCAGATCGGTCCAGATCGGAATGGACTGGATATGTGGTCGCAGGATCGTCGGCAGGGCGTCGGTCTCGTCCCACTCGATCTCCCGATTCCGGTCATCCAGGCCGATGCGGCCGGCGATCTGAACGATGAGCAACCGGTCGGCACGTTTGAGCTCATCGCACCAGATGCGGAGTTCGTCGCACACCCACCACGACGTTGCCGCGTTCGGGGTAGCCAGATAAATCAAGAAGTTCGAATCTTCGAGAGCGCGACGAATACTGGCTGGCAAGTCGTCCCCGGGGCGTAGGACGCGTTCATCGCGAAAGACCGGCGCTGGCGGCTGCCAGATCGGCTTGGCGTAGGACTTGATCGCCGCCTCCAGGCTTTCGGCGTGGAGGCGGCTGAGCGCCTCGTGGCGATAGGAGATGAAGGCCAGGTATTTCAAAGGTTGAAACTGCACATTTCCAGCTCTGTCCGCTTGCGTGGCTGCGACAGTGGACAAGGGCGGAGGATAGGCTTTTAAACGCCCTTTTTCCTCCCGGAACACCTCCCGCCGAGCTCTTGGACACGCACCCAATTGTTTATTCGGCGCGGCCCCAGCCCATTGAACACTGCTCGCAGGCCCAAAGGATGTCGTCCGTAGCGTTTGACTTGGGTTTTCCCCGGGCGACGGGGCCTCAAAACTCGGCTCTGCGAAGCCCTGGCGCAGCCAACATCGCAGTACGCGCATTTGCCATTGAACTGCTTGTCTAGGCGGGCAAGCACCGAGCGTGTCAGCATCGCCGCGTCGTCAAACTCAAAGCGCGTCTGCTGGCGTCGCTTCAGCGCCGTGGCAAAGAACGCGGCGGCAGTGTCTTCGTCGGCCTTGGCGGCAACCAGGAACGCCTTGGGTGCAGGCAGTCTGTCAATGCGGATCATGCGGCGAATCCTTTCCGATGCCGGCGGGCGGCCAGCCTGTCTTGCTGCGCTGCGCCGCGCGGCCCGCGGTCGATGCGCGGGCACGGCCTTGCCGGCCGCCTTCTGGATGGCGCGCACGATGCTGGCACGCGCCCGGGCATGGCTGTCAAGGGCGTGGTCCTGGCCCGACCGCTCCAGCCAGTCGAAGAAGCGCTGGACCGCGTAGCGCGTCGTCGCGCCGTCACGGCAGTTGGCCAGCAGCGCCAACTGGATGTGTTGTACCGGGTCCACCAGATAGATGCCGAAGGTGTTGGCGATGACCGTGGCATCGGGAAAGCCGAGCAGGACGGTGGCCTGCTTTTCGGTGGCCGCGCGGTGGCAGGCAATCACATGCACCGGCCCCTGGGCCTTGGGCGCAGCCCGCATATGCACATAGTCTTTCAGGAAGGGCCGGCCCACCATCTCGCGCGCGGTTGCAAGGGACATGGCCGCGGGAACGGCATGCACGCAGAACAAGACCTGGGCACCAGCCACCGGCAGCGTGGCATAGCGCCCATCGGCTACCGCCTGGGGCACTCCACCTCGGTCGGCCAGTGCGGCCTGACATGCCGACTCCATCGTCGCCTTGCGCTGCGCATAGGCCAGCCTGCTCCAGTCAAGCGCCTCGCCCAGCGAGTAGCCCTGCTTCCTGAGCATGGCGGCACCACCACGCACCAGGTTCGCCATCGCCTCGGAAAGGGTCAGCTGCACCAGCGCAACCACGTCGTCCGGCGTCTGGGTCGGTGCCCCGGTGAACTGCAGTTCCTTGTCGAAGCGCGTCCTGAACCGCAAGTCACGCGCGGTCGGTGGTTTGGCCGTCCTGGGCAGTTGGATGATGAAGGTGCGGTCGCGGCCGGTGTACAGCGCCTCGGCCAGCTCTGCATGGCAGATGCCGTCTTCAGACTCCTCGCCCGACCAGCCCGCGTCACCGCTGTACAGCACCAACACGATATGCGAGCGCCGGATCTCCAGCAGACAGGCCTCCCACAGGTTACTAGACGCCGCCTTAGCGGGCTCATGCTCGTTGGTGAAGCACTGCAGCATCCCATGCTTGAACAAGCCCGCGGCGTCGACCTGCACCTTCAGCGTCTTGCGCAGCGCTTTGAGCGGGAAGCTTCCGCCGCCTGCCACCGGATAGTCGTTACACCGGCTGGAAATCATCACCCGGACTTTATCGATCGGCATGCACTGCTCCACGTTCTAACACCATCAATGGGCAATTGAAGCACCGGTGGTATCGCGGCGCCACCCAGGCAAATGCCCTACACGGGCCGAATCGCGAGGACTGGCAGCAAATTCAAGGCAGCGAACCTGGACGGCAAAGCAAGATGATGCGAGAACGCCGGTGAATCCGCAACGCGTACGAGCGTGATGGGGGCCAGTTGCGCACTTGGATGCGGTTCAGCTAGGCACTTCACGACACGGGACGGTTGGGACAGCAGTTGCAGCGCCCGCCATCAACGCCAGCTGGGCGATGTCAACGCCGTCAACCTGCGGGCCAAAGATCGGGTCCATGCTTCGCAGGTCTCCTTGCCCTCCGGATCGCCGGAGGCCTACGACCGCATCACCTCGTACAACGGCCGATCGGGCCAGCGCAGGCCGTACGGCCCAATTTCCGCTTGGTGCCAGTCAGTGTGAGTTCGTAGGCCAGCGACGAGTGACGCCTCTCGCTGCGATGCGGACTCATGCCCGACTTGCCGACCAGGCCCGAGGAGCCAGCGCGATTGGGCGCCCTCTCAGCGGGCGGCGACAGCTCACTGCTCACGGCGAAGGCTGTCTGGTCACCGACCTTTTCTGAATCAAATCTAGTGCTGGTGGAGCAGCAGACCTTTGCACCGGAGTCGGAGTGGGGTGCTTGAGAATCCTCTCGAGTTCCGCGCCGAGCATTCGCCATGCCTCCCGTTTTTCATCGTTGTACTCGTGCTTCAGATAGTGGCGCCGCACACGGCTGCCGGCGAGCACATGGTTCTGGCAGCGGTCTATCACGTCCGGGCTGACGCCGAGCGCCTGCATCATCGTCGCAGCCGTGCGGCGCAAGTCATGCGGCGTCCATTCCCCGTTCGCGCCGCTGGCCAAGACCAAGCTGTCGTCGTTGCGCCGGTTGCTCAGGTCCTTGCGATTCTTGAATCGCAGTTGCCGGTCCCCGATCTGCTTGCTCACGCTCTTTACGCCCACATGGTTTTCAGCGTCGCGAGACGGGAAGCACCAGGCCGTGTCGCCGGACAGCCCGTGCAGCGCTTGGAACTGTTCAAGCGCGAAGTCGGAGAGAGAGACCAACTGATCCTGCTGCTTGCCCCTGGCCCCTTTCACGTTGTCCTTCGGAATGAACCATGTGGCCGCGTTGCGATCCACATGCCGCCATTCCGTCATCAGCAACTCGCCGATGCGGCAGCAGGTCGAAAGACAAATCCAGAGGGCGAGCTGGGTCTCGGCCTGAACCGGGCGCGTGGCCTTGCGTTTGTCCGGCGCCGTGTCGTAGGCCGCCTGGGTTCGCTCGAAGATCGACTTCAGCTCCCGAATCTCAGCCGGGCTCAGCACGCGGGTGCGGATGTTCGACATGTCGTAGTCGGCCGCCACGATCCGTTCAATCTCGATCAGGTTCGTTGGGTTGCCTTCCTGCAGCAGCCGGCGCCACGGTTGCCGCTTCTCGGCCCAGTCGAACATTTGCTTGAGGTCGCGGGAGAGGTTGACCGCCATGCGGTTGACGCCGCGTGCGACCACGGCACGCAGAACGCTGCGAAGGTCGTGCTCTGTGACTGTGCGAACGGCTTGCCCGCCGAGGGTCGGCAGCACATCCTTTTCGAAGGACCGACGAATCTCGGCGTTGCCGTCCTTCCGCGACACGCCGTCTGCGAGCCACGCGT
>JBBQJA010000067.1:0-17610 GCA_038325465.1 Hyphomicrobiales bacterium | reverse complement strand
CGCGTCAATCTGGTCGTAGGGCTTGTATTCGCCGAAATACTTGGTGATCGCAGCCGTCAGAGACGTCTTGCCATGGTCAACGTGACCGATCGTGCCAATGTTCACATGCGGCTTGTTCCGCTCAAACTTACCCTTTGCCATATCCGGCTCTCCATTCTCATTCAGCCCAACAGGGCAGATTAGCATTTTCTGGTCCAGGTCTGTGTCCGCCACCGTGGCGGCGCATGTTCAGCCCCGGGCTTATCAGGCGTATTTGGCCTGGATTTCCTGCGCCACGTTCGTCGGAACCGGCGCATAGTGATCGAAGGTCATCGTGTACTGCGCCCGGCCCTGGGACATGGAACGCAGTGTGTCGACATATTTGAACATGTTGGCGAGCGGCACATGGGCGTTGATCACCGCAGCAATGCCACGCATTTCCTGTCCCTGGATCTGGCCACGGCGGGAATTGAGATCGCCGATGACGTCGCCGACATAATCCTCCGGCGTCACGACTTCCACGCTCATGATCGGCTCGAGAAGTTGCGGACCCATCATCTTGGAATTTTCGCGGAAGCAGGCGCGACCGGCGATTTCAAAGGCAAGAACGCTCGAGTCAACATCGTGGTACGCGCCGTCGATCAGCGTCGCCTTGACACCCAGCATCGGGAAGCCCGCAAGCGGACCCGACGACATCACGCTGGCAATACCCTTCTGCACGCCAGGCACGTATTCCTTGGGAACCGAACCGCCGACGACCTTGGATTCGAACAGGAAATCCTCGCCTTCCGTATTGGGCTCGAAGCGGATCTTGACGCGGGCGAACTGGCCCGAACCACCAGACTGCTTCTTGTGCGTATAGTCGGCCTCGTAGGCCTTGGTGATCGATTCCCTGTAGGCCACCTGCGGCGCACCCACATTCGCCTCGACCTTGAATTCCCGACGCATGCGGTCGACGAGAATGTCGAGATGCAATTCGCCCATGCCGGCGATGATGGTCTGACCGGACTCCTCGTCCGTCTTGACACGGAATGAGGGGTCTTCTGCCGCCAGACGGTTGAGCGCCAAACCCATCTTTTCCTGGTCGCCCTTGGTCTTGGGCTCGATGGCGATCTGGATCACCGGCTCAGGGAACTCCATCCGCTCGAGAATGACCTGCTTGAGCGGATCACAGAGCGTATCACCCGTGCTCGTCTCCTTGAGACCGGCGAGCGCGACGATGTCGCCTGCATAGGCCACATCAATGTCCTCGCGGGAATTGGCATGCATCTGCAGCATGCGGCCGATGCGCTCCCGCTTTTCCTTGACCGTATTCTGAAGCGACGTGCCCTTTTCGAGCTTGCCGGAGTAGATGCGGGCAAAGGTTAACGAACCGACGAAGGGGTCGTTCATGATCTTGAAAGCCAGCATCGCCAACGGCGCTTCGTCGGTTGCCAAGCGGGTTGTCGGCAGGTCGGTCTTGACGTCGATGCCTTCGATGGCAGGCACGTCAGCCGGGCTCGGCAAATATTCGATCACTGCATCAAGAAGCGGCTGTACACCTTTGTTCTTAAAGGCAGAACCACAGAACATCGGGAAGAACTGAACGGCAATCGTGCCCTTGCGGACGAGCGCCCGGAGTTCGGTATTGTCCGGCATTACACCTTCGAGATACCGCTCCATGGCAGCCTCATCGGCTTCCACAGCGGTCTCGATCAGCAGATCACGATACTGGACAGCCTTTTCCTTGAGGTCATCAGGGATCTCGACGACATCCCACTCGGCCCCAAGCGATTCATCACGCCAGACGAGCGCGTTCATTTCGATAAGGTCGACAACGCCCCTGAATTCCGTTTCGGCACCGATCGGCAGCTGCATCACCACCGGGGTCGCGCCAAGGCGCGACTTGATCATGGAAACCGAGCGATAGAAATCGGCGCCGGTCTTGTCCATCTTGTTGCAGAAAATCATCCGCGGCACGTTGTACTTGTCAGCCTGACGCCAGACGGTTTCGGTCTGCGGCTCCACCCCGGCATTGGCGTCCAGAAGCGCAATGGCACCATCGAGAACGCGCAGCGAGCGTTCGACTTCGATGGTGAAATCGACGTGACCAGGCGTGTCGATGATATTGAACCGGCACATCTTTCCGGTCCGACCCTTCCAGAAGGTGGTGGTGGCGGCAGACGTGATCGTGATGCCACGCTCCTGCTCCTGCTCCATCCAATCCATGGTGGCAGCACCATCATGAACTTCACCGATCTTGTGAGACTTGCCGGTGTAATACAGGACACGTTCGGTAGTCGTGGTCTTGCCGGCATCAATGTGGGCCATGATGCCAAAATTGCGGTAGTCTTCGATTGCGTATTCGCGAGCCATATGTGGCTGCCTTTCGAGAACGGTGTTCGTTGATTACCAGCGATAATGCGAAAACGCGCGGTTGGCGTCGGCCATCTTGTGAGTGTCTTCACGCTTCTTGACGGCGCTGCCGCGGTTGTTTGCAGCATCCATGAGTTCGCCTGAAAGGCGCTCGATCATGGTCGTCTCGTTGCGCTTGCGGGCGGCGGCGATCAGCCAACGGATCGCCAGAGCCTGGCGACGCTCGGGGCGGACGTCGACGGGGACCTGATATGTGGCACCACCAACACGACGCGAGCGCACTTCGACATGCGGCGCAACATTGTTCAAAGCCTGGTGGAACATGCCGACCGGCTCCTGCTTGCCGCGGGTCTGCACCTGATCAAGCGCCCCGTAGACGATCTGCTCGGCAACGGATTTCTTGCCATGCATCATGATGGCATTCATGAATTTCATGATCACAAGGTCGCCGAATTTCGGATCCGGGTTGATCTCGCGCTTTTCTGCACTGTGACGTCGTGACATGTTTTTGTCTCTCAGCTTTCAAAAGGCGCCTTCACACGCGGAGAACCTCGCGCAGCGCCGAAAATACGAAACCGAATTACTTCGGACGCTTTGCACCGTATTTGGAGCGGCGCTGCTTGCGGTTCTTGACGCCCTGGGTGTCGAGAACGCCACGGATGACATGGTAGCGCACACCCGGAAGGTCCTTCACGCGACCGCCTCTGATCATCACGACAGAGTGCTCCTGAAGGTTGTGGCCTTCGCCGGGGATGTAGCCGATCACTTCATAACCATTGGTCAGACGGATCTTGGCAACCTTGCGCAAAGCCGAGTTCGGCTTTTTCGGCGTGGTCGTGTAGACGCGCGTGCACACGCCGCGCTTCTGCGGATTCTGCTCAAGAGCCGGAACCTTGTTTCGCTTGACCGGCGCAAGGCGCGGCTTGCGGATCAGCTGGTTTACAGTTGGCATGTAACCATCCCTTTAAAAATTCATGTCGGTGCCTTTTCAGGCGTCTCTGCACCACCGGCAAAAGCGCAAAACAAGGGCCAGTTCCGGTTTTATCCGGAGGGCCCATGAAAAGCAGAGGACACCGTTACGGTGTCATGCGTGCAGCATGTGACATTCGCAGTGCAGTTGGAAACCTTGTTTGAGGTATTTTCCAGGACGTGTCGTCCCGAAGCGTCCACCTCACATCGGTCTCAATGGGCGGTAACTACTGATTTCAGTGAGTTCCGTCAAGACCGTAGCTCAAATAATCGTCCGGCCACCTTCGGCATGTCCTGCCGGGGCAGATCGGCGACAGAATGTTGCGGCAACGCCTGCAGCGGCGGTGTTTTGCTGCGTGCACGCCCGATTTTGTGAGGCTGCCTCGGTCTTTGAGACACGATCCAACCTTCTTGCGCGTCGGCTTGCCCTCCCGGGGCCATGTTTGAACAGCTTTCAACGTGGACGAGGTTGCCTTGACGCGATTCGCGACTGAGTCTGCGCCTTGGAACGGGCCTGATTCCCGGCTACCGGGTCATGAAAGGTCGGAGCAAAGCGACAGACCGTGGGATGGTCGGCCTCTGCGCCCTCCCCGTCCCGATCCACCATCAGAAAGATCGCCATGAACGCCGACAACGACAACGCCGCCCCACCAGACACCCGCGCCCAGCCAGGCACTCGCACCCAAGGGGGCGCTCATGCTGAGACACACGGGGCGCCTGCCGATGGAACTCCGACTGTCTTCATCGTTATCGGCCGGGTCTCAAAGCGGCGCGGCGGACGCAAGTCCGAGATCCATGTGATGATGCAGGCACCCGACGACGATCATGCCGTGCGCGAGACGCTCAACGCGTTGAGTCGGGAAGGCTACGCGGAAGCCGAACTTGACCGGATCGGCATCCTTGACGGCCCGCCGACCGATGAACCCCATGCCTCCGCATACCCAGGCGTCCTCGAAGGCGACGTGGCGATTGTCACATTCTGATCCCTAAGCGGCGACGGCACCACTTTCGCCTGCAGTTTCCAGACAGAAGCCGCCCCGGTCGCCCGGAGCGGCTTTTTCAGTGTCGGATCGCACCGGCCCGAGGCCGGGACGGTCGTTGGCGAGTTACGCGTCTCCGGCCATATCAGCCAACATCGGCGTCGCAGCTTGAACGCCTGAGTTCTTGCGGCGGTCGTCAATGATCAGATCGTCGCGCGCGGTGGCGATCCGGCGGATCTGGCTCATGGTCGAGCCGGTGCCTGCGGGAACGAGACGACCGACGATGACGTTCTCCTTCAGACCCTGCAGCGTGTCGACCTTGCCCGCAACCGCGGCCTCGGTGAGCACCTTCGTGGTTTCCTGGAAGGACGCCGCCGAGATGAAGGACGGGGTCTGCAGCGACGCTTTGGTGATGCCGAGCAGAACCGGCACGCCCAGTGCAGGCTTCTTGCCCTCCTCGATGAGCCGCTCGTTGACATTGTCGAGTTCGATCTGATCGACATTGTCGCCGACGATATAGACTGAATCGCCGGACTCGGTGATCTCGACCTTCTGCAACATCTGGCGAACGATCACTTCGATGTGCTTGTCATTGATCAACACGCCCTGCAATCGGTACACTTCCTGGATCTCGTTGACGAGGTAGGACGCAAGTGCTTCCACGCCCTTGATGGCCAAGATGTCGTGCGGTGCCGGGTTGCCATCGAGAATATAGTCGCCCTTCTCGATGTAGTCGCCGTCCTGAAGATGGAACGGCTTGCCCTTCGGGATGAGATACTCGACCGGCTCGACGCCGTCTTCCGCAGGCTCGATGATGATGCGGCGCTTGTTCTTGTAATCGCGGCCGAAGCGGATCGTGCCATCGATCTCGGCGATGATGGCATGGTCCTTCGGACGACGAGCCTCAAACAGTTCGGCCACGCGCGGCAGACCTCCGGTGATGTCCTTGGTCTTGGCGCTTTCGAGCGGCACGCGCGCCAGCACGTCACCCTGGCTGACCTTGGCACCAGGCTCGACCGACAAAATCGCATCGACTGAGAGCTGGAACCGGGCTTCGCCACCGCGGGCAAGCCGGGCAACTTCGCCATCCTTGCCCTTGATGATGACGGCCGGCTTGAGATCGGTGCCGCGCGGGGTTGAACGCCAGTCGATGACCTGGCGCTTGGTGATGCCGGTGGCCTCGTCGGTGTTCTCGATGACCGAAATGCCATCGACGACGTCTTCGAAGTGTACCGTTCCCTCGACTTCCGTCATCATCGGGCGTGTGTAAGGATCCCACTCTGCCAGGCGCTGGCCGCGCTTGACCGAGTCTCCGTCGTCCACATAGATCTTGGAGCCGTAGGCGACCCGCTGCGATGAGCGTTCGGCACCCTTCTCGTCGAGAATCTGAACAGCCATGTTGCGGCCCATGGCAACGAGATTGCCATCGGAGTTGCGCAGCATGTTCCGGTTCTTGATCCGGACCGTGCCTTCGTAGGAGGCTTCGAGGAACGACTGGTCAACCACCGTGGCAGCACCGCCAAGGTGGAACGTACGCATGGTGAGCTGAGTACCCGGCTCACCGATTGACTGGGCCGCAATCACGCCCACGGCCTCGCCCTGGTTGACGGTGGTGCCTCGTGCCAGATCTCGTCCATAGCAGGCCGCGCAGATGCCGGTCTGGATTTCGCACGTCAGTGGCGACCGGATGCGGACGGTCTGAATGCCGGCCGCCTCGACGTCGATGACCTGCGCTTCGTCGACCATGGTGCCCGACTTGACGATCGTCACACCCGTGATCGGATGATTGATGTCGTCAAGCGCGGTGCGGCCGAGGATACGCTGGCCAATGGAAGCCACCACCTGGCCCGCATCGACGATCGCCGTCATGGTCAGGCCTTCGGTCGTGCCGCAATCGACATGCGTGACGATGCAGTCCTGGGCCACGTCGACGAGACGTCGCGTGAGATAGCCGGAGTTGGCGGTCTTGAGCGCCGTATCGGCCAAGCCCTTGCGGGCACCGTGGGTCGAGTTGAAGTACTCGTTGACGGTCAGACCTTCCTTGAAGTTCGAGATGATCGGCGTCTCGATGATTTCACCCGAAGGCTTGGCCATCAGACCGCGCATCCCGCCCAGCTGACGCATCTGGCTTGGCGAGCCGCGGGCGCCTGAATGGCTCATCATGTAGATGGAGTTCATCTGCTTCTGGCGGCCGTTCTCATGGAACTGCACCGACTTGATGCGTGCCATCATCTCGTCGGCCACCTTTTCGGTGGCCTTGCCCCAGGCGTCCACGACCTTGTTGTATTTCTCGCCCTGAGTGATCAGGCCTTCGTTGTACTGCTGCTCGTATTCCTTGACCAGCGTGTCGGTCTCGCCAACGATCCGGGCCTTGGATTCCGGGATCACCATGTCGTCCTTGCCGAAGGAAATACCGGCACGGCAGGCGTGGCTGAAGCCAAGCTGCATGATGCGATCGCAGAAAATGACCGTGTCCTTCTGACCGCAGTGGCGATAGACGGCGTCAATCATCCGGGAAATGTTCTTCTTGGTCATTTCCTGGTTGCAGATGTCGAAAGGCACATTGACGTTCTTGGGCAGAAGTTCACCAATGATCATGCGGCCGGGCGTGGTCTCATGGATCTTGGACACAGGCTTGCCTTCGGCGTCCACGGTCTTGAAACGACCCTTGATGCGGGTGTGCAACGTGACGACCTTGCTTTCCAGCGCATGGTGCAATTCGCCCATGTCGGAAAAAGCCATGCCTTCGC
The DNA here is from genome assembly GCA_038325465.1 of Hyphomicrobiales bacterium. Classification (GTDB taxonomy): domain Bacteria; phylum Pseudomonadota; class Alphaproteobacteria; order Rhizobiales; family Rhizobiaceae; genus Hoeflea. The sequence continues at coordinate 10,577 of JBBQJA010000067.1, read as the reverse complement.
CCGGCTCGTTCTGGGCCGAGATCGAGAGATAATAAAGGCCAAGCACCATGTCCTGCGATGGCACGATGATCGGTGCGCCGTTGGCCGGATGCAGGATGTTGTTGGTCGACATCATCAGCACGCGGGCTTCGAGCTGAGCTTCAAGCGACAAGGGCACGTGGACCGCCATCTGGTCGCCATCAAAGTCGGCGTTGAAGGCGGTGCAGACGAGCGGATGCAGCTGGATCGCCTTCCCCTCGACAAGGATGGGCTCGAAGGCCTGGATGCCCAGACGGTGCAGCGTCGGCGCGCGGTTGAGCAGCACCGGATGCTCGCGGATCACCTCGTCAAGGATATCCCAGACTTCCGGCTTCTCCTTTTCGACCAGCTTCTTGGCCTGCTTGACGGTGGACGAATAGCCCTTGGCGTCAAGACGGGCATAGATGAAGGGCTTGAACAGCTCGAGCGCCATCTTCTTGGGCAGGCCGCACTGGTGCAGCTTGAGTTCCGGACCGGTCACGATGACCGAACGGCCGGAATAATCGACCCGCTTGCCGAGCAAGTTCTGGCGGAACCGGCCCTGCTTGCCCTTGAGCATGTCGGAAAGCGACTTCAGCGGGCGCTTGTTGGCACCGGTGATGACGCGGCCGCGACGGCCGTTGTCAAAGAGCGCGTCCACAGCTTCCTGCAGCATCCGCTTCTCGTTGCGGATGATGATGCCCGGCGCACGCAGCTCGATGAGGCGCTTGAGGCGGTTGTTGCGGTTGATGACGCGGCGGTAGAGATCGTTGAGATCGGACGTCGCAAAGCGGCCACCATCGAGGGGGACGAGCGGGCGCAGGTCCGGCGGGATCACCGGAACGACCTTCATGATCATCCATTCAGGCCGGTTGGTCGATTCGATGAAGTTCTCAACGATCTTGAGCCGCTTCATCAGCTTCTTCTGCTTCAGATCCGAGGTGGTGGTCGCCAGATCGGCGCGCAGTTCGCCCGCGATCTTCACGAGTTCCATGGAGGCGAGAAGCTCATAGATGGCTTCCGCACCGATCATGGCGGTGAAGGAATCCTCGCCGAACTCGTCGACGGCCAGCATGTAATCCTCTTCCGACAGGAGCGAGTGCTCCTTGAGCGAGGTCAGGCCCGGTTCGGTAACAATGTAGTTTTCGAAATAAAGGACGCGCTCGATATCCTTGAGTGTCATGTCGAGAAGCGTGCCGATGCGCGAGGGCAGCGACTTCAGAAACCAGATATGGGCGACGGGCGCTGCAAGCTCGATATGGCCCATGCGTTCACGGCGCACGCGCGACAGTGTGACTTCGACGCCGCATTTTTCGCAGATGACGCCCTTGTATTTCATGCGCTTGTACTTGCCGCACAGGCACTCGTAATCCTTGATCGGGCCGAAGATGCGGGCGCAGAACAGACCGTCGCGCTCCGGCTTAAAGGTGCGGTAATTGATTGTCTCCGGCTTCTTGATCTCGCCGTAGGACCAGGAAAGAATCTTCTCGGGGCTGGCGATCGAGATCCGGATGGAATCGAACGTCTGAGCCGGGACCTGGCTGTTGAAAAGATTCATGACCTCATGGTTCATGCCTGTCTCCTTCATGTGCGAAATAGCCTTTGGCTTGCGATAGCGCCGGACAGACTCCGGCTACAGGCCATCGCTGAAAATTTACGTTCCGCAGCTTGCGGACTAGACCCTTCGACGCCAGGGACGGCACGAAGGCTGCGGCGCGGGAACAACCCGGTCCCGCGCGCCGCTCCCCGTTCATTCCGCCGCGTCGGGCAGGCGGTCGGCTTCCGACGGATCATCGATCTTGGTCGACTCAAGTTCAACATTGAGACCGAGCGAGCGCATTTCCTTGACGAGAACGTTGAAGCTCTCGGGGATGCCCGCCTCGAACGTATCGTCCCCGCGGACAATCGCCTCGTAAACCTTGGTGCGGCCGGCCACGTCGTCGGACTTCACCGTCAGCATTTCCTGCAAGGTGTAAGCGGCGCCATAGGCTTCCAGCACCCAGACCTCCATTTCCCCGAAGCGCTGTCCACCGAACTGCGCCTTGCCACCCAGCGGCTGCTGGGTGACCAGCGAATAAGGGCCGATGGAACGGGCGTGGATCTTGTCGTCGACCAGGTGGTTGAGCTTGAGCATGTAGATGTAGCCCACCGTAACCGGCCGGTCGAAGGTCTCTCCCGTACGCCCATCATAGAGGGTCGACTGGCCCGACACATCCAGGCCCGCCTGCTCCAGCATGATGTTGATATCGGCTTCCACCGCACCGTCAAACACCGGTGTGGCGATGGAAACGCCGCGACGGGTCTGTTCGGCAAGCCGGACGATCGACGGGTCATCATAGTTCTTGATGGGCTCGCCCTTCGGTCCGCTGCCAATGACGCTGTCGATGGTCTCGCGCAACGGCTTGATGTCGCCGTTGCCCCTGTAGGCGTCAAGCATCTTGCCGATCTTCTTGCCCATGCCCGCGCAGGCCCATCCCAGATGGGTCTCGAGGATCTGGCCCACGTTCATGCGCGAGGGCACGCCCAAGGGATTGAGCACGATATCGACGTGGGTGCCGTCCTCGAGGAACGGCATGTCTTCCACCGGCAAGATGCGCGACACCACACCCTTGTTGCCATGGCGACCGGCCATCTTGTCGCCGGGCTGGATCTTGCGCTTCACGGCGACGAAGACCTTGACCATCTTCATCACGCCGGGCGGAAGCTCATCGCCGCGCTGAACCTTCTCGACCTTGTCCATGAAACGCTGCTCAAGCAGCTTCTTGGAATCGTCGTACTGGGCGCGCAGCGCTTCGATCTCGCCTTGCAGCTTCTCGTCCTCGACCGCAAACATCCACCACTGCGACCGCGGATAATCGGTGATCGAAGCCTTGTCGACGTCGTTGCCCTTCTTGAAGCCCTTGGGGCCGGCAATGGCGGTGCGGCCGTGAAGCATGTCGGACAGGCGGCCGTAGACGTTACGGTCGAGGATCGCCTGCTCATCGTCGCGGTCCTTGGCCAGACTCTCGATCTCCTCGCGTTCGATGGCCATGGCGCGCTCGTCCTTCTCGACGCCGTGACGGTTGAACACGCGGACTTCGACGACCGTGCCATAGGTACCGGGAGGCATGCGCATGGAGGTGTCACGGACGTCGGATGCCTTCTCGCCGAAGATGGCGCGCAGCAGCTTTTCTTCCGGCGTCATCGGGCTTTCACCCTTCGGCGTGATCTTGCCGACCAGAATGTCGCCCGGCTGGACTTCCGCACCGATATAGACGATGCCCGCCTCGTCGAGATTGCGGAGCGCTTCTTCGGAGACATTGGGGATGTCGCGGGTGATTTCTTCCGGCCCGAGCTTGGTGTCACGCGCCATCACTTCGAACTCGTCGATGTGGATGGAGGTGAACACATCGTCGGAGACGATGCGTTCGGACAGAAGGATCGAATCCTCGTAGTTGTAGCCGTTCCAGGGCATGAAGGCCACGAGCACGTTGCGGCCCAGCGCCAGATCGCCCAACTCCGTCGACGGACCGTCGGCGATGATGTCGCCCTTGTTGATCACGTCGCCCACAGTGACCAGCGGACGCTGGTTGATGCAGGTGTTCTGGTTGGACCGCTGGAACTTCTGCAGCCGGTAGATATCGACGCCCGACTTGGAGGCTTCGAGTTCTTCCGTGGCGCGGATGACGACGCGCGTGGCGTCGACCTGATCGACCACACCCGACCGGCGCGCGGCAATCGCGGCACCGGAATCGCGGGCCACCACCGGCTCCATGCCGGTGCCCACAAACGGGGCTTCCGCCCGCACCAGCGGCACGGCCTGGCGCTGCATGTTCGAGCCCATCAGCGCGCGGTTGGCGTCGTCGTTCTCAAGGAACGGGATCAGAGCGGCCGCCACCGAGACGAGCTGGCGCGGAGAGACGTCCATCAGGTCGATGTTTTCGCGAGGGGTCATCATCACGTCGCCGGAATGGCGCGAAACGATGAATTCATCCACCAGCGACCCATCTTCCGACAGTTCCGCATTGGCCTGGGCGACGTAGTACTTCGCCTCCTCCATGGCCGACAGATAGATCACTTCCTTGGTGACCTTGCCGTCCCTGATCTTCCGGTACGGGCTTTCAATGAAGCCGTACTTGTTGACCCGGGCGAAGGTAGCCAGAGAGTTGATCAGGCCGATGTTCGGGCCTTCCGGCGTCTCGATCGGGCAGATGCGCCCATAGTGGGTCGGGTGCACGTCGCGGACTTCAAAGCCCGCACGTTCGCGCGTCAGACCGCCAGGTCCCAGCGCCGAAAGGCGGCGCTTGTGGGTGATTTCCGACAGCGGATTGACCTGGTCCATGAACTGGCTGAGCTGCGAGGAGCCGAAGAACTCGCGCACGGCAGCCGCCGCCGGCTTGGCGTTGATGAGATCCTGCGGCATCACGGTGTCGATCTCGATGGACGACATCCGCTCCTTGATCGCGCGTTCCATGCGCAAGAGGCCCAGGCGATACTGGTTCTCCATCAGTTCGCCGACCGAGCGAACGCGGCGGTTGCCGAGGTTGTCGATGTCGTCAATCTCGCCTTTCCCGTCGCGCAGCGCCACCAGCGTCCTGACCACCGAGATGATGTCTTCCTTGCGCAGAACGCGCACGGTGTCGGCAGCATCAAGATCAAGGCGCATGTTCATCTTGACGCGGCCCACGGCCGAAAGATCGTAGCGCTCGGCGTCGAAGAACAGCGATTTGAACATGGCTTCCGCCGAATCCATGGTCGGTGGCTCGCCCGGACGCATGACACGGTAGATATCGAACAGCGCGTCCTGGCGGCTCTCGTTCTTGTCGGCAACAAGCGTATTGCGGATGTAAGCGCCGACATTGATATGATCGATATCGAGCACCGGGACGTCGACATATCCGGCCTCGGCGAGCACCGGCAGGGTCTTCTCGTCGATCTCGTCACCCGCTTCGAGGAAAACCTCGCCGGTCTGCATGTTGACGATGTCTTCAGCGAGGTAAGAGCCGTAAAGGTCCTCGTCGGTCGCCTTGATCGCCTTCAGCCCCTTCTCGCTCAGTTGCTTGAGCAGACGCGGGGTCAGCTTCTTGCCGGCCTCGACCACGACTTCGCCCGTATCGGCGTCGACGAGCTCGGTAATCGCCTTGGTGCCCTTGAGGGTCTCGGGATGGAAGGGTATGCGCCAGACGTCGCCGTCGCGGGTGTAGATGGATTTGGTGTAGAACGTCGACAGCATTTCCTCAGCGTCCATGCCGAGCGAAAGCAGCAGCGACGACACCGGGATCTTGCGGCGGCGGTCAATGCGGGCGTGGACGATGTCCTTGGCGTCGAACTCGATATCGAGCCAGGAGCCGCGATAGGGGATGACGCGGGCAGCAAACAGCAGCTTGCCGGAGGAATGGCTCTTGCCCTTGTCGTGATCGAAGAAAACACCCGGGGACCGGTGCATCTGGGAGACGATGACGCGCTCGGTGCCATTGACGATGAAGGTGCCATTGTCGGTCATGAGCGGCATGTCGCCCATGTAGACATTCTGTTCCTTGATGTCCTTGATCGACTTGGCAGCTGTATCTTCGTCGATATCGAACACGATGAGGCGCAGCGTCACCTTGAGTGGTGCAGCATAGGTGAGATCGCGCTGACGGCATTCTTCAACGTCGAATTTCGGCGCTTCGAATTCGTAGGACACGAATTCGAGCATCGCGCTGCCGGAAAAATCCGAAATCGGAAAGACCGACTTGAAAACTGATTGCAGTCCTTCGTCGGGGCGGCCGCCAACGGGCTCGTCCACCATCAGGAACTGGTCATAAGACGCCTTCTGAACCTCGATGAGGTTCGGCATCTCAGCCACTTCCGGGATTTTTCCGAAAAACTTGCGTACGCGCCTGCGACCGTTGAAAGAAATGGTCTGAGCCATCGTCGCTCCTTATCAAATTTGCATCCGGGCCTGCAAGAGACGGATGCCGCTGGCCAGCCGGCACCGACAGAAATGGGGTCCCTTTGGAACCCATTACCCAAGGCCGGAATTTCGGCCTTGGGTAATAAGTTCACCAGGTAAACCGGAGGGCGGCGAACCACCCTCCGGCAAACACGCAACAGTTACTTGACGTCGACCTTGGCGCCGGCGCCTTCGAGCTTCTTCTTGATGTCTTCAGCTTCGCCCTTGGAAACGCCTTCCTTGACGGCCTTCGGCGCAGCTTCGACGAGATCCTTGGCTTCCTTGAGGCCCAGGCCGGTGATGGCGCGGACTTCCTTGATGACGTTGATCTTGTTGGCGCCGATTTCGGCGAGGATCACGTCAAATTCGGTCTTCTCTTCGACAGGCTCGGCAGCAGCAGCAGCGCCGCCGGCAGCAGCAACTGCGACCGGAGCGGCTGCAGATACGCCCCACTTCTCTTCAAGCATCTTGGACAGCTCGGCGGCTTCCAGGACAGTCAGCTTGGAAAGGTCTTCCACGATTTTGGCAAGATCAGCCATTTTTCTATTCCTTGTATTCGGTTCGAACCGGTTTTGACTTTTTACAGCGAAGTTCCGCCTATGCGGCTTCGTCCTTGCGGGCATATGCGCCGATGACACGCGCGACGGCTGCGGCCGGTGCGCTGACAATCTGGGCGATGCGGGTCGCCGGGGTGACAATCATGCCCACCAGCCTGCCGCGCAGCTCGTCCAGCGAAGGAAGCGTGGCCAAAGCCTTGATTCCGTCCGCGTCGAGCATGGTTGCCCCCATCGCGCCACCAAGGATGACCAGCTTGTCGCTGACCTTGGTGAACTCGACGGCGATTTTCGGAGCGGTCACCGGATCATTGCTGTAGGCAATGAGCGTCTGACCCTTGAAAAGGTGGCCTGCACCTTCCGCATCCGTGCCCTGAAGAGCGATTTTGGCCAGGCGGTTCTTCGCGACCTTGACGGTGCCCCCGGCATTGCGCATCTTCGACCGAAGGTCGTTCATCTGCGCCACCGTAAGACCGCCGTAGTGGGCCACGACGACCGAGCCGGCGCCACTGAAGGCACCGTTCAGTTCCGCGACGAATTCGCGTTTTTCCGCTCTATCCACTGCGTTTCTCCAGTTGGCAGGCGACGCGAGCGCCTCCTGCCGGGTTTGCCTTTTGCCGCTCGGGATCCTGTTTGGGAACCACAAGCGACGCTTGAGGATCCTGTCCCCTCGCGCCGGTTCCGGAATAGCCGGAGCGGCACAAGGCAAGCGCGGTTCGAACCGTGTCGGGCTTTCGCCCGGAATTCCGGATCTTACCCGTCTCATGCAGGCCTGACGATTAAGGCGGACCACCTGCAGTCTCGGACAGGGTGCCCGGGTTGCCCCGGACATTTCCGGCCCGAAGGCCGGAAACTATTTGAAACCAGACAATTGCGCCCGGCTTCTAATTCTTCACATCAGGTGACCGACAACGTCGCCGGATCCACCTTGACGCCAGGGCCCATGGTGGAGGACAACGCGATACGCTTGAGATAGTTGCCTTTGGCCCCCGACGGCTTGGCCTTCAGAACGGCGTCGGCGAAGGCGCGGATGTTCTCTTCCAGCGCTTCCACGCCGAAGGAGGCCTTGCCGATGCCGGCATGGATGATGCCGGCCTTCTCGACGCGGAACTCGACGGCACCGCCCTTGGATGCCTTGACGGCACCTGTGATGTCGGTTGTCACCGTCCCCACCTTCGGGTTGGGCATCATGCCACGCGGGCCGAGCACCTTGCCGAGACGGCCGACGAGCGGCATCATGTCGGGCGTGGCGATGCAGCGATCGAAGTCGATCGTTCCACCCTGAACAATCTCCACCAGATCTTCGGCCCCGACCAAATCGGCACCTGCGGCGCGGGCTTCGTCGGCCTTGTCGCCGCGGGCGAACACGGCAACGCGAACGGTACGGCCGGTGCCATTGGGGAGGTTGACGACGCCACGAACCATCTGGTCGGCATGACGCGGGTCAACGCCCAGGTTCATGGCAACTTCGATGGTCTCGTCGAACTTGGCGACAGCACGCGACTTGACAAGGGTCACGGCTTCCGTGAGCGGGTAGCTCTTGACGGGGTCGATACCGTCACGGGTCTTCTGGACGCGCTTTGCAATTTTGGCCATGGTCTCACCCGGTCACTTCAAGGCCCATGGAGCGGGCAGAGCCCTCGACCATGGCCATTGCGCCTTCGATATCGGCGGCGTTCAGATCCTTCATCTTGGCTTCGGCAATCGTGCGGACCTGGTCACGCGTGATCGAACCGGCCTTGTCCTTGCCCGGAAGCTTGGAACCCGACTTCAGCCCAGCTTCCTTTTTCAGAAAGTAGCTCACCGGGGGCTTCTTCATGATGAAATTGAAGGACTTGTCCTGGTAGTAGGTGATGACGACGGGGATCGGCATCCCCTTCTCCATCTCCTGCGTCGCGGCGTTGAAGTCCTTGCAAAACTGCATGATGTTGATGCCGCGCTGACCAAGTGCCGGACCGATCGGGGGCGACGGATTGGCCGACCCGGCCTTGACCTGCAGCTTGAGCTGGCCCAATATTTTCTTAGCCATTTCGTCTCTGCCTTTCGTTGACGTGGCGGATGAACCGCCACAGGATGCCGGGCGAGGTGCCCGGCGGCTGCGGTTGCGTGGTGCGGTTTTCCGAACCGGCTAAAGTTCGTTCCCCTCCCACGCGGATGCACATTCCCGACGAGAACGCACAAAACCCGAGCGCACGGACACCGTGCATTCGGGGCAATAGTCGTCAGACCTTTTCAACCTGACCGTATTCCAGTTCGACAGGCGTCGCGCGACCGAAGATCGACACCTCGACCTTGAGGCGCGACCGTTCTTCGTCGACGTCCTGCACCGTTCCGTTGAACGAGGCGAATGGACCGTCGGAAACGCGAACCTGCTCGCCGATCTCAAAGGTGATCGAGGGCTTCGGTCTCTCGACGCCCTCCTGCACCTGATGCAGGATACGTTCGGCCTCGGAGTCCGGGATCGGAACCGGCTTGCTTTCGGTGCCGAGGAACCCCGTCACCTTCGGCGTATTCTTGATGAGATGAAAGACCTCATCAGTCAGTTCAGCACGCACCATCACATAGCCGGGAAAGAACTTCCTCTCGGAGTCGACCTTGCGGCCACGCCGCACTTCAACAACTTTTTCGGTCGGCACGAGGATCTTCTCGAACAGATGACTCAAGCCTTTCTGGCGCGCCTTCTCCTCGATCGATTCAGCAACCTTTTTCTCAAAGTTCGAATAGGCGTGAACGATATACCAACGTGCAGTCATCAATTTACCCCGCCCTCAGGCGCCAATATTCAGAATCAGCGAAATCAACCAGCCCAAAACCTGGTCGGCCGCAAAGAAAAAGAGCGACGCGATCAGAACCATCACAAGGACCATCGTCGTCGAAATCATCGTCTCGCGACGGGAAGGCCACGTCACTTTGGCAGTTTCGGACCGAACCTGCTGGATAAACGTAAATGGATTGGTTTTCTGTGCCATTGTCTGCCCACGCTTGTACGGCGCGCAAAGCCGGTTGCCCAGCCCCACGCACCGCGTGTCTGATCACGCCTACATAGAGCCCGATTCTCGAATCCACAAGAGGAAAACGGACTTTTTCGAACAACCGGTCAAAGTGTCCCGCCCGACTGACGCGTTTGGTCAGCTGGCGCGGATGCAGAGGGACCGAAGAATGGCAGGGGCAGCAGGACTCGAACCTGCGACCTGCGGTTTTGGAGACCGCCGCTCTACCAACTGAGCTATACCCCTAAGATGATCGCGGTCCTGATAGCGTTAAAATGCGGGAGGGCGCAAGCCTTTTCGAATCGTCGCGCCAAGGAGTTTTCAGGCTTCTGCATAACCAAAGGCGAATACTTCGACACGATAGCCATCGGGATCAAACACCTGCACTCGGGTGGGGCCGGCTTCCTGCCATTCTGCTTCCCGGACGCCGCCGTTCGCGAATGCGACTCGACACTCCACCACTTCGCCAACGGACCCGACCTCAAAACCGAAATGGGTGGTGCGAGGGGGTGGGTCGTTTGAAACTGTTCCCTGGCTCAAGGCCAGCAATCCACCAGAATCGTCGCCCAGGATCAGCAGATGATCGTCTTCATGGAGTGTCAGTTCCAGGCCAAACCAGCGCCGATAGAAATCGGCCGAGCGAGCGCGATCGGAGACCGTCAGTGCAACGTGGTTCAGTTTCAGCATGGCGATTCATACTCTGGCGCAAGGGTGGTGTCCAGATTTTCCGGTCTTGCAACACCCGCAAATACGCCATTCGGCGTATTTTCTCAGCCCTACAATCGGTTGGTTCGCTACAGGATCGTTTTAAGCGTCCGTCATGCAAGGATGGATGCAACAATCCCGGCGCCGACAAGCACAAAACGCGCCTTCTGGCGCGTTCCGGTCTCATTTTTCAATGTCCGTCGGCAGCTTTCGCCATCGACGCCCGATCATCGTTATTCGATGATCGAGGCGACGATACCGGCGCCAACTGTGCGGCCGCCTTCGCGAATGGCGAAGCGCAGCTTTTCTTCCATGGCGATCGGCACGATCAGCGTCACGTCGACCGAGATGTTGTCGCCCGGCATCACCATTTCCGTGCCTTCCGGAAGTGTCACCACGCCCGTCACGTCCGTCGTG
>JBBQJA010000066.1:0-17814 GCA_038325465.1 Hyphomicrobiales bacterium | reverse complement strand
CCTGCATCAAAAGAGGCGGATTGGCACGGAACCTTTTTCTTTCAACGGGGTTTTGTAGGAGACCCGAGCCATGGAGGATCCGAAGATGAACTGGGACCAGATCGAGCGAAAATGGGATGAAATGACCCGCCGGGTTCAATCTCCATCCTCCGCATCATCGACACTTCAAGCCCGGCCGTTGATGGGTGAAGCCGGTCTTTCGCTCAGGATTGATCCTTCAGTCTCGCCCCGCCCGGTTGAAGGTGTGGTCTCAGGCAAGCTTTACGAGTGAGCGCCAGTCGAACCGTTTTCGGCGTCGACCCGCGCACGTTGATGCCCGCAGGTATCCGTAGTCTGGGCTGGACCCTGGGTCGCGGAACCTCGCCATGGCTCGACACCTCGCCCATACGGGAAGAGATGTTCGGACCCGAGCGGCTTGAGCACCATGCGGAGAGCCTTGCGCGGGGGCAGAGCATTGCAGATCGTCCGCGAAGGGTACTGAACCTGACCGTGCGGCTCAAACGGAACGCGGCTGTGCTGCTCTCGGCTTACCGGTACAGCGGTGCCGCCCTTCTGGATGGCCAGCCGGTGCCGCCGGCAGCGCAGTGGCTTCTGGACAACTACCACCTCGTCGAAAAGCAGTTGACGCAGATCGCGTTGGACCTGCCGCCGCGATATTATCGCCAGCTGCCCAAGGTCGCCTCAGGTCCGTTCGCTGGGTATCCGCGCGTGCTGGAGCTGGCCTGGGCCTATGTCGCCCATACTGACAGCCTGATTTCCGGTCAGGTTCTCCGCCGTTTCGTGCGCGCCTACCAGACCGTCCAGCCATTGACGATCGCCGAGCTTTGGGCCGTGGCGATCACGCTCCGGATCGTCCTGGTCGAGAACATGCGACGCCTCGCCGTGCAGATCACCGAAGCCCACGCGCTCCGCATTGCGGCAGACGCGCTGATGGACGCCGAGGCTCCCGCGCTGCCGGACGTCGCCACCGAACTGCCTGAGATCTTCGCCGCACAGGTCGCCAAACGTCTTCGCGGCTGCGACCCGTCCGAGACGCCGATGCTTGGCTGGCTCGAGGACCGGTTGCACCGGCAGGGCACGACACTGGACGACGTGGTGGCGCGGGCGCATGCCCGGCAGGGCGCATCGAATGTGACGATGCGCAATATCGTGACCAGCATGCGTACGCTGTCGGAACTGGACTGGGCCGATTTTTTCGAGGACGTGAGCCTTGTCGATGCGTGTCTGTCGCGCGGGTCGGATTTCGCCGCGATGGATTTTGCCACCCGAAACCAGTACCGCACCGTCATTGAACTTCTGGCGCGAGGATCGGGCCGGGGCGAGATGGAGGTCGCGCAGACAGCGCTCGATCTTGCCGAGGCGGGGACAGATGCGCGCGCGCGCGATCCCGGCCATGCGCTCATAGGCGCTGCGCGCGGAACGCTCGAAGCCGCCATCGGATTTGCGCCCTCTCCGAAGCAGCGGCTCCTGCGGCAAATCGGACGGCTGGGCCTTCGCGGTTATGGTGCGGCAATCGGGCTTTCGGCGGCCGCAGTCTTGAGTGCTGCGGGCTGGGCTCTGCACACGGTGGGTGCAACGCCGGGACAACTGCTGCCGTTGGCCCTGCTCGCGGCGCTTCCGGCGAGCGAGGCGGCAACAGCCTTTGTCAATCTGTGCGTGACCCGCAGCATCGCCCCCAAGCCGCTGCCCGCACTCGATCTGGCCAAGGGAGTGCCGCCTGAACTTCGCACCCTGGTGGCCGTGCCGGTGCTTCTCTCAGGTCCCGACGATCTGGCGGCGCATCTGGAGCGGCTGGAAGTGCATCATCTGTCCAGTGTGGGGGGGGCGGTGCATTACGCGCTGTTGTCGGACGGAGCCGATGCCGCCACCGAGACCACCGAGACCGACGCGTCGCTGATCGCGCTTGCCGCTTCAGGCATCGACCGGCTGAACGCGACTTATCCTTCCACCGAGGGCAACCGCTTCCTTCTGTTGCACCGGCGGCGGCTGTGGAATGCGTCGGAGGGCTCCTGGATGGGCTGGGAACGCAAGCGCGGCAAGCTCTTCGAACTCAACCGTCTGCTGCGGGGGGCGACCGACACCAGCTTCCTGCCATCCGCAGCCGCCGCGCCGCAGACTGTGCGGTTCGTCCTCACGCTGGATGCCGACACCCGCTTGCCACGCGATGCGGTTCAGCGGCTGATCGGCAAGCTGGCCCATCCGATGAACCGACCCAGGGTCGACACTCAGCTTGGGCAGGTGGTTGAGGGATATGGCATTCTTCAGCCGCGGGTCACCGCCGCCCTGCCGGTCGGCCATGAGGGCTCGCGGTTCCAGCGGATCAGTTCGTCGCCCGGCGGGATCGAGCCCTATGCGGCGGCGATCTCGGACGTCTACCAGGATCTGTTCGGCCAAGGGTCGTTCACCGGCAAGGGCATCTACGATGTGGACGCTTTTGCGGCGGCGCTCAACGGCCGCGTGCCGGAAAATGCGATGCTGAGCCACGATCTTTTTGAGGGCATCTTTGCGCGCGCAGCCCTTTCGTCGGATGTCGAGGTGGTCGAGGATTTTCCTGCGCGTTACGACGTGGCGGCGCGGCGGCAGCATCGCTGGGTGCGCGGTGACTGGCAGCTTTGGCCTTGGGTGTTTGGAGCGCGAAGTGGCGGCGTGCCTGCGCTCGGGCGCTGGAAGATGGCCGACAACATGCGCCGGTCGCTCGTGGCACCGCTGGCTGTCCTGGCGCTCGGGGTCGGGTGGCTCATGCCGTTGCCCCTGGCTTTGCTTTCGACCGGCCTGGTGCTGGCGATGATTTGCTTCGGGCGGGTCATTTCACTGCCCTTCGATGTGTTGCCCGGCCGCGCCGGGATCACCTCGCGCAGTCACTTTACCGCTCTGGCAGCCGACGCCGCATCGGCCCTGCAACAGGTCGGTCTGGATGTGGCGCTGCTTCCCGATACCGGCTGGCGGATGATCGACGCCATCGGCCGCACTGGATGGCGGATGGTGGTCAGTCACCGGTCCTTGTTGGAGTGGGTGACGGCTGCCACGGATGCAGGAACGACGCGGCCGGGTGTGCTGCTGAGCTATCGTATCATGGCGGGTGGTACGGGACTTGGGCTCGCTACCTGCCTGGTGGCGACGGGGCTGAACCCGCAGGTCTGGCCGCTGACGCTGCCTTTTGCGCTGCTGTGGCTCGCGGCACCCGCCATCGCCGAGCGGATCAGTCAACCCCGTGCCGCCAGCGCACAGTCCGTACCGAGCGCAGACCAGGCGCGTGTGCTGCGGCTGATCGCGCGGCGCACCTGGCGCTATTTCGAGACTTTCGTGACCGGTGTCGACAATTTTCTGCCTCCTGACAATTTTCAGGAAACGCCCCAACCCACCATTGCCCACCGCACGTCGCCCACCAACATCGGCCTCTATCTGCTGTCCACGGTGGCGGCGCGCGACTTCGGCTGGATCGGATCGGAAAACGCGCTCAATCGCCTGGAACAAACCCTGCACACCATGCAGAAGATGCAGCAATATCGGGGGCACTTCTACAACTGGTATGACACGACAGACCTGCGGGTGCTGCATCCGGCCTATGTTTCCTCGGTGGACAGTGGCAACCTTGCAGGCCACCTGATTGCTGTCGCCCGCGCGTGCCGAGACTGGAAGAGCACAGGGATATCGCCTGAACAATATCGCACAGGTCTGAGCGATACGATGACCCTGGCACAGGAGGCGTTGGACGGGACAGATGGCAACCCGGGCGCCCGTCGGACGCTGGCCGACACATTCGCCCGGATGCAGCCCGCACCACCCGAAGACCTGGCCGCGCTGGCCGAAGAGGCGGTCGCGCTTGCCACAGGGCTGGCCGGGCCTGACACGGAATTGTGCATCTGGACGGCGGCCTTGCGCCAGAGAGTGATGGATGCCCAGGCAGACAGCGCTGCAAATCTGTCGGACAGGCTTGAGGCCGCGGCGACGCTGGCGCGCGACATGGCGCTGGCGATGGATTTCGCCTTCCTGCTTTTTCCGGACAAGAAATTGCTCTCGATCGGCTTTTCTGCCGAAACCAACAGCCTCGATCCGAACTGCTACGATCTGCTGGCGTCGGAGGCGCGGCTGGCGAGCCTTTTCGCCATTGCCAAAGGCGATGTGGAAACACGGCACTGGTTCCGGCTTGGCCGTGGCGCGACACCGATGGGGGCGGGGTCAGCGCTGATTTCGTGGTCGGGCAGCATGTTCGAATACCTGATGCCTTCGCTGGTGATGCGGGCGCCATCGGGCTCGCTGCTGGAGCAGACCAACCGGCTGGTCGTGGCGCGCCAGGCAGACTACGGGCGCAGTCTGGGCATTCCCTGGGGAATTTCCGAGTCCGCCTACGATGTCCGCGATCTCGAGATGACCTACCAGTATTCCAACTTCGGGGTTCCGGGCCTGGGGCTGAAGCGCGGGCTGAGCGAGAACCGGGTGATCGCGCCCTATGCCACGGGATTGGCCGCGATGGTGGATCCGGCGGCGGCTGTGGCGAACTACGCGGCGCTGGCGGCCTTGGGCGCGCAGGGGCGCTTTGGATTTTACGAGGCGATGGATTTCACAGCCAGCCGCCTGCCCCAAGGGCAGGACGTGGCCATCGTCCGCAGCTTCATGGCGCATCATCAGGGCATGACGATCACCGCGATCGCCAACGCGCTGCAAAACGGTCTGCTGCGCAGTCGATTTCACGCCGAACCGCTGGTGCAGGCGGTGGAATTGCTGTTGCAGGAGCGCGTGCCACGCGATGTGAATACCGCACCGCCGCGCGCAGAAGAAGTGTTGACCGCGGCAACCGAAGCCGTCTCCATGTCGACCGTCCGGCGGTTTGACGCGCCTGGGGTGGAACCGCCAACGGCGCATCTTTTGTCCAACGGGCGCTATGGCGTCATGCTGACGCCAACCGGTGCCGGCTACAGCCAGTGGGGCGAGATTGCGATTACCCGCTGGCGGCCGGACGCAACCCGTGACGCATTGGGTGCCTTCATCTTTGCCCGCGATGCTGTCTCAGGCGCGCTCTGGTCGGCCGGAGTTCAGCCGGTGGCGGGCGCCTCCGGCATTCATTCTGCGGTGTTCAGCGAACACCTGGCAAGCTTTACCCACCGGCAGGGGGCGTTGACCACCACCACCGAGATTGTCGTGTCGGCCGAGGATGATGCCGAGGCGCGAAGGGTCACGCTGACCAGCACCGGGCGTTCCGCGCGCGAGATCGACCTGACCTCTTACGCCGAACTGGTGCTGGCGCCTGCATCGTCCGATCTGGCTCATCCGGCGTTTTCCAAGATGTTTGTCGTTACCGATCATCTGCCTGAACTCGACGTCATCATCGCCACCCGCCGTCGCCGCTCGCCAGACGAGCCCGAGGTCTGGGCCGCCCATATGGCCGTGGTCGAGGGGACTGAAACCGCGCCCTTGCAAATCGAGACCGATCGCGCGCGTTTCATCGGACGGGGTCGCGACATCGGGCAACCGGTGATGGCGGGAGCGCCGCTGTCGGGCACGACGGGCACCGTACTTGACCCTGTGTTCTCGATCCGTCGCAGGGTGCTGGTGCCGCCGGGTGGCATGGCGCGGGTGACGTTCTGGACGCTGGTCGCGGAAAGCTCGGGCGAGCTGCTGGCGCTGGTGGACCGCCACCGGGATGCTTCGGCTTTCGAGCGGGCGGCCACGCTCGCCTGGACCAAGGCGCAGGTGCAATTGCGCCATCTCGATGTGACGAGCGCCGATGCCGCCGATTTCCAAAGGCTGGCGGGGTTCATCCTGCGGCGCGACGGCCGTCTGCGCGTCTCGCGTGCGCGGATGGCGGCAGGGGCGGGGCCGCAATCGGGCCTTTGGTCGCAGGGCATTTCGGGCGATCTGCCGCTGGTCGTGCTGCGGATCGAGGATATCGAGGATGCAGCACAGGTGCGGCAGATGCTGGCAGCCCATGAATACTGGCGGGCAAGGCAACTTGCAGTGGACCTGGTGATCCTGAACGATCGTGCCTCATCTTATGTGCAGGACTTGCAGGTGGCCATCGAAACGGCAGTCCGGTCCTCGCAATCGCGCCCCCGCACAGATGTCGCAATGAAGACCGACAAGGGAGCGGTCTATGCGCTGCGCGCCGACATGATGACGCCCGAGGCCCGCGCATTGCTCCTGTCGGTGGCCTCCGTGGTGCTGGTGGCGCGGCGTGGCGGCATCGGCTCGCAGTTTGACAGCCTCTCCACCTTGCTTCAGCCCATCGCGTCGACACCTCCGCCGATCCTGCGGGTAACACAGTCGCCTGGTGCCCATGAGCCGCTGGAGTTCTTCAACGGAACCGGAGGTTTTGCCAAGGACGGACGGGAATATGTAACGATCCTTGAGGATGGGCTGTCCACGCCCGCGCCTTGGCTCAACGTGATTTCCAACGGCGGATTCGGCTTCCAGGTCTCGGCCGAAGGCAGCGGCCACACATGGGCCGAAAACAGCCGCGAGAACCAATTGACTCCATGGAGCAACGATCCGGTCAGCGATCCGCCCGGAGAAGCGGTCTATCTGCGCGATCTCGACAGCGGCGAGGTCTGGACGCCCACCGCCCTGCCGGTTCGCGGACGGGGGCGTTATACCGCCCGCCACGGATTTGGGTACAGCCGGTTTGCGCACCACGCACAGGGGATCTCAGCCGCGATGGTGCAGTTTGTGCCTTTGGACGATCCGGTGAAGGTCACCCGGCTCACCCTGACGAACCAATCACCCCGGGTGCGCCGCCTTTCGGTCACCGCCTATGCCGAATGGGTTCTGGGCACTTCGCGTAGCCTCACGGCAGCGCATCTGGTGACCGAGATGGATGATGGCGCGATGTTTGTGCGCAATCCCTGGGGCATCGCCTTTCCCGGTCGGGTGGCGTTTGCCGACATCGGTGCCGACCTCAGCGGCTGGACTGGCGATCGCTCCTCGTTCCTCGGACCGGGCGGCAGCATGGCCGCACCGTCGGGCCTGAGCCAACCGCTTTCGCGGCAGACCGGAGCGGGCCTTGATCCTTGCGCGGCGCTGCAACGCAGCCTGACCCTTGCGCCTGGCGAAACGATCGAGGTCGTGATCCTGGTTGGTCAGGCAGCGGACGCCGGGACCGCCCGCGCGCTGATCGCCCGTTTCCGCGACGCAGATCTGGACGCGATGCTGGAAAGTGTCACCGCGCATTGGACTGCGCTGTTGACCACCGTTCAGGTGACAACACCGGACCGCGCGATGGATATCCTGCTGAACGGCTGGCTGCTCTACCAGACGCTCGCCTGCCGGATCCTGGCGCGGGCCGGGTTCTATCAGGCAAGTGGTGCGTTCGGATTTCGTGACCAGTTGCAGGACGGCATGGCTTTGACGTTCAGTCGCCCCGAACTCACGCGCGCCCACCTTCTGCGCGCTGCCGCCCGGCAGTTTGAGGAAGGAGATGTGCAACATTGGTGGCTGCCGCATTCGGGGCAGGGCGTGCGAACGCGGATATCGGATGACCGGGTGTGGCTGGGGTACGGCGTGGCGCGCTATGTCGAGGTGTCCGGCGACCACAGCATTCTCGAAGAAGACGTGCCTTTCCTGGAAGGGCCGATGCTTGCTCCTGGCGCGCATGATGCGTTTTTCCTGCCGCAGATCTCGGAAATGTCGGCGACAGTCTTTGAGCATTGCGCGCGTGGGCTGGATCAGGCGATCGTGCTGACCGGCGCGAACGGGATGCCGTTGATCGGAACAGGAGACTGGAACGACGGGATGAACCGGGTCGGCGAAAAGGGTGTTGGCACCAGCGTCTGGCTCGGCTGGTTGCTGATTGCCACGCTCGATCTGATGGCTCCGCTGGCTGACACAAGGGATCCGGTCCGCGCCGCGCGTTGGCGTGCGCATTCGCTCCGCGTGCGCAAAGCGATTGAAGCCGAGGGCTGGGACGGTGCATGGTATCGCCGCGGCACGTTTGACGATGGAACGCTGATGGGCTCGGCGGGATCGGATGAATGCCGGATTGATTCCATCGCGCAAAGCTGGGCTGTCCTTTCGGGTGCCGCAGACCCGGCGCGAGCGGTTCAGGCGATGGCCTCTTTCGACACCCATCTTGTGCGCAGCGCTCCAGGTCTTGTGTTGTTGTTCACGCCGCCCTTTGACCACACGCCTCTCGATCCGGGCTATATCAAGGGATATCCGCCCGGCTTGCGCGAAAATGGCGGCCAGTACAGCCACGCCGCCATGTGGGCCGTCCTTGCCCATGCAAAGCTGCGAGACGGCGACCGGGCGCAGGCGCTGTTTGCAATGCTGAACCCGATCAACCATGCCCTGACCGCTCAGGCCGCGGCCCGCTACAAGGTCGAGCCCTATGTGATCGCTGCCGATGTCTACTCGACTGCTCCGCATGAAGGGCGCGGCGGCTGGACATGGTACACCGGCTCCGCCGGTTGGATGTATCGCGCGGGCGTAGAGGGCATCATCGGCCTGACCCGCTGCGGCGACATGGTGCAATTTGATCCCTGCCTGCCCAAAGGCTGGCCGGACGTGACAGTGAAGGTTGCCCTTGGTGCATTCTGCGTCGATGTCACGGTGGACAATCGCAATGGAGCCGGGCATGGCGTGACCCGCGCCCTGTTTGATGGCGTCGACATGATCTGTGACGGCGGCCCGCTGAGATTGCCGGTCACGGAGGGGGAGCACCGCCTTCATCTGACGCTTGGGTAACACGCGTTCTTATCGGTCAGCCTGCGGCCTGCCTTTCTTGAATGGACCAGACGTGCGGTCATTCAAATGCAGTCGATCGTGAGATATTCTGGTTTTAAACGCATCGAGAGTGCAAAAATTCTGCGAAGTCGTGCTGATGGATATCAGTTTGCAGTGCGATTTTTCTTGATAGCGGTTCGGCAGGGTCCGAAGAGAGGAGCGCATTTTTGGACAACACCGCGCTTATCCGCAAGCTTGGCGCGTTCGTAACCCTTTCGGGGGCCGAGTTGTCGGTGCTGGAAACGCTGCACAAACGCCGCCGCACGTTCGTCGCCGGGCGCGATCTTGTCCACCAGGGGCAATCAGAACAGGCGGCCTATATCCTGGTCTCGGGTTGGGCCTGTTCCTACAAACTGATGCAGAACGGCCAGCGACAGATCGTCGATTTCCAGATCCCGGGTGATTTCCTGGGACTCCGCAGCGTTCTGTTGCACCTGTCAGATCACAGCGTCGAGCCAGTGACCGATATTGAGGTTACGGAAGTGCTGGTAGCTGAACTTCTGGATGTGTTTGCGCACGCTCCCCGTTTGGCCACCGCAGTCCTTTGGGCTGCGTCGCGCGACGAAGCGATGGTGGTGGAGCATCTGGTCAATATCGGGCGACGCAACGCTGCCGAACGCGTGGCGCATTTTTTTCTTGAGCTTGGTGCCAGGGCCGCCTTGATCGGCATGGGAAGCAAAGCGGGCTTTGCCTGTCCGTTGACGCAATATCTTCTGGCCGATGCACTGGGTCTGAGTGCCATCCATATCAACCGGGTTCTTCGACACTTGCGCGAAGACGGGCTGGTGACGTTCCGGGATGGCTTCGTCAGTTTCGATAATTACAACCGCCTCGTCGAATTTGCAGAGTTCGATCCGGCCTACCTGGATCAGGTCGGACCGATTTTGAGTTGACGCATGTGCGGCCCGTTCAATCGGCGGAGATCGAACGGGCCGCACATTTGGAAGCAGCAACAGGGTACGGACGACGGACACAAAACGCCAATGGATGTTCCGACATGCGTGGACGATGACCGGATAAAACCGGCCTCGAAAAAAGAAGTATGAGCGCACCCGGCGAACTGGTGGTCGTCGAATGCACTCTCGCGCACTCGTCAAGATCAAATGCGCCCGAGCAGCACCAGGATGACCACGATGATCAACACCGCGCCGAGTACGCCGACGCCGCCGTGACCGAAGCCATAGCCGTAGCCACCGAAGCGCCCGCTGAATCCACCCAGCAGAAATATGATGAGCAGAATGATAAGGATTGTGCCAAGTGACATCGCGATATCTCCTGAAGGGGTGCGCTTTTCTTGCGAGACCGTAGCGACCTATCGACGTGCGAACATGGTCCAGCCAAACGGATTCCCGGTCGGTTCACACTGATGCAGATTGGTCTGGATGCGAAGAATTGGTGGGGTCCACCCGGGAGCGCCACTTCGACGGAGTCGACCTTTGGGTGCTGATCGGACGACCGGGCCCGATACGGCCGAAGTCGACACACCCGATGATCGAGGACGAGGTGATCACAGCTGCCCTGGCCGTCCAGCCAGCGGACCATATGGAACCAAACGCCGGTTCGAGCCGTTTCATCAGCGGCCATAAAGGCACCAAAGGAGTTTCACCATGGGTAGCACATCGGACAAGATTTCAGGCAAGGCCAACGAACTCGCTGGCAAGGCTCGCAAGAATGTCGGGGATGCCGTCGACAACCACGAAATGGAAGCCAAGGGCGCCGCCCAGGAAGTCAAGGGCAATGCCCAGCAGGCCAAAGGCAAGGCCAAGGACGCGGTTAAAAATATCGTGGACAAGGCCTGACCTTCGGACCGCTTCGTCTTTTGCCCGCCAGATTTCCTCTGGCGGGTTTTTGTTTGTCGGTATCCACCGCCAAACCGGCTTTTCGTTCCGTATCGGATAGGGGCACAAAGTGGAAATTGCGAAGACGGGGAAATCGCCGACGTCGGCGGCTCAGTCCGGCCCGGGACCGTCCATGGGCAATAAACTGACCGGTCGTACGATCCTCATCCTCATCGGCGTCGCGGTCACATTGCGCGTCGGGCAGGACATATTCGTCCCGCTCGCGCTCGCCGTTCTGCTAACGTTCGCGCTGGCGCCGATCGTCTCCTTTTTGCGCAAGCGATCTGTCCCCAAAATCATTGCAGTCCTGCTCGCTGTCATCTCGGCGTTCTGTGCGATCGCCCTCTTCAGCTTCGTCGTGGGGACGCAGGTCGCCAATCTGGCCGAGAATATTCCAACCTATCAGCGCAACATTGTCGAGAAGGTCCGCGCGTTGGCTGAGGCCGGGTCGGGGGACGGTGTACTCGACCATCTCAACAAGGCCGTCGAACAGGTCGGGGCCGAAATAGAAACCCAGGCAGCCGAAAGTCAGGTGATCGCCCCTGCGCCCGAATTGAAAACGCGGGAACCGATGCTTGTCGAAATTCTCACGCGCTCAAATCCGGTCCAGACCCTCGGCAATCTCATCATACCGCTGATAAGTCCGTTTGCGACCGCAGGTCTGGTCATTGTCCTGGTTGTGTTCATGCTGCTGGAACGCGAGGATCTCAGGGACAGGTTCATCCGACTCGTCGGCCTTGGCGATCTGCATCGCACCACAACCGCCTTGCAGGAGGCGGGCAAGAGGGTTGGAAAATACCTTCTGATGCAATTGATCGTCAACAGCCTTTACGCTTTTCCCATTGCCCTCGGACTTTGGCTCCTGGGCATTCCCAACGCGATCCTCTGGGGGCTGTTGACGCTCGTGCTGCGGTTCGCGCCTTACATCGGGCCCGTGATCGGAATGATCCTTCCCCTGTTTCTGGCGCTCGCCATCGCGCCCGGCTGGTCACTGGTTGTATGGGTGGCGGTCCTTTTCGCCACGACCGAGCTGATCAGCAACAACGTTGTCGAGCCGTGGCTCTATGGCGCGCACACCGGGTTGTCGCCGCTTGCGATTATCATCTCCGCCATCTTCTGGTCCTGGCTGTGGGGGCCGCTGGGCCTGATACTGTCCACGCCTCTCACCGTGTGTCTTGTCGTTCTTGGTCGGTATGTTCCGCAATTTGGCTTCCTGGACGTCCTGTTGGGGAACGAGCCGGTTCTGGAACCGCACGAGAAGCTCTATCAACGTCTTCTCGCAGGCGATCCGAACGAGGCGACCGACAACGCTGAAGACTATCTCAAAGATGAATATCTTGTGGACTACTATGACAAGGTGGGTTTGCCGGCCCTTCTGCTCGGAGAAGCGGACCGTCAGCGCGGGGTCATGTCAGAGCTCCAGATTGGCCTGTTTTCGTCAAGCTCGCTGTCGCTTGTGGAGAACCTTTCGGAGATCGCGGACGAGGAAGAAAGCGAAGACGACACACTTGTCACCGACGATGCCGGTCCGGAAAAGGAGATCGACCTTCCCGATGGTCACGGCCACTCGGTAATCTGCATAGGAGGGCGTGGAGGGATCGACGACGCGGCAGCCGCGATGCTGGCCCAGGTTCTCGAGGTCCAGGGAGCAAATGTCGTGACAGCATCGCATTCCGGGCTCGCAGACAGGAATTCACTGGCGATCTCGATGGACGGGATCGAGACTGCGGTTGTCGTCTTTCTCAACGGAAATTCGAAATCCCACGCGCGTCTCGTCGTCCGCCGCATGAAGCGCATCAAACCTTCGCTGCGTGTCGGCATTCTCATCCCGGCGGCGAACGGAAAAGACCACGCGCGGATTGATGCGGCAGACGTGAACGCAGATTTCATCGCAGGTTCGCTTTCCGACGCTGTCCGCTCGTCTTTGGACAACTCCGTACCGATCGCACTGAAAGTCGTTGTTCGGAAGCTCGGTCGACCGCGGGCAAAGTCGAGCGAGCCCGCCGTCATCTGACGCCTTGCGCCAAAGGGAGTTTGCTGACTACAGCGTCCTTTGCGCATCCGATTGAACGCGACATGCATTAGAGCAATTCCAGCGAAAGTGGCACCGCTTTTGCGTCCGGAATTGCGTCAAAACAAAAGGACAGAGCTATTCCGGCGATTCTGACAACGCCGGAATAGACCTAGACGGTCGCGTGCCGCCACCCTCGGCGCAGTCGAGATCGTCCGCGTGGACGGACGTCAACCGGGGACTGGCAAGCCACGCCTCAGTTGTGAATTTCGCGAAAAAGTGCCTCGTCATGGGCCAAACTGTCTCCGGGCGGACTGCGACAAACAATTAGAATGTCATGCCCCTGGAAGCTTGGCGAAGAACAGGCTGAGTGCAAAACCCACGAACATTATGGCCAAAACCACGTTGAACGGCCGGGCAAGGCGTATGTAGGTCCTGGTGAAAGCCACATTTGAGAACGCCATGACATAGGCAATGAAGATCATCATGCTTTGAAAGCCCAGGAGAACCACGATCATTGCGAGATCCCAAGGGGTCGAGTCGGCTGAAACGCCCGTCGCGTAAAGCGATGTGAAGAACAAGATCACCTTCGGATTGGTGAGGTGAATCAAGAACCCGCGAAGCATTCCTGCTCTGAAAGTGCCGGTCGCGCCGCCCGAGGACATCTTGAGGTCGCGGTTCTGCCAGGCAGATCGGGCCGATCTCCAGCCAAGATAAAGCAGATAGAGGGCACCGAGGATGCGCATCACCTCGAAGATCCATGTGTTGACCGACATCAGGGCGCCCAGTCCAAAAGCAGCGCTGGCCGACCACATCCACGATCCGAGCATGATACCTGTTGCGATCGCAAAGCCTCTGCGGCGTCCGTGGTTGACGCATTCACCCGCGATCGCCAGGGTCGATGCGCCGGGACTTGCAGTGACCACGAAGGCAGCGGTCAAGATCAGATACAGATTTATGTCTTCAGACACTGGGCATCTCTGCCTCTTCCACGCGGACGCGCACACTGAATGCGCCGGGGTGCCGGAATGTTTCAGGACGCACGTCGTTCGCTCCGATCAGGATATCGTAGGCTTCGGGTGACAAGCGCGAAAGCCTCTCTGTCACAAGAACAAGTTCCCGCAGGGCCAAAGGACGGCCGGGGCATTGATGGCGGCCGTGGCCGAACAGAATTTGGCTTATCTCGCTTTGTGGCGCTGACACAGACGCGATGTCGACTTTCAGAATCGTTCCAGCCGGACACGCCGCAGTTCCCAGGACAGTGTCGGCATGGACATAGCGCATGGCGCTACCCAGCGGCGGGTCCGCGCACAGGATATGCATCACTGCTGCAGCAGGACCTTCCGCCAAGACGCGCTCGGCAAAGGCTTTTGCATCGGCGGCCCAGGATCGGAGTATGATTTCCAGCGCCACAATCGTCGTTTCGACACCTGCGACCAGAAGAGCCGCAATTTCGCATGGGCGAGTTTCTTCGTTCATGTCACTAAACAGGTCAGCGACATGGAAGGCCGGGTCGCGCAGGTAATTGCGGATAGTCTCGAAGTCCGGTCCCAGCACGTTTGTCTCCAGGATATCTGCAGCAGCACGCACGGTGCGGTAGTGTTGGTCTGCATCGATGTCAAGTCGGTTGAGAAGATCCAGTATGATCCGGTTTGGAATCCATGTGCATAGTCTTGCCAGGTCACCGCAGGCATGAGCGTGGGCGAAGCCGGCGTCGACCGCGCGGGCAACGATATTGTTCACGCGGGTTTCCATCTCTGCGCGGCAGAACAGTTGCATCCACGCACGTTTGCGGCGGCTGTGCTCGGTTCCCTCAATATCAAGCAAGGTGGGCCCAAACAGCTTGCGTGTTGTGCGGAACGGATGATCGACGCGGTAAACTTCGCTGCGCATGACCTCCGCCGTTTGGAGTGTGGTGTCGAGGCCGAGCGCCCCGGGTGGCCGCCTTTTTAGTTGATTGATCGCCGCCCTCGGCGTCAGGTCGCTCCCCGATGCGCAAGAGATGCGTCGGGGGCGTCACTGGTGCAGGTGTCGATGTCCTAGTGGTCTGACAAAAACAGATGGTTCCCATCCGTTTCGAACAGTCAGCCCACAAGCTATTGATCTGGAGGGGCGATTTGTCCTGACAGATGGGAACTATCCGTCAGGATCGCACCACTGGAGGTCCTGGCGCGTCTTCAGTTCAGGTGAACAATGGCTTCGACCTCGAAGAGCATCGGGTCAATGGCAAGTTTCGGCACCGGAACCAGCGTCTGCGCCGGCAATGCGGTCCCAAACATCCGCATCACGTTCTCGGTCAGCACGCCAAGTTTCGACATGTCGTAGTCGACCACGAAAACCGTCAGTTTGACAACCTGATCGGGGCGCGCGCCGAGCGCATCGAGAATGGCGGCGAGGTTGGCATACGCCTGCGCCACCTGAGTGGCAAAATCGGGCGACAGGCCTCCGGTCCGGTCCTGCCCGCCTTGGCCAGAGATGAAAGCCATCCGGCCGATGGATGGAGTGACGGCCACGGTGCTGTAGCCGTTCGGCGTCGGATCGTGAAGGTGGGATGGGTTGACGAACAACGGCGTTATACCGTTGGTGGATGATTGGTCTCGGGACGTCATGTTCATTCTCCTTGGTGAGGTGCCCACGATCCGTCTAAAGTGAAACGGTGCCAAGATTTGGCACCGAATGTTCGGTGGTACTGAAATGAATGTCCGCATCAGACACGACGCTATCGTGCGAATCCTTCGACGCAATGGAACGTCTACGGTCAACGCGTTGGCCGGGGAGGTCGATGCCTCGAGACGGACGATCCTGCGCGATATCGGCGCACTGCGTGAGCAGGGCTTCGTCATCCATTCGGAATGCGGGCGGGGCGGGGGGCTTCAACTCGATCCGCAATCGATGCAAACCACCGCGCGGCTTTCGGTGACCGAGGTGTTCGCGCTGCTGATCAGCGTGGCGGCCATGCGCGCGGCCCGGTCCCTGCCATTCTCCGATCTCGCCGATGCCGGGCTCGCCAAGATCGAAAGGGCCCTGTCGAGAGACAAGGTGAGAGACCTGCGGCGCCTGCTCGGCTGCCTTTATGTCGGACAATTGTCGCGCCAGCAGGATATCTCGGACATGGGGTCGATCGATGCAGCGCTGCTGCCTGCCTTCGAGACGGCATTTCTTCAGAAGCGGTGTCTCCATTTCCAGTACCGTGATGAAAAGGGGGCAGAAACAAGCCGCGACGTCGAACCGCAGGCCATGCTGATCCTGCCGCCGCTCTGGTATCTCGTGGCCTGGGATCCTGCCCGTGCCGACTTCCGCCACTTCCGGATGGACCGGATCAGAAGGCCGCAGATCGTGGAAGGTGCGCCGTTCCGGCGACGGCACGTGCCGTTTGAAGACGATGTCTGCCCCTACACCGACATGCAGTCACCTAAAGGGGCAGAGTGACCTTAATGCATGTCGCGCACTAATGGATTCATGTGTGCGATAACGTACAGAGGTGGTTCGGTTTGTCTGACCAGTTTCGGACGTATGCTCAAGTGGATTTCCGCCTTGATCATGCTGCCGCCAGGATTGGCGTCAGCGTGGTGAAGCAGGCCTGATCCGTGTTGAAGATGTCAGGCTTGCCATGGCGGGCGAGCGCGCCCAGATCACCGCAGGTGAACAGCCCCGCCGCCCAGTCAAGCGTCATCGAACCGGAGGTGTTGACCATGGTGCGCACCCAGCGGGCCATCGGCATGCAGGTGGTGTCGGTCGCCCAGACCTGATGGGGAAGTCTGCATTAAAATCAGGCCGAAGCGGTGTATTCAATAGGTACCAATGCTCGCGACCGAAACATCTGCGGTATAGTCCCGACCAAACGCGACCACTGCCAGACTCCTGATTGCATCAGCCACCAGAGTTTTACGAATCATTCGTCCTTGAGGCATGAAACTGTCGAACGGAATGCGCAGGATCACCCAATCGGATGTTGTGTCGAACGACGCCTGATAGAAATTCCAGGGCAGAATGGTGCCTCCTGTTCGGGCATGAACATAATAGGTCTGGCCATTCCCTTTTACCTTCAACTCAAGTCCGCGTGCGTCTTTCGGCAATTGCGCGGATAATTTCAAACGCGCCTGAATGAAACCACCGTTGTTCTTGGTACTGACGTTACCTTGCAGGTGAAGGATGGTTTGTCCACGCTCAGCTTCAAGGGAAACCCGCCCTGTGGACACACCCCCCATCACTTGATCGCTGATGAAATCCCATCGCGATGCGGGCGAACCGCTGAAGTCTTCGATCATCCGCTCGCCTCCTCGCGCAATGGATGTGGCAAAAACAATGCCGAATATGCCGATGATTGCGCAAAATCGGCCTATGATGACTTTGGACGCGGACTGGTTCATGAGTTCTATCCTGTTTGAAGGTGTCAGCAGATCACGTTTGATATCGAATGAAAGATGCGTGCCGAAGTTCCGCCGCTGCCCGATGATTTGCAGCACCACCTTGCGGATTGAATTTGACATCTGGTCCGCATTTTCAAGGCGCGTTCGATACCAGATGTACATGCATTCATTCAAAGGTCGCTGCAGATCCTGTGCTTCCGCAGGCTCAAACGGCGTTTGCCTGAAAGCGTCCAGCCGCGTCACTCCTGCCCGGCACCAACGTGCTCCCAGACTTTCGAGATCACCACCGAGCCTTCTCCCACCGCCGAGGCGACCCGTTTCACAGAGCCTGCGCGCACGTCACCCACAGCGAAGATGCCGGGGCAGGAGGTTGCGTGGCCGCCATCGGTGACGACAAGGCCCTTGTCATCCAGAATGACCGGGCCGGAGAGCCGACGGGTGTCGCGGGCAGCGCCCACCATGGCGAACAGCCCGGCCGCTTCAAGGTGATGATCAATGCCGTTCTGCCGCAAGGTCACGGCGCGCAGCGTATCATTGTCGTGCAGGGCCGTCACCTCCGCTCCGAAATGCAGGGTGATGGCCTCATTGCGGCCGATCCGTTCGACAAGGCAATCCGACATTGACGCGGCCAGGGAAGCGCCACGGACCACCAGATGCACCCGCGCCGCACGTCGGCTGAGGAACATCGCGGCTTGGCCGGCCGAATTGCCACCGCCAATCACCACCGCGTCGCGGCCCTGGGTGTGGCGCGCTTCAAGCCCGGTCGCCGCATGGAAGACAGCCGAGCCCTCGAACTCTTCCAGCCGCGCCAGCGGCAGACGCCGGTATTGCACCCCGGTCGCCACCACGATGGCCCGTGCGCGCACCCGGACGCCATCGC
>JBBQJA010000065.1:0-18184 GCA_038325465.1 Hyphomicrobiales bacterium | reverse complement strand
CCGTTCCCGATCAGGTCGTCCTCGGCCGTCCGGTATTCTTCGTTGATGAAGATGCCGCCGCCGACCGGGCCGCCTACAGCGCCGCGCGTCTTTTCAGACGCGTGAATGCCGCTGTAACCCTTTGAAGAAATGCATGTCCATTATCGCACAAATGAATCCATTTGTGCGCGACATGCATTAGCGCCAGCTCGAAGCCGCAGCCGCTGCCGAGGGTTTCCGCCATGTTGAAATTTTAATTCGAGCCCGTTGCAGCCGCGCTTCACTTCGAACGCAGCCTCAACTCGGAATGCTTGGTCCTGGTGGTCGACATCGGCGGCGGACCCTCTGATTTCTCCGTCCTCAGACTTTCAGCCGACCGCGCCCGTGCAGCTGATCGCCGACAAGACATCCTGGGCACTGCGGGCGTGCGTGTGGGCGAGACCGATTTCGACCGGCGCGCGGGCAGCGCCATGGTTATGCCAGGGATGGGCCTCGGCTCAACGTCAGCCGACGGACGGCGACCCATGCCGGTCTGGTGTTCCAACGACACGGCCACCACCAGATCAACAGGTTGTGGGCTTACTTTTCGAAACAGATGGGGACCATCTGTTTCGGTCGGGCCACCAGCACCGCATAAACCAGCTCCACACGGCCTCCGCGCTTCGCGACATCCGGGCTTTGGCGCGCGATGCGGCCGAGCCCGAGAAGCTCGCCCGCTTCCAACACCTGCTCCTCAACCGCTCCGGCCGTCGACTGGCGGACGAAGTCGAAATGGCCAAGACCGCGCTCACGGAGGTTCCGGAGACACGGCTGACCTTCGATGAACCGGGCCTGTCCCCCCAGTCTGTCGGTTCGACGCGCAGGCCTCACGGAAGCGGGTATCGACACGGTGATCCTCACCGGAGGCGGCGCGCAGGTGCCGGTTCTCAGGCGTGCGGCGGCTGACCGCTTCAAGACGGCCCGCGTCGTTCAGTCCGACCAGTTTGGATCGGTGGGACTGGGCCTCGCACCCGACGCCGCCCGCCGATTTGCCTGACGCGGCGTCTCGGTGTCGTCACATGGCTGTCACCTGGCCTGCCTATGCAACAGCCAAACCAGTCGGCGTCACTGTCGGATGCCAGGGGATCGGCCGCCCGACCCTGACGATCCGGCATCGTGGAATGAAGGAAAGTCGTCCGAACGCCTGTCCTAGCGTTACCGTCCTCGACTGGCAGCACACGGACTGCCATCCGGTAGTCAAACAGATCGCAACTCGACCCCAGCTGAAGGAACCGCCGATGCGCCGTATGATCCTGTCCACTCTCGCCGCTCTCACTCTCTCCACCGCTGCCTTGGCCGACGTCACCGGAAATCTGGTTCTCTATACCTCGCAGCCCAATGAAGATGCGCAGAAGACGGTTGACGCCTTCATGGCCGCCAACCCCGGCGTCACTGTCGAATGGGTACGCGACGGGACGCCAAAGATCATGGCCAAGTTCCGCGCCGAACTGGAAGCAGGCGCTCCGCAGGCTGATGTGCTGTTGATCGCAGACAGCGTGACGATGGAAGGGCTGAAAGCAGAAGGCCTGCTGATGGCCCATCCCGATGCCGATATCTCGGCCTATGAACCGGGCATCATGGATGCTGACAAATCCTGGTTCGCCACCAAGCTGATCACCACCGGCATCGTCTACAATACCAGCGCCCCGGTTCAGCCTGCATCTTACGCCGACCTGACTGCAGCCGATGTGACGGCTGCCTTCATGATGCCGTCGCCGCTGGCCTCGGGTGCCGCAACGATCCATATGGTGGCCCTGACCGACGTGCCTGAATTGGGCTGGGGGTTCTACGAGACGCTGGCCAAACAAGGTGCTGTTGCCGATGGCGGCAATGGCGGCGTGCTCAAGGCAGTTGCGGGCGGCGAGAAACTCTACGGCTTCCTCGTTGATTTCCTGGCAATCCGCGAAGCCGCCAAGGGCGCGCCTGTCAAATTCGTCTTCCCGACTGAAGGCGTATCGGCGGTATCGGAACCTGTGGCCATTCTGGCCGACACCAAGAACCCGGATGCAGCGAAGGCTTTTGTCGATTTCCTGATCTCTGCACCGGGTCAGCAGTTGACCGCCGACATGGGCTATCTGCCTGCCCATCCGGCCATTGCTCCGCCAGAAGGCTTCCCGGCACGAGACACCATCAAGATCCTCCCTTTCGATCCGGCCAAGGCATTGACCGATGAAGCCGCCAACAAGGCCCGCTTCACCGAGATGTTTGGCGGCTGATTGTCGGATGTCCGATGATGCGCGCGCAGCCCCGGATCGCTGGTCGGGGCTGCGCAGACTTTTAGGCGAGCCGCTGCTGCTGGCACTGATCTTGTTGGCGGCGCTCGTTTTGTTCGTGCTGCCACTCGGTTCGGTGGGTCGGCTGGCGCTGTTTGCGACCGGTGGCGGGAGCGACGCCTTCGTCGCCGCCCTGTCGAGCCGTTCGGTGCAGCGGGCGTTGTGGCACAGTCTGGAAAGTTCCGCTCTTGCCGCCACGCTTGCCGCCGTGGTTGGGGGCGCGCTAGGCCTTCTGATCGGCCTGAGCGACCTGCGCGGGCGGGTGGCGTTGTCATTCGCCATCCTGATGCTCATCATGATCCCGCCGCATGTCACCGCAATCGCCTGGATGCAGATGCTGGGGCCCTCCAGCGTGCTGTTGCAGGCGCTGGGAATGGCGCCCGCGCCAGGCACGACCAACCCGCTGTATTCGCGCGAAGGGGTGATCGGGCTCCTGGCCCTTCAGCAGGTGCCCATCGTCTACCTCACGATGCGGGCAGCTCTGCGCACCCTGCCGCGCGATCTGGCCGAAGCCGCGCGGGTAAACGGGGCGGGACCCGGGCGGTTGCTGATCCGGGTGATCCTGCCGTTGATGGCGCCGGCCATGCTGGCAGGCTTCGCGCTGGCTTTCGTGTCGGCGCTTGGGAATTTCGGGGTGCCCGCGCTTTTGGGAATACCGGGGCGCTATGTGACTTTGCCGGTTTTGATGTGGCAGCGGCTGGCCTCCAGCGGGCCCTCGGTGCTGGTTGATATGGCGGTGCTGGCCGTGCTGATCGGAGTGTTGGCGGTGGTGGCCGTCTCAGCGCAGATGCGGTTGACCAGGGCGTGGTCGGTGGCGCTCATCGGACCGCCGCAACAACCCTTGCGCCTGACCCTTGGCCGGGCGCGTCGGTTTGTCGAAGTCGGGCTCTGGGCGGTGCTGGCGCTGGTGGTTCTGGCGCCGATGCTGGCGATGCTGGCAACAGCACTGGTTCCGACCTATGGCGTGCGGTTGAGCCTGCAAACGGCAACGCTTGACCATTTCCGCGAGGTGATCTTCAACCAGGTCGTCACCGTCCGCGCCTTCGCCAATTCCGCCGGATTGTCGATTGTGGCGGGGGCAGTCGTGGCAGGGCTGGCGCTGGCGCTGGGAGCGCTGCAGCGCGGCCCCTTCGGTGGCAGTGCGCGGGCGGTGACGACACTGGCCGAGATCGCTTATGCCGTGCCCGGTCTGGTCATCTCGGTCGCATTCATCATTGCCTTCCTCAAACCGCTGCCAGGCCTCGGGGTTTCGATCTATGGCACTCACTGGATCATTCTTGGGGCTTACCTGGCAGCTTTTCTTGCATTGGGGCTGAAGCCGGTTGGCGTGGCCTATGCGGCGCTGGATCCGGCGCTTGAGGATGCGGCGCGGGTGTCGGGGGCGGCGTTCTGGCGCAGACTCTGGCGCATTGACGCGCCGCTGATCGCGCCTGCCGCCGCCTCAGGCGCGGTGCTGGTGATGCTGACTGCGTGGAACGAAGTCACGCTGTCGTCGATCCTGTGGGCCCGCGGCACCGAAACGCTGGGCACGGTTATCTTCAACTACGAGGATGGTGGCTATTCAACCCTCGCCTCGGCCATGTCCATTGTCTCGGTGCTGGCCACGCTGGCCCTGATGGTGCTTCTGCATCGGGTGGGGCGCAACTTGCCGCCCGGCATCATCCCCTGGCGCGACTGAAAGGACCCCATGTCGATCACGCTTTTGAATTTGAGCCGGCGCTATGGCCCCGCGCGCGCCGTGGACACCCTGTCCGCCAACATCCCGACAGGCTGCTTCTTCACCGTGCTCGGCCCGTCGGGCTGCGGTAAATCCACCCTTTTGCGACTGATCGCGGGACTGGAGCCGCTCGATGACGGCGCCATTGCGCTTGAGGGTCGCACCGTGGCGAGGCCGGGGCTGCATGTGCCGCCGGAGGCCCGTGGCGTGGGCGTGGTGTTCCAGTCCTATGCGCTCTGGCCGCATATGGATGTGCTCAGCAATGTCGCATTCCCGATCGAGGCGGCCGGCGCAAGACGTCCAGCCGCGCGGACCGAAGCCGCCCGCCACCTGCAAAGTGTTGCGCTCAGCGGCTTTGCCGACCGTATGCCATCTCAGCTGTCGGGCGGCCAGCGCCAGCGGGTGGCACTGGCGCGTTGCCTTGCTGCCCGGGCGCGGATTGTGCTCATGGATGAGCCTTTGGCCAATCTCGATCCGCATTTGCGCATCGCGATGGAAGAAGAGATGGCAGCCTTTCACGCCCGCGCAGAGGCGACGACGCTGTTCATCACCCACGACCAGCGCGAAGCGATGGCACTTTCGGATCTGGTGGCTGTCATGCGCTCGGGGCGCTTTGAACAGATCGCTTCGCCACAGGAGCTGCATGACCGCCCGGCCAATGCCTTTGTCGCGGGCTTTATCGGGCGGGGCGTGGTGCTCCAGGCCGAAGTGATGGTCACCGCCCCGGGCAGGGCTGTCCTGCGCCTGTCGCCCGGTTTGCAGGTTGACGCCCGCGCCGAGAGCGCCAAGCCTGGCCCCGCCCAAGTCCTGCTGCGCCCCAGTGACCTGCGGCTTGATGCGTCAGGCGTTAGCGGCCGGGTTTTGACCTGCGCCTACCGGGGAGACCATTGGGAGGCGCGGGTTCAGGTCGACACAGTCGCCCAACCGCTGCTCCTCAGTCTTTGGCAACGCGCCGCCCCGGGCGATGTGCTCACTCTCGCTGTTTCCGGGGGGTGGGTTCTGCCGCAGGACTGATGCATGTCGCGCACAAATGGGTTCATTTGTGCGATAACGTACATGCATTCATTCAATGTTTTACAGCGCCGCGCGTCTGAAAAGAAGCGAGGCGCTGTGGTGCATGTCGCGCACAAATGGAGTCATTTGTGCGATAACGTACATGCATTCATTCAATGTTTTACAGCGGCATTCACGCATCCGATTGGATGCGCGGCGCTGTAAACCCGACAAGCCCGCAAACCTCGTCCTGGCACCCATCCGCTCCAGGCGGGGCGAGGGTCAGGCGGGGAGAGTGAAGACACGGCGGCTTCTCAACCCATGCTGACGCCCGAAAACCCGTCCTGAACAAACATGTCGAATTCGTAAAATCCGACCGAACCCTGAACTTGCCCGCGCGTTTCTGCCGACGCTTTGATATCCATGCCCTTGTCGAGCCCGTCCTCGCGCGGCAGAAACGCTCAATGCCCTCCTGCAATCACCCTGTATGATGGCTTTCCTGGAGGCCATAGACCGGCGTCGGGATACCCTCCATCCTGGCTTTGATCTGCAAGGACAGGAATTGCGAATAATGCCGGGATTGATGCAGGTTGCCGCCGTGGAACCAGAGTGCCTCCTGCTGCGTGGGTTTCCACATGTTGCGTTGTTCGCCTTCCCATGGTCCCGGATCTTTGGGAGTGTCAGAGCCAAGACCCCAGCATTTGCCAACCTTGTCTGCCGTGTCCTTGTCCACGATATCGGCAACCCAGCCATTCATCGAGCCATAGCCCGTGGCGTAGACTATGACGTCTGCATCAAGCTTGGTTCCGTCGGCGAGGACCACGCCGTCCTCGACCACCTCTGACACCTGCCCATTGGCGAGTTTGATCTTGCCGTCGATGATCAACTGGCTTGCCCCCACATCAATGTAATACCCAGACCCGCGACGCAGATATTTCATGAACAGCCCGGACCCATCGGTGCCCCAATCCAGCTGGAAGCCCGCCTTCTCCAGTCCCGCATAGAAGTCGGCGTCGATCTCTTTGATCTTGTCGTAAATCGGGATCTGAAATTCATGCAGGATCGCATAGGGCAACGACGCGAAAATCATGTCTGCCTTGTTGGTGGTCATGCCAGAGGCAACCGCGCGCTCGGAATAAAGATCCCCGAGGCCGATCTCCATCAAGGGCTCGGAGCGGACGATATGGGTGGTCGAACGCTGCACCATGGTCACGTCGACGTCGTTTTCCCATAGGGCTGCGCAGATGTCATGGGCGGAGTTGTTCGAGCCGATAACGACTGCCTTCTTGCCTTGGTAGGCATCAGGCCCGGGATGTCTGGAAGAATGGTGCTGTTCTCCCTTGAAACTGTCCATACCCCGAAATTTCGGCATATTGGCCTTGGCTGACATGCCTGTCGCAAAGATCAGATGCTTCGGCTTGAGAACCACCGTTTCACCATCACGGTTCACAGTGACGGTCCATTCCTGCGTAGCCTCGTCATAGCTTGCGCTCTCGCAAGTCGAGCGGGTCCAGTAATTCAGTTCCATGATCTTGGTGTACATTTCCAGCCAATCGCCCAACTTGTCTTTGGGAGCGAAAACCGGCCAGTTGGCCGGGAATGGCAGATACGGCAAATGATCATACCAGACCGGGTCATGCAGGGAGAGCGATTTGTAGCGGTTGCGCCAGCTGTCACCGGGACGGTCGTTCTTCTCGACAACAATGGTGGGCACACCAAGTTGGCGCAAGCGAGCGCCCAATGCGATCCCCCCCTGGCCGCCGCCGATGATCACGGTGTAGGGTTGGGTGGTGTAACCAAGCTCAGTGGCCTCCTTTTCCCGCTCTTCCTTCCATGTCGGCCGGTGCTTTCCAGCACCATGTTTGGCACCCTTGGGGCGCTCCGCTCCCAACGGCTCTTCGTGTCCCTTGAGTTCAACCATTGACGTCAACAGCGTCCAGATCAGCCCGTCGCGCAGGCGGATCAACCCATAGCCGCGTGACACAGCTGTTTCGAAACTGATCCAGGCCGTGGTGATCCCCCCATCCTCGGCTGCAACCTCACCTTCGGCAATCCTCCAGCCAACGGGTTTGATGGAAGCCAGTTGCGAGGACAGCATGTCGGCAATTGCGGCCTTGCCCTCCATCGTTTTGATATTCCAGGTAAAAGAAACCAGATCGCGCCAGTAGCTATCCTCCGTGAACAAGTCCGATGCGGCAGCGGCGTCGCCTGCAACCAATGCGTCATTGAGCGACAAAAGAACCTGGTTGACCTCATGATCTGCTTTGTTATCCAACATTCCATCCTCCCGGTTTTGGATTGAAGATTAATTTTTGTAGAAGATTCGTCAATGCCTTCAGCCTGTGGTGGCGCACTGCAGCACCTCGCGTCCATTTCGACACGCAAATGTCGCCGTACCGATTTGCCTGCATGCTGTCATGTCCCGAAAGGCTCCGCCAGAGGAGGATGCAAATGCATCACAAGAGAAGGCATGTGCGCAGTTTTCGGACAGAATGTTCACCATGATCAGTCGAAACATTCTCTCCATGAAATCTTTTTGGTTGGTATTGCTAAAGCAACCTGAGGTTGATAAGCAAGTTCGCCTGTATCGGCTCTCTGTTCAAGCTTTTTTCGGCCAGTGCGTGTAGTGACCCGGTCAAGCCGACCACGGATGGAGCGAATGTGGCGGCGACGACGCGATTTTTTGTCTCAAAGTCGCGGCGCAAAGACTCTCTTGACAACTGATATGTCAGATATAAAATACCAGTTACGGAATTGGGTGTACTCGGGGGATTCCAATGTCCGCTGTGGAGACGGTGCGAACCTTGAGATATTCCAGTACACCGCGCCTGACCAGAACATGACGCCGCCGCGCAACTCTGACGTTGGAGGGCATCACGTCGCCTTCTGCGTCGACGACATGGCCGCCGCGGTTGCGCATCTCAAGGCAGCGGGCGTCAAGGTCCTGGGCGACCCGACGACAATGACCGAAGGTCCGAGTGCGGGAGAGACCTGGGTCTATTTCATGGCCCCCTGGGGGATGCAGCTTGAGCTCGTGAGCTATCCCGATGGCAAGGCCTATGAAACGAAATTTGAAGGGCGTCTCTGGGATCCGCGCGGCTGACCGGCGACTTACGGACGATGCGGCAAATATCACAGCGCCGCGCGTCGAACCGAACGCGCGGCGCTGATACTCTGTCAATCCATGCCCCGCCCTAAATCGCGAAAATCCAAGCATTACACACCGCTCAAATGCGGCCGAACTCCGCCAGCAGATCTTCGATGGTTTTGCCCTGTTTGACCCAGGCGCGGGTCTTTTCCTCGCGTTCAGCCTGCTCGGACGCCAGGCGGACCACCTCGTCCGCGCGGAGCAAGGGGATGACCACGACGCCCATCAGATCGGCAACGATGAAATCGCCCGGGTTCACCAAAACGCCGCCGCACGCGATGGGGACGTTGATCGAAAGTTCCTCCTTGCGGCCAGAGAACATCGTGTGCGTGCCGCGGGGGGTGATGGCGCGAGTCCAGATCGGCCAGCCGATATCCTCCAGCTCATCCGTGTCGCGGCCTGCGCCATCGACGATCATGCCCCGGATGCCCCGGTTCTGTGCCAGGCCTCCCATCAGCCCGCCGCAAACCGAGGTGTTTGGGTCGCCTCCTGCATCCACGACGATCACGTCGCCCGGTTGGCCCATTTCGAGCGCCTTCAGTGGATCGACCAGATCGCCTTTTGAGAGTTGCACCGTGACCGCCTGTCCGCAGATCTTTGCACGGAAGGCCGGCTTGATGGCACTGTCCATCACGCCGGTGCGATATTGCACGTCGGCAAACACCGCCGCCGCCGAGTAACAGGGCAGCACCGCGTCAAACCGGGCCAGAAGATCGGGGCGGCGGTCGAAGTCGTTGAAATGTTTGAGCATGGGGGTCCTCAGGTGTTCAGTCCAAGTGCGTCAGCATTGACCGGGTTTCGGGGTGCTTGACCGGTCAGCACGCGGGCAACCTCGGTAGCTGCGATTTCGCGTGCGGAGCGAATCGATTCTTCGGAGTAATAGGCTGCGTGCGGGGTCACGATGACATTGGGAAGCGTGAAGATCGGGTTGTCGGCCGGCGACCAGGCTGCGCGCTTGGCCGGTTCTTCCTCCGGGTCGTCGAGACCCGCGCCTGCGATCCAGCCTTCCGAGAGCGCTCGGTAAAGAGCGGCATTGTCGATGGTCGGCCCGCGCCCGGTATTGATGACGAATGCGTTCGGCTTCATGGCCCGGAAATCGGGTTCCGCGAGAAAATGCCGCGTCTCGGGCGTCATGGGCACCTGCATCATCACCACGTCGGAGGTTGCAAGCAAAGTCGACTTCCCGACCAGCCGCGCGTCGTGGGCGGCGGCGACGTCGCCGGACAGGTAGGGGTCATAGACCACGATGTTGAGCCCGAAGCCACGCGCCCGGGTGGCGATGGCCTGTCCGATCTTGCCGAAGGACACGATCCCCATCGTCTGGCCGCGCAGCCGGTGGAGGGGTGCTGCCGATTGCCAGCGCCAGGCCCCCTGATGGGTGGCGCGATCATAGGGGAAGAGCCCCCGCGCCAGCGCCAGCCAGAGGCTGACGGCGTGGTCGGCGACCTCTTCGGTGCAGTAATCGCGCACATTGGTGACAAGGATGCCCTTCGCCGTCGCAGCAGCGACATCGACGATGTCGACGCCCACGCCGTAGCGCGCGATGACCTTGCAACGCTCCATCACCGCAATGGTCTTGGCTCCGACGCGGGCATACTGGTTCATGATCGCTGAACAGTCGCGCGCCGCCTCCAGCAGATCGTCCTCGGTCTTGGCCTGAAGCGCAACGACCTCGGCCCCGGCGGCCTCGAGAATGGCGCGCTCGATGTCGACATTGCCATAGTCGTAGTCGGTGATCACCACCCGTGGCTGGGCGCGTGCGTCAGACATAGGCGCCTGCCGAATAGGTCAGCTCATAAGAATGGCTGTAGAGTTCAAAGACATTGCCGAACGGGTCTTCGACATAGACCATCCGGTAGGGTTTCTGCCCCGGATAATAGTGGCGGACCTGTTGCATCCGCTGTCGTCCGCCCATGGACTCGATCAGCTTCACCCGCTCTTCGAGTTTTTCGTCCTGCAGGCAGAAATGGAACAGGCCGCGCCGCCAGTATTCGAACGGGCGATCCTCCTCGATTGTTTTCGGAAACTCGAAAAGCTCGATCCCGATGCCGTCACCCGACGACAGATGCGCGATGCGGAAACTGCCCCAGCCTGCGCCGAACACGTCATCGCACATCTGGCCGATGGCGCTCTCATCGTGATGGATCGTGGTCGGTGGCATGATGATATAGAAATCAAAGCACTTGGCGTAGAACTCGACCGCGCGGTCAAGGTCGGGAACGGTGATCCCGATATGTGAAAAAGTTACGGCAGCCATGTCTGGGTTCCTTCGGATGGGGTTTGTGGTCAGGGACGACGACTGAGGATGCCGCCAAGTGCGCGGGCCAATTCGGCGCGCCACATGTCGACGCCGACCGCGGTCAGGATGATCAGGCCAAGGATGACGTTCTGGACTGCAGCAGGGGCTGCGTTCAGGTTGAGCGCATTCTGCACGATGACGATGGTCAGCGCGCCGACGAGCGTCGACAAGATGTTGCCGCGCCCGCCAGCCAGACTGGCCCCGCCGACCACGGCAGCGGCGATTGCCTGCAGTTCGAGCGTCTGGCCGTAGTTGGGCGAGCCTGAGTTGAGCCGCGCGGCCATCAGCACTGCTCCCACCGCCGTCATGGCGCCTGCGATGGCAAAGGCCAGCGTCTGCACGCGGCGCACGTTGATGCCTGACAGTTTGGCGGCCGCCGGATTGCCGCCCACGGCATAGATCTCTCGCCCCGGGCGGGTGTTCATCATCATCACTGTCGCCACCCCGTAGAAGAACACGAGGTAGAAGAACGGCAGCGGGATCCCGAGGATCGTGCCGTAGAACAGCGGCTCGAGCCCCGGATGCAGCGAGAAGATCGGGGAACCGGCGTTAAACATCAACGCCACTCCGCGGTAGGCGATCAGGCCCGACAGCGTGACAATGAAGGACGGGATGCGCAGATAGGCCGTCAGCACGCCGTTGAGTGCGCCGAGCGCCGTGCCGATCAGCAACACCGCAACCAATGCCAGCCATAACGGCAGGCCTGCAGATTTGATCGCGGTGGCGAGGATCATGGTCAGCAGCGCCACCATCGACCCGGACGACAGATCGATCCCGCCTGCAAAAATCACAACCGTCGACCCGATGCCGATCAGCGCCACGATGGCCACTTGAAGGGCGAGGTTTGAGAGGTTGCCGGGGTCGAGAAAGCGGTCGGTCGTGGCGGCGACCACCACGGTCACCAGCACCATGGCCGCCAGCGGTCCAAGCAGTTGTGCGTCAAGGAAGCGTTTCATGCGGCGGTCCTTCCGGCGTCGGTCGTGGCGGCGCGGACAAGATCTCCATGGGTCAAGTCCTGCGGTGCGCGGATGTCGGCGATGGTGCCTTGGCGGACGATGGCAACGCGGTCGCTCATGGCCAGAAGCTCGTCATGGTCGGAACTGATGAGCAGGATCGCGCATCCGTCGGCGGTCAGCCGGTTGATCAGGCGGTAGACGGCGAGCTTCGCCCCGATGTCGATGCCTTGGGTCGGTTCATCGAGAATGAGCACCCGCGCCTGGCTCAGCAGCCAGCGGGCGATGACCACCTTCTGCTGGTTGCCACCCGACAGGTGCAACACGGACTTTTCCGTGGCTCCCGCTGACAGTTCCAGTTGGCGCGCCAACGCTTGCGCTTCCCTGTCCTCCCGGCGCAGGTCCAGAAAGCCGAAGGCTGACAGCCGGGGCAGACTTGCGCTCGACATGTTGGCACCACCGGCGAAGTTGAAAAACAGCCCGTCGGTCTTGCGGTTTTCGCTCACCAGCGCGAGGCCGGCGCGGATTGCATCACCGGGTCCTTTCAAGGTGAGCGGGCGTCCGTCAACCACGATCGCACCGGCCGTCAGGGGATCAAGACCAAACAACGCCCGGGCAATCTCGGTCCGACCCGATCCCAGAACGCCGCCAAGACCCAGAACCTCGCCCTTGTTGAGCGTGAAACTGACGTCGCGGACCCCGCGCGCACTTGCGATGGATAGCGCCGTCATGGCCACATCGGTGCGGGTGTTGCGGTCCTTGGGATAGTGGTCTGCGACGCTGCCGCCGATCATCGCGCTGACGATGGCATCGATATCGACCGCTGTCTCTCCCGCGCGGCTGACGACCTTGCCACCCCGCAACACGGTCACTTCGTCGACAAGCGCCGTCACCTCGTCCAGTCGGTGCGAGACGTAGAGGATCGCGTGCCCCTTGGCGCGCATCCGCCGCAACAGACGGTGCAGCTGCGCAATTTCATCAGGGCCAAGGGCGGTGGTGGGTTCATCCAGAATGATCAGCTGCGCGTCGGCCGCAACGGCCTTGGCAATCTCGACCATCTGCTGGTGTGCCACCGAAAGATCGCCGGTGATCACATCGGGATCAATGGCGATTTCGAGTTCCGCCAGCACCTCGGCCGAGCGGCGGCGCATCATGTCCCAGTCGATCAGCCCAAGCGCGCGACGCGGCCAACGGCCCAGAAAGACGTTCTCGGCCACGCTCAGGCTGCGGACGATGGAAAACTCCTGAAACACGGTGGCCACTCCTTCGGCACGGGCTTCCGTCGGGGTGTTCATGGTCACAACGCGACCCTTTCGGCGGATTTCGCCGGAATCGGGCGGGTGGACCCCGGACAGAAGCCGGATCAACGTGGACTTGCCGCAGCCGTTCTCGCCCATCAGGCCATGGATGCGCCCGGCCAAAAGGCGTATCGACACACGATCATTGGCCAACACACCCGGATAAGCCTTGCTGACCTCGACCACCTCCCAGAGCGGTTGTTCCTCGGATGCCATTGCGCGGCTCCTGATCAGGGGAAAAAGGGAAACCCGAGCGACGGGCGGTCAGGTTCGAGGGCGCGGTCGTGATGCCGCGCCCCCGGGGAAGGTTCAGTAGGATTTCGAGGGCTGCGGGAACAGCTTGTCGGGGGCCTGCAGCACGGGCAAAATGTTGGCGCCGTCAACGATAGTGGTGGGCGTTTCGACGAACCCGCCAGGATATGTGCCCGCCAGAACATCCATCGTGACGTTGAGCGCGATCTGGCCCATCACGAAAGGTGTCGTGTTGACTGTGGCAGTCACCGTACCGCCGGCAATTTCCTCCAGCGCCGCGGTATCGCCATCGTTCCCCAGAAGCATCACATTGCGGCCAAGCGACTTGGCCGCCACGCCCGCGCCCATGATCATATAGTCGTTGGCAGCGAACAGGACGTTGATGTCAGGATGCGCGGTGAGGATGTCCATCCCGGCGGTGTTGCCGCCCTCGACGTTCCAGCCGCCAGGGATCGAGGCTGCAACAGTGATATTGGATGCGCCCTCGATACCAGCCAGAAAGCCGGCCACCCGTTCGGTCGAGTGATAGCCTGGTTGTCCTTCGATCACCGCCACGACCAGGGGCGCGCCCGCCGACTTTTCGACCAGATACTTGCCGATGGAGGTGGTTCCATTGCGCTGGCTGTAGCCGACGACGGCATGCAGCGGCGTCGGGAAATTCGGGATGTCGTTGTTCACGATGATCACCG
The DNA here is from genome assembly GCA_038325465.1 of Hyphomicrobiales bacterium. Taxonomy (GTDB): domain Bacteria; phylum Pseudomonadota; class Alphaproteobacteria; order Rhizobiales; family Rhizobiaceae; genus Hoeflea. The sequence continues at coordinate 4,544 of JBBQJA010000065.1, read as the reverse complement.
CGATACCCTTTGCGACGGCGCGGGTCACGAGCGGGGCAGCCGCAGCTTCGTCATGAGTGGACAGGATGATGGCATCGACGTCCTGGGTGATCACGTCCTGGATCATGCCCATCTGGCCGTTGATATCGGCTCCCGACTGTGGGGCGAGCATGAAGACTTCGGCTCCCTTGGCGGCAGCGGCGACCTTGATACCTTCGCCGATGGCGGTGTAATAGGCAAATTCGGTCGCCGGCGGCATGTAGGCGATGCGAATGCCGTCGCCTGTGTCCTTGGCCGCGATGGGCGCTTGCGCGCCTTCGGCGAGGGGAACGGGGGCCGGATAGTCCTGGGCATAAAGCGCTGCCGATGAGGCAAGCCATGCGGCAAAGGCGGTCTGGACAAGGCGTTTCATTGGTTTCCTCCCTTTGGATTAAGTCAGTTCATCCGGCAAACACGGCATCTGGGATGCCCCGAACCCCGGGTCTTGCGGCGAAAAGCCCTCCCGACAGGGGGGCTCTGGCGATATCCTCCCCGGTCATGCCGAGGCGTGAGGTGGTGATATAGAGCGTGGCCAGATCCGGCCCTCCGAAGGTGCAACAGGTCACCAACGGCACCGGCAGCGCGATGCGATGGGTGATGCGGCCATCGGGGCCGATGCAGATCACCTGACCGCCATCCCATTGGGCGTTCCAGACGTTGCCTTCCGCATCGACGCAGGAACCATCTGGCAGACCCGGTTCTCCGGCCATGTCGAGGAGCACGTGCGGTTCGGCCAGACGGTCTGTGTAGGCATAGGCCTTGATCCGCCGCTCTGGCGTGTCGGCAAAATACATCGTGGCACCGTCGGGCGAAAAACAGATGGAATTGGCGCAGGCGACACCGCTCAGGACAGTTTCGACCGTCAGGTCGGTGTTTATCCGGATCACGGTGGAATCGGCGGCCCCCGTCCCCTCGTTCATCCCGCCCACCACGAACCGCCCCTGCCGGTCGGTGCGCCCGTCGTTCAACCGTGTCGCGGGTTGGCCCGGTTCAAAGTCATGGAGGGTTCTTTCCGGACGCAGATCGGCCGACCAAAGTGCCACTTCGTCAGCAAACGCCATGAGAAAGCCTCCGCCCGCCCGAGGTGCAAAGGCGCAAAGCCGCCCAGGCATGTCACGATGGCCGGAGGTTTCCGATTGCGGATCAAACCAGAACAAGCGTCGGCCGTCGATGTCGGTCCACCACAGCCTTCCGTCGGCCGCGTTCCAGAGAACGCCTTCACCATGCTGGTTCCCGCAGTCGACAACAAGGTCTGCCGTCACGTCACCCTCCCAAGGCCCGAGCGAATAGCTGTGACCGTATCTGCCATCTGGTATACCAGTCAAGTTCTATATTGTGGACCAATTGCAGGAAGGTCTTTGACATCTGGTGCACCAAATCCGATACTGGGGCAGCGAGGGAGCTCATGTCATGTCCGCAATCGAACGACCACCGTCGCTTACGTCCGTCGTCACCGATCATATCCGTGGAATGATCATCCGTGGCGACGTGCCGCTTGGTGCGGCGATATCGGAACGCGGCATCTCGGCAGACCTGAAAGTCTCCAAAACTCCTGTGCGCGAAGCTCTGGCGCAACTCAAGCACGAAGGGTTGGTGACCATCGTGCCGCAATCCGGCGTCCGGGTCTTCACGCTCAGCGCGCGCGAGGTGCGGGAAATCTGCGCTTTCCGCAAGGCATTGGAATCGGCAGCGTTGGAGATTGCGATGACCCTCGATCCGGCCGGTCTGCTGCGTGATCTGGAGGCGATCGAGGCCCGGATGCGCAAAGCGCTGGCCAAGGGGGATGTCCGGGGTTACCTCGGCATGGACACCGAGTTTCATTTGGCGTTCTTTGCCAATTGCGGCAATGCCTATCTGCAGAATGCTTACGGGCTTTACGCGGGCAAGATCGCAGCACTGCGGACGCACCTGGCGCACAAGCCGCTGCACACCCAGCTTTCGTGCGCCGAACATGGAGATCTGGTCGCCGCAGTGCGGGCCTTGGACATGCCGAGCCTGAACGTCATTCTGGATCACCACATCGGGCGCACGCAGGAAACATACGAAATCGGCATCGAAGACATTTCGGTGGCGTGAGTGACACGACCCGGGCTTCAAGCGTCGCGCCAAACGTCTCCAACCGCACAGTCAAACGGCTTTCCGATTGAACACACCTTGACGCGTGTGGGATTGCTGCCGGTCAGTGTTCTGCTAATGCCCGTTGACATTCATTTGATTGCGAGAATGCCGCTGTAAAACAATGAATGAATGCCTGTCCGTTATCGCACAAATGAATCCAATTGTGCGATAACGGACAGGCATTAGCTTCGTCTTTTGCGGAGAAGCAACGAAATGTTCGGGCCGAGAGGAAGGTCCATGGCGCGTCCCAAGCGCAAGGTTGAGGATGTCACGGCACCGCTTGTGAAATCGGTGTTGACGCGCTTGCGTGCGAAATTGTCGCTTGCCGGCATCGAGTCCTGGTCGACCAACATCCGCACGGTTTTGCTCAATATTTCGTTTCTCATCATTGTCATCGTCCTGGTGCCGCTGATCATCGGACAGTTCCAGCGCGAGCAGGTGATCATCGAGCCCATCGCAGTGCCCGACATGCTTGCCAACAGCGGGCTGACTGCGACAGTGGTCGCCAACCGCATCTGGGATGGGCTCAGCGACGTCAAGCTCGCCGCCAGAACATCCAAGGACACCGTCGCCAGTCTGCCAGACAGCCGCCGGGTGGAGTTTTCCTTTCCCGATTCCGGCTTGTCGATCGAATCGCTGATCTTTCACCTACGCAGGCTGTTCAATGCCTATGAAACCCGCATTGCAGGCGAATTCGTCTGCGGCGATGCCGATTGCAGCGCCGGGCAATTGCGGCTGCGGCTTCGGGTCATTCGTGAGGGCGTTGACATTGTTGATCTGCCGCCGATTGGCGACAAGCAGGAGCGTGCCTGTTTCAACGATGCGGCCACAGGCATTCTTGGCATACTCGATCCCTTCGTGGCCATTGCCGCAGCTTCCGAGACCCAGCCCCTGAAGGCGAGGATCCTCGCCCGACGGCTGATCCGATCGCACCACAAGGACGCCCGATGGGCGCACAATCTCATCGGCCTCGTCCGCGCCAATGCGGGCGAGGGTGCGGCCGCCAGGGAGGCGTTTCGCGCCGCATTGACCCTTGATCCGGACTTCCTGCCTGCGCGGATCAATCTCGGAAATTCGCTCTTCGAAAGCGGTGACATGACCGGGGCCAGACAGGCATATCAGGAGGTTCGCGATCGCGAGCCGCGCAATGTGTTGGCTGCGGAAGGTTTTGCCGAACCGTTGCTGGCCGCCGGTAACCGCTCCGCTGCCGTCAAAGCATATCTCGACGCCGCCGAGTTGGATCCGGTCGATCCGCGCTACTTCACCAAGGCTGGACGGATCGAAATCGCGGCAGGCAACCCTGCCGAAGGGGTCAAACTGTTGACGAGAGCGCTGGAACTCGACCCTGGCTACCTGCCGGCTTTCGCCGAACTCGGGGCGATGTACCTAGTTGCAAACGACAATGTCGCCGCAGAAAAGATCTATCGCGACGCAGCCGATTATGCACCGGAGAATGCTGAGGCGCAGGGCAGGCACGGGCTGATTCTCGCCATCCTGCATGATTGGGCCGGTGCTGCGCTTCGCTACGAACAAGCGTCGGCTTTGGCGCCTGAGACTGTCGCCTACCGGCGCGAACACGCTGTGATGCTGCAGAAGCTTGGCCGCCACGACGAGGCTTTGGCGCAGCTTGAGGACGTGGCAAAGCGCGCCCCCGATGATGCTGCGACCTACCTGGCGATGGCCAACGGCTATCGCGACACCGGGCGCAAGGCGGAGGCAGTGGCTTCCTACCGGAAATTCCTTGAGGTTGATACATCCGAAGACCTGATGCGGCCGGTCGTCGAACGCTTCATTGAGATCCTTTCGCAATGATCGGATGGGCCAGCAAAGATGCCCTGCCACCTGTTTGAACCCGGACTGTGCAAGGCCGCCGCAGAGCCTCTTGCGGCCCGAAACAGCCCTTTGATCGAGCGTGTTTGCCGAAAGTGCCAGTGGTGGTGGCGGCAGTCGCGAGCAGAACAAGCGCCCAGATCACGCCGCACGAGAGGGTCGAGCCAACTTTCGACCATTTCACGCCGACACATCGCGCGCCTGCCACGCAGCCGATCACGATCTGGACACTCACCGTGAGCCAGCCGGGCGGGGCGGCGGTGGTCATGCCCGACAAATGCAGCGCGGTGCATCCAATCGGATGCGCAAAGGCCGCTGTAAGCATTGAATGAATGCATGTCGCGCACAAATGAATCCATTTGCGGACGACATGCACTAGTGGTTTGATTCCAACATTTGCATCCCGCTACCGCATGCTCTTAAGTCCATGTCGGAATCCACAGTACACGACAGTCAGGGTGAGAACGGGATGATGTGGTTGAATTGAAGATTCTTCAGCGAAAGGATCTTCGCCATGTCACCGCTTCATTCCGTTCTCATCGCCACGTCAGGTCTGCATTTCGTGCTGGGCAAGAGCC
>JBBQJA010000064.1:0-18648 GCA_038325465.1 Hyphomicrobiales bacterium | reverse complement strand
CCGCGCCCGCCGCGCCCGCGCGAAGATCGTCACCACGATGGCGATATTGAGAAGATTGAAGGCGATACCATTGAGAAAGGCCATGCGGTAGGAGCCGGTCAGGTCGTAGATCAGGCCAGACATCCAGCCCCCGAGCGCCATGCCGACAATGGTCGCCATCAGGACCATGCCGACCCGGGCACCGGCTTCCTTGGCCGGCATGAACTCGCGCACGATGATCGCGTAGCTTGGAACGATACCGCCCTGAGAGAGACCGAAAACCAGGCTGACAACATAGAGCGAAGCCATGCCGTCAAAGGGCAGATAAAGAAACAGGGCTATGCCCTGCAAGCTGGACCCGATCAGAAGCGTTACAATCCCGCCCAGCCGGTCCGCCACGACGCCTGAAACAAGGCGCGAGACCACGCCGCCAAGCAGCATCAGAGACAGCATTTCAGCACCGACCGTTGGTCCGTAGCCGAGATCGGTGCACAAGGCGACGATATGAACCTGGGGCATGGACATCGCCACACAGCACGATACGCCAGCCACCGCCAGCAAAGTCTGGAGCACGCGGGGCGAAAAGCTCACCGCGCTGGCGTTGAGCCGGGAGAGCGCGTCGGAATGAGCGGATGCGGCCTCGGGGAGACGTCGGCGCAGCATGAAGGCGAGTGGGGCTACCGTGGCAATCACCACGAAGGCGAGCACCATGTAAACGGTGCGCCAGCCGTGCTGGCTCAGCACGCCACTGAGCAGCATCGGCCAGATTGCGCCGGAGAGATAGTTTCCGCTGGCCGCCACCGCAACCGCGACGCCACGGCGGCGCTGAAACCAGTGAGAGATATCGGCGATGAGGGGTCCGAAACTCGCTGATGAACCGAAGCCGATCACGAAGTGGAAGGTTGCGAGGATCAAGACCGATCCGCTCGTGGCAGCGAGGCTGAAGCCTGCGGCGATCACGACCGCAGCTCCCGTCAACGACGCGGTAATGCCGAACCGGTCAACCGCACGGCCGATGACGAGACTGCCGAGCGCAAATCCGATCATGGTTGCGGTGTAAGGCAGGGATGCGTCGGCGCGGGCGACGCCAAATTCGGCCTGGACTGCAGGCAGGATGACAATGACCGCCCACATGCCGACATTGCCGATGGTCGCGATCAAGAGCGTGACGAGGAGGCGCAGCCACGAATAGCGGCTATCGAGGATGTCTGAACCGGTCATCGTGCCAGATTATCAGCGCCGGCTTCCCTGTACAGACACATTTGCGACGGATTTGCCGCCCACGCTTCAGACAGACGCCCGCCGCCCGAGCCAGTCGATCACATCAGCCGCGTTCCTGTCGGGGGAAACACCGGATAAAAAACATGGGCGACCCGACCCCCGACAAGAACCATCGTCAGGCGGTTGAGAAGGTCCATGCCTGCGGTCCTGAATGTCGGCAACCGCAGCGCGCGGGTCAGCGCGAGCGCAGCATCTGAGAGAAGCGGAAAAGGCAGGTGCAGCCGCTCGGCGGCTTCCTTCTGGTAATCGCTCGTCTGTGTCGACAGGCCGAACAGATGATCGACGCCATGGCTGCGCAATTCAACGAAATGGTCGCGGAACGCGCAGGACTGCGGCGTGCAGCCGCGTGCGCCCGGCAGCATATCCCAACCATCGGGAAGAGGAACCTCCGGTCTTCCAGTCATCGGATAGGCGTAGACGACCACCACACCGGGAAGCGCGGCAAGCGTGACAAGTTGCCCATCGGATGTCGGAAGCGCGATGTCGGGAACCATCAGATCGATGAGATGGTCCGCCCCGCCATCATCTTCGGGCACGGGCAAAGTTGCCCAGTCTATGGAAAATGGGATCGTCATCATGGCTCCCTTCGACCGTCCGCCCGGACAGGGTCCCTATGTCGAGGCGTCGTCGTGCCTTCCTGTTATAGTCTGGAACGGAAGACCGATCCTGCCGCAGCTAAAGCGCAGTGCCTCCGAGTGAAGGCGACATGCATGACGGGTCTGGCATCAGTTGATGTCGACGACCGGCTCCGCTCCGCCATAGACGCGCTGGGCGAGCGCTGATTCCATGAACATGTCCAGCTCGCCATCGAGCACATCCTGGGGGCTTGTGCTTTCCACACCCGTCCGCAAGTCCTTGACCAGCTGATAGGGCTGCAGGACATAGGACCGGATCTGGTGGCCCCAGCCGATATCGGTCTTGGAGGCTGCTTCGACGCTCGCAGCGTCCTCGCGCTTCTTGAGCTCCGCCTCATAAAGGCGCGCGCGCAGCATGTCCCAGGCCTTGGCCTTGTTCTTGTGCTGCGACCGTTCCTGCTGGCACTGCACAACGATGTTGGTGGGGATATGGGTAATGCGCACCGCCGAGTCCGTAGTGTTGACATGCTGGCCGCCGGCACCCGACGAGCGATAGGTGTCGATCCTGCAATCGCTTTCGTTGATCTCGATATCGATGGAATCATCGACAACCGGATAGACCCAGATGCTCGAGAACGAGGTGTGGCGACGGGCCTGGCTGTCGAAGGGGGAGATGCGAACCAGCCGATGGACGCCCGATTCGGTCTTCATCCAGCCGTAAGCATTGGCACCCTTGATCAGCAGGGTGGCTGACTTGATGCCAGCTTCCTCGCCGTCGTGGATTTCGAGAAGCTCGACCTTCATCCGCCGGCGCTCGGCCCAGCGGGTGTACATGCGCAGAAGCATGTTGGCCCAGTCCTGACTCTCGGTGCCACCGGCGCCAGAATGGACTTCCACATAGGTGTCGTTGCTGTCGGCTTCGCCCGAGAGGAGCGATTCGATCTGCAGCCGGGAGACCTCCATGCGCAGGGTCTTGAGCGCCGCTTCCGCTTCGCGAACGATCTCGCTGTCCCCTTCCGCCTCGCCGAGTTCAATCAGCTCGAGATTCTCCGTGAGCTGCCCTTCGTGGTGGAGAATACCGTTGATACCATCGTCAAGCTGCTGGCGCTCGCGCATCAGCTTCTGGGCTTCGACAGGATCATTCCAGATGGTGGCGTCTTCGGCCTTGACGTTGAGGTGCTCGAGGCGCTTGAGGGCTGGTTCCCAGTCAAAGATGCCTCCTCAGCAAGCTTATGGCCTGCTTGATATCGTCGATCACGACCTCGGTTTCGGCGCGCATGGTCTTGGTGTCCGTTCGTCTTTGTCGGAAGGGGATGAAAGGCGGGCAGACCATAAGGTCCACCCTGCCTCATGTAAAGAGTGGCGGTTGCAGCTGTCGGCTGAAGCCTCAGTAAAGCCCGCCCTGCCCCGAATCGACCGCCTTGGTCGCCTGCGGCGACACATTGGTGATCGCATCGCCGGTGGCAATCTCGTCGCTGCCAATGACGGAATAGACGTCCGACGGGCCGGTTCCCGGCTTGAACGCCTCCATGATCACGTCAGCCCCGCCCGGCTCTGCCTGCATGCCGGTCTTGCGGTTGATGGCGATCAACTTCATGCCCTCTGGCACCCGGAAATCTACCGGGCGGCTGCCTTCAAGCGCCCCCTTCATGAACTCATTGAACACGGGTGCCGACAGCTCACCGCCGGTTGCGCCGCGTCCCATCGGTGTGGGACTGTCAAAGCCGATGAAGACGCCCGCCACAAGGTCGGGGGTATAGCCGACGAACCAGGCATCCTTTTCCTCATTGGTGGTGCCGGTCTTGCCTGCGGTTGGCATCCCGAGGTCGATCTTGCCTGCAGCGGTGCCACGGGTGACGACGCCTTCCATCATCGAGGTGATCTGATAAGAGGTCATCGGATCAAGCACCTGCTCGCGCTCGTCGGTGACTTCGGGCTCTTCCTGGGACAGCCAGGCGGTTGCGGTGCAGGCTTCGCAGCTCCGCTCCTCGTGCTTGAAGATCGTCTTGCCGTAGCGGTCCTGGATTCGGTCGATCAGCGAAGGCTTGATCTGCCTGCCGCCATTGGCAAACACGGCATAGGCCGAAACCATGCGCATCGCCGTGGTTTCCCCGGAACCGAGCGACATGGCGAGCACCGGCAACATCTTGTCGTAGACACCGAACCGCTCCGCATATTCGGCAACCAGGTTCATGCCCATGTCCTGAGCGAGGCGGACGGTCATCAGATTGCGCGACCGCTCGATGCCGAGCCTGAGGGTCGAGGGACCCGCAGAGCCTCCGCCGTAGTTTTTCGGACGCCAGACTTCGCCGCCCGAAACCACTTCGATGGGGGCGTCGAGGATGACGGACGACGGGGTGTAGCCGTTGTCCAGTGCAGCGGCGTAAAGAAAGGGCTTGAAGGCAGAACCGGGCTGACGCTGCGCCTGGGTGGCGCGGTTGAACTCGGACTGGGCGAAGGAGAAGCCGCCCACCATGGCGAGAACGCGGCCCGTATGCGGATCCATGGCCACAAGCGCACCCTGCACCTTGGGCGGCTGACGCATCCGCCAGCTCTTGGCACCAGCATCGTCGGTGCGCTCCTCCACAAAGACCACGTCGCCGGGTGCCACCACCTGATCAGCGGACTTGACGGTCGTGCGGTTGTCGGGCCGGTCGAGCCGATAGGCCCATTTCATGTTTTCGGGAAGGATCGTGCCGGTCAGACGCTGCTTGCCCACCGCGCCGGAAGCGTCCGGCTCGGGCCGAATGCCGATCTCGACGCTGTCGGGCGAGGCCTGCAGGACCACGGCGAGCTTCCATTCTGGCACGTCGCGCAGGGGCTCGATTGCGGCGACGGCAGCGCTCCAGTCGGCGGAGATGTCGACCGTTGCAACAGGGCCGCGATAGCCGCGACGTTCGTCATAACTGATGAGGCCCTTCTGCAAGGCCCTGCGGGCGATGGTCTGCATGCGCGGGTCGAGCGTGGTGCGGACCGACAGGCCGCCTTCATAGAGCGCCGCGTCGCCATAGCGTCCGATCAGTTCGCGGCGGACCTCCTCGGCGAAGAACTCGGAGGCGAACAGATAGGAGCCGGTACGGCGCTGGTTGACGCCCAGCGGCTGACTTTTGGCTTCCGCGCCGGCACCCTGGGTGATGTAGCCGTTCTCCACCATCCGGTCGATCACCCAATCGCGGCGCTCGATGGCGCGCTCGGTGTGGCGGAAAGGATGGTAATTGGACGGTGCCTTCGGCAAAGCGGCCAGGTAGGCCGTTTCGGCAATGGTCAACTCATTGACCGACTTGTCGAAATACGTGAGCGCGGCACCAGCGACGCCATACGCGTTCTGGCCGAAGAAGATTTCGTTGAGATACAACTCGAGAATGCGGTCCTTCGAATAGGCCTTCTCGATGCGGAAAGAAAGGATCGCTTCCTTGACCTTGCGCTCATAGGTCTGGTCGTTGGTCAGCAGAAAATTCTTGGCCACCTGCTGGGTGATGGTGGAGGCACCCTGACGGCTGCCGGTCTGCAGATTGGTCACCACGGCACGGGCAAGGCCGGTCACGTCAACGCCCGGGTGGGAATAGAAATTCTTGTCTTCCGCCGAAATGAAGGCGGCCTTGACGCGGTCAGGAATGGCCTGGATGGGCAGGAACAGCCGACGTTCGCGGGCAAATTCGGCCATCAGCTCGCCGCTCGCGGCATGCATGCGGGTGGTGACCGGCGGTTCGTATCTGTTGAGCACTTCGTAATCGGGAAGGCCTTTGGAGACTTCACCCACATACCAGGCGACGCCAGCGGCCATGATCAGGAACATCACCGTTCCAATTCCGAAGAAATATCCAATCAGGCGTATCATCAGTCAGGCACCATTCTGGTTTGGTGAGAAGCAGCGGCGGCAAGCCGTCACAATCTTGGTCACGCGGGAATTGAAGCACCAATTCCGCTTCACGCCGATCCGCGTTCGCAAGCTCTGCCTGCCGACGGTCCGGTGGCGGGTTTTGGCAGCCTCTGTCAGCAATCCTGTCTCCGGAGAGAATGTGAACAAAATAGGGCCGTTGCCCTGACCGCATGGCCGACTTGCAGCCGCAGCGGCGCAAAGGCAGCGTACTGTTGCAGCATCAACACATGTGATCCTTAGCATGAAATGGTGCGGCGCCACACCGGAAATCATGGCCGGCCTGCCAGAATCGTGTCCTGATACGACTTGACCGACAGGGCGAGCAGGCGTGCTGTGCTTTCCCGCCAGTCGGGATCCGTGAGCAGCTTCTCGTCTTCGGGATTGGACAGATATCCGAGCTCGACCAGCGCAGATGGCACATCGGGGGCCTGCAAGACGCGGAATCCAGCCTGCCTGTGCGGATTGTTGATCAGCTTCACCTCGCCCTCGAAGGACTGGATCACCTTTTCGGCAAGACCCGTTGAAAAGACTTGGGTTTCGCTGCGGGCGAGATCCATCAGAATGCGAGCCACGACGCCTTCGGCGCCCGCCAGGCGGTTACCCGCGATGGTTTCTTCGGGGTGTTCCTGCGCGACCAGAGAGGCCGCGATGGCGTCAGAGGCGCGATCGGAAAGCGTATAGACGGTGGCACCCCGCAGGGTCGGCACCGAGATCGAATCGGCGTGCAACGAAATCAGGAGATCAGCCTGTTTCTCACGCGCCATGCGCACGCGGCCCGACAGCGACAAGAACGTGTCGTCGGTCCGGGTCATGACGACCGAAAAGCCGCCCAGGTCTTCAAGTGCCGCGTCAAGCGCCTGTGCGAAGGCAAGGGTGACATCCTTTTCTTTCGACCCGGCTGCGCCTTCGGCACCGCTGTCGATGCCGCCATGGCCGGCATCGACCACGACTGTAAAGGGATCTTCCGCGCTCCCGACTGCGGCGTCGAGCGGTGGCGCAAAGGCGCTCCAGTCGGTGCTGGCAACAAGCTTGGCAAAGCTGTCAGCGTCGACCTGGGAAATGTCGAGAACCAGCCTGTTGCCGCCACCGTCGATCGACTGGGCTTGGGCCAACTCGAGTCGCGCGGGCGATTTTAGACCGAAAACGAGGCGTGAGCGGCCCTTGTCAATCTTGCCGAAGCGGACTGTCTCGAGAAGTCCGCGGGCTTCCAGCATCTCATTGGGAAATCCGAAGGCCGTTTCCGGCAAGGTCACAACGATCCGGTTCGGCTCTGCGAGGTAACCGATCGAGAACGTCGGCTCCGTTTCGAATTCGATGACGACGCGGATGCGCTCAGCGTCACCCGCCACACGGGCCGCATAGGCTACGAGCGGCTTCAGAGCCGTTTGATCTTGCGCGGACCCCGCCTGCGGTTCGGAGAGAATTGACTGGGCTGCCACCGGGTGCGGAGCGAAGCTGGCACAAAGGATCGACAGCGTTGCGGCCACTGCAAGGCGGGCCGCAAGGATCGACAGCGTTGCGGCCACTGCAAGGCGGGCCGCCCTGCCGCAGCGTGTCCGTGTCGGCCGATGGCAGATCGCCTGGATTGTGAGCCCCTTCCCCATCATTTCGTCCGTCTTGTCTTTCAAGGATGCCTGCAGCGGCCTCTGCGCATATGATTGGATGCGCGGCGCTGTAGCACCGGGTTGACCTGCTGACTGTACCGAATCAGGATCGCCTGTCGCCACGGCGAAAGCATGGCGGATGCCGGTTAAGCATTCATTTACCAACGATGGCACCTCACTGGCTTGCCTGCGGACCGGAAACCGGCGGAAGTGTGGCAGGCAGAGGTCATGGAGGATGTTTTGAGCTTGCAAGAATGGTCAGCAGACCATAAAAGCAGGCCAGGGAAAGAGTCATGACGGGATAGGTCTGTCACCCTTCCGGCCGCCACCTTTCACAAGGTCAATCGGCGCCAGGTGTGCAAACCGTCCGTCGTCCAATTGCTCTCATTCTCTCGGGCGTCACCGGGGCAGTGCCATTCTGGCAGGCTGATCCGGCAAGTGGCCGAAGCGGAAAAGGGCCGACAGCGGGCCGACGATATGTCGGCGGCGGAACTCCCAAAAGACTAGATCGAACCCGGCAGACCGACAATCTGCCACAAAACGGCGGCTTGAAGCCGCACACTCCCGCAAGGGAATTCATCGGTCCGCAAGGACTTTACACAAATGCATTTCCAGTCGGCTTCTTGATGGTGCACCAGCGGAATTGGTTACGTGTGAAAAGGCTCCAGGCGCTTAGCAGCCCAGTCTTTGCCACTCCGCGCACCGCTCCAAGCCGAACCTCGGAAACTCTTTCATCCGGCACGACCCGACACGTTCCGCCTCCGATCCCAGACGGGATCCCGAGCCGCGATCGCGCATGGCCGTGCCGAGGAGCAAATAGTAAATGGCAGAGAAGATGCTTATCGACGCCTCCCATCCGGAGGAGACACGCGTCGTCGTCGTACGCGGTTCACGCATAGAAGAATTCGATTTCGAATCCGAGCACAAGAAGCAGATCAAGGGCAATATCTACCTTGCGAAAGTGACCCGTGTGGAGCCTTCGCTCCAGGCCGCCTTCGTTGACTACGGCGGCAACCGCCACGGATTCCTCGCCTTCGCCGAAATCCATCCCGATTACTACCAGATCCCGCTGGCCGACCGGCAGGCGCTGCTTCAGGCTGAAGCGGAAGACGCGCGCAACGATCCCGATTTTGAAAGCGCCGACCGCGACGAGGTTGAGCAGCAGCCAGCCAAGCCTGCCGGGCGCAAGCCTGCCGCTGAAGTCCGGCCAGAGCCAAAGAGCGAGGAAGGCGAGGAGAAGGGCGGCAAGTCCCGTCCACGCCGCAGCCGACGCGGACGCAAGCGGTCGGGGGAAACAGGCACTGCGGAAACCGAGGCACCAAGTGAGGGCGATGAGGTCCAGTCGGAAACCGCTTCGATTGCCGAGGCTGTCGCGTCTCTTGACGAACAGGCCCCGGGCGACGGTGAGGATGATGACACGTCAGGCACCATGGCGGCAGCCGTGGATGCAGAGGAAATCTCCGAACCCGTCGGTCGCGACAAGCACGGGGAATCCGACGACGACAGTGACAACGGCGACGGCAACGGCAACGGACGCCACCGCGAGGCCCCGCCCCATGACAACAACGTGGAGTCGGTGGGTGCCGAGGACGCACTCGAGGAGCTTCCCGAGCGTCCGGTCCGCAAGCCGCGCAAGCAGTATCGGATCCAGGAAGTCATCAAGCGTCGGCAGATCATCCTGGTTCAGGTGGTCAAGGAAGAGCGCGGCAACAAGGGCGCTGCGCTGACGACCTATCTGTCGCTTGCAGGCCGCTACTCGGTATTGATGCCGAACACGGCCCGCGGCGGCGGCATTTCGCGGAAGATCACCAATGTGGTGGACCGCAAGCGCCTCAAGGAGATCGCGCGTGAACTTGAAGTGCCGCAGGGCATGGGCGTGATCCTGCGCACTGCAGGCGCCAACCGCACCAAGGTCGAGGTCAAGCGCGATTTCGAGTATCTCATGCGCCTGTGGGACAATGTCCGCAGCCTGACGCTGAAGTCGACCGCACCCTCGCTGGTCTATGAGGAAGGCAGCCTCATCAAGCGCTCGATCCGCGATCTTTACAACAAGGACATCTCGGAAATCATCGTGGCGGGCGAGAACGGCTATCGTGAAGCGAAAGATTTCATGAAGATGCTGATGCCGAGCCACGCCAAGGTGGTTCAGCCCTATCGCGACCTGATGCCGATCTTCGCTCGCTCCGGCATCGAGGCGCAGCTCGACCGCATGCTGCAGCCGCAGGTGACGCTGAAGTCGGGCGGCTACATCATCATCAACCAGACGGAGGCGCTGGTTGCAATTGACGTCAATTCGGGCAGGTCGACGCGGGAATATTCCATCGAGGATACCGCGCTGCAAACCAATCTCGAGGCAGCCGACGAAATCGCCCGGCAGTTGCGCCTGCGCGATCTGGCTGGCCTGATCGTCATCGACTTCATTGACATGGAGGAAAACCGCAACAACCGAGCGGTGGAGAAGCGCGTCAAGGATTGTCTGAAAAGCGACCGCGCACGGATACAGGTCGGCCGGATTTCGCATTTTGGTCTGCTTGAGATGTCGCGCCAACGCATTCGCGCAAGCGTTCTGGAGAGCACGACCCAGGTCTGCCCCCATTGCAGCGGCGTCGGTTACATCCGCTCGGAATCCTCCGTCGCCCTGCATGTGCTGCGCGGCATTGAGGAGCACCTGCTCAAGAACACCACGCACCATGTCACCGTTCGTACCGCGGCGAACACCGCGCTCTACATGCTCAACCACAAGCGCGACACTATCGTCGACCTGGAGCGCCGCTTCGGATTGTCGATCACGTTCAGTGCGGACGAGGGCATCGGGGCAACGTATTTTGCCATCGATCGTGGCGCGACGGTGGAAAATCCGGTGTCGATCGAACACATCGCGGCTGCCTCGAACAATTATGTCGTTGAAGACGACGACGACACGGTGATCATCGAAGAAGAGGACGTCTCAGAGGACGTTTCAGAGGACGTCATACCGGACGAGGCGGCCGGCGAGGCTGTGCCGGAACCGGGCAATGGCGAGAGCCGGGAGGACGGACAGGGCAAGAAGCGGCGGCGGCGGCGGCGGCGCGGTGGCCGCAAGCCGGAAGGCGAAGCCAACGGCACGCACACCGCCCAGGAGACGAATTCCGATGACGAGGACGGCGACGAGGAGGACGACACCGACGCCACTGAAGGTGGCGTCGAGGTGGCCAGGACGTCGGCACCGGACGCTGCCGAAGCGGGCGAGGAATCGTCGGGCAAGCGACGGCGTCGCGGCAAGCGGGGCGGCCGTCGCAACCGGGAGGATGGACAGGAAGCGCAGGTTTCCGATCCGTCGGGCGAGGTGAACGACGACATGGTCGCAGCCCAGACGCCTGAAGTAGAGCCAGAAGCGGAGCCAGAAGCGGAGCCATTGGCGGGGCCAGAAGCGGAACCGGAAGCGCAGCCAGAAGCGGAGCCAGTGGCACAGGTCGCCTTGGTCGACATCGAACCGGAGGCCGAGGCGCCGGAAGCGCCTGTCGAGGTCCAAGCAGAGGTGCCTGTGAAACCCGCGCGGCGCAAGCGTGTGACAAAGGCGCAGGCGGCGAAACTTGCCGAAGAGGAAGCGGCGGCTGCGGCGGCTGCATCCGAGCCGGACGCAGGTGTCGTGGAAGCGGAAGCTGCCGTGGACGAGACTGACGCCGGTGGCGTGGTGCCGGACACACCGGTCGAAACTGCCGACCAGGCTGCCGAACCTGAGCCGGAAGACAATCCGGATGCGTCTGGGCAATCGGTCACAACCGAGCCGGTTGTCACCTCATCGTCCGCCCGGGCGGACAGCGACAAGCCCAAAAAGGGCGGCTGGTGGCAGAAGCGCGGCTTCTTCTGAGCTCGACACGCCGCGCCCCGCGAACCTGACCCTTCGCGTGCGTGTCCGGCGGACTCGGCCTGACAAAAAAGACGGAAGCCGGCAGCGCGTTTGCCGGCTTTTTTCATGGCCTTCACCACGTCCGGCGGGCGATGGGCCCAGACAGACCCGAAACCGGCCCATGACGGGTCGATTTCGGCTCAATTTCCATCGTGGGATGGTATCCGCTCAGCGGCGGGTGAGCCAATCCTGCATGCGGTCAAGCGCTGTCACCATGTCGGAATGGCTGCCCGCGTAGGAGATGCGCATGTAACGAGCGCCGTCGACGGGGTCAAAATCGCGGCCCGGAGTTGCAGCCACATGGATGGCTGCCAGCATCTCGCGGGCGAAGCTCATGCTGTCATTGGTGTGTCGTGAGACATCGCACCAGGCATAAAAGGCTCCATCCATGGGAGCGGCAAGCGGCAATCCCATATCCGGCAGCCGCGTCGCCAGCAGCGCCCGATTGCGCAGGTAGCCGTCGCGCACGGCCTCCATCTCGCCCTCCGAGCCGAGCGCCGCCTCGGCGGCGATCTGGGAAAGCTCGGGCGGGCTGATGTAGAGGCTCTGGGCAAGGCATTCCACCGGGCGCACCAGATCTGGCGGCAGCACCATCCAGCCGATCCGCCAGCCGGTCATGCAATAGAACTTGGAGAAGGAATTGATGATGACCGCGCGATCGGAAACCGCGAGTGCAGTGGTCTCTCCGCCCGAATAGGTCAGGCCGTGGTAGATCTCGTCGGAGATGAAAGCCACGCCACGCTCAGCGCACCAGTCGTCGAGCGCCTTCAGTGCCGCCCTGGAGGTCACCGCACCGGTCGGATTGGCAGGAGACGCGATGAGAACGCCGGAAATCCTTATCCCCTGCGCCTGCTCCACCGCTTCGATCGCCGCCGGCGTGAGTGCATGGCCGGTTTGCGGTCCCACCGGAATTTCCACAACCTTCAGCCCGAGGGCGCTCAGGATATTGCGATAGGCGGGATAACCGGGGCGCGAGATGGCAACATGGTCGCCCGGCGAAAAGAGCTGCAGAAACGCCAAATTGAAACCCGCCGACGAACCGGTCGTCACGGCAATCCGCATCGGGTCAGGCCGGATGCCATAGACGCGCCGATAGTGGTCGGAAATCGCCGTCCTGAGCCGCAGCGTCCCCAGTGCATCGGTGTAGCCGATGCGTCCCACCTCGAGCGCTGCAATAGCGGCCCTTCGGGCGGCGGCAGGCGCGGGATGGGCCGGCTGTCCGACAGCCATGGAGATGACATCAAAGCCCTCAGCCTGGAGGCGGGTGGCTTCCGCCAGCACATCCATGGCGTGAAAGGGTTCGACAGAAGGTTTGCGAACAAGCGCCACAGGCGTTCCTTTGCTTCCCGAGGCCACGACCGGTGGCTTGTCGGATTCCAACATCTCTTTCACCGTATGCTGCGGCGGGATGCAAATGTCGCAAACCACTGGGCACCTTCGGGGTTCATTGGCCGCACAAATGCCTGATTGTCATGGCGATCACAAGAGCGGAGGGAACCGGCGGTGGTCCGGTTCCGACATTTGCACCCCATCGGGTCACGCTTGCCATTTGAAGACGCGAAGGTCGCTGTAACTCTTTGAATACGAGCATCTTCGTTCCGTTCAATCGAGCCCGATTGAACGCAAGATGAAGTCGGATGGGGTTGCGGCATTCCCTTTTTGGAAATCGGCGGATAGTCTTACGCAAAACGGAGCGGATTCTTGGCTGGCAAGATGGATACAATCGCGGCTCGGCTCTTTGTCGCCTGCCTGATCGCGCCGATGCTGGTCCCCACACCTGCTGCGGCGCAGGGGCGGGTGGCGGTCGTGCGCGACGCCGAGATCGAAAGCCTGCTGCGCGACTATGTCACACCCATTCTTGGCGCTGCCGGCCTGAGCCGCCGAGGCATCGAGATCGTGCTTGTCAATGATCCCGGTTTCAACGCCTTCGTCGATGGTCGCCGGATCTTCGTCAACACCGGCGCGCTGATGCAGTCTGAGGTTCCAAACGAGATCATTGGCGTGCTTGCCCATGAGGCGGGCCATCTTGCCGGCGGTCATCAGCAGCGCTTACGCGAGCAGGTCGCAAGGGCGCGCACGCTCGCCATCGTCGGCGGTCTTCTTGGTGCAGGTGCGATTGCGGCCGGCAGCATTTCGGGCAGCCGTGAAGGCGCAACAGCCGGGGCGGCCATCGCGACGGCTGCTCCGGGGCTGGCCATGCGCGGCCTGCTCAGCTACCGGCGGTCTGAAGAAATGAATGCCGATCAGGCCGCCGCCAAATATCTGGCAGCGACCAAGCAGTCGGTCCGGGGCATGCTGACCACCTTCAAACGGTTTTCGCAAAGCCTGTCATTGTCAGGCGTTCAGGTCGACCAGTACCAGATCAGCCACCCGCTGCCGCGCGAACGTATCGCGCTTCTGGAGGAACTGGCCCAGAAGAGCCCCTACTTCGACAAGGCTGACGCGGACGCTCTCATCAAACGCCATCAGCTCATGCGCGCCAAGATCGCCGCTTACAACGGCGGCAGAACCGACGTGGCGCGATTGTTCAACAATGACCGGGGCTCGCTCGCCGCCCGCTACGGAGATGCGATTGCCACCGATCTGGCCGGAAATTCAGGCGAAGCGCTCAAGATGATGGACGCTCTGATCAAGTCCAGTCCGTCCAATGCCTATTTCCACGAATTCCGCGGCGAGATCCTGCTCAAGCAGGGCAAATCCGATCAGTCCGCCAAGGCTTTTGCCCAGGCGCTCAAGCTCGAAGGCGGCAAATCGGGGCTCATCCGCGCTCGGCTCGGGGTGGCGTTGCTGGCGACAGGCGATCCCAAGCAGGCCGAACGGGCAGTCAAGGAATTGCGCACCGCGCTTCAGAACGACCCCGACAACTTCAACGCCTACCGCAGCCTGTCGCAGGCCTATGGTGTCACCGGCGATGTCGCCAACGCCGAACTTGCGCTCGCTGAGGGGAATTTCCGTGCCGGCAACATCCAGGAAGCGAAAGTCTTCGCCGCCCGCGCACTCACCAAACTGCCCAAGGGTACTCCATCGGCGCAGCGCGCCAACGACATCTTAACCCTCGGGAAATAAACACGCGGCGATCCGCAGGACGCCGACCGACGAAAGGACTGGCTTCATGGCACTTCGCATCCGGCAATTTCTTGCCTCCGCTCTGGTTATCGGCGCCATCGCGCTGCCGTCTGCGGCTTCCGCGCTCGACGACAGCCAGAAAGCTGAGTTCGGCGCCTTCATACGCGACTATCTTCTGGCCAATCCGGAACTCGTCGAAGAGATGCAGCAGGCGCTCGATATCAAGAAGCAAACCGAACTGGCCAAATTCGCCAAAGCCGCCATTGGCTCGAATGCGGACGCCATCTTCAATGCGCCGACTGACGTTGTGATCGGCAATCCCGACGGTGATGTCACCATCGTTGAGTTTTTTGATTACAATTGCGGTTTCTGCAAGCGGGCCATGAGCGATATGTCGGCAATCGTCGAGAAGGACAAGAATGTCCGGTTCGTGCTCAAGGAATTCCCGATTCTGGGGCCGGATTCGCTTGCCGCACACCGGGTCAGCATGGCCTTCAAAGCGGTCTTGCCTGAGAAGTACTGGGAATTTCACCTCGCCTTGATGGGCGGCGATGTGCGCGCCGACGAGGCACAGGCCATCACCATTGCCACATCACTCGGCGCAGACGAAGCCCAACTGCGCCAAGCCATGACCGCGCCGACCATCGAAGCGGCGATCCGCGAGACCTACGAACTCGCCGACGCGCTCGGCATGTCAGGGACGCCGTCCTATGTGGTTGGCGATGAGGCCGTATTTGGTGCCGTCGGCGTGGACGCGCTGATGGAGAAGATCACCAACGTGCGTGCCTGCAAGAGCACCATTTGCTGACTTGACCGCGCTCCATTCAGGCAATCGCTTGTGGACAACCCATCCAATGCGGCAAATCCCGTTCGCGCGCCTTTCGCTGTCTTGTAAAACCTGCCGAAATGGCCGAAAAGGCGCGTTGTTGCGAGATTATGCCGACAGAGTAAGGTTTGGAGCGGCGGGAACCGGGGCGGTTTGCCAAGTCGGACGGGCGGCGGTGCCGCCTGCGGCCCGATCATGACCTGAAGCAGTCTCACCGCGCGGACATCCGCACACGCCACGATCATGGACAAACAAAAAAGGCTTAGCTCCGATGGCAACAAGAAAACCGGGGATTGACCAGGACCTCATCCGGGATCTGGCCAACATCCTGAATGAGACCGATCTGACCGAAATCGAAGTTCAGCAGGACGACCTGCGGATCCGGGTTTCACGGCAGGGCCTCACACAGATGGTGCACGCGCCAACGGCCCCACAGCAAGCGTCCTTCTCGTCTCCGCCCCTCTCCGCTCCGGTCGAGACAGCCAAGCCTTCCCCCAATGCCAACGCCGTCACCGCACCCATGGTCGGCACAGCCTTTCTTTCTCCGGGCCCAGGCGTCCGTCCGTTCGTGGAAGTCGGCCAGGCGGTGACGGAAGGCCAAACCCTCCTCATCATCGAAGCCATGAAGACGATGAACCAGATCCCATCCCCCCGGTCAGGCATGGTGACAGAGATCCTCTTGATCGACGGACAGCCGGTCGAGTATGGCGAACCGATGATCGTGATCGCTTAAGGTGGCGCAGATCATGTTCACAAAGGTTCTGATTGCAAACCGGGGCGAGATTGCACTCAGGGTCCTGCGTGCCTGCAAGGAACTCGGCATCAAGACCGTGGCCGTGCATTCGACTGCGGATGCCGATGCAATGCATGTGCGGCTGGCCGACGAAAGCGTCTGCATCGGGCCGCCGCCGTCACGCGACAGCTACCTCAACATCCATCAGATTGTCGCGGCTTGCGAGATTACCGGCGCTGACGCCGTCCATCCAGGTTACGGGTTCCTGTCCGAGAACGCGAAATTCGCCGATATCCTCGACGCCCATGGCATCACCTTCATCGGCCCCACGGCCGAGCACATCCGCATCATGGGCGACAAGATCACTGCCAAGAAAACAGCCGAAGAGCTCGGCATCCCGGTTGTTCCCGGCTCGACCGGGGAGATCAAAACCGACGAGGAAGCCGTCCGGATCGCGACCGAGATCGGGTTTCCCGTGATCATCAAGGCCACTGCCGGCGGCGGCGGACGCGGCATGAAGGTGGCCAACACGGTTGCTGACCTGTCGATCGCGCTTTCCACAGCCCGATCGGAAGCAGCCGCAGCCTTCGGCAACGAAGCGGTTTATATCGAAAAATATCTTTTAAAACCTCGTCACATCGAAGTGCAGGTGCTGGGCGACGGCGAAGGCAATGCGGTGCACTTGGGGGAACGCGACTGCTCGCTGCAGCGGCGCCACCAGAAAGTCTGGGAAGAGGCCAATTCTCCCTCGCTCAATGTCGAGCAACGGATGCAGATCGGCGAAATCTGCGCGGCGGCGATGCGCAAGCTCAAGTATCGCGGTGCTGGCACGGTCGAGTTTCTCTATGAGGACGGTAATTTCTATTTTATCGAGATGAACACCCGCCTGCAGGTCGAGCATCCGGTGACCGAGGCCATCACCGGCATCGATCTCGTCAACGAGCAGATCCGCATCGCATCGGGCGGCGGGCTGTCGGTGACCCAGGATGACATCCGCTTCTCGGGCCATGCCATCGAATGCCGGATCAATGCGGAGGATCCGCACACATTTGTCCCGTCACCCGGTACCATCACCCATTATCACACGCCAGGCGGGCTTGGTGTGCGCGTCGATTCCGGCGTCTATCAGGGCTACAAGATCCCGCCCTATTATGACAGCCTCATCGGCAAGCTCATTGTGCACGGACGGACCCGGGTGGAATGCATGATGCGGCTCAGGCGCGCCCTTGACGAGTTCGTCGTCGACGGCATCAAAACCACCATTCCGCTGTTTCGTGAACTTCTCGCCAACCCGGACATCGCCAATGGCGACTATGACATTCACTGGCTCGAAAAATTCCTTGCGAAGACCCCGGTCGAGTAACTCCGACTTCCAGCGCCGGGGTTGACCATGGCTCGGGGACGATCAAGGCCACAGATCACGCCTGACCTGCTGCTGCGGGCCTATTCCATGGGGTTGTTTCCCATGGCCGATTCGGTGGACGATCCCGAACTGTTCTGGGTCGAGCCCGATATCCGCGGCGTCATTCCGCTTGATGGCCTGCATGTGCCGAGAAGTCTCGCACGGACGATACGACGGAACACCTTCGATATCCGCTTCAACACCGATTTCGAAGGGGTTATCGATGCCTGCGCCCAACCCGTTCCGGGACGACCATCAACCTGGATCAACGGCACGATCCGCGAGCTTTACGGCAGCCTCCACCGCTTGGGCCATGCCCATTCCGTGGAAGCCTGGACCGGGGACCGTCTTGTCGGTGGTCTCTACGGCGTGTCGCTGCGGCAGGCTTTTTTCGGAGAAAGCATGTTTTCGCGCGAGACGGACGCATCCAAGGTCTGCTTGGTATACCTCGTCGAACGCTTGAACTCCCGCGGTTTCAAGCTTCTCGACACCCAGTTCACCACCGAGCATCTCAAGACGCTTGGCGCTATCGATGTGCCCCGCGACGATTACTACCGGCTTCTCGAATCAGCACTCGACGGCCCGGATGTGCGCTTCGACTGAGCAATTGAGGATCATGACGGCGGTGTTTTCCGAATATGGACGTTTCCTGTCCTCATTCGTCGCCAATTGTCAGCTCCGCCGCACGGAACTTTGCCGCAATGGATGAGTTGAGTGCTGTGTAAGCGACCGCCCTCGCTCCGCGCCCTTGCGGACGGCCAAAGCTGCGCGTGACACCGTGGCGGGGCCATGGATGCCTTATTGTCTGCCACCCTGCACCCCGAACAGTCCGATTGCGGAGACCATCATGTCCAAGAATTCCCGCCTGCTCACATCCACCGCGCTTGCGTTGGTCTTCAGCGCCAGCCTTGCCGTCGCCCTCCCAGGAAGGCCCACAGATCCGGTCCTCAACTCAGGCGGCGTGGAGCGCCTGGTCATCGATGCACAATTGAGCGTCGCAGCCGCAAATGCGGCGGTGGACGAAGCGCGCGCCAAGCTGGCCGAGGCCCAAGCCAACGGCGGCGATGTTGACGCCGCGGCCTCTGCGGTCGCCCAGGCCGACGCGGGCCTTGCCACCGCCCAGGCCGCAGAACAGCCTGTTCCCGTTCCGGAGCCCCTTCCCGCGCCTGTCGAAGAAGCACCGGCACCCGAGGCTCCGCCTGTCGAAGCACCGGCACCCGAGGCGCCGCCTGTGGAAGCGCCTGCACCCGAGGCTCCGCCTGTCGAAGCACCGGCACCCGAGGCGCCGCCTGTGGAAGCGCCTGCACCCGAGGCTCCGCCTGTGGAAGCACCGGCACCCGAGGCTCCGCCTGTCGAAGCACCGGCACCCGAGGCTCCGCCTGTCGAAGCGCCAGCCGCAGAGCAACCCGCACC
>JBBQJA010000063.1:0-19050 GCA_038325465.1 Hyphomicrobiales bacterium | reverse complement strand
ATTTGGTACCTATTTCCAGCGTGTCCAAAACCAAATGTCAAACTCATAAAATCCACTAGAATCATAAGCTTACTAGTGGTTTCTCTGATTCCAACATTTGCGCTGGAAGGTGCGGCAACGGGATGCAAATGCTGGAATCAATTCACTAGGCATCAAGCGGCTTTCAAGAACCGCTTAATGCATGTCGCGCACAAATGGTTTGATTTGTGCGATAACGTTCATGCATTCTTTCAATGTTTTACAGCGGCATTCACGCATCCGATTGGATGCGCGGCGCTGTAATGTGTTGCACGCCGATATCACCGCCGAATGCGCACCACAGAACGTCAGGGCCGATCCCATATTCAAGCTCCAATGTGTCGTAGATCTTCTTTGCTCGATCACGGTAAAAGCCTTCCAGCGTTCTGGTGACGATGGGCTGGCGTGTGGGCTTGACGATGGGGTCGATAATGCCTTGCTTGCCTTCCAGTTCGTTTGCGACGTGGGCCGCGAGCAAGGGCGAAGCGTGATAGCCGTCGCGGAAGGTTCCCGTCATGACATACAAGCCGGAAAGCGGAGGCCATCCGATCAAGGGAAAGCCGTCGAAAGTTATGGGACGATTTCCACAAAGCCATCGCTCGATCTGGTGATGCGCAATATCTTCATCGAGCTGCTGCATTGAATATTTGGAGAGATAGCGAAGATCTTCCGGCCACGAGACATTCATCGCTTCACGCACTACGCGATTGGTTGAACCCAAATATTCCCGACCGTCTCCCTGTGGCACGACATGCGGTCCGCACCCGAAGCCGCAATTGGGCTTACAAACAACAGTCTGGAAGCCCTGCCCTTTCGAGCGTTTGGCGATCATCCCCAGTCCAAGGCCGGGAAATGTGGGCAACAGCTTTAAGTCATTCGACGCACTGCGCACCAGCCCTCACTTCGCGCACTGGCGGCGACTGCAACAATTCCTGCTGCGATCGTCCGTCCGTCTTCAAGTCCAACGCCAGATGCGACCCCGCCACTTGTAAGGATCTTGCGCACCACCTGATCGATGATCGGTACGCCGTTCCTTTCCAATCTGGTTTCCAGCGCCGAGAGGATGTTTCGAGCATTGATCGCCCCTTCGTCATGAAGACGAATGCATCTGAAGACCCGGCAATCTGGCCGTGGATTGAATCCGACAATTGTTTTTGCATCGACTTCAGACCACGGCTGCTGGTAAACATTCAAGGCTGGAATGATTGCGTCGAAATTGTTGGAATCCAGGACGTGCCCGATGGAGTTCAAAACGATATGAGCGTCGTTCGACATCTTGAGGGGCTTGCCGTCAGGGGATGTTTCTTCAAGGCGCTCTAAGGTAGCGTCCCAAAGCTTGTGGGCCTCCACGCCGATCTCAAACCTGATCCGCCCCGCTTCAGTCCGCAGAGTATCAGCGGTAACCTCGCCGAAGCAACCAAGCATAGCCCCTGCGGCCTGACTGGCGCCGGTTTCGCGATCTGTCGGCCCGATAACAACCACGCGCTTATTGCTGTCACGACCTTTCAATTCATCGGCGAGAAATAGCCCAAGCGCGCCATTGCCGATAATAAGAATATCTGCGTGCGTTACAGTCTGATCCAAACCTAAAGGCATGTTTTTACCCTTCGATTTGATCGAATTACCCGTGTTGCCGCCAGCTGACCCCCGCCAAAAAATTTGGAAGGTCGCAGAAAGGTCGGCGCGCAGCAGTGGAGGCTGGCAAGAAAGTTAGCTGACGGAGAGCAATTGAGAACTGTAGGGATCCATGCCGACCACGGCATTCCTCAAGGCGTCATTGTTGTACACCTCATAGCCCTCCCTCCAGCGGTTCTGGCAAGTCCCGAGACATCGGATTGCCAACACGGACGACGCAAAACCACACCTCACGGATTGTATAAAACGATATTACACCTTCAGGATTGCGTCAATCACACCTTCATCGCGAAAAATTACCAGTATTTTCCGAAAAGTTTGGGGTTAGAGAATCATCGCTTTTGATCGTGTCCCCGGTCGTGGTGGATCTGGTTTCATAGCCATCGGTGTTTTCCGGTAGGGTCGGTTTGCTTGGAACCAACCTGACGGACACTACCGATGACCGACGATATAATGGACTTGCGCTCGCTTGGTGAGAAGAGCGCGGATCCAGATTTGCTGCGCGAGATGATCGGCTTTGCTGCCGAGAAGCTGACGGCGGTGGAGTTCGGCACGAAGACGGGCGCGGGCTACGGCGAGAAGACTGGCTTCCGACTTGCCCAGCGCGATGGCTGTCGCGACCGCGACTGCGGTTAAACCTTCTCTGGCAAAAAGTCAGTGAGTTCAATTTGGCTGCGTGATCAGCGAGCGTCTCATCGACACGGTGGACGCACCCCGTCGATGATCGTCCGAAGGGGCACTCCCCGCGACGGCTACGCTTGCAGCCTTGCAAAGACCCGTGGTTTTGTGGATGGCAACAAGCGCACTATCTGGATCTCGGTGCGAAGCTTGTAATGGTAGCGCAGCGGCAACAGGGTGACCTCGGGCTCGCGAGGTTCGCCATCGCGCAGGATCAGCAGGTCAGCCGCTAACACGCGTTCCGGCAGCACCTCGCCGCGCAGGGCGGTGGCGGGCAGCGCCGAGAGACGCGCAAGCAGCTCGGTGAGGATGGTTTCGCAGGGGGTGGGCATTTGTCTTTCCAAAGATGAAGGCTTCGCCGACAGCTGCTTCTCGCGCAATTTATCGCAGGCTTGCAGGTTCTACAGCGCGGGCGGCGCTGCTGCAGCCCAAGTGCTCACGCACCATAGGCGGCAATTTTTCCAGGCGGCGCAACGCCGTGTGGCTATCGCCCGTACAGTTTAACGAGCATATCCTTGTGGCAGCTTGACGACGAGAACGATTCGACCTGGCGCTCAATGTGGATCACAATTGAAGGGCCCCGTAGTGTTGCACGAAATCTGGACGACCGTCGTCAGCGAGTTTTCTGACATCCCCGATCTGTCCACCATGACGCGCATTGTCGTGCGCCTCACGCTTGCAGCAATTCTGGGTGGCATTCTCGGCTATGAGCGTGAACGCAAGGGAAGAAGCGCCGGTGTGAGGACCCATATGCTGGTCGCCGTTGGTGCCGCGCTTTTTGTCTTGGGTCCTTTGCAAAGTGGTATGGAAATTTCTGATTTGTCGCGGGTTGTGCAAGGCATTGTCCAAGGTGTCGGGTTTCTGGGAGCAGGTGCGATCATCATCCGCGCCAGGCAGCACAAAGTAGAAGGCCTTACCACTGCGGCAAACATCTGGGCGACTGCGGGGATCGGAGTTGTGGCTGGGCTTGGTCTCGAGGCCACTGCAGTGCTGTCGACGATCATAGTGCTGACCATCTTGGCAGTGGTGCCCTTCATCGTTCCACCGGCTGATCAGGATGACATCGACCAAAAATAAAAATGGACCAGATCGTGTCGGATATACCCCGCTGTCGTAACTTGGGGTCTCCGAAAGACCGACTATGCCCTGTCAAGAATATAAGGGGCTGGGACGACCGAAGCTTCCTTCTCATTGCACGCTTCAGCCCAGCTTTCCCTCCACCCAGTTCGACACGATCAGCCCCGGCACGGCGTCACGTGCCCGCGTGGCATCCCGCCCCAGGTCCAGCCGTTTCGGCAGCTTCACCTGCGGCACCAACAGGAAAATCGGCGCGGTTGCCGCGCCGCGACCAATCTTGGTCTTGCTCGCCACCGCCCGGCCTTTCGAATTCTACCGACCTTCCGCCACCAGCAGGCTCGGCCCGCGGCGGCGATAGATAAAACGCAAGCGCAGACCAGTGCGGCGTTCCCACTCGCTGGGGGTGATCCGGCCGCCGTTGCTGCTTTTGCAAGCGGCGGGCACGCGCTCGGGCAAAACATCGCCGCGCAAGGCGGTGGCGGGCAGCGCCAAAAGCCGCGCGTGCGACTCGGTGAGAATTGTTTCGCGGGGGCTGGGCATAAATAGTAGACTCGGATGGCGTGGATGCGTGACAATATTCTGGGCTTGGGAGTCGACTGGTGACCATGTCCTCAGAACTTGACGGCATCGACCTGTTAACCAGGTTTTAACAACTTGATCGGAAATTTGCCAAAATGAATTCTGGCTCGATGTCATCGCTTCAGCGCATCCTCATTATTGTCGCGACATCGATCCTTCTCCCTGCCGTTCTTGTGATCGGCTTCGTTTTTCGAGAAGTATCGTTGGGTCAAATTCGGGAGGTCGAGCGTCAGGCCCAGGAGGCGGCGGACCTGATGGTCGTGTTGGCTGACTCTCGGGCACAGGCGGACATCACGGCACTGCGGGTGCTGTCACAATCCCGATACTTTGCTTCTGGCGACATCGACGGGGGCGCGGCCCGCGCTCAGGACACAATTAATTTGGTTCCAGGTTGGATGGCTGTGACGTTGAGTAATTCACTCACCGGTGAAGTTGTCTTTCGAACGGCACAGACAGATACGACATCCAGCGGTTCCGCATTGCAGTCGACATTGTTGATACAGTCTGAGAGTGGCTTCGGTGGAATTGAACGCGGTGGACCGCAATGTCCTTGCCTCTATTTGCGAGTGCCCGTCGCAAGTCTCCCCAGATTGGGTCTGACGGCAGTTGTGGATCCGCAATTCTACCAAGAAATGTTGATGGAAAGGCTACCGGCGGGAGCCGTCGCTGCATTTGTTGACAGGAGCGGTAATTTTATCGCCAGGTCGGTCAACTATGACGAGCGGGTCGGCACCCCTGCCACTCAGTTTGTGCGCGATGCCGTGGTGCGAGGAGGTCGCGGGGTCTATCAAGGGACGACTTATGAGGGTCTTACGAACTACACGGCGTACACCACATCGACTTTAACTGGATGGTCGGCTCATGTGGCCATAAACAATACACTGTTCGACAAGCCGCGTTCCAGAGCCAATGCTGCACTGATACTTGGTTCAATGGCAGCGATTCTGATCGGCGCCGCTCTTTTCAGCTACGTCCTGCGAGACATTGCCGCGAGGGGTCTGGAAGATCGAAGGATTTTGGAATTTCAGAAGGCCGAGGCGGTGCAGCAGTTCACTGTGACTGTTGTACATGATTTTCGGAATATCGCATCGGCCGTGCAGTCTGGTTTGAACATGATTGTCAGACAGACCAAGGAGCCTGCAACCCTGAAGTATGCGCAAATGATCGCCGAGGTCATGGAACGTGGATTACGGCTTACAAACCGGCTACTTAGCTTTGTCAGACATAGGTCGTCAGAAGTTGAAGATATAGATATCGGTGATTTACTGAGAGAGACGAAATACCTCCTGGAGCAGGCGGCGGGTCAACACGTTCAAGTGCGGATCGGACTGCTTGAGGACACTGCAACAGTGCGGGCAAACCGCGATCAGTTGGAGCTCGCCTTGGTCAACCTCGTCGCGAACGCGCGCGATGCAATGGACGGCAAGGGAGTGATCGACGTCCGTGCAACAGTGAATGAGGACGAGGTTAGTATCAGTGTCGCGGATACAGGCCCCGGCATTCCACTCGATTTAAGAACAAAGGTGTTGCAGCCATTTTTCACCACAAAGCCCGAAGGTAAAGGAACTGGTCTGGGCATGGCCCAAGTTGCGGAGATGATCCGAGACGCAGGGGGGCGAGTTACGATCGGAGAGACGAATGGTCACGGTGCGCTCATCACGCTTTATCTAAAACGATAGTTCGAAACGCCGCGTCCCCCTGCCCACGCGTCCAATGTTTGGTAAAGGTTTGCCCGGCTGCGAAATCAGACAGTGGCAGCAGAGTAGAAAACGGTGGTCGGGGCTCGAACCTGCCGCTTGCGAAATTGGGTTCACGGTCTCGAATGCTCGCCTCCGATGGATCAATCAAAGCCGCCCGTCCACCCAATTTGCCACGATCAGCCCCGGCACGCCGTCCACCGCCCGCTCTGCATCCCGCCCCAGGTCCAGCCGCTTCGGCAGCTTCACCTGCGGCACCAACAGGAAAATCGGCGCGGTTACCGCGCCGCGCCCGGTTTTCGACTTGGACGCGACCGCCCAGCCTTTCGAATTCAACCGACCTTCCGCCACCAGCAGGCTCGGCACCCGCGTGTGGATTTGCCCGCCGCTTGCGTGGGAATCGCGAGCCAAAACCCGTTTTTCGACCGGATCAGCGGCCCGGTATCATGCGCGCCGACGATCACGGGGGCGTTCGACCAGACCAGCCGTTCGCGGTCGCGCACCGGCTCGCCCCGAATGAGGAAGGCATCGCCATTGATCTCGATCCGGTCGCCGGGGCGCGGGTTCGGCACTTCAGCCACCAGCAGGTCAACGCGGGTGGTTTCCGTCCAGAGCCGGGCATCGCCGAAGTCGGTGACAGCATCGGCGCGTCGGGCAATGAGGCGCACCAGAACGGTCGCGCCGCCGTCGGCGATGTAGACCGCGTCACGCCCGATGTCAGGATCGGCGAACAGCGCCTCTGATGCGTGTCGCGTTCAATCGGGTTCGATTGAACGAAACGGACATGCATTCATTCAAAGTGCTGCAGCGACACCCACGCGTCTGAAAAGACGAACGGCGCTGTAGTGCGTTTTCGAAGGCGCGCGACATGTTTACCCTTTCATGTGGAAGTTATGCGCGCTATGTTTCCACCAGACAGGAGGATTCCATGACACGCCGGCACAATCTTTCCCCCGCTCCGGATCGCAATGCGGTTCTGACCAAGGCCATGCTCCACGCCGCAGAGCGATTGGGCCTTTCTGGGCGCCAGCTTGCCGAAACCGTCGGGGTGTCCGAGGCGACAGTCTCGCGCCTCAAGCGGGGTGAAGCCACGCTCGAGGCGGGGTCGAAACCTTTCGAACTCGCAGCGCTTCTCGTTCGCGCATTTCGCTCGCTGGACGCCATCACGGGCGGCGACGAGGCGGTTGCCCGCGTTTGGATGACGGCGACCAACACCGCGCTCGGCGCGCGACCCATCGAGCGGATGGCCACGATTCAGGGGCTAGTCGATGTCACGACCTATCTTGACGCCCGACGCGCTCCGGTCTGAGGCGCGGCCCCTCAAGGGTCAGGCATGGCGGTTTGTAGAGGCCCAGCACCGGGTCTCGACCCTGAAGCTTGTCGACAACCTTGCCGACCAGGCGGCGCTGGAGGACATTCTGGAAGAGACCAAGCCGCCAGTGCCGGAAGAATGCCGTCACCTCGACTACCTGCTCTCCACGCCGTTTCGCTATCGCCCCTATCCGAACGGCTCGCGGTTCCGACGCGCTGGATTGACGCTCGGCGTCTGGTACGGCGCTGAACGGCCGGAGACGGCAGCGGCCGAGATTGTCTTTTATCGCTTCCTTTTCTATGCCGAGAGCCCGGGGACGCCGTTCCCCGACGGTGCGGCGGATTACACCGCCATTTGTGCCGATCTGGCGACGCCGGTATCCCTCGACCTGACAACCGGGGCGCTTGCTGCCGATCACGACCTCTGGGCCCATCTCACTGATTACGCCTCCTGCCAGTATTATGCCGAGACAGCCCGTGAGATAGGCACCGACGTCATCCGCTACGCCTCCGTCCGCGACCCCGACAACGGTGCAAACCTCGCGGTGCTGACCTGTCGTGCTTTTGCAGCACCTCAACCAATCGAGCGTCAGACCTGGCGCATCCGCATTGGCCGGAGCGGCGCGCAGGCCATCTGTGAGCATCCGAAGCTTGGCCTCGAATTCGGGAGCGACACTTTCGCGCCAGATCCACGCCTGGCTGGCATGGTCTGGGACCGCCCTCGCGCCAGATAGCCTGCGACGGTCACGTCCGCCTGGCCGAGCGCAGCACTTGCGGGCGGGTGCAGATCGGCAATGGGTTCGACTCAATCTCGAGGCGGACCCATTCGTCACGATCCCGGTCGGGGATCATCCGTGCGTAAAGCGGCTGGCCCAGAGTGTTGACCGTCTCAAACGTATCGGCCGGGGCGTGGTCGATCTCGAACAGCCCGTCAACGGCTTCGGGGTAAAACACCGCCTTGTCGGTTGCGACGCCGAGGCCCGCCCCGCACCGGTAGCGGCGGAAGGCGTCGAGCCAAGCCATGGTTCACACTCCTTTGGTGGTGATCACGCGCACCTGCCGGGTGATCTTGCGCCCCTCGGCAGTCGCGATCCCGCGGTCCAGCACCTCAATGGCCCGGTCGATCTCGGCGATGCTGCGGTAATCCACGGTCTTGCCGTCGTAACCCACCCGCGCCACACCGCTGGAGCGTGACGCCGCCAGTGCCTCGCGGCGGGTTTTCAGCTCTGCGGTTGCGGGCATTGAAAGATCCTGTCAGTTGTTGTGACTGTGGCAGGCCGTTGGCATCTGCTATATGACCGGGCGAAAACCATTAGAGCAATTCCAGCGAAAGTGGCACTGCTTTCGCGTCCGGAATTGTGTCAAAACAAGAGGAGAGAGCTATTCCGGCGATTCTGACAACGCCGGAATAGCTCTAAACCGGAGACACAACCATGACGCCCGACCAGATCCTGGCCGCATTCTCTGGACGCGATGGCTTCCCGCGTGAAGCCATCGCGGCCGCCGGAGCAAACCGAGAGGAGATGATCCCGCTCTTCCTCGCACAGATTGACCGTCTAAAATCGGACGAACCCAAAGCGTTCAATGACGCTGATGTTTCAACATTCCTTTTCGTCTACTTCCTGCTCGGCGAATGGCGCGACGCCCGCGCCTATCGCCCGCTTGCTACCCTTTTGCGGCAATCTCCTGACTTCTTGGACATCCTGATTGGCGACGCAGTGACGGAGGGCACCTCGCGCGTGATAGCAGGGGTCTGCGACGGCGATCTCATGCCGATCTTCTCGGTGCTCGAGGATATGGCCGCCGACGAGTATGCCCGCGGCGAGATGATCGACGCGCTTGTCATGATCGCCCGCGACCGGCCCGAGAGCCGCCCAGAGGTTGTCGAGTACCTTGAACGTTTTCCTTCGGCCGATTTCGACAAGCCGCAAAGCCTCTATGGCTCATGGGCCTTTGCAGTCGCTGACCTCGGGCTCGTACACCTGGAGCCACAGGTCCAGGAGGCCTTTGAACGAGAGTGGATATCGCCCGAGGAGGCGGACTTCGCGTTCTTTCAGGCGCAGCTGCGCAAAGCAGTGGAGGCGGGCGCATCGCCGCAGCTCCACATCAGCCGAAACACCCGGCTGATCGAGAGCGCCGTCGACGAACTGTCGCGCTGGCACTGCTTCTCCGACAAGTTCCTGGAAAACCAGGCAACAAAACAGGCTTCAGACAACTCGCCGTCACACCTCTTCAGCGGCACCTTCAAACACGCGGCGCCAAAGGTCGGCCGCAATGACCCCTGTCCGTGCGGCAGCGGCAAGAAGTTCAAGAAATGCTGTTTGCAATGAAGTCGGGCCGAGTCCCGGCCGATCATCTTATGTAATTCCACGCCACAGACCTGCGCCGCGCGGAGCCAGTTCCGCGATTTCGGACAGAAGCTTTCCGGTCTCGTCAAACAATTCGCGCGGGCGATAGCTTTGCAGCCAATCTTCCAGAATCTTCACGTGCCCCGGATGGCCCGTGTCGCCCATCGGCACCTGATGCGAGAGATATGTCCCCTCGGTCGGTTTGCCGTCAACTTCCTTTGGGCCGGTCCAGCCCTTGGGGGAGCGCAGGATGATCATCGGCCACAACGGCCGCACCTTGAACCCGTTCGTGCGCGCCTCCGTTTGAATGTCCCGGATGCTCGCGACCGCCGTGTCGAGGGTCGCGGCCATAGGCTGGTGCATCTCCATTGGATCGTCGCCCTCGACGAAATACGGCGCATGGCCGAAGCCGCGAAACAGCGATTCAAGTTCGTCACGGGGAATACGAGCAAGCACGGCGGGGCCTGCAATCTTGCAGCCGTTCAGATGCAGGATCGGCAGGACCGCGCCGTCATGCACCGGATTGAGAAACTTGTTCGAGTGCCAGCTGGCGGCGAGTGGACCAGTTTCCGCCTCGCCGTCACCCACGACGCAAGCGATCAGAAGGTCGGGATTGTCGAAGGCGGCACCGCAAGCATGTGACAGGCAATACCCGAGTTCACCGCCTTCGTTGATGGAACCCGGTGTTTCAGCCGCGACGTGACTTGGAATGCCGCCGGGAAAGGGAAACTGCTTGAACAGCTTTTCATGCCCAGCGTGTCCTGCGAGATGTCCGGGTAGAACTCGCTGTAACTCCCTTCCAGACAGGTATTGGCCACGAGCCCCGGGCCACCGTGCCCCGGGCAGTCGACGCGCGCCATCAGGTGGCGGATGACGTTCAGCCGGGCCTGCTTCTTGTCATCGGCCCGCACAACGTGCCAGGGAAGGTCTTCGCTGTGGGTCCGGGTAAACATATCGTTGCGCGCGGAGCTGTAATCATCCCGGCGCCGCAATGCGCTTTTGTCGATCGGGTTGATCTTCCATTGCTTGAGCGGATCAACCCGCCGGTCTGCCAGTCTTTTATTTTGTTCTGACTTCGATACGTCGAGATAATATTTGAAGATCTGTGTTCCAGATCTGACGAGCATGCGTTCGAATGGCAGGGCCGATCGCATGAACTCTTCGTGTTCTTCGGGGATGCAGAACCCCATCACTTTCTCGACGCCAGCGCGGTTGTACCAGCTACGGCTCATGATGACCATTTCCTGGGTGGCGGGCAGGCTGACGACGTAACGCTTGAAGTCCCAGCTGTTGCGGTCAAGGCCCGAGGGCTTGCCAAGGGCCACGACCCTGGTGTCGCGGGGGCACGCCCGGTGGCAACAATTCAGCTCCCTTCAGCCATTAACCCGAACCTTTCCGAGTTTGACCCGAATCAACGTCCCACCACGCTCGATAGAACCGACTTTGGTCCAGATCGTGTTGTCGTCCAGCACGGTCATCAATCGGTGAAACTCTGCAAGCTGCGCCAAGCCGACATTGGCGCAGACCAATGTGCCTCCGGGCCTGAGCACGGCGGTTAGCAAATCCAGAATTTCCAGGCTCGGCGCATAGCCGTCAAAGAAAACCAGGTCGTATCCACCCGCCAACCCGCGCAAGACCGCCGCAAAATCGCCTTGATGCACGGTGATCCGATGCGACAGGCCGACGGCTGCGATCTCAGTGCGCGCCAAACGTGCATGGTCGGGATCGCCCTCGATCGTGTCGATCTGCGCTTTCGGGTTGCTGTGGGCCAGACTGCAGGCGGTGTATCCCAGCGCGGTGCCCAGTTCGAGGATCTGCAGCGCCCCCGACGCCGCAGCCAGTCTGGTCAGCGCGGGGCCGTCCTCATGGGTATAGGCCTCGCAACCGTGGCTGCGGCGATGGCTGCGGGTTGCGGACTGGAGGGCGGCAAAGGGATCGACGGTCAAAACGCGTCTTTCAGAAACGGCGCGATCTGCGCCACCGCAGCATCGATGGTGATCGGGTCCTCGTAAAATTGCAATTGACTCTGATCACCCAGCGAAACGAATTTCTTCCACCCGGCGGGGATAGTGTCGAACAACCGTTGCGGCAATTCCGGACCGCTCGCAGCGTTTTGCGCGTGGATCATCAAGGTCGGCGTTTGAACCTGCGGCAGGGCGAGATCCACGCGGTGCCCCCAGATCAGATGCTCGCTCATTGAGGTTAGCCGGTTTTCCCAAAGTCCGCGGTGTGCGAGGTCCGGGTTGCGGTCGGCCCAGCGGATGTAGAACATCTGGATATGCGGAGCCCTCAGGAGTGCATCGGCATCGGGCTGGGCGAGCGAGGGGCTGACGATGTGAATGTAGTCGGCGTTGCCGGTCTCGTGAAAGCGTATCTCTGCCTCTTTGCTTCGCGCGATGCGCGCTTCGACATTTGCCGAACTGCCCAGATACATTTCCGCCACCTCAGGCGTCAGATAGTGTCCGGCCACCATCGCGATGGACTTCACCCGCTGATCCACCAGCGCAGCTTCGACGACCCAGTTTACCCCTTGGCAGATGCCAAGCAGCGAGATCCGTTGGGCATCGACTTCAGGCCGGGCGGCGAGAAAATCGATCGCGGCAGAAAGATCGCGGGTCTTCTCGGCGCCGCTTTCGAACCGACGAGGTTCGCCACCGCTCTCGCCATGAAATCTTGGGTCGAATATCAGCGTGACATACCCTTCGCGCACCAGCCGCGACGCATACTGCAGCGGCGACTGCTCCTTGACAAAGCCGACCGGCCCCAGAACGACCACGGCCGGAAGACTGGATTTCCCCTCGGGCACAAAGAGATTTCCGACAACCTGCACCCCCTGGCTTTCAAACGTCACGCGTTCGACGGAAAAACCGGGCCAATTCAGGCGCTGTTCAGCCACCCAGACCTGTGTCGGCAGCCCGTCCCCGGCTGCCCCGGTAGCCGCCAACGGGATCCCAGCGGATTCCTGAGCCTGGGCCGAGAGGGTGAGGCATGCCGCCAGCGGCAATGCCGAGAGCGTAACCAACGCGTTGCGTCTGGACATAGTCATCGGCTGAATCTCCTTGTTCTGTGGGGTTTACGCGAACAGTCGCCCGCGGCGATCTTGTAGAAAGTGCGTTATTCGTTGGATTTCCTGATGTAGAAAACGATGGTGCCGCGCTGCGATACCAGCTGAACCTCTCCGCTGGCGGGATGCAGACAGGCCTCGACACGCCGGTTTTGCGGATCGGTGCCATAGACTTCCCAGCAGCCGCCATCTTCTTTCATACGGCTTACCTGCCAGCCTGCGGCGTTCAGCTTTTCGGTCACCTGGGTTTCGCTGAGCCAACCGGCGCGGTCAGTCTCTTCGCACTGAAACCGGCCTGTCGCGTGTGCTCCGGTGGCAGACAGGCTGAGAAGCATCAAGGCAATCATCGAACCAGTCATTTCAGGTTTCCATTTGTTTTGGGGTGTTACGCGGTCGCATGACTTGAAGTGCTGCCAGCAGTCCGAATTGCACCAGTGCCGCAGCAGCACCGTCGTGGATCAGCAACCAATGCGCGAGTATGGCTATGGCAGCCGGATAGGTCAGCTTTTGCAGCAGCCGCCAATGCCTGCCCAAACGGATCAGCATGGCGTCGTTCGACGTCAGTGCGAGCGGCACCAACAGGGTAAAGCCCAGCCACCCGGTCCAGATTGCCGGCAGCGCCACCTCGGCCGGAACCGCGCCCGGGCTGCCCATGTCCGTCAGATACAGCGTCGTGTGCAGCAAGGCATAGCCAAAGGCCGCAACCCCGAAATAGCGCCGCCGCCGTCGCATCCAGCGCCAGAAATCCGAGCCCGGAAGGATGTGTCGCATTGGCGAGATCGCCATCGTCACAATTACCAGTCGGGCCGACAGTTCTCCGGTTGGATGTATCAGGAGGGCCGTTGCCGAACGTCCCGCGCCATCATGCCCGCTGGCCAGCCAGAGGATCAGAAAGGCGATCCCCGGAAGGGGCCAGAAGGCCCCAAAGCGTATGGGGATGATCGCGCAGAGCCCTCCACATCAGAGTTTACTTTAGGTCAGCGGTCGGGAAACGGGCAAATTTCGCATCCGGCGGAAAGGTCAGATAAATCGTGTCGCCGTCGATCATGATGTCGCTGATCCCTTGCGTATCGCCCCCCATGGTCAAACCTTCAACTGTCCCTGTCGCCGGATTTACCCTCATCATTCTGGTCGCTGGCGTGGTCTCATGGCCGCGGTACCCGCCGACAAGGATGCTCTCGCCCTGAATCGCCACGGCCTCGGCATTGCCAAAGCCGCTTGCCACAGCGTCGGCCTTCCAGTCAGAACCATGCTGGCTTACCCGGTAAAGCGTGCTGTCCCAGCCGGTATCCGAACCCCAGGTGATCGCATAGATCGCTTCGGGCGTTACAGTGAAGCGAGCCAGGGTGGGCAAATGAAGGCCGGGCGCAAAGTCGCTGATCTCGCCGTCAGTCCGCTCCACCGAAACAAACCGCCCATTGCCGAAATCGCTGACCAGCAAGCGACCGTCCGCAGCCAATTCGACATTCCACAAGAATGCGCCTTCACGCTCGTCGGCAACCCGCCAGCGGACGTCGCCCTCGGCGGTGACCGCCAGAATCTCGTTGCCGTCGACCAGATAGATCATCCCATCCGCCACCGTAAGTCCGGTCGGGTTGCGCAATCCTTTTCCGTCGGACATCGAGATCTGCACGGTTGTCTGACCAAGCCGATAGAGCCCACCGTTGATCTCTGGCGAGGAAAATTCCACGCCCGGCCCGCCAGGGCCGATCGCAACGCCATAAACCTCGCCGTTCATCGGGTGGACCGACTCGATGAACGGCGGTGTGGTGACGGTTTCAGCCAGCGTCGCGGATGCCCAAAGAGTCATTGCAGTTACCGTGGAGAAAAGGCGCATGCCGTGCCTCCTGATTTCATGAAACTCGGATGTTAACTCACAGACCTGGATGCTCGATTGTGCTCATGTTTTCAAATGATCCGCCCCGAAATCGCCGGCAAAGTCGCGCCACACGCTGTGTATGTGCGTGCCCGCGTTGAGTGAATTGTCGAACTCCAGCAGGAACGTTTCGCTTTGGATGCGATAGTAGTGCGACTGATTGGGCGTGTGCGAACCGGCCCAGCCGAAACTGAGCGCATCGCTTGCGGACGCGTCAAATGCGGCTTGCTTTTCAATAGAGATCGCTGTCGGCAGAGCTGCCAGATAGGTGGCCACGATCTCGGCCGCCAAAGCCCGTTGGGCATTGCCCAATTCGGAGAACCGCAAGCCGACAACCGGCAACGCGCTGACCGATAGGGCATTCCGAGTGACGTGCCTGAGTGAGTTCTCTTGAAAGACAACTCTCTTGCGAAGTTCAGGCGTCAGCGACAAGACCAACTCACGGGCTGCATCCTCCTCGCGGGGCATCGCCCGAAAGCCGGTCTGGGTCGTGGTTGGCCATGCTCCGTGGAAGAACGGCGACATCGACACCTTACCGTGGACAACAGTGAAGTGATGCGACAAATGGTGTCCTTCAAGGCGCCAACCCCACTGCGCTGCGTTCGGATCTCCAAAGACCGATACGTGGTACGCAAGCGGGTCGGCAGCCCCGGTAGGCAGGACCGACTGCAGCCGCATGATGTCTTGCACTTTGTCAAAGCCGCGCGGCGACAGACTTGCAGCCAGCATGTCCATGGCTGCCTGGTACTGGGATGCGTCCAACTCGCCCAATGTCACACCATTGCGCGGAAAAGTTGACGTCACAGTCCAATGCCAATGCTTGCGTTCTTCGCCATCAAAGGGAAACCACGATCGTTGTGCCTGGGAAGGATCGAGCAACGCCAAGAATTTCAAAGCTTCGGTCTTCATCCGCGACGCAAGATCCGCGTGGGTATCTTTCACGCCCTGTGCCACTGCAGCGCCAAGACCGCCAGTGGCAATTATTGTGCCTCCGATACCTCCCGCAATCAAAATTGTGCTGATCGCCTGTCGGCGGCTCAGACCTATGGGTGTCTTCATGTCAGTTTCCTAATCAACATTGGGAGCAGCGTCCGGGCAACCTATTCGGTCGATTCAATGACCAAACATCACCGCTTCTCGTCAGCCGAGTGCCTTGATGACATGCTCGGCGGTGAGCATGCCTGATGAGCCTTGCTGGCCCGTGATGAGGCGACCATCGGTGACAGCGAAGGGCTTGTAGGGTTCGCCCTGCACGAACTTGGTGCCGGGGATTTTCATCGCCTCATCCTCGATGCGATAGGGCTGAAATTTCACGCCCATCGCCTTGTCGACAACGTCCTCCTCAAGATTGCAATAGCCGGTCCAGCTTTTGCCTTCAGCGAGAAGCTTGCCATTTGCGAGCCGGGCATTGAGCAGCACAAGCGAACCGTGGCAGATCGCAACCGAGAGCTTCCCAGCGTCGTAAAACGCCGCAAACAGCTTGTGGAGTGCCTCGTCATCGGTAAAGGTCACGGGCGGCGCGAGCCCGCCGATCACGAAGATCACATCAAAATCCTCGACCTTGATGTCCGAAAGGGGCTTTGTATTCTCGATGGCGTCGCGTGTGGGCTTTGATGACTTGAAGCCGAGGCTGATCAGGTCAGCCGGATTTGCAAAGCGGCCCCCATCGGGGTCGCTGATCTTGTCATGCATCACAATTCCGCCCTTTGGCGAGGCGATGGACATTTGATAGCCCTTCTGATTGAACGCCCACCAGGGATGGGCAAGCTCGGGCAGCCAGTAGCCAATATCCATGCCATTGGTCGGAGACTTTGCGGGATTGGAGACGACGAAGACAACCCGCTTCGGATCAGCCATTTTTGATTTCTCCTGAGAGTGTACGGGCAGCAGTCCCGAGGCGGCAATGCCTGCGGCACCAGCACCGACAAGAAGGGAGCGGCGATTGATCGAAAGGGCCATCTGGGCTTCTCCTGTGTTGCGAGTCTTGTAGACGCAGCTTTACATGCGCAAAAGAGTGCGGATAGAATGTTCAACATGCAGAACACGCATGTTGATGATCTCGATCTTCGCTCTATCCGGTTCCTTGCGACATTGCTGGAAACCGTCAGCATTACCCGCACGGGTGAGGTCTTTGGCTTGAGCCAACCCGCATCCAGCCGGGCTGTCGAGCGACTGCGTCGTGCGATTGGCGATCCATTGATTGTGCGTGGATCGCGGGGCTATGTGCTCACCCAAAGGGCAGAGGCATTGAAGCCGTACGTCGCTGCTGCCCAAGGCGGCATTGACGCAGTTTTTGCGCCAGATGTCTTCGATCCGTCTACTGCAGTTCGTTCGTTCCGAATCGGCAGCACGGATTACGGAGCCATCACTGTTCTTTCGACCCTCTGCCATTCGTTGACGGCGTCTGCACCTGGAGTGAGCCTTGAAATTGCGCCATGGGCCGGAGACACGCTGAAACGGCTTGAAGATGGCTATCTTGACGCCGCACTTTACCCAGAAGCGCCACTGCCACAAGATTTCCATTTCAAAACACTATTTAGTGATACATATGTGATTGTTCTAGATCCTGCGCATGCCCCGACGAATAAGTTAACACTGGACGAGGCTCTCCAGAGACGGCGTGTGGTCGTTTTGTATCCAGATGGGCAGCGCTTGCTACCAGACGACTTGCTCGGCAAGCTCGGCGCTCCCGGTTTCTTGATAGCCATGCGCACACCCTACTTTACGACAGCAACTTGGGGCATCCGCGATACTGATATGGTTGTCGCTCTACCTCGCCGCGTAGCAGAAAAATTGATAGAGACCAGCCCCATCACACTTTTCGCAATGCCAGTCTCGTTCCCCGGTTTCGAGTATCGCCTGATCTGGCACGCAAGAACGCACCGCGACCCTGGGCACCGGTGGCTTAGAAGCCTGATGATACGGGAATAAAAGTAAATACCCTCTCCAGAAAACCTCGCGAATCAGCATCTTATTATAGCCATCCCCTCACAATTTACTGACAGTTTCCTAAATACCGTCGCTCACTACATGCTTGGTCCCGGCATTTGATGGATCGGGTTCAGGGCGAACCTTTCCGGTTCGAGTGTCCATTGTTTGCTGATGAACTCGCAGGGTGTGAGGCCTTTGAGCGTTTTCAGCCTGCGCCCGAAGTTGCATGCGCTGACGAAGTTGGTGAGGTGATTTCGCAGCTGATCATGGTTGTCAGGGTGGAAGCGTTTGACGGTCGCCTGCTGCAGCGCCGCGCGTCCAATCGGATGCGTGAATGCCGCTGTAAAACATTGAATGAATGCATGTTCGTTATCGCACACATGAATCCATTTGTACGCGACATGCATGAGATTGTTCGGTTCATCCGCTCGACCTGACCATTCGTCCAGGGGTGCTTGATCCTTGTGGGCCGGTGCCCGATCTGATGTTCCCGGCAGACGCGGTCGAAGATGGGCTCGAAGGCGCATATATGCCGTTCTTGGTTGGTGAACTGGACGCCCCGCCATTGGGCTTGAACCGATGGCGCACCAATAGCGCCTCCGTCAACACGATGTGGATCCTGCAAGGCACGGCTGCGGTCAGATTGCGCAGGAATGCGGCAGCGACCATTTTCCCGGCCTCCAGGTGCAGCTCGACACAGGCGAACCTGGAGGTGCGGCCGATGGCAACGAAGAGATACAATTTGCCTTCAGCCGCCTGAACCTCAGCAATATCAACGTGAAAGTAGCCGTCGCCACCCTCACCGCTTGGAACGTCCGGAGTTTGGTTTGCCGCGACCCGACCCGGGAAGAGTGGCATCCCTTCATCCTGGACTGCTTTGGTTTCGCAGTTTCCATGCCGTCACGGGTTGCAAGTGGGACATTGGCCGGGGTCGGCCATGCAGGCGCCATCAGTGCGCGGCAGGCTTTTCTCCGACCCGCAAAGCGTGCAGCCGTGGACCTCGGCCTTGACGAGCAGTGTTGGTCCGTCGCAGCAAGAACACGGCAAACCCGTTTCCACACGCAGCAGCCCCCATCCGGGTGCTGCGCAGTCCGGACAGCAAGTCCCCAGCCGTGCGGCAAGGCGTACGGCCAGACGGCCGATGGTCTCCATCCGTCGGGGGTTCAGATGGGCGCGCATATCGGTTTGAAGGAATGCGCCGCCCGTACCCGACAGCTTCAGCGCGCGCTGGATTGCATCATCAACCGCCCCGAGATCCTGTAAACCCTTGGCCAAAGGTGCCGCGCCCTGGCCGCCGGGGGCCACGATGACAGCGGTCCGGGGAAAACCGATACTTCCCAGAAACGTGGCAGCTTCGTCGGTCGAAAAGACCGACGCATTATCGTAGCACGGAGCCTCGTCCGTCAGCCTTTCGATCACCTCGTGCCCGGTTTCCTCGTTTCGCCACAAGAGAACCTCGCGACCGATGGGCAAAAAGGGGATCCACGGATGCGGGCCGTAGGCGCCTTCGCTGGCGATACCTGCGGAAAGGCCAGTGGCTGCAATTGCGGCACAGGCCTTGCTGCGGGCAGCATCATCCATGGTGCCCAAGCGCGGGGTCTCGTTGGTGAACGTGCCAAACCGGTCTGTGTCCAGCCCCTCGGGCACAACCAAAGTGATGCCAAGACGGGCCAACGGCGGCGCGATTGCCGCCGCTTTGCCATGCATCGTGCCAAGGGCCGCGCGGTCAGGCAGGATCATGCGGCGCAAAGCAGATACTCCTTGTCGTCCCAAACCACCCGGCCCGAAGGTCTGGTCCACCATGACCTGACGCATGTCGCGCACAAATTAATCCAT
>JBBQJA010000062.1:0-19716 GCA_038325465.1 Hyphomicrobiales bacterium | reverse complement strand
TAGGTGGTCGATATCTTGTGATTGCATCATGCCTGCTTAAAATCGTCAACTCTTTTGGTCATGAAAGGTAAATTACCATGTCCGACGAATCCAATCAGTCGAGCGTTACCTCCAATCCTGACGAAAACAGCAATGGTTTGCCGCCAGAGGTAAGCGCAACGTTGTCTACAATCCGCGGCGTGGTTGAACTGGGGATTGAAAAGGCTGCTCCCTCTGCTTGGCAAACTGCCAACAATGTTCTGGGTGTAACAAAAGCTGCAATGGTCGCCAAAGCTGCTGGGGCTGGTTTTGCAGGATTGATTGGCACTGTTGATGTTGCGGCTGCGTACAATGATGGAAACTGGAAGGGGATGGCGGTACAGTCGGGCGGCCAAGGCGGGATCGATGAGGCAGCAATGGCTCAAGAACCGCCCATTCCTCGTTCTTCAAATCACATGGCAAACGCAAGCCATCCCGGGCGAATTGCCTGCAGGTGATATCGGTCCACATCATGATCTCCGTCGTTGCTTCGCACCTCCGACTGAATCACAAATGGCTGACATCACTCAACTTCTTCATCGGTCGGGCTCAGAACAGAAAATACCGCTGCGCCATTGGCAGAACCGTCGCCGGTTCGCAGGTCAGAAGTTCGCCATCGGCGCGGACCTCATAGGTTTCGGGATCAACCTCGACATGGGGCATGGTATCATTCAGGATCATCGACGCCTTGCCGATGCCGCCGCGGGTGTTCTCTACCGCCACCATCTGCTTTTCGGTGCCGAGTTTGTGGGCAAGTCCGTCCTCGATGGCTGCCTGGCTCACGAAGGTGACGGACGAATTGGTGCGCGCCTTGCCGAAAGCACCGAACATGAAACGGTAATGAACCGGCTGCGGGGTCGGGATCGAGGCCCCAGGATCCCCCATCGGGGCGGCGGCTATCATGCCGCCAATCAGCACCAGGTCCGGCTTGACGCCGAAGAAGGCCGGATTCCACAGCACCAGATCGGCGCGTTTGCCCACTTCGATGGAGCCGATATGGCGGCTCACGCCTTGGGCGATGGCGGGATTGATGGTGTATTTGGCGATATAACGGCGGACCCGCAGATTGTCATTCTCGCCGGTCTCGCCCGGTAGCCGTCCGCGCTGGCGCTTCATCTTGTCGGCCGTCTGCCAGGTGCGGATCAGCACTTCGCCGACCCGGCCCATGGCCTGGCTGTCGGACGCGATGATCGAGAATGCCCCGATATCGTGCAGAATGTCCTCTGCCGCGATCGTCTCCTTGCGAATGCGGCTTTCGGCGAAAGCGATGTCTTCAGGGATGGAGGCGTCGAGATGATGGCAGACCATCAGCATGTCGAGATGCTCGGCGATGGTGTTGACCGTGTAGGGTCGTGTCGGATTGGTCGAAGACGGGATTACATTGGGCAGTCCGCAAACCTTGATGATGTCGGGCGCGTGGCCACCGCCCGCACCTTCGGTATGAAAGGCGTGGATGGTGCGGCCGGCGATGGCGTTGACCGTGTCCTCGACAAAGCCACTCTCGTTGAGCGTGTCGGTGTGGATCATCACCTGGATATCGTACTGGTCAGCCACCGACAGGCAGCAGTCGATGGAGCCCGGCGTGGTGCCCCAATCCTCGTGGAGCTTGAGCGCGCAGGCACCGCCGAGCACCATCTCCTCCAGTGCTGCGGGCCGCGAGGCGTTGCCTTTGCCGGAAAAGCCGAGATTCATCGGAAACGCGTCGGCCGCCTCGATCATGCGCGCCAGATGCCAGGGCCCGGGCGTGCACGTGGTGGCGAGCGTGCCGTGCGCAGGGCCGGTGCCGCCGCCAAGCATCGTGGTCACCCCGCTCATCAGCGCATCTTCGATCTGCTGCGGGCAGATGTAGTGGATGTGGCTGTCAAAGCCGCCGGCAGTCAGGATCTTGCCTTCGCCGGCGATGGCCTCGGTTCCCGGACCAACGATGATGCTCACGCCGGGTTGCGTATCGGGGTTGCCCGCCTTGCCGATGCCCATGATGCGGCCGTCCTTGAGCCCGATGTCGGCCTTGTAGATGCCGGTGTGATCGACCACCAGCGCATTGGTGATGACAGTATCCACCGCGCCGTCAGCCCGGGTGACCTGGGATTGGCCCATGCCGTCGCGGATCACCTTGCCGCCGCCGAATTTCACCTCCTCGCCATAGGTGG
Source organism: Hyphomicrobiales bacterium (assembly GCA_038325465.1). Taxonomy (GTDB): domain Bacteria; phylum Pseudomonadota; class Alphaproteobacteria; order Rhizobiales; family Rhizobiaceae; genus Hoeflea. Next base: position 17,548 of record JBBQJA010000062.1, on the reverse strand, counting down.
TGAAGTCCTTTTCCACCTCAATGAACAGCTCAGTGTCCGCAAGCCGGACCTTGTCGCCGGTGGTGGGGCCATACATGGCGGCATAGGCGGTGCGGGAAATGATGGCGGGCATCGGTCTATCCTCAGGCTCGGATGGCGGATGGCGGGACGGGCGTGGCGGTCGGACGGCTCATTGCATTCCCTCCATTGCCTCGACCAGCTGGTCGATCCGCTCGTTGGTCAGGCGGGCGAGGCAAAGAGAGCCGATCATAGGCTGGGCGGTTCCGCCGAAGACCGCATAGGCTTCGTAATCGCACTGCGCGTCGCGAAAGCCGATCCAGGCGCGCTGGGCGGTTCTCAGCGCCTCCAGCGTGGTCGGAACGCCCGTCAACGACGCCTGCTCGGCGACGTACGCGTCATTGGCCTTGGCGGCGGCGACCAGCTTGGGCCAGAGATCGTTCAAAGCCCTGTCGGCAGTCTCGAAATCGATGCCCGCGCAAGCGGTAAGCTCGACCTGGGTTTGCGGAGCGGCGCAGTCCAGATCCTGGGCGAGGCTGGTGGTGGCAAAAAGCGCGAGCCAGACGACAGCCATGGCACTTGCGGAAGCGAGCAACGGCACGACGCGACCGGACGCGCCGTTCATCTGGTCACCAGTTTGGACAGCCGTTTGCGGTTGGCGCGGGCTTTTGTGGTCAACGGCTTCATGGCCGCCGACAGGATCTGGTCGGGCCGACCACCCGACATCGCCATCTTCGTCGCGGCGACAGCGGCCTTGGCGAATTCCGGCGGCTTCTCGTCCGACATCAGTTTGTTTTCGGTGGACTTGACCGGCCATGCGCCCGCCATGCCGAGCACCCGCATGGTCACCACGGCCTGCGCCTCGATGGCGAGCGTTCCCATTTCGGCACCCACGCGCCACATATCAAAGATGCTGGTCGCCCGCTTGCGTCGACGGGCCATCAGAGCTTCCCCATGACTTTCTGTTGAAAACCGTAGACCGTCCGCCCGCCCGACAGCGGCACCAGCGTGACGTCGCGCTCCTGTCCCGGTTCGAAGCGGACGGCGGTTCCTGCGGCTATGTCAAGCCGGTGTCCGCGCGCCTGGGCGCGGTCGAAGGTCAGCGCCTCGTTGACCTCATGGAAATGATAGTGGCTGCCCACCTGCACTGGTCGGTCGCCGGTGTTGGCGACCTTCAGCGTCACAGTCGGCGCGCCCGAGTTGAGCGTGATGTCACCAGACTTGGTGATGATTTCACCGGGGATCATGGGCAGCTCCTTTGAGGAAGCGGCCGACGGCAAAAACCGTCGGCCAAGGTCATGGGTCAGACGCCGAAGGCGAGCCAGAGGCCGCCTGCCGCCGTCAGGCCGCCGAGCGTGCGCGTCACGGTGCGACCGCCTGCGGTATCGAGAAGCAGGCCGGCAGCAACGCCGATCAACACCCCGAACGCATGCAGGAAGGTGGTTGCGACCATGAATCCGAAGGCAAACTGCCACGCACCGGCTTCACCCAGCTCGCCGCCGTGGGCATTGCCGTGAAACAGGGCGAAGAATGCCACCGCGGCTGAAACAGCTATCGTTGGCAGCGGCAGCGCAAGCGCCACCATGATGCCGATGAAGATCACCGAGGCGAGAATCACCGGCTCGACGAAAGGCAAGGGCATGCCCGCGTTGGCGGCGGCAAAGCCGATGGCCATCGTGGCGACGAATGCCACCGGGACGGCCCAGAGCGCCTTGCCGCCCATTGATGCAGCCCAGAGCCCGACCGCGACCATGGCCAGAACGTGGTCGAGGCCAAAGAGCGGATGGGTGACGCCCGCCATGAAGGAGCCATGCTCGGCAGGATCGAGATGGGCAAAAGCCGGAGACGTGGCAGCAAAAACGGCGAGAACGGCAAAAGCAAGTTTCTTCATGGTGTGTCCCTTGTGGGTTGACATGGCGTCCCGGAATGGGTCCCGCCGGGTTGGGATGTCAGCGGATGGGTTCGTGCACTGTGACGAGTTTGGTGCCATCGGGAAAGGTGGCCTCGATCTGAATGTCGTGGATCATCTCGGCAATGCCCTCCATCACCTCGGCGCGGGTGAGGACATGGGCGCCGGCCTCCATCAGGTCCGCCACTGATCGTCCATCGCGCGCGCCCTCGACGACAAAGTCGGTGATCAGCGCCACTGCCTCGGGATGGTTGAGCTTGACCCCGCGCTCAAACCGGCGACGCGCCACCATGGCGGCCATCGAAATGAGCAACTTGTCTTTCTCGCGCGGCGTCAGGTTCATGGCGTCTCTTTCAAAGTGACCAAACTTTCGGCAAACCCGCCTGCGGATTGAGCAGGCGAATCAGCGGAACAAGGATCTTGCGCAGATCATAGCTGTCTGCAGCCGACAGTCTCGCAAGAAGCTTGCCAGATGTCGACGAGGAGATCCGCCAGGCGCTCGCGCCGCCGGTCGTGCCGATGAGACGCCGGACCGCCTCCAGGTGCCGGTCGGCATCGGGGGCGACGAGCAGCACCGTGGCAAAAGCAGTCGCCCCGCCGAGCCCCACGGGGGCAGAAAGCACCGGGGCGGCGTCTGGTCCGATGGCAAAGTCCTCGGCATGAATGAGCCTGCCCTGGCTGCGGATCCGCCAGCGGTCCTGGAAACGCACCACGCTGATCGCCTCCCCCATGGCGCGACGGCCGAAAACCAGCGGTTCGACCATCAACAGCCGGACACCCGCCGCCATGTCGACCTCGATGTGGCGGCTCAAGGACGCGCGCTCAAACAGGATTGTCTCCTGCGGCAGCCATGCGAGGGCGGCTTGGGCGGCGAGGTCAAGGTGAACCGACACGGTGGCGGGCGTGGCATCGACGGCCTTGTAGATCTTTTCGCAGGCCTGGGTGGTCAGGCTCGCCGCCGTCCCCTCCCCGAGCATGGCCTGCCAGGCCATCCGGTCGCCGCCGGTCAGCCCTCCGGCGGTGTTGATCAGCACCGCCTCGAGTGGCGCGCCCCTGGCCACACGCGGCAGACGGATCCGGGCAGCGCCTTCCTGGAACAACCGGTCAAGCCGGTGTGCGCCGTCGGCGTGCTTGACCGCGAGGCGACCAGTGCCGCGGGCGCGCTGCATGGCGGGAGGCGGCACGCAAATGTCGGGCATCTTGAAAAGGGCAGTCATGGCGGGTTCCGTCGTGGCAGACCATCATCGGCAGATTGGCGAGTTGATGCAAGCGGCCCATCAACCGCGCAGCGAAAAAGGCGAAGGACGCGGTCGCGCCGCAGCCTCCACTCACCCGAGCCGGATGAGCCGTTCGGGAGCAAACAGGAACGGCGGTGCAATGCCGGCCATGTCCGACAGTGGCAGCATGCTGTCGGGAACCGCAAAGCCCATGACATCGCGCATGAAAGCGGTCCGGGCCTCAATCCGGGCGTAAACTTCGGGATGGCGGGAAGCGAGATCGGCGCGCAAAGCAGTATCGGCGATGACGACGGTGTCCTCCATGCGGGTGGAGAACCAGACCGGAGAGGTGGGGATGACATCGACCTGCATGACGTGGCCTGAGCGAAGCGGCAGATGAGAGCCTTTGAAGATGGGGGAAGAGACCCACTCGTCGGCGTCGATCAGGTGGCCGGGATTGAGGAAGACGCCAAAGGTGTCATAGGGCAGCAGCCGGTCCATCTCGGCCTTCACCTCGCCGCCCGCCACGCCGGGCTGCATCAATTCAAACCAGCGGTCGAGCGCCTGGACATAGGGCCCGGCGAAGGCATCGACAAAATCCTGCGCAGCATCGGGCAATTCACGCGCATCGGAAACAAGCCATCCAGCGCGACAGCAATTGGCGCGCCAGACGCAGAGATTGGCCGACAACGGCTGTCCCCGCTTCAGGCGGATGCCACGCGGAGAGGCGAGGCCCAGGGCTGCGGTCTCGCCGGTGCAGAAGGTGGGGTGACACCCGAGCGCCATGCCGTTGAGCCCGGCTTCCGCAATGGCCTCGTGGTCGGTGATGCCGTCACGGAGCGCAAAAAGCATCCGGCGCATGCTGCGCGACACGACCGAATTGGCGTGCTCGAAAAGTGCGATCTCGTCAGCATCCGCAATGGTGCGCAGGCCGTCGTCGGGGCTCATGAACATGGCCGTCTCGTTGGTCACCTGGGCATGGCCTGCCAGCATGCGCAAGATATCGGTGATGAAGGCTGGGGCATCAATGGCATGGCGCGGATCGGGATGCTCGCGTTCGGTGAAGTATTTCCACCCCGCCACACCCACCCGCGCGCGATGGCCGATGCCCTCCCCCGCAAGGATCTCCGACAGCAGCCTGCTCGATTGGCGCGGCTGGCTGATGAGCGAGAAGGACTGGTGCCGTTCGTGCCGGATCTCGCCTGCCACATGCATGGGGCTTGCGCCGAGATAGGCTTCGCATTCATTTCCAACGACAAACAGCGGCGACCGGTCATGGCGAATGACCAGCAACGCTTCCTCGAAGCGCGGATCAAATCCGGTCAGCCACAGCATGGTGGCGAAATGCTCGCGGTCGGCATAGACGACAAGCACGTCGAGGCCGGCGCGGGCCATCCGGGTGCGCGTGGCCGCGATGCGGGCGCGGTAGACGCCTATGGCATGAGCCGCAGGAACCGGCACCGGCGGCAAGGTCAGCCAGTCGGTTTCCAGGAGGCGAAATGGCTTCATCATGAGCGGCTCCGGGAAAAAACTGTCTCTCCGATCCTTGCAGGACCGCAACCCCTCTTCAAGCCCTTGTTTCTGCGCTCCCGTTGAAGACACCCGGCAACGGCGCGCCCTGCCCTTCGCGGCGTGTGCGATTCTGCACAGCCGACGAAACCTTTTCATCCTAGTTTCGTTACATCAAACAGACGGTTTGAAGCCCTCGGACGAAAGGACCTCCACAATGTTGATCACGACCATGGCGCTTTTAATGAGCCTTTCCCTGATGGTGTCCACGCTGGTTATCCTCTATGATGAAGTGCAGACTCAAAAAGCCCGCCAGACCAAAGCCCTGCTTCGCAGCTCCTAATTCGCATCCTCAACCTTCTTACTTCCCGGGAGGGAAACATGACACGCATTCTGACAACCGGACTGGCCGTTCTTGCCTTGCTCGCAACAGCCGCCTGCTCCACCACTGAACAGCGTGCCGTGGGCGGCGCGGCCATCGGCGCAGGCACTGGTGCCTTGGTGGCAGCGGCCACCGGAAGCTCAGGCCGCGGCGTCGCCACCGGCGCCCTCATCGGCGGTGCGGCTGGTGCCCTCATCGGCGTGGCAACAGCCCCGGGCCAGTGCCGCTACCAGGCGAGGGACCGGAATGGCAACCTCGTTTTCGACCGCAATGGGCGACCCGTCGAATACGTCGACCGCTGCTGAACGACGGAAACGGCGGTCTTCGCGCCGCCTTGGCAAAACGTCTTAACGCGACCGGGGTTGCTTTCCCGGTCGCGTTTTTCGTTTGATCTGACGCCTTTTTCTGGTTCAGGCCGGACCCGGCGCAGGCGACGCGAGGAACTCGTCGTCAAAGTCAAAGCCGCGGCGGCGGCCATCGGCAAAATCGAGATTGAGCACCCCGGGCGCGACGGTCAGGTCCGTGACCGGCCCTTCTCCGAAAAGCGCCTCGCAAGCGCCCAGCACCTGGCGGACGGTCACCCTTCCGCCCAGATCGAAGGCTGTGGCGATGCCTTCGGCGGTCATCGCGTTGGCTGACACCGATGCCCGGTGCCCCATCGGCGAAGCCCGGCCGTCTTCGATGCCGAGCACACCGCGATGGCGCGACGACCAGGGCGCATAATGGCGGCCGCCATTGCTCATCCACAGCATGGTCACCGGCAGCACGGCCGGGTTCTTCAGCACCATGACCCGGTCTGCCTCTTTCGCGCGACTGACAACCGTCCAACCGATCTCATTGCCTGCGGCCTCGGACAAAGTGACGAAATCCTCGTGCGCCTCACCGGGCGGAAAGCGGGTGAGATCGGTGCTGCCGCCCGAGGCGAGTGGAAAGGCCGACAGGTCGGCGCTGCGGGCCGGATAGCTCAAGATCGACCGGCCGCGCGCCGGATCCGACTCCAGCGGATCGGGCGGGGTGGAGGCATGGCGTTTTGCAGAGACCGCAAGAGTTCCGCCGTCCTGCATGGCCACCATGACATGATGAGCTGCCGAAATGGCGCCTCGGCCACCTTCGAACACGTGCTCCTGATAGACGAAGGGGTGCCCATCCACGAGACGCAGCGTCTTGGTGAGGGTGGCACCCATCACGGTCGCTTGAAGCCGCAAACCAATCGAGGCACCTCCCTGGCCGCTGTGCGCTTCGATGAGCTCCCAAGGGCTGTTGGCGGGCGCGCCATGGGACGGCCCGTTCTCCACGTCGTTGCGACCGAAGGGCGCGCAGAAGAAATCGCCCGACAGACGGCGCACGTTTTGAGGCGTCCCGTCGGGGAAGTGCTGATCGGGATCATCGACCCAGGGTGCCCGGTGCAGCGGCGCGATCGTGCGCGCGCCGGTGTCGAGCTCAAAAAGCGCCAGGTGCCCTGCGGTGTCGTCAACGCCGATGCGCAGCCCTCTCGCCTCTATCTTGTGCAGAGTCACTGTGGGGTCTCCCGAGGCTCGATCAGCTTTGTGAAAATGGATTGCATGTGGGCATCTGGTTTATCGAACGCCGGTCCTGTTGGCTGAAAGTCCGCTCTGTTTCACCGGTGACCCATGTCCGGGTCAGATGACGCGTTGTTTCACAATCTCATTGGTGCGGCCAGTGCGGGTGGAAATCGTCGATGACGATTGGATGACCATGTGACCGGCTGCCGTGCAGATGCGGGTGATCTTCGGGCAGATCATCATGGGTGTGGTGGAGCGTTCCGCCGTCGTCTTTCCTCCAGAGGACCACCCCGCCGAACAATCCCGCAGCGGCCAGCAGTGCAAGGACAGCAAACGCGGGTGCCGGCCCGGCCACGGTGATCAGCCAGCCTGCAAGCGGATACGTGACCAGCCAGCAGGCATGGGACAACGCGAACTGTGCGGCATAGACTGCGGGTCGGTCTTCGGCGTGTGCAGATCGTTTCAACAGCCGCCCGGACGGGGTCAGGACCACGGAAAAGCCGATCCCGATGATGAACCAGCCTGCAAGAAGCGCGAGCCACCGTGTTTCGTAAACAAACGTCACCAGCGACAAACCAAGAAGTGACGCAACGAGCACTGCGGCTCCGCCGATCATCACGGGGCGGTCAGTCCGGTTTTCCAAAAGCTGCGGCAACAGCAACGCCGCCACCATTGATCCGCCACCAAATGCACCGAGAGCCACGGCCACCTCAGTTTCGCCGAGGCCCAGATCGGAGCGGACCAAAACAACGGTGTTGACCAGCACCATCGCCCCAGCTGCGGCCGCCGTGAAATTGAGCGACAGAAGTCCGCGCAACCGAGGCGTGGCGAGATAAATCCGCATCCCCCGTGTGGCGCGATCAAAGATGCCGCGCGGGGCCGTTGGTTTCGGGCTCGGAAGCCGGACAGAGACCACAAGCATGGCCGATCCAACAAAGCCGACCACCGTGCCGATGAACAACGCCTGGTAACTCACGAACGCCAGCAGAATGGCAGCCAGAATCGGGCTGACGATGTTTTCAAGATCAAAGGCCAGCCGGGAGAGGGACAATGCGCGGGTGTACCGCTCTTCTTCTGGCAGGATATCGGGAATGGTTGCCTGGAAGGTGGGTGTGAAAGCGGCAGAGGCCGATTGCAGCACGAAGATCAGGATGCAGACCTGCCAGATATCGGTCACGAAGGGCAGGCAAAGGGCGAGGCCCGCACGGATCAGATCAAGACTGACCAGCAACGAGCGTCGCGGAAACCGATTGGCGAAAGCCCCGGCAATGGGGGCTATTGCGACATAGGCGACCATCTTGATGGCGAAGATCGTCCCGAGAACCAGACCTGCCCGTTCACCTGACAGATCGTAGGCTAAAAGTCCAAGCGCGATGGTGGCAAGCCCTGTGCCAAGCAATGCCACGATCTGAGCCAGAAACAAGTGGCGATAGCTGCGGTCGGCGAGAACAGCGAACATGGTTCTGGCTCATAGATACCTGGTGATTGCCTTGAAATCCGCCACCCCCGAAGCATCACTGAGCCCCGCGACCGCTTCATCCAGACAATGATCGATATGGTCCTGGATCAAGGTGCGTTTGGCTTGCAGAATGGCCTTTTCGACAGCGTGAAGTTGCTGAGCAATATCGGTGCAGGGCCGGTCGTCTTCGATCATCGCAATCACGCTTTGAAGGTGACCACTGGCACGTTTCAAACGCTTTACGATATCGGGGTGGGTTGCATGGATGTGGGGATCTGACATAAGAAAGTGGTAACCCCCCCGGGGGGATAATGCAAGCGAGCCCGGACCCGGCGGAAACAGGCGTGGTGAGACAGCAAATTGGACGTTGTTTAAGACTGATGCTAACCGTCACATTGGCGGTGTGTATGCTTTTGTCGTCCAATTCCCGTATGCTTTCACACGGTCATGCCGAACTGGCCCAGATCGTGTCCGGTCATCAAAACGAGATCGCGGACCACGGTCATGCCCATGAAGATATTGTCGATATTGTGCATGCCTACGATAGCCACGGCCACGCTGTTGCCGACCATGATCACAACGTTGCATTCCTTGCGCCCCGCGCATCGTCGGGCATGATGGCACCAACCAAGTCAAACTGGTTCATGGCAAATGATGGATTGCCGGGTCGCAGCGGCGTTGGTTTGTATCGACCTCCGCGTGGACGATGAAGCGCCCTCAATGCGCGATCACCCTCCCAATTCACATAGCGGAAAATCGAACATGTTACACAACCGATCCCACGGGACAGGGGTCTGGTCGCATTCCATGCGTCAATCCCTGATCCTTTTGGCAATAGTCTTGTTGGCACTTCTTGCCTTCGCGCCCGCTGCCTACGCACATGCCGTCACTGAAGGCGACAAGGGCTATATCCAGGAAGTTAGCGGGATAAACCTAATCCCGTTCATGTATCTGGGGGCCAAGCACATGGTCACGGGCTACGACCACCTGCTTTTTCTTTTTGGCGTCGTATTCTTCCTCTATAAGATGAAGCACGTTGCCCTCTATGTCAGCCTGTTTGCCATCGGTCATTCTACCACCATGCTGGCCGGGGTCTATTTCGGGTGGAACGTCAGCGCCTACCTGATAGATGCCATCATCGGCCTCTCGGTCGTCTACAAGGCTTTGGACAATCTGGGGGCCTATCAGCGGTGGTTCGGGTTCCAGCCCGACACCAAGGCAGCAACGCTGATCTTTGGCTTCTTTCACGGACTGGGTCTGGCAACCAAAATCCTGGAATACGAGATCGCACAGGACGGCCTGATTGCGAACCTGCTGGCCTTCAACGTCGGCGTCGAGATCGGCCAGTTGCTCGCCCTCGCCCTGATCCTGATCGTCATGGGTTACTGGCGCAAGCAAGCCAGCTTCTGGAAACACGCCTACACTGTAAACGTCGTGATGATGTCAGCCGGGTTCATTCTGTTCGGATTGCAGATGACTGGCTATTTCGTCTCTTGAAAACATTGGAGACTATGAAATGCACAATGGAAACAAACCAAACCCGGACGACCTGCCAACTTCGGCGCAACTCATCAGATCCACGATCCTTGCCGCAATTGCAGCTTTGGTCATCCTGGTCACGATCGTCCTGCCATCCGAATACGGAATCGACCCGACGGGGATCGGCAAGGCAGTGGGTCTGACCGAAATGGGTGAGATCAAGACCCAGCTTGCTGAAGAGGCTGAAGCTGACCGTCGGCTGGAGCTTGAGAAGAATGGCGCTGCGGACGACCAGTCAAGCCTTGGCGGCAGCATCTTCGGGTTCTTCATTTCCACCGCCTATGCCCAGACCACAGACCCTGAATGGACCGATCAATACAGCGTCACACTGACCCCCGGCGAAGGGATCGAGGTCAAGCTGGTGATGGAGAAAGGGGCCGAGGTCGAGTTTCGCTTCGCTATCGAGAACGGTGTGGTCAATTTCGACATGCATGGTGACGGCGGCGGTGAGAATATCAGCTACAAAAAGGGTCGTTCTGTACCGGGTGACGATGGTGTCCTGACAGCAGCCTTCACCGGCAATCATGGTTGGTTTTGGCGCAACCGTGATCGGCAGGACGTGACGGTAACTCTTTACGTCCGAGGCGATTATAGCGAATTGAAGCTCCCCTAGTGGTGCGATCCTGACAGATAGTTCCCATCTGTCAGGACAAATCGCCCTACCAGATCAATAGCTTGTGGGCTGACTTTTCGAAACAGATGGGAACCATCCGTTTCGGTCAGACCACTAGACTCTTGATGACCCCCGAATCGAATTCGGGGGTCATCATTCTCCCAGTTGAAGTTTGTCTAGATACACGCCAATGGATCGAAATTGACATTTGATCCCCATTTCTGGATCGCGTCATATACCAGATGTCAAATTTGAAAAATTCAATATAATCATAAACTTGATAGTGGTTTTTTCGATCCCGACATTTGCTTAGGAGTATGCGGTAACCGGATGTAAATATTGGATACACACCACTCGACAGGCAGACGAGCGCACCGCTTGCCCGCGCCGCCTGCCCTTTTTCGCCTTTTCCGGGATCCTGTCATGTCTGAGGCCATCACCACCGAAATCATTGTGCTTGGTGCGGGTGCCGCGGGCATGATCTGCGCCTGGGAAGCCGCGCGGCGCGGCCGCCGCGTGATTGTGATCGACCATGCCCGCACCCCCGGCGAAAAGATCCGGATCTCCGGTGGCGGGCGTTGCAATTTCACCAACCTTCATTGCGGGCCGAAAAACTTCCTCTCCGCCAATCCGCATTTTGCGATCTCGGCGCTGAAAGCCTGCACGCCGGAAGACTTTATCAGCCTGGTCGACCGGCACGGCATCGCCTGGCACGAAAAGACGCTTGGCCAGCTCTTCTGTGATGGGTCGGCGCGGCAGATCGTCGACATGCTCACGGGCGGGCTTGCGCAGGGCGGGGTCGAACTGCGGCTGTCGACAACGGTAGAGAGCGTTTGCCAAAGCGCAGACGGCTTTGTGGTTGCCACATCGGGCGGCACCATCCACGCCGCGCGGCTGGTCGTCGCCACCGGCGGCAAATCGATCCCGAAAATGGGCGCGACGGGTCTCGGCTATGACATAGCCCGGCACTTCGGGCACGCGGTGACCGAGACGCGGCCGGCGTTGGTGCCCTTCACCTGGCCTGACCATCTGGCGGGCGACTGGGCCGAGCTTGCCGGTGTCGGGCTGACTGTCCGGGCCGAAGCGGGAGGTGCCCGGTTCGAAGAGGCAATGCTCTTTACCCATCGCGGCGTCTCCGGCCCGGCGATGCTGCAGGTTTCCTCCTACTGGCGCGAGGGAGAGGCGGTGCGGATTGATCTTGCGCCGGAAACCGATCTGGCGGAGCGGCTTTCAGCCGAGCGCAAGGCCCGCCCGAAAGCCCAGCCGGGAAGCGTTCTGGCTGAGATTCTGCCCAAACGTCTCGCCCAGAGACTGGTGGCCCGGCTCGACCTCAAGGACGCGCGCCTGGCCGATCTGTCCAATGCCGCGCTTTCGACCATCACTTCGCAATTCAAGGACTTTTCCTTCTTGCCGGGCGGCACCGAAGGCTACCGCACGGCGGAAGTCACCCTGGGCGGGGTCGACACTGCGGGGCTGTCGCAAAAGACCATGGAGAGCCTGCGTGCGCCCGGGCTCTATTTCATCGGCGAGGTCGTCGATGTGACCGGCCACCTCGGCGGCCACAATTTCCAATGGGCCTGGGCCTCCGGCGTCGCCGCCGGTCGCCATGCCTGATCCTTGATTGGCCGAGGCGGCCGATCCTTTTGCACACGGAGAGACCGACATGGGCAAGACGCTCCGAATTCTTTTCACCGGCGGCTCCGGCAAGGCCGGCCGACATGTGATCGCCGATCTGGTCAAGCGCGGGCACCATGTGGTCAATGTCGATCTCGTGCCGCTCGACCATCCCGGCGTTGACAACCTGATCGCCGACATCACCGATTCCGGGCAGATGTTCAACGTCATGACGAGCTATGCCAATTTCGCAGAATTGGAGCCTGGAACCGGCGTGCCGCGCTTTGATGCGGTGGTGCACTTCGCCGCAGTGCCGCGCATTCTCATAAGGCCGGACAACGAGACCTTTCAGATCAACACGATCGGAACCTACAACGTGATCGAGGCGGCGGTCAAACTCGGCATCCGCAAGATCGTCGTGGCCTCCTCGGAGACCACTTATGGCGTCTGTTTTGCCGACGGAATCGTCAACCCCGAAGCCCTGCCGGTGACTGAGGACATGGACGTCAACCCGATGGATTCCTACGGCCTGTCGAAGGTGGTCAACGAGCAGACGGCGCGCAGCTTCCAGCGCCGCTCGGGGTTTGACATCTATGCGCTCAGGATCGGCAATGTGATGGAGCCGCACGACTATGCGCGGTTCCCCGGATTCTTCGCCCATCCGGAAGTCCGCCGCCGCAACATCTTCTGCTATATCGACGCCCGCGACCTGGGCCAGATCGTTGATCTGTGCCTGACCACGGACGGGCTTGGCTTCCAGATCTTCAATGCCGGAAACGACACCAATTCAGTCGACATGCCGGCGCGCGCCATTGCGGAGCGTTTCTTTCCCGGGGTGCCGGTCAGCCCTGATCTCGGCGTGAACGAGGCGCTGTATTCCAATCGCAAGATCCGCGAGGTGCTCGGCTTTGAGGAAGAGCACAACTGGCGGACCTACTGCATGGCGGGTTCAATCGATGCCGATTGACCGCAACGCACATGCAGCAAAAAAAGGGCTTCATGGCGGGTTCAATCGAGGAAGATTGACCGCGACGCGCATGCAGCAACAAAAGGGCTTCATGGCGGGTTCAATCGATGCCGATTGACCGCACCGCACATGCAGCAACAAAAGGGCTTCATGGCGGGTTCAATCGATGCCGATTGACCGCACCGCGCATGCAAAGGTTCAAAGGTTGCGGGGTTGAACCGCTAATGCACGTCGCGCACAAATGAACTCATGTGTGCGAGACATGCATTCATTCAATGTTTTACAGCGGCCTTCATGCGCCTGAAAAGACGCGCGGCGCTGCAAGAGGATCTCGCCTGAGTTTGTCACTCGGTTCGGGTCGAAACTGTTTCCGGTTCCGTTCAAAGCGCGCCAGGCGTCCGCTCACCGCGTGTTGCAGGCCCAGACCCGAACGCGGCATCCGCCGCTGCGGCTTGCGCACTGGCTGAAAGCGCGTTGCTCGGCGGCCGCGCGCGAGGCGTCATAGCCCGCGCCCCAGCCACGCGCGCCGATGGCAAGAGCGCCGCAGGAATTCTTGAACCAGATGGCGACCCTGCAGCCGCGCGAGCGTTTGTTGCATTCGCTCAGCGCCCGTTGCTCCGCGCCGGAGCGGGAGGCGTAGTCATAGGAGTAGGAATTGGCGCCTGTCGCCGGTGAAAAGGCGATCGCCCCGTAGGTGTCGGCCATGGCCGCGCCGGTCAGCAGCAGCGCGAGCGGTATCGCCTTGGCGACCATCGCCACCAGCCGCATGAATGATGTCATCACCCTGTCCCCCTTTGATGAGCCCGTCGGTCAGAGCGTTCCGAATGGATCCGGACGCGCCCGTGGATTGGATTTGAAATCCGAGCACCATTTTCAATGCATCCGAAACCAAATGTCAAATCCGCAAGAATTCCACTCCGGCCATACCTCCGCTCGTGTTTTCTCAGGACCACCGTTTGCCAGGGAGGATCAGGCAAAACCCGCGCGCTGAAGGCAATGGGGTCGCAGATAAGGTTTCCGTCACCGCCCGTGGTCCGGTCGGTGAACGATCCACGAAAGCGCGGAATTTCAGCCATTGATGCCGCGCCCGCCATCGGCTATGACACGTTTCACCAGCCGCTTTGGTGGTCCGGGCGTTTTTGCCGGACTTTTCCCAAGCGCGACGCACCCGTAGCTCAGCTGGATAGAGTGCTGCCCTCCGAAGGCAGAGGTCACAGGTTCGAATCCTGTCGGGTGCGCCAACAAAATCAGGGGCTTACGGGACTTCCTGCCCACTCTCCCAGCTTACAGGAAGCATATAGGAAGCGGGCGGCGGTAAATTCCTGCTATTCCACGCCATTCACGAGCAAGCGGCGAAGGCCATTGCCCTCGTCCGGTTCTTCGGCCTTCTCTTCATCCCACGTCTTGACCCATTCGCCATCGGTGCCGCCGAGGGCGCGATAAACTTCTTGCGCCTGACGTACCATCGCCTGCCGAAGTCGCTCGTCGGCGATGCCGACGCTTCGACGGGTCGATTCCGCGCCTTCAAGCTTCGGCGGCCACACGGTGAGGCCCTGTCGGGCGGTGCGAACGAAGGCGCAGCCCGCAAGGGTCATGCCGTTCGCCTGGCAATCGAAGAATGCCAAGATCGTGTTGCCGCCCTTGTTCGGCTTGGGCTGCGAAATGCGGTTCAATCCGGTGATGCTCACTTCGTGCATGGTCTTTGCTCCTAGATGAAGAGGAAGCCGCCTTCCCGGCCCTCATAGGGTGAAGGGGTGACTTCGTTCGCCAGGACACGGCCCACGGCCATCGCGGCGGCAACAGCGCCATCGATGCGCCCGCGCGCCTTGTCCTTCGTGAACTTCTCGTTTTCCGCTGCGTCCTTTTCGGCCACGACATTGCCGAAGCACATGGGCAAAATCGGGTTGCCACCGTGGTGGAAATGGCCGGTGAGGATTGCCCGCTTCAGCTCTTTCACGGGCGCGGCCATGCTGGCGAAGCCCTGGCCGAATTAATTGATGGTGACGGGGGCTTGTGCGTCTGGCACAGGGGTGCTCGACCCAACGGCAAAAGGCCTGCGACAGGTCAGTCGGCTTGGGCTGCCTTCCTGAGATCGGAGACGGCAGAGGCTGAGACCAGATCTGACTTGTTGGTCCAGGCCTGCCGCAGGAAGGTGGCCAGGGTGGCGACCTCGTCATCGCTCAGCCGATAGCCGAAGCCTGGCATCCTCAACCGCGCGGGCCGTTCGGCAGTTGAGGGCAAAGCGCCCCCATGCAGGATCATCGAGATCAGACCGGTCGGACTGTCTGCCGTGACCAGCGACGAGCCGTCGAGTTCCGGGAACACCTCATCCGCGCCGCGCCCGGTCGCAAAGTGGCAGGCGTTGCAGTTGTCGAGATAAAGCCGCGGTCCGAGATCCATCGACGGATCGGCCGAGACCAACAGCCTTTCGGTCTCGGTCGGGAGTTCTTCATCGCGTGTCGGCGCCCCCTGATTCATTGCATCGAGATAGGCGGCTATCGCGGTCAGATCATCGTCGGTCATGTATTGACTTGATTCGCGGACCACCAGTTGCATCTCGCCGTTGATCGCCGCGTGGGCATTGCGGCCTGACGCGAGGATCAGCTTGATGTCATCCGGGCTCCAGCCTGCGACGCCACTCCCCTCGCCCCGCAGCGGCGGCGCAGTCCAGCCGGCGATCAGGCCGCCCGAAAGAAAGGCCTCGTCGTCGCCGGTCAGTGCGGCCTGCGCCATCAGCGCATTTCGGGGCGTATGGCAGGCACCGCAATGGCCGGGGCCTTCGACGATGTATTCGCCGCGCGCCTGAACGGGATCGGCGGACCTGGCAGTAAATCCGGGATCCACAAGGGCGACCCATTTCCAGGCGCGGAGGCCCCAACTGAGGTTGAAGGGGAAGGCAAGGTCGCCCTCGCGCCGCTCAGCCGCCACGGGCTGCACCTGATCCTGGAAATACTGATAAAGCGCCCGGATGTCCTGCTCGCTGATCTTGCGATAATTCTCGTAGGGCATCGCCGGGTAGATGTGCGACCCGTTCGGACGGACGCCGTCATACAGCGCCGCACGAAAATCATCGAGCGTGTAGGCACCGATCCCGGTCGCGACATCGGGCGTGATGTTCGACGAATAGATCGTCCCCACCGGACTGATGATGGCGCGACCCCCGGCAAAAGGCTTGCCGTTCTCGGCGGTGTGGCAGGCAGAGCAGTCCGCCAGACGCATGGCGTATTCGCCGGCGCCTTCGGGAACCGCGTAATCGGCGGCAAGCGCCCTCTGCGCCGGGGTGCGCTGCGCCGGCACAAAGAGGAAGGCTGCGAACGCGAACGCGACGATGACGGCGGCCACGAGGGAAAAACGGAGGAGCCAGGCCATCATGCGCTCCTCACACCAGCGGCCGCGGGTTCGGCAGGTAATCCTTGCGGATCGCATCGGCCGCCCAGTAGGCCAGCGCCCCGACAGTGCCCGTGGGGTTGGTCTGGATGTTCTGCGGGAAGGCCGAAGCCCCCATGACGAAAACATTGTGCTGGCCCCAGACCTGAAGATAGCGGTTCAACGCCGAAGTCTTGGGATCTTCCCCCATGATTGCGCCGCCGACGTTGTGGGTGGTCTGGTAGGGCCGCACGTCGTATTGCGCGCCGTCAGACTTGTAGCTTGACTGCCAGCTGTCGGGCTGCATCGCTACCGCGATCGGTTCGATCCTGGTGCGCATGAACTGGGTCATCTTGATGTCGTTCGGTTTCCAGTTGAACGTCATGCGCATCAGCGCGCGTCCGTGCCGATCCTTGTAGGTCGGGTCGAGGTCGAGGTAGCAGTCGCGGTAGGCCATGTTGGACCCGTGTGACCCGATTGACATCGAATGGCCGTACCAGTCGCCGATACCCTGTTTCCAACCTGCACCCCATGACGGCGTGCCCTCGGGCAGAGCGATGCCGCGGATCGGCTGACCGTTCGATATTCCGGCGGTGATGTAGCTGCCGCCGATGAAGCCTTCCTTGGCAAAGTCGATCCGGCTGATCGCGTAGTCGTCGATCGAGATGCCGTTCGACCCCGCCGCCGCGAAGGGATTAAACTCGACATCCTTGAAGAACATCCGCGTGCCACCATTCATCTGATAGGCATAGTTCTTGCCGGTGGTGCCGGTCTGCTGCACCGGATCCCACGGCTCGCCGATGCCCGACAGCAGCATCAAGTGCACATTGTGCAGCGCATAGGCGGCGACGATCACCAGATCGGCGGGCTGGAATACCTCTTCCTGTGCAGCCGCGTCGAAATATGTGACACCGGTGGCGGTCTTGCGGTCACCGGCCAGTTCGATCTTCAGGACTTCCGAGTTTACCTTGTAACTGAAATTCGGTATCCGCCGCAGCGCATCGAGGATGCAGGTCTGCGGGCTGGATTTCGAGTAGTTGATGCAGCCGTAACGCTCGCAGAAGCCGCAATAGTTGCAAGGGCCAAGCTGCATTCCGTATTCGTTGGTATAGGCCACGCTGGCGTTGGCGGCAGGGCGCGGGAACGGGTGCAGACCCATCGCCGCCGCAGCCTGCTGGAACATCTGCGCATCGACGCCCTGCTTCATCGGCGGCATCGGGTATTCGCGGCTGCGGGGGGCCTCGAACGGATTGCCGCCCTCCTGGATCTCGCCCTTGATGTTGCCCGCCTTGCCGGAGATTCCGGCCATATATTCGAAGCGGTCGAAGTAAGGCTCCAGTTCGTCGTAGCTGACGCCCCAGTCCTGGATCGTCATGCCGTCGGGGATCGTCGCAGACCCGAAAGTTTCCTCGACATAGGACCTCAGACGCAACTCGATCTCCATCGGTCGCCA
>JBBQJA010000061.1:0-19750 GCA_038325465.1 Hyphomicrobiales bacterium | reverse complement strand
GTACGTTATCGCACAAATGAATCCATTTGTGCGCGACATGCATCAGCGGGCTTTGAGCACCTTGTCGGGATTGAGGATGCCCGCTGGGTCAAAGGCCTTTTTGATCCGCTGCATGAGGTCGATCTCGATCGGCTGGCGGATGGCGGCAAGTTCATCGCGCTTGAGTTGTCCGATGCCGTGCTCGGCGGAGATCGACCCGCCCATTTTCAGCACAATCTCGTGGACGATGGCGTTCATCTCGCGCCAGCGGGAGAGGAATGCGTCCTTGTCCGCACCCAACGGCTGGGAAATGTTGTAGTGGATGTTGCCGTCGCCGATATGGCCGAAAGCCACGATGCGGGCGGCGGGCATGGCTTCGAGAACCGCGACGTCGGCTTCCGCAAGGAACTCGGCCACCCGCGCCACCGGCACGGATATGTCATGCTTGATCGAGCCGCCCTCCGGTTTCTGCGCCCACGACATCTGTTCCCGGAGCGTCCAGAAAGCTTGGCGTTGCGTCTCCGATTGCGCGGCCACCGCGTCACGCACGAGCCCTTCGGCGTTGGCGGCGACGAACAGGTCCTCGACCATGGTGCGCGCCGCCTCCGGCGACTGGCCCGACGAAATGTCGACCAGCGCATACCAGGGATGGGCGGCGGGGAGCGGATCGCGCACCCCCGCAATATGCCGAGTGGTGAATTCGATGCCGATCCGCGGAATGAGTTCAAAGCCTGTGAGCTGCGGCCCGCACAAGTCCTGAGCGATCCGGAAAACCCGGAGTGCTGCCTCCGGACTGTCAACCCCGGCAAACACCGTCTCCTGGCCGCGCGGCTGCGCAAACAGCTTCAAAACCGCCGCCGTGATGACGCCGAGCGTGCCTTCGGCACCCACGAAGAGGTCGCGCAGGTCATAGCCGGTGTTGTCCTTCTTGAGCGCCCGCAACCCGTTCCAGATCTCGCCGGTGGGCAGCACCACCTCGAGACCCAGGCAGAGCTGGCGCATGTTGCCATAGGCAAGCACCGCAGTGCCGCCAGCGTTGGAGGCAAGGTTGCCGCCGATCTGGCAGGATCCTTCCGAGCCAAGCGACAGCGGAAACAAAAGCCTGTGTTGGCGCGCGGCCTGCTGCACTGCGGCCAGCACGGTTCCGGCTTCGACCACCATGGTCTGGCCGACCGGATCAAGGGAGCGGATGCGGTTGAGCCTGCTCAACGACAAGACGACGTCACTCTTGCCATCCCTGGGCGTTTGCGCGCCGGTCAGGCCGGTGTTGCCGCCTTGCGGCACGATCGGCGTTTTCGTGTCGCTCGCAAGCTTGAGGATGGCGGCCACCTCCTGAGTGCTGCCCGGCCGCAGCACCAACGGGCTTGCGCCGTGGTAGAGCCCGCGCTGCTCGATCAGGTAAGCGGCGGTGTCGGCGGTGTCTGTAAACGCGTTGGCGGGGCCGACGATGGCGCGGAACCGGGCGAGCAAGGCGGGGTCGAGCAAGGCAGGGTCGAGCGAAGGGCTGGTCATGGCTCCGGTCTAAAGCGCATTTGGGGAAAACCGTTTCATCAAATGTGTTCTCACGCGGTCTGTTGAGGCTGGTGGTGTTCGAAAACTGTCCACACTTTTGAAGACCGTGCTCTTGTGGATCGACTTTGACATATGGTCCCCATCGTCAGCGCGTCCAGAACCAAATGTCAAATTCGCCAGATTCACCAAAACCACAGGGGCCGAAATGGCCGCTCGCCAGCTCCCGGGCCGCGCAGACCGTCACGGGCGCGGTGCAGCCGCCCGGGCCAGCCGGTCGTTGATCGCTTCGCCGAGGCCCCGGTTGGGAATGGGTGCCACGGCGATGGTCTTGGCTCCCGTGGCGTCGGCTTCGGCGAGATAGGAGAAGAGATTGGCGGCCGCCTCGGCAAGGTCGCCGGAGACCGACAGATCAAGCACCTTGACCGCAGCCTCAGTGCCCGGCAGCGCCTGTCCGCCAAAGCCAAGCACCGCTTCGCCCGGCCTGACATCCGTTGCCCAGAGCCGCAGGCGGGCGGCGGGCGCATAATGGGAGGCGAGCATGCCGGGCGCGATGATCTGATCTGCGGGCACGCCTTCGTGGCGCAGAAGGCGGGTGCCGGCTGCCGACTCGATGGCGTCGACATCGATCCCGCCCGGGCGCAGAAGCGTCATCTGTGCGCCGTCGATGGCGATGATTGTCGATTCGAGCCCCACCGTGCAGGGGCCGCCATCCAGAATGAGCCCGATCCGGTGGCCGAGATCGCGCGCCACATGCGCGGCCGTCGTCGGGCTGATCCGGCCTGACCGGTTGGCGCTGGGGGCGGCGAGCGGTCGGCCAAAGGCGGCGATGACCTGTCGGGCAAAGCCCTCGGGAATGCGGATACCGACAGTGGTGAGCCCGGCGGTCGCCAGCGGATGAATGGGGCTGTCGGCGCGCTTGTCGACAACGAGCGTCAGCGGTCCGGGCCAGAAATTTTCGGCAAGCCTGAGAGCAAGCGGCGAAAACCGGGCATTTGCCTCGGCCATGGCGAGATCGGCCATGTGGCAGATCAGCGGATTGAACTGCGGCCGTCCTTTCGCCTCGTAAATAGCGGTGACGGCGCTTGCATTGGTGGCGTCCGCGGCAAGGCCGTAAACTGTCTCGGTGGGCAGCGCGACCGCTTCGCCGCGGCCAAGGTGCGCAACGGCCAGGTCCAAAGCGTCCGGCGCGCCGGTCTCGACCATCCTCGCCTCTGCGGCATTGGGTCCTGTGGCATGGCTCATGGAGGCGCTCTACCAGCAGCCGGGGCTTTGCGCAATCTTACCCGCCGTTCGCTCAGAAATCCTGGTAGTTGAGCGCGGTGACGGTTTGCCCATTGGCCGCTGCGGGGATCGTCACGGTTCTTTGCAGACCCACCGGCGAGGAGATCCGCGGCTGCCGATCAGGCATCGAAGGCAGAGCCACATGCAGGAACCCTTTCACCTCCGGATGCAGCCAGCGGTCCGAGAGCACTGGCACCGGGATCATGCCCGCCAACGCCATCGGGATCGCGCCGGTGACGATCTGATCGGGGCGGCCCCGGTCGTTTCCCAGCACCATGAGAGTGTCGGGCGCTGTGTCTTCCGGCTTGGGCCGCTTGGGTAGGAGGTTTCCGAAGGGCCAGGCCTTTGCGAGCGCCGTCTTGTCCATGGCCGCCACATTCACGTCGATGTCGGCGAGCGTTCCCGGCACACGGTAGGGACAGGCGCGGCGGGTGCAGTTGTGCATGGTCGAGAACTGCCAGATCGCATAAGTCTCCCAGTTGCCCATGGGAAAGACGCCCCGGACCGAGGGCTTGTAGCGGGCATACCAAAGCGGCAGCCGCGACAGCACCGGATAGATGTCGCGGTCCGCAGCAATCGTCTTGGCGGTTGTGTGGTTTGTATAGAGGACGGGATAGCGCCCGGTGCGGGTCTTGATGTGGCGGACGAAGATTTCCGCATCAGCCAGCGACATGAACTCGGCTTCATTGATATCTTCAATGTCGATGACCATCAGCTCGTCCGTCGAGGGCTCGGCGAAGTCGAGAAAGTGGTTGGCCTGGTCGATCGGGTTGGCCGGTCGGGCAAGATGGTAGGCGCCCCAGAGCAGGCCTTTTGCCTTGGCGAGCATCCGGCGGGTCTGGTAGAGTTCGCGGCTGACCGCATACTTGCGCCACATGGTCCGGCAGTGGCGGACCGTGTCGCCGCGATGGCCATTCGCGCAGCTGTAACTTTCGGGCAGTCCGTCGGACGCCTTGTTGATGAACGCGGCGATGCGCTTGTCCGACAGCATCTTGTCCCAGTCGATGACATTCATCTCGTAGGCATCGATGATGAGGGCGTTGGATGGGGACTTCCAGGGCTGGGTATCGGCGGAGCGGGCGGGCAAAACCGGAACCATAATGGCGAGGGCAGCTGCCAGAACGGTGATTGCGAAAGTTTTTGCATGGGGCATTGGATGCTCCGGTGATCGCCCCCGCGAAGGTGGCAGGGTCTGTGACCGATAAAACTGGCAGAAACAGGGTTAACGAACTGTAACCATTTGCCGCATTCCTGTGTTGAGGACCAAGCGGCCGCGAAAATTGACGTTTACGTAAAAATCAATTAAATCTGGCCTCCGTGATGACGGGCGGCGATGACGGGCGACGATGACGGGCGGCAACCCAGGGTCGATTGGACCTCGGCGCGGCCTTTGGCCAGACCATCCAGCTTCGGCGTCGGCGTCGGCGTCGGCGTCGGCGCAGTTGCCTGGTGCCCGACACAGCGTCAGTCATGAGGAGGACACCCGATGTACCGCGCCCCCGTCGAAGAGATCGCCCACACGCTGCGGTCGGTTGCAGGCCTTGGAAAGGCCTTGGAAGACGGCCTGTTTCCCGATCTCGGAGACGATCTGATCGACGCCATTCTCACGGAGGCCGCCCGCTTTGCGTCCGACGAAGTGGCACCCCTGGCCGCCATCGGTGACCGTCACGGCGCGCGACTCACCGATGGTGTCGTGTCCACGCCGCCTGGCTGGCGCGAGATGTATCGGCGTTGGATCGACGGCGGCTGGAACGGACTTTCCGGACCGGTCGATTTTGGCGGTCAGGGCTTGCCGATCATGATGGGCATGGCCACGCTCGAGATGTGGAATTCGGGTTCTCTCGCCTTCGGGCTCGGTCCGATGCTGACCATCGGCGCGGTTGAGGCGATCGAGAAGCACGCCTCCGAGGCGTTGAAAACGGTCTATCTGGAAAAGCTCGTGACCGGCGAGTGGATGGGCACCATGAATCTCACTGAGCCGCAGGCGGGCTCCGACCTCAACGCACTCAAGGCACGGGCGGAACGGGCGAATGATGGCACCTATCGGATCTTCGGCCAGAAGATCTACATCACCTTTGGCGAGCACGATTTCACCGACAATATCGTCCATCTGGTGCTTGCGCGCCTGCCCGATGCGCCGCCGGGCACCCGTGGCATCTCGTTGTTCCTGGTGCCAAAGTTCCTGGTCAATGCCGACGGCAGCCTTGGTGACCGCAACGATGTCTTTTGCTCGGGTCTCGAGCACAAGCTCGGCATTCATGCCTCGCCCACCTGCACGATGATCTATGGCGATGGCCGTTTCGGCGGCCCGGGAGGCGCCATCGGCTTTCTCATCGGGGAGGAGAACCGTGGGCTTGCCTGCATGTTCACGATGATGAACAACGCCCGTCTCGCCGTGGCCATGCAGGGCGTTGCCGTGGCCGAGGCCGCAACACAGAAGGCGTTGGCCTACGCGAAGGAGCGCACCCAGGGCCGCGCGCCAGGTTTTACCGGCGACGGCATGAGCCCGATTGTTCTGCATCCCGATGTCCGCCGGATGCTCATGACCATGAAAGCCCTGACTGCGGGTGCCAGGGCCGTCTGCTATGCCTGCGCGCACGCACTCGACATGTCGCATGTGACAAAGGGCGAAGAGGCGCGGACCTGGAGCGAACGTGCCGGCCTTCTTACGCCCATCGCCAAAGCTTTCGCCACCGATATCGGCGTCGATGTCGCCTCGACAGGCATTCAGATCCATGGCGGCATGGGCTTCATTGAGGAGACAGGTGCCGCCCGGTTGCTGCGCGATGCCCGCATCGCCCCGATTTACGAGGGCACCAACGGCATCCAGGCGATCGATCTGGTAACCCGCAAGCTTCCGCTGTCGGCTGGCGCGGCCGTCGCCGCCCTGATTGGCGAATTCAAGGCCGATGCGGCGGCGGCCCGCCGCTCCAATGCGCCCGATCTTTCGGGCCTCGCCGACCGTCTCGATCGGTCGATTACCGATCTCGAGACCGCAACCGCCTGGCTTGCCGACGCCCTGCAGGCGGGCCGCCAGACTGAAGCGCTGGCTGGGGCAACGCCCTATCTGCGCCTGTTCGGTCTGACCGCGACCGGTGCTTATGTGCTGCGCAGCGCGCTGGAGAGCCCGGAGGGTGAGGCGCGTGCTGCCCGCGCGGCGCTGGCGCGCTTCACCCTGACCAATCTTCTGCCCGAAACGTCAGGTCTGGCGCTGATTGTCATAGACGGCGCGGCGAGCCTGGCCGAGGCCGATGCGGCGCTTGCCTGATCCTGTTGGCCTGATCGGACTTGCCTGATCCTGTTGGCCTGATCCTGTTGGCCTGATCCACCCCGGAGCGCTCATGACTGACCATATTCTCATCAACCGCATCGGCGAGGCCGACCGTCAGGTGCAGACCATCCGGCTCAACCGCCCGGACAAGAAGAACGCCATCACCCGCGCCATGTATGCAGCCATGACTTTGGCGCTGAAGACGGGCGACGACGATGCGTCGGTTCGCGTCCATGTCTTTTTCGGGGTGCCCGGTGCCTTTTCCACAGGCAATGACATCCAGGATTTCATAGCCGCGGCTATGGGCGGGGCCACGGGCGAAAACGGTCTCGGGACCGAGGTGATGGCGTTTTTAAGAGCCCTTGCCACCACCCGCAAGCCGATAGTGTCGGCGGTCGACGGCCTTGCTGTGGGTGTGGGGACGACCATCCACATGCATTGCGACCTGACATTCGCCACCCCTGCTTCGCGCTTCCACACTCCCTTCGTCGATCTTGCGCTGGTGCCGGAGGCGGGCTCCAGCCTGATCGCGCCCGCCGTGATGGGCCATCAGAAGGCGTTTGCGCTTCTGTGCGCCGGGTTGCCTTTCTCCGCCGCCGAAGCTGAGCGGGCCGGGCTCATTCATCAGGTTGTCGAGGCGGATGCGCTTGAAGACCGGGCCATGTCGGCCGCCCACAGCCTGGCTGCCAAACCGCCGCAGGCGCTGGCCATCGCCCGACGGTTGATCAAGCCTGACCCGGAGGCCGTGCTCGCCCGCATCCGCGAGGAGGGCGACCTCTTCGCAAGCCAGCTGAAATCCGCCGAAGCGTTGGCCGCCTTCCAGGCTTTCATGAACCGCAAGAGATAGTCACTCCTGTTGCGGAGCGTTCATTTCCGCCTGCTAACCCTCGCTGTCCCGTTCATCCGAAAGGCACACCCATGATCAGTTTGCGCTCCGCCCTCGTGGCGACATCGTTCGTTCTCGCCATAGCCTTGCCCGCCCATGCCGAAAACCGGATCGATGGCCAGCGGTACGATGCGCCGGAGCTGTCGGCCTATGGTCCGCTCAAGGTCGGCGTCCGGCGGCTCGATCTCGTCAATCCCGGCCAGGTCGATATCCTCGCCATTGATCCTGCAGCCGCCGCGCCTGCGGACCTGCCGCGCTCTGATCGGCCGCTGACGGTCGAGGTCTGGTATCCGGCCGCAACTGGCGCGACCGGCAGCACCGAGCTTCGCGCCTTCCTGCGCGACGGAAAGACCGAAGTGACACTCATCGGACAGGCCATGCGCGACGCCGCACTCGAACCCGCCTCGGCACCCTATCCGCTGGTCATCGTCAGCCATGGCTATCCCGGCAACCGGTTCCTGCTGTCGCATCTGGCCGAAAACCTCGCCTCCAAGGGCTATGTCGTGGCCGCCATCGATCACACCGATTCCACTTACAACGACCGCGCCGCTTTCGGCTCGACGCTAGTCAATCGGCCGCTCGACCAGACATTCGTGCTTGGCGAGATCGAGCGTCTGTCCAAAGATCCGTCGTCCTTTCTCAACGGTTTCGTCGACGCGGCCAACACCGCCATCATCGGCTATTCGATGGGGGGATATGGCGCGCTGATCTCGGCCGGCGCCGGTGTCACCGAAGCTGCCGTCGGCTTCACCTGGGGCGGCCCGCACGGCACGCTTGGCGTCCACCGGTCTGGCAGCGCCACCCATGACGGGTTTCCCGATGCTCGGGTCAAGACCGTGATCGCCTTTGGTCCCTGGGGCATGAACACCGGCTTCTGGGACGCCCAGACCCTCAAGGGCGTCAAAATCCCGGTTCTGTTTGTCGCGGGCTCGGTCGATGACGTGTCAGGCTATGAGAAAGGAACGCGTGCGATTTTCGAGGCTGCCACCGGCGTCGAGCGCGCGCTTCTGACCTTCGAGAACGCCAATCACAATGCCGGAGCACCGATGCCCGCGCCGCGCGAGGCCGACATCCTGGACGCCGATCTCGGCTTCAATCTTTCCGACCACTATGCCGATGCGGTCTGGGATTCGGTCCGGATGAACAACATCTCGCAGCATTTCGTCACCGCCTGGCTCGGCCAGCATCTCAAGGGCGATGCCGCCATGACGCCGTTTCTGACCCTGGTCCCGAATGCCAATGACGGGGTCTGGGCCAAGAATGACGATGGAACCGACAAGCCCGAGCACACCCACTGGGCGGGCTTTCCTGACCGCACCGCCAAAGGCCTGCGATATGAGGTGAAATCAGCGGGCGAATGAGCCCGCGCGATCTGCTGTCTGGAGGTGAGCGCGGAAGGATAACGAAGGCAAGGTGCCCGAAAAAGTGGAACTTCGGGCGAGGTTCCCCGTTGATGGGCTCCGAGCCCGTATTCCCGGGCCTGATGCACCCCCGATGAGTGGAGAAGCACCATGGCGACTGAAAACCACACAGACAAGTCCGTTTCCGAAATCGAAGACCGTGTCTGGGATCTGGCAGAGAAACTCAACGTCTGCATGTTCACCACGTGGGACGGCGAAAGCCAGCGCGCCCGGCCGCTGTCGGCCCGCGTCCACCGCGAAGAACATGCCATCCATTTCCTCGTTGATGCGTCCGGAGAAAAGAACTGGCAGGTGGAAAAGTATCCCAAGGTGTTGATGACTTTCACTGATGGGAGCTCTGCATTCGTGGCCATCACCGGAAAAGCCAAGGTCAGCAACGACCGCGCCAAGATCAAGGATCTGTGGAGCAGTTTCGACAAGGCCTGGTGGGACAACGAGAACGACCCGGCAATCCGCGTGCTGTCTGTCAGCCCCGATGACGCCGAACTCTGGGATGGCCCCAACAGCGTCGTCGCTGCCGCCAAGATGGTCACTGCCGCCGTCACCGGCATGCGGCCGTCGCTGGGCGACAACGCCAAAGTCGAGCTCTGAGCGGCTTTTACAGGCCATTCAGCCCCCCTCCCCTTCAGAGGGGAGGGACGAGCGGCCTCCGTCTACCTTGTGAGCAGCGCCACCGCTTCCACATGCGGCGACCAGAGGAACTGGTCGACGGGTGTCACCGAGACAATCCGGTAGCCGCCCTTGACGAGGATCTCAAGGTCGCGCGCAAGCGTGACCGGATTGCAGGAGACCGCAGCCACGCGCACCACCGCAGAGCGCGCGATCTCCTTGGACTGGCTCTCCGCGCCCGCGCGCGGCGGGTCGAAGACGAGGCCCTGAAAGGCCTTGAGTTCGGCTGTCATGAGGGGACGCCGGAAAAGGTCGCGCTTCTCGCACGTGACCGGTTTGAGCCCGGGATGGGTGCGAGCGGCGCGATCAAGCGCTGAAATCGCGCCGCCATCGGCTTCCACCCCGTGCACCGCGCTCCGCACTGCCAGCCGGAAGGCGAAGGTGCCACAGCCGGAGAACAGGTCGGCGACGCGCTTGGATTTGCCCAGATGGTCGGAGACCAGACCGGCCATGACGTGCTCGGCTGAAGCACTCGCCTGCACGAACCCGCCGGGGGGAGGGGTGACCGTGACACTGCCGAAGCTGATCTGCGGCGGATTCTTTTCGATCAGCACTTCCTCGTTGAAGGCCAGCCGGGCGACGCCTGCCGTGGTCCGCACCGTTTCGATGATCCGCAACCGGTCGGTGTCCGAGACCTTGAACGGCGCGTCGACCGAAAGATCAAAACCGGATGCCGTGTCAAGGACTGCGAAGCGAAACGCCTGCGGGCCGAGCGCCACGGCGGCGGCAAGGCTGCGCAGCATCTCAAGCCCGCGATTGATGCGCGCACTCGCCACCACGCAGGTGGTCACCGGGACAATCTCGTGGCTTGAGCCCCGGTTGAAGCCCATCAGCACACCCGCTTCGGTCCGGCGGGCAGCAAAGACCACGCGCCGCCTGGCCCCTGGTGCCGTGGTGACAAGCGCACCGACCGGCGCATTGAGGCCGCGCGCCTCAAGCGCCGAAACCACCAGTCCGCGTTTCCAGTCTTCGTAAAGCGGCAGTGCGAGGTGCTGAACGCCACATCCGCCGCAGCCGCCTTGCGCACTGTCGGGACCAAAATGCGGGCAGGGTGGCTTGGTCCGGTTCGGCCCGGCTTGCAGCACGGATATGAGCGTGGCCTGCGTTGCCTCAAGCGCCACTGACACCCGGTCCCCCGGCGCGGTGAAAGGCAGGAACACCTGTCGGCCGTCGATGTCGCCGATGCCGTCGCCCTGCGCGCCGAGCCGAAGGATATCCAGAATGCGCGCGCTCATGATCTGATGCCTCCGATGAGGAATTCCCGGTTGCCGTCGCCGCCCTCGATGGGCGATGGAATGAGCCCCGCAGCCGACCATCCGGGCTGGTTGCCAAGCCAGTCCGCAAGATCGCGTGCGACCGAAAGGCTCAACGCCGGATCCCGTACAATCCCGCCTTTGCCGATGGCCGCCCGGCCGACTTCGAATTGCGGCTTCACCAGCAGCACCGCGAAGGCCCCTGGGGCAGCCAGAGACAGCGCCCGCGGCAGAGCCAGCCTGAGCGAAATGAAGCTGACGTCGCTGACCACCGCCCCGATCAAACGGCCTTCGAGATCTGCGGCGGTCAGATCACGGGCATTGAGCCCCGGGCGGTTGCTCACCCGACAATCAGCCGACAGACGCGGATGCAACTGCCCCTGGCCCACGTCCACGGCGATCACATGCGCCGCGCCGCGTTCGAGAAGAACCTGGCTGAACCCGCCCGTGGATGCGCCGATGTCGAGCGTCTGGCGGCCGACGGGATCGAAGCCGAAGCCGTCAAGCCCGGCGATCAGCTTGAGCGCTGCCCGCGAGACATAGGAGAGCGCCGCGTCGTCGATGTCCACCTGCGCATCCGCCGCCACCAGCGCGCCCGCTTTTCCGATCGCCTGGCCTGCCACCCGCACCGCCCCGCGCAACAAGCCATCGCGTGCCCGCGACCGGCTTGGATAGAAACCGCGTTCGACCAGCATCTGGTCGACGCGAATGCGGGCAGCGCCAGGGCTGTCGATCATGTCGGGTTCGCAGTCGGGGAACGTCGTCATGGCACGGCTCATGGCGCGGATGGCGCTCGGGGGCAAGAGCTTTGTCGCCGATCGTCCGGTTCGTTCAACCGACCGTCAAATCCAGACGATGCGGCCGGTGATACGTTTTTTGCCGGAAGACCGGAGAAGATCGTGTGCGCCGTCCTCTTCGGGGCGAACAATGTGATTTTCGGTGTCGAGACCGAGCGCGCCGCGCATGCCACCGAGCTTCCCCTGCAGGATCTCGATGACGGCTTCCTCGATCTTGCGGTCGTAACGGGGTGCGTCCTCGGCCTGGGCCGCGACTGGCCCGAGAAGTAGAGATGCCGCAAGCACTGCGGTTTTCAAGCTGTTGATCGCCTTCATGAGCAATGTCCGTTGCTGTCCCTGATGCGGAGACACGACAGCGACCTTTGCGCGTTCACGTGGACGCGCAACGCTACAAGTCTCTGAAGACATGTATTAGCGGATGAAGCTTGAAATTCGCCCAAAAGACGTGGTTAGGAACTGCCGAACATTTATGGTTTCAAGGGAGTAACTGCGGCAAAGGCCACTTGACGGCGGTTGTTGTCCAGCGCCTTGAAGACGGTGTCGACAATACCCCTTCGGTCGAGCCCGGCTTTGGCACACATTACCTCCGGCGACGCCTGATCCATGAAGATGTCGGGCATCGCCAGGCTTCGGACCCGCAGGCCGTGGTCGAGCAGGCCGCTGGTGGCGAGAAAGTGCAGCACATGGCTGCCAAAGCCGCCGACCGAGCCTTCTTCCACCGTGACGAGCACCTCATGGTGGCGGGCGAGCTGGCGGATCAGCGCTTCGTCAAGCGGCTTGGCGAAGCGGGCGTCGGCAACCGTGGTCGACAGCCCGGCGGCGTCGAGATCTTCGGCCGCCAGCAGGCAGTCGGCAAGCCGCGTGCCGAACGACAGAAGCGCGATCTTGGTGCCCTCTCGCACCACCCGGCCCTTGCCGATTTCAAGGATCTGCCCGCGTTCGGGCATTTCCACGCCCACACCCTCGCCGCGCGGATACCGAAACGAGATCGGGCCTTCGTCATAGGCGGCAGCCGTACGTACCATGTGCTTGAGTTCGGCCTCATCGGCGGCACCCATCACCACGAACCCGGGAAGACAGGCGAGATAGGTGGTGTCGAAGGCACCGGCATGCGTCGCCCCGTCGGCACCCACGAACCCGGCCCGGTCGATCGGGAAGCGGACCGGCAGCCGCTGGATGGCGACATCGTGGACCACCTGGTCGTAGCCGCGCTGCAGGAATGTCGAATAAATGGCGCAGAACGGCTTCAGGCCTTCGGTCGCCATCCCGGCGGAAAAAGTCACCGCGTGCTGCTCGGCGATGCCGACATCAAAGCAGCGCGAAGGGTAGGCAGCCAAAAACTTGTCAACGCCGGTGCCGTTCGGCATGGCGGCGGTCACGGCGACAATGCGCTCGTCATGGCCGCCTTCCTGCACCAGCGCCTCGCCGAAGACGGCCGTATAGCTCGGCGCGTTTGGCTTGGCCTTGGCCTGGGCACCGGTGACCACATCGAACTTGTTGACCCCGTGATACTTGTCGGCCGCCGCTTCCGCGGGCGCATAGCCCTTGCCCTTCTGGGTCATGACGTGAATGAGCACCGGCCCATCGGAATTGTCGCGCACATTGCGCAGAACCGGCAGCAGATGATCGAAATTATGTCCGTCGATCGGACCGATATGGTAAAAGCCCAGCTCTTCGAACATGGTGCCGCCGGTGACGTACCCGCGCGCATGGCCGACCGCGCGGGTAATGGCGCGGTCCACCTGCTTGCCGAGATAGGCGGTGAGCTTCTTGCCCATCTCGCGGATGCCCATATAGGTGCGCCCCGACGCCATGCGCGCCAGATACGCGCTCATGGCCCCGGTTGGCCGGGCGATGGACATGTCGTTGTCGTTGAGAATGACGATCAGCCGCGCATCGAGCGCGCCGGCATTGTTGAGCGCCTCAAAGGCCATGCCTGCAGACATTGCACCGTCGCCGATCACCGCGATCACGTTGCGCGCCACGCCGTTGATGCCGCTCGCCACCGCGATTCCGAGCCCGGCCGATATCGATGTCGAGGAATGGGCGGCGCCGAAGGGATCGTAGGGGCTCTCGTCGCGCTTGGTGAACCCGGACAGCCCGTCCTCCTGGCGCAGCGTTCTTATCCGGTCACGGCGGCCGGTGATGATCTTGTGCGGATAGCACTGGTGGCCCACATCGAAGATCAGCCGGTCATGGGGCGTTTCGAAAACCTTGTGGATGGCAATGGTCAGTTCGACCACACCGAGGCCTGCGCCGAGATGTCCGCCGGTACGCGACACTGCATCAATCATTTCCGCCCGCAACTCTGCGGCAAGCTGTGGCAGCTGGCGGTCGTCGATGCCCCTGAGATCGGAGGGAAAACGGACCGTATCGAGGAGCGGGGTAGCGGGCGATTGTGTCAAGCTGATAACCCTTCTTTTCCTCCGGCGTATCGCGGAAGCGGGCGGCTGTAAACCCGCTTTGACATCTGGTCAGCACGCTGCGAAGTCCTGTCACATGACAGGATCATGTCATTTCTCCGGCAGCGGGATAAATTCTTCTTCGTCGCCGGGCACGATGTCGAAGTGTCCGGCACGCCATTCCGCCTTGGCCTGCTCGATGCGCTCGTTGGAAGAGGAAACGAAATTCCACCAGATGTGGCGCTTGCCGCCCATGCTGTCTTCCCCCAAAAGCATCATCCGTGCGCCGTCTTCGCCCGCTGTGATGGAGATCGGGTCACCAGGGCGCAGCACCAGCAGACGGTCGTCCGCAAACTGGTCGCCCGAAATCTGCACCGATCCCTCAAGCACGTAGATTGCGCGCTCCTCCCAGGCCGCGTCAAAGGGGGCCGATGCACGAGGGGCGAGCATGAGGTCGACATAGAGCGTGCCGGAATGGGTCGGAACGGGGGAGCCAAGCCCTGCGAAATCGCCGATGACGACGCGCGCCGACAGCCCGCCATTGGCGATGTCGGGAAGCGCGGTGATTGGCGTATGGGAAAACGCAGGGTCGATCGCATCACAGGAGAACTTGTCGCCAGGCTCGGGGTCGCCGCCGGGGAAAAAGCTCAGGTCGCCCTCCTCGCTCCGATCTGAAAACCGGGGTTGTCTCTTGGCAACCGGTGTCTGTGTCAGTCCTGATCCAGGGGTTCAACGCCGACAGGCTGGCCGGTTCGGTCAAGGCGGATCTTCTCGATGCGTTTTTCTGCGGCACCGAGCAGTTTCTCGCAATGCTGCTTGAGCGCTTCGCCGCGCTCATAGATCTCGATGGATTTGTCGAGCGCGACGTCGCCCTTCTCGAGCTGGTCGACGATTCGTTCGAGCTCAGTGACCGCCTGTTCGAAGGTGAGCGCGGAGATATCTGTCACGTCGGCCATGGATCAGCCCCTCATCAGGCGTTCGACATGGGCAGAAGCCGATTCGGCAAGCCCCACCAGATCGTAGCCGCCTTCGAGCAGGCTGACGACCCGATTGCCGGCGGTCTTGCCGGCAATTTCCATCACCTTGCCGGTGGCCCAGTCGAAATCGTCCGCCGTCAGGTTGATTTCGGCCAACGGATCGCGATGGTGGGCGTCAAAGCCCGCCGAGATGATGATGAGATCGGCCTGAGCCTCGCGCAAGGCGGGCAGGATGCGCGTGAGGAAGGCCTCGCGGAAATGGTCGGTGCCATCGCCTGACGACAGCGGCGCGTTGAAGATATTGCCCTTGCCGGTCTCCGAGCGTGCGCCGGTGCCTGGATAGAGCGGCATCTGGTGGGTCGAGCAGTAGACCACGCTCGGGTCATCCCAGAAGATGTCCTGCGTGCCGTTGCCGTGGTGGACATCCCAGTCGACGATGGCGATCCGCTCCATGCCGTGGGCTGTCTGGGCATGGCGGGCGGCGATGGCGGCCTGGTTGAACAGGCAGAAGCCCATCGCCCGGTTGCGTTCGGCATGGTGGCCGGGCGGCCGCGTCATCACGAAAGCATTGTCGGCGCGGCCTGCAACCACGGCGTCGACGGCCCAGGTCGCCCCGCCCACTGAAATCAGCGCCGCCTCAAGGCTGCGCGGACTTACCGTGGTGTCGGCATCGATGCGGCCGATGCCGGTCGCCGGAATAGCCTTGCGGACACGGTCGAGAAACTCTGTCGGATGGACCAGCAGGACTGTCTCGGCCGCTGCTTCCGGCGCTTCCTCGCGGCTGAGGCCGGAGAAGGCCTCCTGCTCGAAAGCCGCCTCCAGCGCCCGGATCCGGTCCGGTCGCTCCGGATGGCCCATGGGGGTCTTGTGTTCGAGGCTGATGGGATTGGAAAGAAACAACGTGGTCATGATCTGCGTTCTAGCCGGGAAACGGCGAGCTTTCCAGAGCGGATTTGCAGCCCGCCGCCAAAGCTGGTCCCCAGCGGGACGTCCCCCCACGCCTGATCTCAAAGCGATTGCGGCGCAGCCGCTTGCGAACCGGGCGTCCGGCCAAAGACCTGCGCGGACGCCTTGCCGGCAATGTCGGCGAACCGTTCGGAGGCGCCCAACAGCTTGGCGTCCCAGGCGGGATCAGGGGTCTGGCCTTCGATGGTGCGGAAATACACATCCATCAGCGCGGCGATGGCAAAGGGCTCAAGCAGTGCGGCCTTGAAGGCCCAGGCGAAGACAATGGCCAGCACGAAGCTCCAACCGGTGAACTGACCGGGCAGGGCATAGACAAGCGCCGCCGCCGGGGCGACCATCACCAGGAAGATTGCGATCGACAGCACCCACACGATGAGAGTGAGCCAGACGGCATTCCTGATCATGACTCTGGCGTTCTGGGCATAGAGGACGAGCCCGTGGCGCGAGCTTTCCCAGGGGTTGGTCGAGCCGGTGCGGATGTTGTAGGCGAGAATCACTTCGTCAACATGGATGAGCGACATGCGGATGACAGCGTTGACGAAGCGTGCCACACTGTTCAGCCCGGGGATGGGCAGGACCACGGCGATCCCGCCAATAAGGCCGGTGATTGCCCCGATCACACCCTTGATGAGCTGGTCGAGGGCGAACAGCACGTTGGTTTCACCAAAGCGGGCTGTGACGGTCTCCCGCGCATGGGCGATCTGGCCGTAACCTCGGCCCACGGTCCGTCCATCCAGAAGATCAACCATGACGGCGATGTGACCCGCCTTGACAACATAAAGGATGTACTCGCGGATCCAGTAGACCCCGACCGAGGCGAGTCCAAATCCCAGGAAGGCGCCCCAGACCGCATAGGTGGCCGGATCCTCGGCGATCTGGCCCACGCCGTAGCCGATCCCTGAGCCTGCACCGGTGACCACGATATAGGCGAGCGTGATGGCGAAATAGACCGCCATGCGGACCAGAATGAAGGGCAAGGTCCGCATCATGAGACCGAATGTTCGGATGATGTTGAAGTCCCACATGTCGAGCCCCTGACGCGCCGCGCATCCGATCGGATGCGTGAATGCCGCTGTAATACCACCCCCCGGGGGGGTGTCAGATGATTTCCGTCGAAGTGATGGCGATGCCGAACCCCTCGAGCCCCACATAATGCCGCTCGCGCGATGCATAGAGCTTGATCGAGCTGACACCGAGATTTTTCAGGATCTGCGCGCCAAGGCCGATTTCCAGCCATTCGTCCTGGCGGGTCTGGACTTCGACGTGGTGCTCCTGGCCTTCAGCGGGCGCCCTGCGCGGGCTGTGTTTTCCAACACCGACCGACCCCTCGCGGAGGTAGACCACGACGCCGCGTCCCTCTGCCGACATGCGCTTCAGGATCGCGGTGATGTCCCTGTCCTGGCCGAAGACGTCGTCGACGACCGATTCCAGATGCAGCCGCACCGGAATGTCGACGCCGTCGCGGATATCGCCGAAAACCACGGCAAGATGGTGCATGGGATCCCAGGGCAGGGTGTAGGAATGCGCTTTGGCCCGGCCTGCCACCGTGTCCACATCAAAGACGCCGACATGTTCGATGAGCGTTTCCTTGCGCTGGCGGTAGCCGATCAGGTCGGCCACCGATATCTGCCTGAGCCCGTGGATGGCAGCAAAGCTGTCCACTTGGAGCCCTCGCATGACGGTGCCGTCGTCATTGACAAGCTCGCAGATCACCCCGACGGGTGGCAGCCCGGCAAGCTTGCACAGGTCGACGGCGGCTTCCGTATGTCCGGACCGCATCAGCACCCCGCCTTCCCGCGCCACCAAAGGAAAGATGTGGCCAGGCCGCACGAAATCGACAGCCCCGGCATTCGGATTGGCGAGATTGCGCACCGTGAGCGTCCGGTCGTCGGCGGAAATGCCGGTGCTCGTGCCGTGTCGGTAGTCGACTGACACAGTGAAGGCGGTGGCATGCGGGGCGTCGTTTTCGGCCACCATGGCGTTGAGATTGAGCCGCTTTGCCTCTTCGCGCGGCATTGGCGTGCACACGATCCCGGAGGTATGGCGGACGATGAAGGCCATTTTTTCAGGCGTACAGTGAACAGCGGCCATGATCAGGTCGCCTTCGTTCTCGCGTCCGTCGTCATCGGTGACGACCACGATCTCTCCCGCCTCCAAGGCGCGAATGGCTTCCACGACGGTTTTCTGATCGTAAGGCATTGGAGGCTTCCCGGGTGCTTGATATCTGTTTGTCTGGATTGAAGATCAGCGAATGAAGAATGACGGACGTGATCGGAATTCTGGTCAATTCATCTAAGTCCGGACACTCTGAAAAGAGCTGGTCGCTCCGCGCTCTTTGCCCACCTGGCCGCGATCCCGCAGATAGTGGTCGGCGATGGCGCAGGCGACCATCGCTTCGCCGATTGGCACGGCGCGGATGCCGACGCAAGGGTCGTGGCGGCCTTTGGTGCGGACATCGACCTCGTTGCCGTCGGCGTCAATCGAGCGCCGGTCGTTGAGAATGGAAGAGGTCGGCTTGACCGCAAAGCGCGCCACCACCGGTTGGCCGGTGGATATGCCACCCAGGACGCCCCCGGCATTGTTGGACAGGAAGACCGGCCTTCCGTCGGCCCCGATCCGCATCTCGTCGGCGTTTTCTTCGCCGGTGATGCGTGCCGCTTCAAATCCGTTGCCGATTTCCACGCCCTTCACAGCGTTGATCGACATCAGGTTGGCGGCGATGTCCTGGTCGAGTTTGCCGTAGACGGGCGCGCCGATCCCCGAAGGCACGCCTTCGGCCACCACCTCGATGATCGCGCCGACCGAAGATCCGGCCTTCCTCACGCTGTCGAGATAGTCTTCCCACACGGGCACGATCTGCGGGTCTGGTGCGAAAAACGGGTTGCGGTCCACTTCCGCCCAGTCCCAGTTGGCCCGGTTGATGGCATGCACGCCGATCTGCACCAGCGCCGCCCGCACCGTGAGCCCGCCAACCACGCGTCGGGCGAGCCCGCCGGCCGCCACCCGCGTGGCTGTCTCACGCGCCGAGGACCGGCCGCCGCCGCGAAAGTCACGGATTCCGTACTTGGCGTCGTAGGTGTAGTCCGCGTGACCGGGCCGGTATCGCTTGGCAATGTCCGAATAGTCTTTGGAGCGCTGGTCGGTGTTCTCGATCAGCATCGATACGGGCGTGCCGGTCGTCGTCAGGGTGCCGTCGGCCTCCGCCATGACGCCCGAGAGCACACGGACGAGATCGTCTTCCCGGCGCTGGGTGACGAAACGGGATTGCCCTGGCTTGCGCCTGTCGAGCCAGTGCTGCAATTCGGCTTCGGTGAAGCGGATGCCGGGCGGACAGCCATCCACCACGCAGCCGATCGAGATTCCGTGGCTCTCGCCCCAGGTGGTTACCCGGAAAAGATGGCCGAAAGTGTTGTGCGACATGTGATCAACCAGGCATGAGTGGCCGGAAGATGCGGCCAAGTTGGAATGAGACCACTACAGCGCCGCGCGTCTTTTCAGACGCGTGAATGCCGCTGTAGAACATTGAATGAATGCGTGTTCGTTTCGTTCAATCAAACCCGATTGAACGCGACATGCATTAGAGCAAAAATGCCGAAAGAGGAAACCGCATTTTTCGCAATCAGGCGTGCGCCCGTGCCGGTACCCGCCGAAAAACCGTTGGTTCGCACCGCCCGGGATGATGGCGGTCAAGCCGGTGATCAAGCCGGTGTTCAGGCGCGTGATCAAGCGCGTGATCAAGGGGATGACGGCGCGGATAAATTCTGCCACATTCCGGCTGTCTAACAGACGCTCCGGCCGAGGCGGGATCGGCTTTCCCTTCAAGTGGTTCCTGTCGCCCCCCACAATCCAGAACCCGGCTCCAGCCGAGATGTCTGTTGCCCCGTCTGCATGCTTGAGGATAAATCAAATGCGTTTTGTCGTTTCCGCCCTGCTCGCTCTGTCAGCCGTTTTCGCACCTTTGGCAGCGCTTGCCCAAAGCGCTGATGTCGAAGCCACGATTACCGACGTCTCCACCAGCGAATTGACGATCCGCCTTGACGATGGCGAAACCTACCAGGCGCCCACCGAATTCAACTTCGAAGGACTTGAAGCAGGCGTGAAAGTCTTCATGTTCTACACCGTCGACAAGGATGGCAAGCGCGTGATCAACGATCTGGAGATCGTCAACTAAGGCGAAAGCGCTAGTGGTTTGATTCCAACATTTGCATCCCGTTGCCGCACCTTCCAGCGCAAATGTTGGAATCAGAGAAACCACTAGTAAGCTTATGATTCTAGTGGATTTTATGAGTTTGACATTTGGTTTTGGACACGCTGGAAATGGGTACCAAATGTCAAA
>JBBQJA010000060.1:0-21713 GCA_038325465.1 Hyphomicrobiales bacterium | reverse complement strand
GCCAGCAATGTAGAGAATGGCGTTCATGACCTCGCGCATGTCGCTCGTGCGGGGTCGACCACCAGCCCGCGAGGGCGGAACCAGCGATGACACCACGACCCACTCGGCGTCTGTCAAATCGGTTGGATAGCGGTCAGATTTGCGGCTATGTTCAGCGCGGGTGGTATCAGTCCAGGACATCGTGGTCTCCATCGAATCTTTGACAATCCGACGGAATCACATCCCACTGATATCACTCAACAACTTTTAAATCGGGCTGTAAGATTCAAGCTTCGAAGTTCAGGTAGAGGTAGATCTCTGCATGTGAACTGAATCGAACTGACGGATATCGTCGGGCAAAACAATGCTCGCCCCGACCTGCGCGATGATGTCCCGGTTGATGTCGATCCCTGGCGCGATTTCCGTGAGCTTGAGATACTGACCCGAGAGCTCGAAGACCGCCCGTTCAGTGATGATCATCGCTTTCTGACCGGTCGCCGCCGCCTGTTCCCCGCTGTAGGAGATCCGCTCTACCTTGCGCACGAATTTGGGAATGCTGCCTTCCCGGTCGATCTGAAGCTGTCCGTTTCCAAGGCGCGCCTCACACGCGCCCGCGCTGAAGGTCCCGCAGAAGACCACCCGTTTTGCCGCCCGCGAGATATTGGCGAAGCCGCCTATCCCCGGAGCGCGGCCCTTGAAATGGCTGGCGTTGACATCGCCGCAACTGTCGACCTGGGCAAATCCGAGGAAGGCGATATCGAGGCCGCCGCCGTCATAGAAGTCGAAGAGAGCGGATTGCTCGATCGTTGCCATGGGAAAGGCCGAGGCCCCGAACGACAGGCCTTTGGCGGGGATACCGCCGAACTGCCCTGACTCGACCGTGAGCACATAGTCCGTGACCCCTTGTGCGTGAGCAACGGTGCCGATGTCTGCCGGGATGCCGATGCCGAGATTGACGACCGGGTTGCGCAGTTTGCGCAATTCTTCCACCGCGCGGGATGTGATGATGTAGCGTGCGTCATTGAGATCCGGAGCCCGCAAATCAGGCGTTCCGGCCGACACATAGGCGGGATTGAAATTTTCCGCATAGGTCTGCGGATGCTCGGACATTTGGGCCACCACCACATGGGTGACGAGGACACCGGGAATCTTGACGTCCTGGGGCCGAAATGTTCCAGCTGCGACGATCTCGGTGACCTGCGCGATGACGATGCCGCCGCTGGTGCGTGCGGCTTGAGCCTGCGCCAGGCCATCCTGGAAGGACACCTCGTTTTCCATCGTCACATTGCCCAGTTCGTCACAGCGTGTGCCGCGGATGATCGCGCAGTCGATGCGGGACGTGGGAAACTGAAGGAAGGCGTCGCCGTCAAACTCGACACGTCGAACGAGGCTCTTGCTGAACGACGGGTTCATGCAGCCGCCTTCATGCCTTGGATCGATGAATGTCCCCAGGCCCACTTTGCTGATCACCCACGGCAGCTGGGCAGCGCTGGCGCGAAACAGTTGGCTGATGACGCCCTGTGGCCAGTTGTGCCCTTCAATGGCACCGCTCAGCGCCAGTTCGCCGAGCTTGGGCGCAAATCCCCAGAAACCGCCAATGGCGCGCCGGACAAGGCCGGGTTGCGCCAGGTGATCGAGACCTTTTCCGTTGCGGTCGCCCGATCCCGCAGCAAACAGGAGATTGATCCGGGAGGGCGAACCCGTGCGACGAAACCGCCGGCCAATGGCGGCGGTTATCGCTTCAGGGTGGCCACAGCAGCCGAACCCGCCCGGAATGATGGTCCAGTCGTCCCGGATAAGATTGGCGGCTTCGTCTGCTGTGATCACGTGCATTGTCTTTGGACCTTTGTCGTCGTTTGAGGAATGGTGCTTCAGTTGCAGGTGCAACGGCCGGAGCAGCCGCCGGAAGGACGTGGAAGCTCGGCTGCTGCAGCGACCGTATCGGCCTGCGCCAGACGGACGGGTTGCTCCCAGACCACAAGGAAGGTGCACCCCTTTTCGGATGCCAGGGCATGGCCTGAGTCCGGAGGGCAGACTTCCAGCGTGCCCGCGCCGTGGCGACCGCTGTCGTTGATCAGTTCCCCTTCGAGAACGAAGATCAGCTCGTAGCCGGGGTGAATGTGTTTTTGAACCTTGGCCCCGGGCTCGTAGCGGACGAGTGCTGCCGCAGGACCACCTTCACCGGTGTCACTGGTATCGTAGAGCCGGTAGATCAGGACGCCTTCACGGCCGGGTTGGCTGTATCGTTCCCAGTTCAGGGCATCGTATGCCTGGGAACTGGTCATGAGATTGGTGAGGATCTGGGCACCGCGCATGGGAATTCTCCTTGAGTTGGATTGGGAATGACTGGGAGTTGGATTGGGAATGACTGGTTATCGACGATTGGAAAGGTAGACCCCGACTGCCGATAGCCCGAACCCGACGAGAACAAGCGTCGACGGGATTTCTCCGAGAGTGGCCGAAGCCATGACTTGGGTGACAGGCGGGATGAGGTAGAAGAGGCTGGCAACCTTGGTCGCCTCGCCGCGCCGTATCATCACGTAAAGGAGCATCAGCGCGCCGATCGAGTTCACCAGCGCGAGCCAGATCACCGACCCGACGAATGCCGGGGTCCAGTTGATCTGCATGGTTTCCGTCATGTATGCCGCCGCCGCCATGACCAGCGCGCCGACGAGCATTTGCACGCAGCCGGTGATGCGAAGGTCGAGCGCCGAGCAGAACTTCTTCTGGTAGAGCGTACCTGCGGTAATGCCGACCAGGGCTACACCGGTGAAGGCATAACCGGTGATCGCCGCAAAATCAGTGCCGAGCTTGCTGCCGACCACCAGGACAACGCCTGAAAGTCCGAGCAGAAGACCGATCCACTGGTTCCAGGTCACCCGTTCCTTGAGAAGCGGGCCTGCGGCGAGCGCGACGAAAACGGGCATGAGCCCGACGATGAGCGCCGACTGGCCGGCTGGAACTCCATTCTTCATGCCGGCATAGAGTCCACCGAACTGCATCGCCTGCATGAAGAAACCAACAACGGCCATGTGGCCGAGCTGACGCCAGTCCGACGGTAACGGCGCCCGGGTTGCAATCGCAAAGGCAAGCACCAGCAGACCGGCCAGCGAAAACCTCAGAAAGGTCATCGTGAAAGGTTCCGCATACATGATGCCGATGGCGCCACCGATATAGCCGGAACTCCAAAGGATGATGAAACTGAAGGGAATGTAGTTGGCGTTGCTGTTGGTTTGGGCGACCGCGACTGTTGACATGGGATTGATCTCCGTTCTGAGTGTGCCGGAGCGTCGCATGTGCGGTTTTGCGAGATAAGAAAATTGTCCTTAAGCTGGTGTTGCGCCGAATTTATATCCAATAGGCGCGAAGTCTGCTAAGTTGCACGCACTGATTGATTTTTACGGTGCCTTCGGGCGGAGGCGAGGGAGTCCCGATGCGACGCGTGAATTTCGATACGCAATTGCTTCGAAGCTTTGTCACCGTTGTTGACGCGGGGAGCTACGTCGCCGCCGCCGAACTCCTCAACATGACCCAGCCGGCCATGAGCCAGCAGATGCGCCGCCTGGAAGACCAGCTCGGCGCACCGATGTTCCGTCGGGAGGGCCGCAAGACAACCCTTACGTCGCCCGGCGAACTGTTGCTGGGTTATGCGCGTCGGATCATCGAGCTCAACGACGGAATCGTTGAGGAACTCGGCTTTGATCGAAAGCACGAGCTCGTCCACATCGGAATGCCTGAGCATTTCTCCGAAACCCTGCTCCCGATCCTGATCGCCGAGGCGCATCGCGAGTTTCCGCACGTCCAGCTTGTTGTGAAGGTCGGTCGGAGCCAGACCCTGGAGGAGGGTGTCGCCGAAGGCAGGCTCAATCTCGCCGTCCTGCTTGGACCCAGGCCATTGGAAGACAAGACGCCGCACCAGCCAGTTCCCCTGCATTGGGTTCGCAGCAGTGGCTTTGTCCTCAATCCAGCGTCCGACACCCTCCCGCTGGTGCTGTTCCGCTCGCCCTGCGGGTTCCGCAACATCGCGACGCAGGCGTTGCAGACGGCAGGCATGAAGTGGCGTTGTGTCCATGAAGGTGAGGATCTCGCCACCTTGCGTGCGGCCGTTCTGGCCAACATCGGCATCACGGCCCTGCCGATGGTGCGCGACTATGCCGGCCTTGAGACGGTCGACGCCGCTTTCCAGCTGCCACAGCTTCCGACGATTGCCTTTCGCATGCGCAAGCATCCGCAGTGGCGCAGCCGTTCTTCCCACGATCTCACTCAACTGGTGGAAACCGTGTGGCGCAAGTTCAACGGCATCTCCGAGGACGCGGCAATTTTCGGCGTTTGACGGCGGATGGCGCTGGATTGCATGACGATGGGCATCGAAGTTGAACAAAGCCCAGTGCTGTCCATCGAGGGCCAAAAGCTCTCTCCGTCACACTATTTTATCAGATGAAATCTGCATCACCTAATGAAATACTTGCGCTATGGTTGCAGTTCTGATGTATCTTGGTGCGGCAGTGGAGACGCGCTGACATATATCCTGATTCTGCGCTGCGGCAGGACTGGTGCGACATAAAACTGGCTGGGGAAACGGACGCATCCATGGCGGACAACACTGACAAGAAGGGTACGGCAGCACAGAATGTACGCGCGGTGACGCGGGCGCTTTCGGTTCTCAATTCCTTTGCCGGGAAGAATCTGCAGTCGCTGGCGCAGGTGAGCTCTGCCACGAGGCTCGACAAAGGCACGACGCGCAGGTTGTTGCTGACCTTGATGCACAGCGATTTCATCGCCCAGGGTCCGCTTACACAACATTACCGCCTCGGAGCGGCGATCCGCAAACTTGCCGCCAATATTGAGGACAGCCGGGACCTTCGCGCCATCGCCCAGCCGATCCTTGTTCAACTGGCCAACGAACTTGGGGTGACCGCGTTCGTGTCGGTCTTTCAGGATGACAGTGCAGTCTGTCTTGACCGCGTGCACGACACCCGGGGAATCGAAGTTCACTGGTGGGCCATCGGCGGGACGCTGCCGCTCAACTGCGGCGGGGCGCCAAAGGTGTTGCTTGCCTTCCAGTCCGACGAGGTCATTGACCGCATCCTGTCGCAGCCGCTTGAGAAACGCAATGCCAGGTCGATCACCGATCCAGACCAGTTGCGCGACCAACTCCGGTTGATCCGCAAGCGCGGTTGGGAATGCGCCATCGACGACCTTGCTGTCGGCATCACCGCGCTCGCGGTCCCGGTTCTTGACGAACATGGCCACGCCGCCTGCTGCGTGAGTATGGCGGGACTGACGCCGCAGATGGTCGAGCGTGGGCGTCCGGTCTTCCTTCAGCGTCTGAAGGACGCCGCCGAGGCAGTGCGGGCGGGCGCTGGGGTCTGATCGAAACCACGAGTGGATTGAATTTGACATTTGGTCCCCGTTTTCAGAGGGTCTGATCCCGAATGTCAAATTCATGAAATCCACTCGATTCATGAATTTGCTCGTGGTTTTCAGGGTTCCGACATGTGCAGAGGCGCATGGACTGCGGCATGCAAATGTTGGAACGAAACCACTGGCACCGATGTCGGTGGCCCAAGCGATGGTCGCGGCCGCAGTCTCACTTTGACAATCTGGCTGCATACTTGAAGCCGAGGTCTTGCCCGTCCAGTTGGCGCCCGGACGAATTCTCGTGTGAGACGAAGACGTCGCTTGTACCCTGGATTGAAAATTGGTCAGCTACCATAACCATGGAGGCGGACTTCGCGAAAATCTG
This sequence comes from Hyphomicrobiales bacterium, assembly GCA_038325465.1. Taxonomy (GTDB): domain Bacteria; phylum Pseudomonadota; class Alphaproteobacteria; order Rhizobiales; family Rhizobiaceae; genus Hoeflea. The sequence goes on along the minus strand of JBBQJA010000060.1, from coordinate 15,988 downwards.
ACTGCCACCCTTGATCCAGATGTCCTGTTCCGGGAGGTACATGACGCCATCATATGTCAGCGTGGAGGACGACAGCGTGGCCTGTTCCCCGCCCTTCCGACTGGCACCCAGTTCCCGGTCCGACATGAACTGGATGTTCTTATAGAAACCGGATCTGGGCGAGGTCAGATCAATGACCGAATTGGAATTGCTGTAGAGGAAACTGTCGGAGCCGATGAAAGCCAGCAGGACGTCCTGACCGGTCAAGGTTGATCCGGCACCGATGCTGAGCTGTCCGTCCTTGATGATATAGATGCCGGGCTTCAAGGAGACCGAGGCGCCTGGGCTGATCGAGATGCCGCCGCAATAGGTGCCGGGCTCGAGAACAAATGCCTTTTTCGACAGTTTTGCCGCGACATTCATGCAATCCCCAGGCTTCGGAAGCGGCACATCAATGTAAGGATCATCCATCGGCTCGACATCGGCGATGGGTTTCGGCTCGATGTTTGCGCCCGAGTACGAACCTGTCACACCAGTGATCAGCGTCCGGGCCAGCGACTTTCCACCGTATTGCCTGATGGCTTCCTTGCTGGTCGAGTTGGCCATGGCAGCGCAGTTCGGTGCCCGAAGTGTCGCGTTTCCAAAGATCTTGATGGAATCGGCATCGGTCGGGTTCAAAGCCAGGATGCAGACAGGGTCGGAAGAGCGCTTTTCAGCTTTTGCGGTCACCGTGATAGTCAGAAAGTCTTGTCCAATCAATCCAGCCATGGGGATTGGCATATGGGTGGTTGACGTTCCGATGACTGATGCGCCGTTGGTGAGAAATCGGGTCCCGTCGGATCTGATCGAAATGTCTATGTCGGCATTGCTGCCGAAGAGCAGCGGATCGTCTCCAGCGACGGCATAGGCGGTGGCAAGCCGTTTCTTCTCGGTGGCACTGTTGCCGAGCGCCGTCCCGGCCAGCACCGACGCATCCAGCATGTTCTGCATTTCAGTTTTCTGCAGCAGCGCGCTGGTGTAAGTCAGGGCGAGGCCAACTGCGCCAAACATTGCCATGATCGCGATCGAGCCTGTAATTGCGAAGTTACCCTTGCGGCAGGTGAGAACGGATTTTCTCGGTTTCATGGCAATTCTCCCGGTTATAGAAGCATCTTGCCATAGATTTTTTAAGTTAGTTTTCGCTCACGAAACGCGATTTAAGTCAAATTTTACGCATATGGCTGCACCTTGCTGACGAAGGGCAAAGCACGCGGCAACGGGATGCAAATGGCGGAATCGACCCAGAAACCGCGACTGACGCCGGAGATTCACGTGGGTTCTCCAGGACGTCATAATCTCGCTTCAATGTGGCTGTGTGGTTTTGGCGGGTGAACCGGGCAGTCAGGGTGTCGAAGATTTCCGTTTTCGTGATCAATGTCGCAAACGCGGGTTTTTCAAACGCCTGTCTCGCATCCGCGAACGATATCTGATAACATCGAAAAATTCTCGTGAAGGTATGGGCGTTGGGAGCAGTGGTTCAGTCATTGCGCATATATCCTGTCTCGACTGTCGCCATCGACAGTCGGGCCCGCACGCCATTGCGCTCGCTGTTTCGCGCCGTTTTCGGTCTTGCAGTCATTTTTGCGGCGATCATGGTCTCTGCAGTCGACCCTGCGGAAGCCCATACCGGGCATACAAGGGCGGAAATTCCAGCCACTTTTTCCGAACTGACGCTTGCTGATCTATCTAGCGGTCTCGAAATCGTCGGCAAAACCAACCCTGCCCCTGTTGCATTTGCCGATGTCTTGTCTGACGCCGGGACTTCGGACTGCGACCAGGAGTGTTGCTCCCTCATGGCGTGTTGCCCGGCGCTTATTGGCGTTGAGCCTGACCTTGACGCGCGTGCCGAAGCACACGGAGTTGCCGAAACACCTCCGCCGGTGACTGCCACGCCCACACCACCCGAGGGCCTGCGCCGCCCCCCAAGACATCTCATCTGAACAGATTGCGGTGCCGCGCCATGGGTGCGGTGCCATCACGTCGATGTTCTTGTGAGGTCGTGTATGCCCCCCTTCCTTCTGCCGCTTCTGGCGGTCCTGATCACTGTCTTTGCCAATGCGCCTGCCGTGGCCCATGAAGGCCATGTGCATGGCGATGAACCGCCGCCTGTCAATGTGCAGACCGCGCCGCGTGCAACTGCGGCAAGCGCGCTTTTCGAGCTTGTCGCCGTGGCAGGCGGCGGAGCCCTGACGATCTATCTCGACCGGTTTGAAACCAATGAACCGGTAGCCGCAGCGTCTATCGACGTGGAAACGCCTGACGGGCCTGCCACGGCCATTGCGCAGGGCGACACTTACACGCTGGACGCGCCCTGGTCCCGGATCGCCGGCAGTCATGAACTGCTGTTCACTGTGTCTTCAGGTGACGACATTGATTTTCTGACCGGAACATTGACCATTTCTGAACCACCCGCCTCTGCTGTCGCACCCCAGGGAGGGGTGGGTGCGCTGATCGGCGTTGCCTTTGCGCAGGAGATCTCCGAAGTGATGGCCACCGACATCACCGAGCGCCTGCGCCGCAACGATCCGGAATTCCTGGCTGTTGGCGCTTTGGGCTTTCTTGCAGGGGCGGCGGCGATGGCCTTGCTGCGCCGCCGAAGGCTTGCCGCCGGGGTCGCGGCAACTGCCGTGCTGGTTGCGTTTGCCGGATCCTTCGCCTTCGCACAGACAGCGTCTGCGCCGGTCGTACGGGATGTGTCGCAGCGGTTGCCCGACGGACGGGTGTTTGCGCCAAAACCGGCACAGCGCATTCTTGCGATCCGCACCGAACCCGCAACCGAGGCGAACCATCGACGCAGCATCGAGATGCCGGGCCGTGTCATCCCCGATCCAAATGCCAGCGGCTTCGTGCAGACCGCAGTCGGAGGGCGATTGTCCGCGCCTCAGGGTGGGTTTCCGACGCTGGGTGCCAAGGTCACGGCGGGGGAGGTGCTGGCGATTGTCGAACCCTCGCTCGCTGCCATCGACCGATCCTCGATCCGCCAGGCTCAGGGCGAGCTGGATCAGGAAATCGCGATTGCTGAACGTCAGGCGGAACGGTTTCGCAAACTCGGCGCGTCGGGTGCGGTGTCGCAAACCCAGTTGGATGAAGCGGAGATCAATCTTGCAGGCTTGCGCGAACGCCGGGTCGCTTTGGATGATGTGAAATTGGGCTCGGAGAAACTCGTCGCGCCCATTTCCGGCGTCATCGCCAGCGCAAATGCGGCACAGGGCTTGATCGCGGAAAGCAACACCGTTGTTTTCCACATTATCGATCCCGCCCGCCTGTGGATCGAGGCGATTTCCTACAGTGGCGATGCGGTGGCAGAGGCCGCTTCGGTCAGCGATGGCAAGGGCGGGGCGATCCCGCTTGGCTTTGCGGGCGCTGGGTTTGCGGATGGAAATCAGGCGCAGCCGGTCCTGTTCCGGATCGAAGGCGGGGACAGCAAGCTGCGCCTTGGCCAGATGGTGACCGTGGTGGCGTCAACTTCGGCCGCGACCACCGGGATGGCGGCGCCACGCGATGCGGTGATCCGGGGCACCAACGGAGAGAACATTGTTTTTGTTCACACCGCACCCGAGTTGTTCGAGCCCCGCGCGGTCCGGACCGAACCACTGGATGGCGCGCGCGTTCTGATTGTGGCGGGTGTAGCACCGGGCGAGCGTATGGTCACGCAGGGTGCCGAACTTCTCAACCAGTTGCGTTAAGGGGAGAATGTCATGTTCACATTTCTCGTCACCCAATCCCTGCGCAACCGGATGCTCGTGCTGACGATAGCCGCCGTGCTGATGGGTTATGGCGCCTTCACCGCACTGCGTCTGCCGGTCGACGTGTTCCCCGACCTAAACCGGCCGACCGTCACGATCATGACCGAAGCGGAAGGTCTGGCGCCGCCAGAAGTCGAGCAGTTGGTCAGCTATCCGCTGGAAACCCAGATGAACGGCTTGCCGGGGGTCGACCGCGTCCGATCTGTCTCGGGCGTCGGCCTGTCCATCGTCTATGTCGAATTTGACTGGGGCACCGATATCTACCGCAACCGCCAGCAGATCGCCGAGCGACTGACGTTGGTGGCCGCGCAGTTGCCCGAAGGGGTTACGCCGCAGATGGGGCCGATCAGTTCCATCATGGGGCAGGTGATGCTTGTCGCCATGACCGCGCCCGATGGCGTCTCGCCGATGGAATTGCGCGAGGCGGCCGATTTTCTGGTCCGCCCGCGTCTTCTCGCCATTCCGGGCGTCGCGCAGGTGATTCCCATTGGCGGCGAGGTGCGCCAGTTCCGTGTCGCCCCCAACCCCGCTGCCTTGCGTGCGCTCGGTGTGACGTTGGAACAGGTGGAAACGGCCATTACCGCCTTCGGAGAAAACTCAGGCGGCGGCTTTACCGATCAGTATGCCCGCGAATTCCTGATCCGGAACATCGGCAGCACCCTGAAGCTGGAGGACCTGCGCAAGGTCGTGGTCAACAGTGACGGCAGGCGCCCCGTGTTGCTGCGCCAGGTGGCCGAAGTCGGCTATGGTGCCCGATTGAAGCGCGGCGAGGCGGGCTATATGGGAAAGTCCGCCGTCATCGTTTCCGTTGAAAAGCAGCCAGACGTCGATACCGTCAGTCTGACGCGCGCGGTCGAGGCGGAACTGGCCCAGATCACCGCCACATTGCCTGATGGGATGCGCGCCGATCAGGTGCTGTTCCGGCAGGCCGATTTCATCGAGACCTCGGTCAACAATGTGCAGATCGTGCTGATGGAAGCGGTCGTTGTGGTCGCCATCGTGCTGTTTGCGTTCCTTTTGAACCTGCGCACCACACTGATTTCGCTGACCGCCATTCCGGTCTCCATCCTTGCCACGGCAATCGTATTCCAGTTGCTGGGCCTGTCGATCAACACGATGACGCTCGGAGGACTGGCCATCGCCATTGGCGAACTGGTTGACGATGCGGTGGTGGATGTCGAGAACATCTTCCGCCGCCTGCGCGAAAACCGCGAGGCCGGCAACCCGCGCAGCACCTTCGATGTGGTCGTCTCTGCCTCGCAGGAAGTGCGGTCGGGCATCGTCTATGCCACGATGATCATTGTTCTCGTGTTTGTACCGCTGTTTGCCCTGTCAGGGATCGAAGGGCGGCTGTTTGCACCGCTGGGGCAGGCCTACATCGTGTCCATTCTCGTCAGTCTTGTGGTCTCGATCACGCTGACACCGGTGATGGCATATTACCTGCTGCCCAACATGAAGCGGCTGGACGACCATGAAGGGTGGCTGGTGCGCACGCTCAAACGCGGCAACCGGGCGGCGCTTGGCGTGGCGTTTGGCTGGCAAAAGACGTTGATGGCGGTGGCCGCGCTGGGCGTTTTGATAGCGGGATGGTCAGCGACGACGCTGCCCCGCGCCTTTCTGCCGCCCTTCAACGAAGGCACCTTCACCATCTCGATGTTGTTCAACCCCGGAATATCCCTGGCCGAATCGCATCGGGTCGGGCTGATCGCCGAGTCGTTGATCATGGAAGTGCCCGAAGTCCGAGCGGTCGGCCGGCGAACCGGTCGGGCAGAACTCGATGAACATGCCGAAGGGGTGCATTCGTCGGAAATCGAAGTCGACCTGGAACCCGGCGATCGGCCCAAAACCGAGATTGTCGCCGACATCCGAGCCAGGCTTTCGATCTTGCCGGTCGTGATCAACGTCGGACAACCGATCTCGCACCGGCTGGACCACATGCTCTCGGGGGTGCGCGCTCAGCTTGCGCTGAAGGTTTATGGCGAGGATCTTGATACGCTGCGTTCGGTGGCCGAAAGCCTGCGTGGCCAGATCGCCGCCATTCCGGGGTTGGTCGATCTGCAGGTGGAAAAGCAGGTTCGCATTCCGCAGCTTGAGATCCGCATCGATTATGACAGGGCAGCACTCTACGGCATCCAACCTGCCGCAATCACCCAGGCGTTGGAACGGCTGTCCAACGGCCGGGTGGTGTCCAAGCTTGTCGATGGGACACGAACCTATGACGTGGTGATGCGGCTGGACGACAGCCGCCGGACCACCGAGGCGCTTGGCGATCTCCTGATTGAAACACCTGCCGGCTGGATCCCCGTGCGCGAACTGGCCGAAGTGCGCGAGACCGACGGGCCCAACCAGATCCTGCGTGAAAACGGGCGCAGGCGGGTGGTTGTTCTGGGCAATACCGACGGCAAGGTGGACATGGCGGGGGTGGTGGCGCAGATCCGCGCCATCATCGCCGCCGCCGATCTGCCGCCGGGATTTTCCGCCACGCTTGAGGGCACCTTTCAAGCGCAGGAAGAGGCAAGCCGCACCATCGGCCTTCTGTCGCTGGTGTCGCTCGGCATGGTGTTCGCCATCCTCTACAGCCGTTACAGGTCCACCGTCTGCGCGCTGATCATCATGGGATCGGTGCCACTGGCGCTGATCGGTTCGGTGGCGGCACTGTGGATCGCGGGACAACCGCTTTCGGTGGCGTCGATGATCGGCTTCATCACCCTGACCGGAATTGCCGCGCGCAACGGCATTCTCAAGATCAGCCATTACATAAACTTGGCCCTGCATGAAGGCATGCCGTTCGGCCGGGATTTGATCATCCGCGGATCGCTCGAACGCCTGACACCGGTGTTGATGACGGCGCTGTCGGCGGGCGTGGCGCTGGTGCCGTTGATGATCGGTGCGGGTGAGCCGGGCAAGGAGATCCTGAACCCGGTCGCCATCACGATCTTCGGCGGACTGGTCTCGTCGACCTTGCTCGACACGTTCCTGACGCCGGTTCTGTTCCTGCGCTATGGACGTGCATCGCTGGAACGGCTGATCATGAGCGCGCGTGCAGAGGCAGTTTCACCCGACGCACCCGCAGGTGCGGCCATCCCTTCATTCTGATCACAAAGGACTATTCCCATGCTTCGGATCACCCTGCTGTCCCTGCTTCTTGCCACCTCCGCCTTCGCCCATGAGGCCGGGCTTGGCCCCAACGGGGGCATGCGCGTCGACGCAGGCCCCTACCGCGTCGAACTGGTGCCCAATGGCACAAAAGTCGATTTCCACGTCACTCTGGATACAGACGACAGCGCTGCGCAAACCGAAACGATGACCGGCATTGCCATTCTCATTCTGGACGGCAAGCCCGTGCGCGCCCTGCTCACCCATTCTGCATCGGGAATCCTGTCCGGCGATGCGGGCATCGCAGTGCCTGTTGGCGTCAAAGGCGCGATCCAGCTTAAAGGCGCAGATGGTGTTATGGTGCAGGGCAAGTTCTGAGCGCAACACCGGGCCGTGCCCAAGGTTTGGTTACCAGGGGCACGGCACTCCTGCAGATTTTACAGAGCCGCAGCGACCTTTGCGTGTTCAGATGGACGTACAAAAGTTGCGCTGAAATCCACCCAGTCGCGCCAATGGGCCGAAAGCGAAAGAAGCAACCGATGCCGATAACACGCAGAACCTTGCTGTCCCTGACTGCGGCTGCAGCCAGTCTGCCATTCCTGCCATATGCCGCCTCCGCAAATGCGCGCGCCATGTCTGTGTTCAAGGCCGCCGGATGCGGCTGCTGCGAAGCCTGGATCCACCATCTCCAACGAGCAGGCTTTGCCGTCACCGCAACCGATATCGACGAAAATGCTCTTGCATGGCTCAAAGCCGACAACGGTGTGCCAGAGGCAATGGCCGGATGCCACACCGGCTTGATTGGCGGGTATGTCATCGAGGGGCATGTTCCGGCAGCCGACATTGAAAGGTTTCTGGCGGAAGCGCCGAAGGCGGTCGGCCTGGCGGTACCCGGCATGCCGGTCGGATCGCCCGGAATGGAGGTCGATTCCGCAGGTGGCGACTATGACGTGTTCATGCTTCTTGACGGCGGCAGAACCGAGATATTCGCCCGCTACACCGCGAAATAGGCATCGTCACTTTAGAGCAATTTCAGCGAAAGTGGCACCGCTTTCGCGTCCGGAATTGCGTCAAAACAAGAGGATAGAGCTATTCCGGCGATTCTGACCACGCCGGAATAACTCTAGTGGTCTGACCGAAACAGATGGTTCCCATCTGTTTTGAAAAGTCAGCCCACAAGCTATCGATCTGGCGGGGCGATTTGTCCTGACAGATGGGAACTGTCTGTCAGGGTCGCACCACTAGACAACCGAGGATGAATCCGGCCGCACCAACCAGCAGCAGTCAGCGGAAGTCAAGTGTCACGCGTCTCCGATCGGCAGGCGGACAACGGCTTCAAGGCCGCCGTCTTTCACATTGCGCAGGATCACCGTCCCACCATGCGCCTGAATGATGGTCCGGGCGATCGCAAGGCCCAGACCGACACCTCCGGTATCGCGGCTGCGCGAACCTTCAAGCCGGACATAAGGTTCAAAGACGGCCTCAAGCTGATGATCGAGCAATCCCGGCCCCGTGTCGGCGATGGTGATGACGGCGGTCCCCGGATTCTGCGTCAGCGTCACGTTCGCCACGCCACCATAGCGGACCGCATTGTCGATCAGGTTGCGCAGGGCGCGGTTCAGGGCTTGCGGGCGAATGGTGACAGGAAGGGGCGATGAAGCCGCGAGCGTGGCCTTGTTTCCACCCACATCGCTCACCAGATCGCTCAACACAGCGGCGAGGTCGACTGTGGCTTCGGGCTCTGCATTGGTGATGCCGCGCGCGAACTCAAGCGTCGCCTCAACCATGGCCTGCATTTCCTCGACCAGGACGGTCAACCGGATGCTGTCTTCGGTTTCATCCAGCATTTCGATCCTGAGCCGCATCGCCGTCAGCGGCGAGCGCAGGTCATGGCTCAGTGCAGCGAGCATATGCGTGCGCTCGTTGACGAAACGGGTGAGCCGGTCCTTCATCTGGTTGAAGGCCCGCGTGGTATCGCGCACTTCGGTCGGACCTGCCATGGGCAGCGGGTCTGAATCAAGCCCGCGCCCCAGTCTGTCTGCCCCGACGGAGAGGGCGCGCATCGGTCCCACGACACGCCGCGCCGTCCACCATGCGACCAGGACCACGGCTACCGCCATCAACAGCAAGGGCAACGCGGCTTCGGGCGAAAGTTGAAGACCCGGCCGATGAAACATTGTCCGCACATTCAGCCAATCCCCGCCCGCCAGACGGATCGACAGCGTGAGCTCAACCGGGTCGGTTCGTCCGGCCATCATGGCGTCATGCATCGGGCGCATGACAGCGGGCATCCCTTCGGGCATCGGCACCGGACCTGAAGCAAGGGCATGAACATCTGCGCGGATTTCACGTTCCGGTTCGCCAAGGATCTGCCGGATCTGGCGCAAGACAAAATCAGCGTCGGCACTGTCGTGGGGGGCTTCCGGCTCGCGTCCGACTTCAAACCTGACCAGGGGCGAATCAGCGGCGCGCAGAATGGACGGGCGCAGATGGAGCGGGGCACCGTCGAGCAGCAACACCAGGTTCGCCGCCCGCCCCGCCGCCTCCAGCCCCAAAGCCGCTCGCACGGCCCGGTTGCGCTCGTCGGTCAACAACAAAAGGCCAAGCCCTTGCGTGACGACCAGCGCCAGCAGCAACATGGCCAGCAACTGCCCGCCGAGCGATTGCGGAAACATCCTGAGCAGGAGCGAGAAGCGCGTGTTCACGGGAGCGCCCTCACGTCGGCGGCAAGGGTATATCCACCGCCCCATACTGTGGCGATCAACAGGGGCCTGGAGGGATCGACCTCGATCTTGCGCCGCAGGCGACTGATCTGGTTGTCGATGGTCCGGTCAAACACCTGTGCTGCGCGACCTGAGGTCAGATCGAGCAATTGTTCGCGGCTGAGCACGAAGCGTGGTCGTTCCAGAAACACCGTCAGCAGACGGAACTCGGCAGTGGTGAGCCCGACGTCCACGCCGTCGACATCGCTCAGAGACCGCCGGTCAGTGTCCAGCACCCAACGGTCAAACGCCAATCTGTGCCCGGCCAGACTGCCACCTGACATTTCCGCTCGGTCAGAGCGACGCAGGATCGCCTTGATCCGGGCCAACAACTCGCGTGGGTTGAACGGTTTGGGCAGATAGTCATCCGCACCGACCTCCAGCCCCACGATACGGTCAGTTTCATCGCCCAAGGCGGTCAGCATCAGGATCGGGATGGAGCCCTGAGCGCGCAAGCGGCGGCAGACTGACAGGCCGTCTTCGCCCGGCATCATCACATCAAGCACAATGAGGTCGAATTGCCCCACCTTCATCGCCGCGTCCATCGCTGCGGCGTTTGCGGCGGAGGTCGCGCGCATGCCGTTTCTTTCGAGATATTTCACCAGCGCATCGCGGATCTCGCGATGGTCATCAACGATCAGAATATGGGGCGGGTGGGTCATCATCGTCTCTCCTGAGGATGAGCTTATCCGATCCGGTCGGCGCTGCGGGCAGAAGATTGTCGCAAACCCCCACTGCGGCTCGGCTTGCGACAGTTTGTTACAAAACACCGGTCTGCCTGACAAACCGGTGCGACATCTGGCTTCCAGATTGGTCTCATCGCAATTGAATTCAGGAGAGACAAAATGAAACGCTCGACAAAATTCGCTCTTGCAGCCACCGCCGCCCTGGGCCTCCTCGCCGTGGCGGTGCCGGTGATCGCTCAGGAAACCCAGATGCGACATGGGGCGATGATGGGTGACGGGATGGGTATGATGGAGGGTCACGACGGCATGATGCGTGGCGCAATGGGCATGAGGATGGGCGGGGCTCAGAGCTACCCGATGGCCGCGTTTGACACCGACAACGATGGCGTCGTGTCGCCCGAAGAAATGACGGCGGGAACACAAGCTGAACTCAAGACTTATGACACCGACGCCGACGGCACGCTGTCGCTGGACGAGTTCGCGACCATGCACGCGGCTCATGCGAGGCCAACGACAGTGCGCGCGTTCCAGATGCATGACGCTGACGGCGATGCGCAAGTGACGGAAGCCGAAATGGCTGCGATGGCCATGTTGATGCAAAGCCACATGAGCGGGCAGCAGGACGCAATGCCGGGCATGGGCAAGGCAATGATGCGCAAACCAACGACGGGCAACAACTGACACCCGTCTTGTTCCCGCCCCTCGCGCCTGGTGCCGATTGGCGGGGACACCCGATCACGGATCAAGAGGGAACGATGATGAACGGATATGGTATGGGTTTGGGAATGGGCTTCGGCTGGCTCTGGATGATCGTCATCCTCGTGCTGCTCGGTCTCGCGATTGCAGCGCTCTTGAAATATTTGCGCAAGTGACGGCTTTCCTGCAGCGGCCTTTGCGCATCCGAGCGGATGCGCGGCGCTGTAGCAAGCTTATGGTTTGAGTGGATTTTACGAATTTGACATTTGGCATCGGATGCGACCCGAAAATGGGGACCAGATGTCAAATCCAATCCACTACCCTGAAAAGCCGGGGGCGTTGTCAATCTGAAACCCTTCGGCACCCGAAAGTCGTTGAACTGGCGACTTAATTTTGATCAGGAGTCGGAACATGCACTATGGACGTTTCCTTGCGATGATCGCGACTTCGACGGTCGCGATGTTTGGATTGATGTATCTCAACACCTACGCGCTCGACCACATCTTCTTCTCGCAGACGCGGATGTGGATGGCGATCTATATGGGTGCGGTGATGGCGATCATCATGCTTGCTTTCATGCTGGGCATGTATTCCAACAAAAAGGTCAATCTCGCGATCTTTGCGGGTGCCGCCGTGACCTTCGCCCTGTCGCTCTGGCTTGTCCGCAGCCAGGAGACGGTCGACGACCTCGCCTGGATGCGAGCCATGATCCCGCATCATTCCATCGCCATCCTGACCAGCGAGCGGGCCGATATTTCGGACCCCAGGGTCCGGGGACTGGCAGATGCAATCATCGAAGCGCAGCTCAGCGAAATCGCTGAAATGAAGAGATACATCCTCGACATCGAGGCAAACGGCGAGGCACCTGCGGGCACACCCCGCGCCGAAGTCGAATGACACCGCAGCCGCACGGAAGTGGACGCCGCTGTCGGGATCGAAGGCAAGCAACTGCAGTCCAAAGGCCTTGCCCGCTTATCCTGCCTCTGAATTCGGTGACTGATCCACGTCAACGTCTTGAACGCCGAAAAGCTTAGGATCGCCGCTTCGGCGCCCTGCAAAAATTACTCCGGGAGAGAACCATGATGAATGACTACGGTATGGGTTACGGCATGGGCTTCGGCTGGATCTGGATGATCGTCATCCTCCTGGTCGTCGGCCTTTCAATCGCAGCGCTGGTCAAATACCTGCGCAAATGAACCGAAAGGAATGACGATGGACTACACGATCAATCGCCTGATAGCGGGCGCCGATATTGACGCCGTCGATGCGCGCACACGCGCTGCATTGACCGACAAGGGTTTCGGCATCCTGACCGAGATCGATGTGCAGGCAACCATGAAAACGAAGCTCGATGTCGAGATGCCATCCTACCGCATTCTCGGGGCATGCAATCCGAAGATGGCCCATGAAGCCATCGGGATAGAGCCACGAGTCGGCGCGATGCTGCCCTGCAATGTGATCCTGCGCGAGATTGAGGGCGGCGTCGAGGTCAGTGCGATCGATCCAGTGGCCTCGATGCAGGCGATCGACAACGCAGCGTTGCACGCGGTCGCCGGTCAGGTGCGCGATCTCCTGAAGAAGGCAGTCGAGGCGATCTGAGATGCGCTTGCGCACTGGCATCCTCGCGTCGATTGCAGTCCTTGGACTCGCCGGGCTCGGGTTGTGGTGGTTTGCGCCGTCGGTGCTGGTCGGTGCCCAGAGGCTTATGGACCGCGAAACGCTTGAGGTGCTGGTGGCGCGGGCCGGGCTCTGGGGTCCGTTGCTGATCATCGCGCTTATGAGCGTTGCGGTGGTCGCCAGTCCCATTCCGAGCGCGCCGATCGCCTTGGCTGCGGGTGCGGCCTACGGGCATGTCTGGGGCACCGTCCAGGTCGTGATCGGCGCCGAACTTGGGGCGCTGATTGCCTTCGCCCTGGCACGGGTTCTGGGGCATGATGTCTTGCGGCGGGTGTTCGGCGCTTCTGTCGATGCGGGGCTGCTCGGGTCGCAGAACGCGCTGACGTGGACTGTTTTTGCCAGTCGCCTGATGCCCTTCGTGTCCTTCGATATCATCAGCTACGCGGCAGGGCTCAGCCGTCTGCACGCCTGGCGTTTCGCATTGGCGACACTGGCGGGCATCATTCCGGCGAGTTTCGTGCTCGCGCATTTCGGCGGCGAGGCGGTCAGCGGAGACCTTGGTCGAACCACATGGGCGGTGCTGGGTCTCGGCCTGATCACAGGATTGCCCCTGCTCTGGATCGCGACACGGCGGCAAGTCGAGAAGGAAACCTGATGGCGCAGGGCTACAAGGAGAACAGCATCACCCTGCCGGGCGCAGTTGCGATGGGTACCGGCGTGATGATCGGTGCGGGCATATTCGCGCTGACCGGGCAAATTGCGGAACTTGCGGGACCGCTCTTTCCCCTGTCGTTCGTCGCCGGGGCGATCGTGACCGCGTTCAGCGCGTACACCTACATCAAGATGTCAAACGCCTTTCCGTCTGCGGGCGGCGTCGGGATGATCCTGAAGAAGGCCTACGGGCCGACGACGGTCGCGGCGGGTGCCGCACTGCTGATGGCGCTGTCGATGGTCATCGCCGAAAGCCTTGTCGCGCGAACCTTTGGCACCTACACGATCCGGGCGTTTGGCGGCGATCCGGACAGTTTCCTCGTCCCTGTCATCGGCGTCGGGCTGATCGTCCTCGCATATATTATCAATATATCGGGCAACCGTTCGGTCGGACTTCTGTCCATCGTCATGGCCGTAATCAAGGTCGGCGGCATTGCGCTGTTTGGTGTGGCAGGCCTCTGGGCAAGCGGGATTACCTTCGCGGCGACCGGCGGGGATGCGGGTGCAACCGGCTTTGTGGCCTCCGTCGCGCTGTCGATTCTGGCCTTCAAGGGCTTCACGACCATCACCAACAGCGGGGCCGAGGTCACCGAGCCGCACCGCAACGTGGGCCGGGCCATCGTGCTGTCCATCGCAATCTGCGTGGTCGTCTATCTGCTCGTCGCCTTCGCAGTCGGGTCCAGCCTGCCAATTGACCGCATCGTTGCGGCCAAGGATTATGCCCTCGCCGAAGCAGCCCAACCCGCGCTTGGGCAAACCGGCTTCTATCTGACGGTGGCACTGGCGCTCGTCGCCACGGCCTCGGGCCTGATCGCGAGCATTTTTGCGGTGTCGCGGATGCTGGCAATGCTGACCGAGATGAAGATGATCCCGCACAGCCATTTCGGGATGCCGGGAGGGGTCAAGGACCACACGCTGGTCTACACCGTCGTGATTGCCGGTTTCCTGACGGTCTTCTTCGACCTCAGCCGCATCGCCTCGCTCGGCGCATTCTTTTACCTCGTGATGGACGTGATCATTCACGCTGGCGTCTACCGAAACCTTCGCCAGGACATTGGCGCGCGGGGGTGGGTCATGTTGACAGCGATTGCGCTCGACGCCGTCGTCCTGACCGCCTTCGCCATGGTGAAATGGCAGTCCGACCCGCTGATCGTCGTTCTTGGCGTCATCGGCATGACACTGGTGTTCGCATTCGTCGGCGTCTTTCTCGCACGCAACCCTGTAAGCGAGGGCGATCACAGTCAGCATTGAAAAGGGCTTTAGGTTCCAGTTGCTGGATGCCTCACGCTGAAACAAATCAAAAGAAAGTCGGCAGGATATGGACCACGATCATACGCACGCAAAATCGGACGGTCCCGAAGGGGCCGAGACAGCAAAGGATCCGGTCTGCGGGATGACCGTTGCGGTCGGGCCTGACACGCGGCACGCGGAGTTCGAGGACAAGACCTTCCATTTCTGTTCCGAGAAATGTCAGACAAAGTTTGAAGGCGATCCGTGGTTCTACGCCTCGGGCCGTGCCGCTGGGCACAAGAAAACAGCACCCGCTAACGTGCAATACACCTGCCCGATGCACCCCGAGATCGTCCGCGACGCGCCGGGACCGTGCCCGATCTGCGGCATGGCGCTAGAGCCGGTGGTGCCAACGGACGAACCCAGCCACGAGCTGACGGATTTCACCCGCCGGATGTGGATCTCGGCGGCGGCGGCGGTGCCGCTCATCATCCTGACGATGGGCGAACTCATTGGTCTGCCTGTGCGCGACTGGATCGGCCATCAGACCGCAAGCTTTCTGGAGTTCGTGCTGGCGACACCCATCGTGCTCTGGGCGGCCTTGCCGTTTTTCCAACGCGGCTGGGACTCGGTGATCAACCGCTCGCCCAACATGTGGACGCTGATCTCGCTCGGCGTGGCGGCGGCCTATCTCTATTCGATCGTGGCGACCTTCCTGCCCGGCGTCTTCCCCGAGGTCTACCGCATGGGCCACGGTGTGGGCACCTATTTCGAGGCGGCGGTGGTGATCATCACGCTGGTCTTCGTCGGCCAGGTGCTGGAACTCAGGGCGCGCGAACGCACCGGCGACGCGATCCGTGCGCTGCTGGATCTCGCGCCCAAGACCGCACGGCGGATCCTGCCCAACGGCACGGAATACGACGCACCACTGGAAAACATCATGGAAGGCGACCAGCTGCGGGTGCGCCCCGGTGATGCGGTGCCCGTGGACGGGGTTGTGGTCGAGGGACGGTCCTCCTTGGACGAAAGCATGCTGACGGGCGAGTCCATGCCGGTCGAAAAGGGCCCAGGCGACGCCGTCACCGGGGCCACGATCAACAAGAACGGATCCTTGGTGATCGAGGCGGGCAAGGTCGGCGCCGATACCGTGCTGGCGCAGATCGTGGCCATGGTGTCGAACGCGCGGAGGTCCCGCGCGCCGATTCAAGGAATGGCCGACCGCGTGGCGGCGGTCTTTGTGCCAACCGTGGTCGGGGTGGCGATCGTCGCTTTTGTGATGTGGATGATCTTTGGCCCCGAACCGGTGCTGGTCTTCGCCATCGCCTCGGCCGTCTCGGTGCTGATCATCGCCTGCCCCTGCGCCCTTGGCCTTGCCACCCCGATCTCGATCACCACGGCGGCGGGGCGCGGTGCGCAGGCGGGCGTG